>CAZACJ010000055.1:0-13720 GCA_964483385.1 uncultured Pirellula sp. | reverse complement strand
TGATCAATCATTTTTTGAAGAATACCACCGAGGGCAAACAGGTCGGTGGGGGGGCCAAGCAATTCCGGGAGTGCGAGAGTTTGTTCGGGAGCCATGTACGCGATCGTTCCGATGGGCTGAATCGACGTTCGATGGGAACCATCTATGGCTGAAGCGGATTCTTGTGCGGATGCTAAATGGGTGTATTTGCGAGCAATCCCAAAGTCGGAGATTTTGGGAATCGAGTCCATGGGGGATGCATTGGGAGAGGAGATTGATTTTTGATCGAGAAGAATATTGGATGGTTTTAGATCGAGGTGAAGGATCCCCATTGAGTGGATAGCGGAAAGTCCTTGAAGGATCCCGATGAGCAGATGCTGAATTTCTGTTGGCGATGTCAACTGCGGGATCGCTTGCGTGAGTGTTCCCCCGGCAATGTATTCAAACACGAGAGCGAAAGCATTGGACGTTTCTTGAACGGCGTATAGTCGTACAAGGTTGGGGTGGGCCATTTGGGCCGCAAGTAGGATTTCTTGTCGCCAAACGTCTTGTCCTTGGCGTGTGCGATCTGACAGCTTGGGAACAATTTTCAATGCAACTTGCCGTTCGGTGGATAGTTCCAAGGCCAGATACACGGAAGCGTGTCCGCCATGTCCGAGCAGTTTTAGAATTTGGTAACCGTTGATGGGGCTCGATACCAATGGGCGGATGTCAACTGAAGCAGCATCGATTTCTTTTGCAAGGTGTTGTTGGCAATCGGTACATTGCTCGATGTGCAGAGCAAGTTGCTCGCTGATAGGTTCAGCGAATGGGGAATTAGCGGGTTCTTGAGAATCGCCGGTAAGGTCGCGAAGAGGGCAGGGCATCATCGCGCTGTTTCTTGAAGCTTTAGTGCCTCTTCCTTTAGCATTTTGTGAACGCGACTTACGGCTGCGAATGCACTTGCGTAACGCATCGAGTACTTCCTTGCGACGTCTCCGAGAGCTTGGTTTTCGATGGTTACTTCCCAGAAAATAGCCCAAGTCTGTCCGGAGGTACGTTGCTTGACTCGATTCTGAATTTCTAAAGCTCGGTCGATAGTTGCTCGGGTTGAGTTCGCAGGGTAGGGCAGGGGGGCGGAGGCGTTGTTTGTACTCGACGAGGTCTGTGGGGTGGGATCGAGGATAGGGTCTGAAACTTCTTGCGCGAGGCTAGCAAGGCGATCGGTGTAGCGTCGATGTTGTTTGAGGTAATCGAGAAGCCGGTGGCGGTGCAATCGACGTAGCCAAGCTCGAAAAGATCTTTTGGGATTGTACTGGAACTGAGGCAATCGATCGATAAGTTCGCACCAGATCCGTTGGGAGATTTCGTCGACATCGGCACGGTTTCCTACGCGAGCACGGGTCCATCGATTCAGCAGCGGATGGTAGCGATCGAAGAGTTCGGACCAAGCCGAGTGGTCGTCGGCCCGCTTTGTGCGGCGAAGAAGTGTGCCGCTTGTGCGTGGTTCGTGCAACATGAATTCGGATTTTGGGGGTTGGCGTAGATATCCGTCGTATACCCAAGTGGAGGGTTTTTGCAGTGGAGACTTTTTTCAGTGGAGGGTTTTTGCTCACTGGTCACTTCGTTTGAAGATACGGCTTGAGGAGCAGGAGTGCAACGATTTTTTAGAAGGTTTGATTTAGAGAGCGGTAATGGCGAAAAGCGGCGGGAAGAGCGTTGATCAAGTCGGCACCAAGGGTGCTTGGGGTGCCCAGTTTGCGATGCGCGATATCGCCAGCGAGTCCGTGAAGAAAGACACCCAGCACGGCGGCTTCGTAAGCTCCGAGTCCCTGGCATGCCAAAGCGGTGATGATTCCCGTCAAGCAGTCGCCGCTGCCACCGACCGCGAGGCTTGGATTTCCAGTTGGGTTTTCAAAGACTTGTACGCCATCCGTAACGAGAGTGCGATGCGATTTGAGCACGATCACCATTCGGTTCACGTTTGCCAGCTCGATGGCCGCTTCACGTTGTTTTTGCAGATCGGTTGCTGGGATGTTGCTCAGTCTTTCGAACTCGCCTGGGTGGGGCGTAAGGATTCGAGGCGTAGGAGCGCGAAGGTGATGAGTGTGAGGGTTTGTTTTCCGGTCCGCTAGAGCATTGAGAGCATCGGCATCGAAGACCGCGGTGCCGGGCCAACGATGAAAAAGGTCGACGGCCATCGTGTCCTGGCTTAATTCACGCCCTAAGCCAGGGCCGATGGCCAAGACAGTTTTGGGTTGATGCCGACTCAAGATTTGCTCGATGGCGGAGTAGGCTAAGAACCCGCTGGGTTGTTCGTCGAGGGGGAATCCCATTGCGCCAGGGGTTGCATGATGTACGAAATGGAGCGTTGTTCGGGAAGCCGCGACGGTTGTTAATCCTGCTCCAGCGCGGAGTGCCGCAAGGGTGGCTAGGGTGATCGCGCCAGGCATTTGCGGAGAGCCACCGACCAACAGAGCATGTCCGTAATCGCCTTTGTGAGAGTCGTTTGGACGCTCGGGCAGGAGGGGAAGGTTAGGGGTAGCCATTGTCGGAATCGTAAAGTAATTATTGGTTCTTGTTAGGCATTCTCGCCGGAGTTTGATTACTTGGAAGAGGCTTGGGCAAGTTTGTTTTAAGGCTGGGATGTTTCTTTCCACACATTCTGGGGTAGACTGTCAGTAGCTTGGCCTGCGGAAGGCTTGGCCTGCGAAAGCCTGGAATAGTAAAGTAGCTTTCCATCTAATCCCATCATAAGTTTACGGTAGCCACTGTGTCGGATTCATCGCAATGGAAAGGTAAAGTTGTTTTAGCCGCGTTGATGTGGCTGGTCCTCTTGGCGATCGGCGCGGTCGCTTGGAAGTGGATTGTCGTGCCACAGCGTGCCTCGCAGCAATTGAAACAGGCTCAAGATCAAGCGGAGAGGGAGCGGCAACAAGCCGATCAGGCGCTTGCCGCCACCTCGGGAAACAGTCGATACCGTCACGAACTGCGGCTTGGCCTGGACAACTTTTCGGGATATGCGGTATTGAGAAGCGAAGCGTTTCGCAAGCAACTCACTGACCGGGGAATCCGTATTCAGACGGTCGATGATAGTGCGAACTATGCAAAGCGAGCTTCTGAACTTGAAAACGGTAGCTTGCAGCTTGCTGCGTTCCCTGCGGATGCGTTGCTCAAGCAGTTTGCTGACAAAGAGTATCCAGCAGCGACGATTGTCGCTCTGGTCGATGAGACGCGTGGCGCAGACGCGATGCTCGCTTACAAAGGCAAATATCCAGATCTCGATCAACTGAATCGAAGCTCCGTTCGGTTTGTACTTGTGGGGGACTCGCCAAGTGAGACATTAGCGAGAGTTGTAATGCAGGACTTTGGTCTCGACCAAGTCAACGCAAGCAACATCGTCGCCGTTGATTCTCCAGAGGCATTGATGGCGAGATATCGCGCGGCGACGCCACAGACCGACGAAGTCTATGTCACTTGGGAACCTTACGCTTCGCAGATGTTGGTCAACGACCAGATGCATGTGTTGGTCGACTCTTCTCGGTTCACCGGCTACATCGTCGATACGTTGGTGGTAAGTCGCGACTTCTTGCTCAAGAACGGGCCGGTAGTCGAAGCGGTGTTAGAGGCTTACTTTACGGCTCTTTATTCGTATCGCGAAGAGGAGTCGATGGTCAAGTTGTTATTGGAGGATGCAAAAGAAACCAAACAGGAGCTGACATTGGAGCAAGCCAAGCGATTGGTTGCGGGGATTCAATGGAAGAACACGCAGGAGAATTTGGCGCACTTTGGAAAGCGTTCCGGAGCTGTGGTGCATATTGAGGACATGCTATCGAGGATCTCTTTAGTGCTGAGCAAGTCTGGAGTGATTGAGGCACCCACTTCGTCTAATGCATTCACCCGCTACTTTTTTGATCGTCCGATGGAAAGTTTGCTCAATAAGAACTTTCACCCTGGAATAGCGAACGAAACCATTCGAGAAGAATCGCGTCTACAAGCACTGACGCCGGGTCAATGGGATTCGTTGGTGACGGTAGGAACGTTGAGTGTGCCTGAATTGGTGTTTGTGCGTGGAAGTTCCAATTTGACTGAGGCTAGCAAACGCACTCTCGACGAGCTGGTGCAGAAGTTACAGGCTTGGCCACAGTATTATTTGATCATCAAGGGGAACGCTTCCCAGGCGGGTGATATGCAGGCCAACAAAGCTTTGGCCGAGCAACGCGGGGAAGCTGCGATGAAGTATTTGTTGGGTCAGGGGATCCCGACCGATCGCATGCGGGTCGTAACCGGGGAGATTACTGGTCAGACTCGGGTCACTTTTATGGTCGGTCAGACTCCTTATTGATCCTTGTTGAAGGTAGACCTGTAGTGGAAGCGTTAAGAAAGCGAATACTTCGTGAAATTTTCGTCGCCCCGTCGGTGGTGATTCCGCTGGTCGGCGGCGCGAGTGCGTGGCTGATGTCTTGGGCTGGTGGCGGAAGTGATTTTCTAAATGCTGCAGGCTTGGTGGGAGTTTTGGGGGGGATTGGTTGGTTTGCAACGCGAGTGATTTTCCAGATGGACAGTCTCTCGGAAAAAGCTCTGCGAGATTTGGAAAGCGAGCGGCTCGCGGCCGAAGAAGTCAGGTTGGATCAGCTGCAAAAGCAGCTGGCCGGCGACGGCGACGCGAGGACGGAATCGATTTTGATCCTGCTGAGGGAGAACCGCAAGGAAATTGAGCGTATTGCGCAGACTCCAGGGATTCAGTTGCGCAGTATGGAAATTGTCAAGCAATCCAGGGAGCTATTTTGGGCGAGCATCGAGCAGCTCGAACAGTCCTTCAAAATGTTTCAGCTTGCCAAGAAATTGACCGGGGGGGAGCGGCAAGCGGTGCTCGGGCAGCGCGAAAGCTGTTTGGAAGAAGCTCGTGAGAGCGCTGAGCATTTACACTCTGCGGTGGCCGCGTTTCGGCAGTTTGTCGACAAAAATCAGGTTCGAGATCTGGATAGTTTGCAACAGGAGTTGAGCGATTCGATTGAGGCCGCACGGCGATCTGAAGAGCGGATGCGGGAATTACAGAGTACCGACCGCTACGACCGGATGCTGAAAAACGACCTGTAACGCCGAGGAACGGGATTCCTGGCGTGTGAACTTCTCCCAAACCCGTTACACTGTTAGGAGATTTCCGCCCATGGAAATCTCGGAAGTTTTTTCTGTAGCAATCTTTTCGAAAACGCGCGCCCTGCGACTGTCGTTTTTCTACCTTGTCACTGTAGGACTTTAGGAACTTAGGAGCCCACTTAGCGATGTTCAATGCACTCGGCAGACTCTTTCGAGCTTTCAAATACCTGTTTACTGGCAAGGTTGATGCGGCGGCCGATGCGCTGAGCACCAATCCGACGGTTATTTCCGCCAATTATGACCGAATCGTCGAAGAGAAGCGTAAGCGGCTCAATCAATACGTCGATGCCGTTGGAGCGATGATCGCTCAAGAGGAAAACAAGAAGGCCAAGCTGACTCAACTGACGGAAGAAGTTCAGAAGTTAGAAAAACTCAAATCCGGTGCTGCTGCTCGTGCCAAGCAACTAGTCGACAAGTACAACGGTGACATCACAGCGGTCAAGAATGATCCGGAGTACGCCAAGTGCCAAGCTGCCTTCAAAGACTTCTCCAGCACACTTGCTGAAAAGCAGCAACGCGCCAATGAGCTCGAGGATGACCTCAAGCAGTTGGTGGGCAACGTGACCAATCACAAGAATCAAATCCAGAGTTTGATGCGCGAACTCGAGAAGCTCAAAGAAGAAAAGCACGATGCAGTTGCGGATGTGCTTTCTGCACGCGAAGAAAAGCAAATTGCCGACATGGTCAACGGTATTTCCAACGACAAGACTGCGGCAGACCTGCAGCGATTGCGTGAAATGCGCCAGAAGGCTTCGGCCAGCGCCAGAGTTTCGCGTGAAATGGCAGGCTTGGATGCAAAACGCGCGGAAACCGAGTTCCTCGAATATGCACAGCAAGCGACATCTGACGATGAATTCGATGCTTTGATCGGTCTATCGAAAGACAAGAAGGGCAGCGACTCCGAGTCCGCCGCTCGCGATACCAAGATTCCAGAGGCCTAAGCGAAGGCTTCTGTATGAGATCTGATCTAGTCTCCAGCGCAATCTGTCCATGGCGTTGGAGACGTGTTCGACCTATTGATTGAACGCTTTGAGAATGAAGGAAACGAAACGATGAAGATGCGGTACCGTTTGAATTGGTTAGTGGCGTCGTTGGCTTGCGTGTGTCTAACAGGAATTGGTTGCAACAATTCCAAGTCGGGCAATGGAGCGTCGACGGGTGGAAGTTCCACTGCCGCGACAGGCAACACGGGGGGCTCGTCGAGTGCCAAGCCGCAGACGTTCACGTTGGCGTGGAGCGAGTATCCCTCTTGGAGCATTTTCGGCGTGGCCGACGAAGTCGGTTTGATCAACGGTAAAGAGGGTGAGTTGGGTTCGATAGAAAAGAAATACAATGTCGACATTGTGTTGCAATTAGCCGGATACGACGCTTGCATTACCCTTTATGGAAATTCCAAGGCCGACGCGGTCTGCATCACCAACATCGACATTCTCGGGGCGTCTAGCTCCCGCAATTCGGTTGCGATTCTGCCGACCTCCACCAGTGCAGGTGCCGATGCGTGTATCGTAGGCGGTATCGGTTCGATCGATGAATTGGCTGGGAAAACGACCAGGGGATTAGAAAAGAGCGTTTCGCAATTTGCATTCGAACGCTGCTTGGAAAAACTCGGAAAGAATCCAGCGGATTACCCATTCTCCAACATGGATCCTGAGCAAGCCGCACAGGCTTTTCAAGGCAAAGATGCCAACGTCACTTCGATCATGGTTTGGAATCCGTTTGTGATGCAGTCCCTGCGGAGTCGAACCGATGCGAAGGTGCTCTTCAGCTCCGAATCAATCCAAGAAGAAATCATCGACATGGTCGTTGTCGGTAAGGATGCTCTCGATCGTCCAGGTGGTAAAGCATTTGCTGATGCAGTGCTTGAGACGTTCTATGCGATGAACAAGCGGATGACCGACCCGAGTACTTCCGACTCCACCTTGGTCGGCATTGGCGCTAGGTTTGCAAAACTGGAACTCGATGACATGAAGACCATCGTCCAGCAAACCAAGTTCTATGGCGACCCGAAGGTAGCGAAGGAGTTGTTTGCCAGTGAGAAGTTTCAGAAAGAGACCATGCCATTGGTGAGCAAGTTCTGTGTCAAGTATGGACTAACTCCCACCCCGGTCGAGATTTCCTTCGGGGATGCCAAAGGTGTGATGGAGTTCGATACGAAATACCTCGATGCATACATCGCCTCGCAAGCTTCTGGTGCAGCGGGTAAGTAGTATCTTTACGAAGGAATCGCCTTCGGGCGATGGCTGATTCATGATCCGTCGCGAAATCCCAACTTGGCTGTTCATCGGTCTGGCTATTGCTGGAGTGGTTGTTCTGCTGGTCGGATACGAACTTCTTTCGGTCCGGCAAACACGGATCAATCCGAAACAAACAACGATACCATCATTTGAAAAGCTCGCAGAAGGAGTCAAACGGGTCTTTGCCAAGCAAGGGCTTCCGGAGAATCCCAAGCCCGCCATGTTTTGGCAGGACATGCGAGCGACACTGTGGCGTTTGTTCGTGGGACTGAGTATTGGGGTAACGGCTTCGATTCTGATCGGAGTGTTAATGGGGGCTTATCGATGGATCGAAGCTCCCTTGAGCCCGGTGGTCATGTTCTTATCCAAGATACCGCAGACGGCGATGATGCCGATCTATTTTGCGATCGCGGGTACGGATCAGAAAATGTTCACTTCGATGGTCGCTTTGGGGATCTTTTTTTCGATGGCTCAAGCCATCTATTCTGCCGTGCGAGACATCGTCACGGATGAAGCGATCAACAAGGCCTACACTTTGGGTGCTTCGGAGATGGAAGTACTGTACGAAGTGATCTGGAAGCAGATATTACCGAATGTGATTGATTGCATCCGCGCTCAGATCGGACCTGCCTTAATTTTTCTGATAGCTGCAGAGTGGTTGATTGCTGATGTGGGGGTTGGGTATCAGTTGCGAACACAGTCACGCGTGTTGAGCATGAACGTGGTCTTCGTGTATTTGTTCGTGCTTGGGATCTTAGGAGTGGTCGCTGAGTATGGACTTTTGTGGCTTCGGCGGACCCTTTGCCCTTGGTTTGAGGGGAATTAGAGTTTCTTGGGGCACTTGCGACCTAACTTGCAATTCGGGATACTTCGAGTGCGGGATACTGCTTGATCAGTAGGGCCCGGGGATCCCACCTTTTAGCAAGTTCGCTAGTTCGGAGTGAGTTTTGAAAGCTACGATTGTATTGTTGCCCGGGGATGGAATTGGACCGGAAGTTACGACATCCGCGCACCGCGTTTTAGAAGCTGTCGCCAAGCGGCATGGGCATGAGTTTCGCTTTCAAGAATGCAAGATCGGTGGGATAGCAATCGATTTGTATGGGGATCCATTACCCGAAGAGACCGTAGCTGCTTGTAAAGCAAGTGACGCGGTTTTGCTCGGTGCGGTAGGTGGACCGAAGTGGGATGACCCGAATGCCAAGACTCGGCCGGAGGCGGGTTTGCTGAAGATCCGTAAGGAGCTTGGACTCTTCGCCAATCTTCGGCCCATCGTTACGTTTCCGGAGTTGTTGGACTCCTCACCGTTGAAGCGATCGATTATTGAGGGAACCGATATTTTGTTTTTCCGGGAGCTCACCGGCGGCTTGTACTTTGGACCATCCGGCTGTGAGACGCTGCCCGATGGACAACAGAAAGCTTACAGCACCGCGGTTTACACGACATCGGAAGTCGAGCGGATCGTTCGCATGGCAGCGGAAGCAGCTAGAACCCGGCGCAAGAAGTTGACGATGGTGGACAAAGCGAACGTGCTGGAGGCTTCGCGATTGTGGCGTAGAGTTTCGGGCAAGATCATGCAAGAAGAGTATCCGGACTTGCAGTACGAAGTCGTGTTGGTCGACTCGATGGCGATGCACTTGCTCAGCCGTCCGACTTCGTTTGACGTTGTGGTAACGAGCAACATGTTTGGCGATATTTTGACCGACGAAGCGTCGATGTTGCCAGGTTCGTTGGGGATGCTTCCAAGTGCCTCGATCGGCAGTTCGGGGCCCGGTTTATACGAGCCGATCCACGGTTCAGCACCTGACATTGCCGGCAAAGGAATCGCGAATCCGCTCGCAACTATTCTTGCTGCTGCAATGCTGTGTCGACATTCGCTTGGGTTGCAAACCGAAGCGGATGAAATTGAACGTGCGGTTCGCAAGGTGTTGGCGCAGGGGCACCGAACGGCGGACTTGGTCGCCAAGGGGACTGCATCCTTGGGAACGGCAGCGATGACGGAGCGGGTTCTCGAAGCCCTTTAAGCAGGAGAGCTCAGCAGTTGACAACCGAGCACGCCGAGAGACTTAAACTCTGTCCGCATTGTGCATTGCTATGTGAGGTCGGCGAGCGAGTCCAATGGAACGCAGATCGTTGTCCAAAGCGACTTGTTGCATTGGACCGCATGGAGTTGCTTGGTCGCAGGCAGCAGCGTGTGCTTGAGGAATGGGCGACTTATGCGGGGCACAGAGACTCAACGCTTGCGCATAAGCCAGGGGAGCGGGAGATTGCGCGAGCGAGAGAGTGGTTAAGCGGTGCGGACCGGGTGTTGGTAACGGGGCGAGTACGAAGTGTCGAAGTCGCCCGGCGAATGGTTGAAGCTGCAAGGATGTGGAAGGGTACGCTGGACGAATGGAACAGCGACGTTGCATTTGATGCTGTGCAAGCAGTTCAATCGCATGGGGCTTACACAGCATCTTTGGGTGAGATACGAGACCACAGCGATCTCATGTTGGTTGTCGGATCGGATGCGATGCTTGAAGCCACTCCGGGATTGCCTTGGGCACTGAGGCGTCCAGGGCAGGTCATGCAAGGAGAGCAGAGCAGACCAGTTGAGCATCGCACGCGGGTCTTGCTCTTAGGGAGTTGGAGTTCGCGAGGGATTGAGCAGTGGCAGAGTGCCGGTTTTGAAGTGTTGGCGATTGCGGTGGAGCTTGAGGTACTGCCGAGGATGCTTAGCATTGCGACGCGGGAGATCGACGCGGCGACTCGCAGTGTTGGAGGAAAAAAAAACCCACCGACTAGCAGCAGCGAAGCGCAGGACAGCGGCGTGAGGAGTCAGGTGGGGAGATGGTTGGAAGAATCGCAATACATGAGTGTTATTTGGAATTTGCGCTGTACTGCTGTTCCTTATCGTGATTTGTGGATGGGGGAGATGATGCAGTGGATACTGCGTCGCAATGCAGAGCGTCGCGCGGTTGCTTTGGGATGGAATGATCAAGGAGGGGTATTGCAGCAGGTGAGTAGTTGGCTGACGGGTTTTCCGGGGCGAGTCTCTTTTGCTACCGATTTTGCGAACTATGGGCCTCGAGAGCATACTGTCTCGCACTGGTTGAAGCGTTATCGGGGGAGCGACGGGTTGATTGTATGGGTAGATGAGACAGCAGAGGATTTGCCAGACGAGATTATCCGCAGTGGATGTCGAACGATTGCGATTGGATCGGCTGTTGGGGAGGGGATTGGATCCAAGCCTATGCAGACGGGCGGAGGTAAGTTGGAGTTGTTGTGTTGGTTGCCGAGTTTGTTGCCAGGGGTGGGGGTAGTGGCGGAGATGTTTCGCGGGGATCAAACGATTTTGGCGAGGTTAGAGGCCGAGAGAGTCCAGGCTAGGGCGGGCCAGGGAAGTGCAGCGGGAAGTGCATCGGGGAGTGCAGCGGGGAGTGCAACGGGTTGGGATCGCAGTGGGAGAGTACTATCCGTAGCCCAGTGGGTAGAGAGATTGGTGGGGGGATGATTACGAAGCTCAAGAATGTGCGGTTGGTCGATGGGATAAGTACATCGGCGAGGCCGACGACTTTGTGGATTGTCGACGAAGTGATTTCACGAAAGCCGGAGGTGGAAGGTCGAGTGGATGCCGAGTACGACTTGGCAGGACACATCGTGATGGCAGGTGGGATTGATTTGCACACGCACATTGGGGGAGGAAAAGTCAATTTAGCGAGGATGTTATTGGCCAAGCCTGGTAGAGGGGGTGGAGTGGGCTTGGGGGATGAGAGAGGGGAGGGTAGGGGAGCGATAGAGAGGCCTTGGGTTGGCCCGTTGAGTTCACCTGTGCCGGGGACTTGGGAGACTGGTCGACGATATTTGCAGATGGGGTACACCACGTGCATAGAGCCCGCGATGTTGCCGGCGAATGCGAGGCAATCGCATGCGGAGATGCAGGACACGCCTGGATTGGATACGGGTGGTTATGTTGTGTTGGGGAATGACCGGTTGTTATTGCGGATGATTGCGCAGGGGGCCAGTCAGGAGCAGATCAATGCGTATGTCGGTTGGATGGTCGCATCGAGTTCGGCTTTAGCGATCAAGGTGGTGAATGCTGGTGGGATAGATGCTTTTAAGTTCAATCAGAGGCGATTGGACGTGGACGAGTATCATCCGCAGTGGCCATTGACGCCGCGAGACATATTGCGAACGTTATCGCGAGCGGCGGAAGAGTTAGGGTTAGCGCACCCTTTGCATGTGCATTGCAGCAATTTGGGGGTGGCTGGGAACATTGAATCGACGTTAGCGACATTGGATGCGGTGGAGGGTCGAAGGATACATTTGACTCATGCGCAGTTTCATTGTTATGGCGATCAGGGGCCATATGGTTTTAGTTCTGCGGCGGAGCGGTTAGCGGAGCGAGTGAATCGGTCGAGTCAGATCACGTTGGATGTTGGGCAAGTTTTATTTGGGCAGACGATCACGTTGTCGGCGGACACGATGCATCAGTTTGGGAATCGCAAGTTAGCCAGTCCGCGTCAGGGGATCTTTCAAGACTTGGAGTGTCAGGCTGGGTGTGGAGCTTTACCGTTTCGGTATCGGGAGAGTCAGTACGTTCATGGTTTGCAATGGACGATAGGTTTGGAGTTGTTTTTGCGGGTGCAGGATGCGAGTCGAATCTTTTTGACGACGGATCATCCGAATGGTGGGCCGTTTACTGGTTATCCTCATTTGATCCGGTTGTTGATGGATTATGACTTTAGGATGTCGATATTTGAGCGGTTGCATCCGGAGGTACGTCGGGTCAGTCGGTTGGGGGAGCTCAAGCGGGAGTATCGGCTGGACGAGGTAGCCGCAATGACCCGTTTGGGGCCAGCGCGAGCGTTGGGGTTGCATGGGCGAGGCCATTTGATGGAGGGGGCGGTGGCTGATTTGGTGGTTTATCGGGAGTCAGGCAATGCGGAAGAGATGTTTGGCGAGCCACGGATGGTGTTCAAGCGAGGGAGGTTAGTGGTACGAGATGGCGAGGTATTAGGGTGGATACCGAAGCGTGTGTTGGTAGCGGAGTTTTCGGAACGGGAGACGATGTTGGATTGGGGGCGAGAGCGGGGGAATCGGGAGGAGTGGGAGAGGCAGTACGGATACAGTCCTGGGGTGACGGTGGTTCACTGGGACGACTTGCGTCAGGAGGGGATTGAGGTGGAGCGAGCGGGATGGCAGGATTAGCCTAAATTCTTGAGGCTCGGGGTGATAGGGGTTTAAAGAGACTGGAAACTGGGCTAAAATAGGCGAACTTAGAGCGAGAAATCGGTGTCGATTGCCGATAAGCTTGCGACGGGTTTTGCACCCATAGCTCAATTGGATAGAGCATCGGTCTACGGAACCGAAGGTTTCTGGTTCGAATCCAGATGGGTGTACTGAAAATATCCTCAAAACACCGCTAAGGGCCATTACGGCCCTTTTTTATTGGTTTCTTGGTCGGAATTGGTAGTGTAATGGATAGCCGGCCATGTCTATTCGGTGGGCGGAATGTCTGACGCTAAGAAGCCAAGACGCGGAGAAGCCCCCAGAGCAATTGTCCCGTCTGAATCTACTCTCAACTTTCTCGATTCAACTCTCTCGCAACGTAGGGTATGGAGGCCTCGGTGGTGCTAGCCGTCGCAAAAACTGTGGTGTTTGACGATTAGGTCGGTACAATCCTTCGCAATGGCCAAGGCGTGCAAAAGTGGAGAAAGTGCACTCCACGATGAACAACACAAAGACCTTGCTGATGAAGGAGAACAATACGAGAGCGGGACAGCAATTTGTCAGAAATCGCCCGACGGGATGTGATGACCTACAACGCGGTCAACATAAGGGGGCAAAGTGGATCCGGTGTTGTCGGCCACATTCGAAGAGGTACGCGAGAAATGGGTCGATGGGACGCAAGTTCAATTGGGGCAAAATATTTCCGTTGGTTCACCTCAAGTCAGAGTGTTGCTGTGAGACATGCTTGATCCTTGATTTTCGTGTTATAGAATCGATCGACTAGGACAATATCCCCAAGGTGGGCCCCCCTTTTTTGGGATTCAATCGAATGCCGGACAATCACAAGGACGAGACGCATCTCAATGATCAGTACAGATATATCACTCGTCTGGGACATGGTGGTTTTGGCGACGTTATTCTCGCTGGGGACATCCAAATCCCAGGGCGAAAAGTCGCAATCAAACGGATCAGGCAACCTTCAAGTGAGTTGAACGAGGAAATCATTCATGAGATGCAGATGCTTTCGAAGGTTGTCCATCCGAACATTGTCAGTTTCTACCATTACTTCGAAATCGGTGATCAACTCTGCATGGTTTCCGAGTATTGTGCGCGCGGAAACTTGTACGATGCGATTAATCCTGGAGAGCCTGTTCCGCTGT
>CAZACJ010000054.1:26621-34518 GCA_964483385.1 uncultured Pirellula sp. | reverse complement strand
CTGGCGCATTCCGGCTCAGAGGGCTACCCGGTGCTGGCGCATTCCGGCTCAGAGGGCTACCCGGTGCTGGCGCATTCCGGCTCAGAGGATCAGAAAGTCTTCGAGGTAATCGGCAACGATTTGTCGGAGGCTGTGTGGTTCTGGTAGACCGAGTTCGATCGCGCGCGTACCATCAATTGCTACAGGCCAACGATCGACGATATTTTGAATTCTTTTGTCGGGTGATTCGACGATTTTCCCAAGTTTGGTTGGTAGTCCCGGGATTTCAGTTTCGGCAAAAAGTTGCTGGGCTTGTCGCGGTGTGACTTGCAAGGCGGGTAGCCCTACAGCTCGGTCGGGACCTAGGCTTTTGGGGTCCAAGTTATGCAGGGCGATTAAGGAGTCAATGACAGTTCGGTATCCTGTCATGGGGTGGGGTTGGTCGAGGTGCACTGGTAGTAAGCAGTCTTGGCCGTGCAGTGGTTCGCGGAACATGCCGCTGGCCCACGAAGAGGCGGCAGCGTTGGGTTTACCGGGACGGATGATGACTGTTGGTAGGCGGGCAGATCTGCCGTCGAAGAAACCTTTGCGTGAATAGTCATTCACAAGTAGTTCGCAAATGACTTTGGTCATTCCGTAGGTTGTTTGAGGGGAGGTTTTGGTGATATCGGAGCATGGGTCTTGCATGGCGGGGCCGCCGAAGCAGGCGATGCTGCTTGCGAAGACCACACGGCAGGAGGAACCGATGCGTCGCGCGGCTTCGAACAGGTGCAATCCGCCGTGCAGGTTGACATTCATTGCATCGTCGAATCTCTCCTCGCATTCACCGCTGACCATGGATGCGAGATGAAAGATTGCGGTTGAAGAAGAATTGCGGGAGGTGTCGGCTACGAGAGAATCGATAAATTCTTTGTCAGCGATACTTCCGACAACCCGTTTAACTTCGGGTGTGTTGTTTGCGTCTTTAGTGGACTGTGGGGTTGGAGGACGCGAGAAGGCTGCGTCGAGGAGAACGATGCGTTGGATGGGTACAGTGGTTCCGAGTGCGTTGTTCAGCCTCTTTACCTGCAGAAGTTTTTCGCATAGTTGGTGGCCTAGAAAGCCACCTCCACCGGTGATGATAACGTTCATGATAACTAAGTAGTGGGTCTGATGTAGGGATTTGAGTGCTGGTGAAAATCGACTAAATCGCTACTTTGGGAACGACTTATTCGGGGAGTTGTTATAATTCTCCCCTGTTGTCGTCGCGATAGCCGTTTTTGTCCGAGACAAGACGAGTCTGTACCGAAGCCTACCGGAGGCCATTAGGTTCAGTTCCGATTCACAAACGTGTAGTTTATCATGTTTCGATGGAGATACATCGAAGGCTTTTCTCCGACTGTACTTCGGGTGCTGTTGCTGGGGATGATATCGGCGGTTTGCTTTGGGGCATTCGCAGAGTTGGTTTCCCCCTGGCTGCACTCGGATTATGCGGTTTGTTCTTCTGAGGCATTCGAAGAGTTTGCTTCGGATGCCGAAGAACTCCTCGAGGAAGTCACAGACCGGCTATTTGTCGAGACATCGTGTCTTCTTGGGATTCCGGATACGCGTTGGACGCGTTTACCATTTGAGTTTTGTACGCTTGATTCAGATGCTGCTTTGTTGGAGTTACACCAGCAACGTCCTCCCCCTGAATGCAATGTTTACTTCGGTTCGTAGGTATCGCATGCAATTGCATCGAGCCTGAGGTTAGCATTTCTTACGACTGTTCAGGTTGGTTCTATCGTGTCACAGCAACAATCCGAGATGATCCCGCGCGGCGACTTGCAGGGTTTTACTCGTTATATCAAAGAAGATTTCGTCGCCGGCTTAATGGTGTTTATCATCGCTCTACCGTTGTGTTTAGCGATTTCATTAGCAAGTGGTTTTCCGCCGATGGCGGGTATTATCACGGCGGTTGTCGGTAGTTTGCTGGCAACTTTCATCAGCAATTCAGAATTAACGATCAAGGGGCCAGCGGCTGGTTTGATTGTAATTGTTTTGGGATGTATCAAGGACTTTGGTGGGAATGGATTTGCGGATGGGCAGATCACGGTGGAGGACATTAATGCATACCGCTCGGCGTTAGCGGTTGCTACGGTAGCTTCTGTATTGCAGATCTTGTTTGGTTTGTTCAAAGCCGGCATCCTCAGTGAGTTTTTTCCGAAGTCTGCCATCCATGGGATGTTGTCAGCGATTGGTGTAATCATCATTGCTAAGCAGATTCCGATAGCGCTAGGAGTGAAGACAGACCTGCAGGAACCCTTTGAGTTGCTTGGTGAGATCCCTCATTTTCTCACTGAGGCGAATCCGGCGATTGCCGGGATTGGCCTGGTGAGCTTAACTGTCTTGGCGACTTGGCCATGGTTAAAGAAGCGTTTGCGGGCAGTATCAGCGATACCTCCGCAATTGGTTGTGTTGATTGTAGCGGTGTTGATCGGTTTGTACTTCAATTTGCTTCACAAGCACAACTATAACTTGTTAGGGCATGAGTATGAGCTTAGTGATAGTCATTTGGTACCGTTACCGCAGGAGATGTTTGGGATATTTAAGCAAATTGTTACCCCGGAGTTCGGTGCGCTAACCAATTGGGTGGCTTGGAAGTGGGTTTTGATGTTTTTCATCATTGGGACTCTGGAGTCTATTCTCAGTGCGAAGGCGATCGATGCGATTGATCCATGGAAGCGTAAGACCGACATGAATCGCGACGTTTTGGCTGTTGGATTTGCCAACCTTGCGACTTCGATGTTAGGTGGATTGCCGATGATCTCGGAGATCGTGCGTAGCAAAGCGAACATTGATAACGGCGCAAAGACACGTTTTGCGGACATGTGGCATGGTGTTCTTTTGTTGCTGTGTGTATCGCTGTTGCCGTCGACGCTTCATTTGATTCCGAAAGCAGCTTTGGCTGCGATGTTGATCTACACAGGATATCGGCTCGCGCATCCCAGCGAGTTTATGCATGCCTATCATGTTGGCCGTGAGCAGTTCATCATTTTTGTGACGACGTTGTTGGTGACATTATGGACGGACTTGTTGTTTGGTGTTGCTGCGGGAATCGGAATGAAGTTTTTCATTCATATTCTCAATGGCGTGCCGATGAAGTCTTTTTTCAAGGCTTATCTGGACATTGAACCGGTTAGTGAGGACACGGTGAAGATCCGTGCAAGTGAATCAGCGGTGTTTAGTAATTGGATACCTTTTAAACGTCAGATTGAGCACATTGGGTTGGTTCAACGCAATAACTTGGTGGTCGATATCTCTGATGCGAAACTCGTGGACCACACAGTGATGGAAAAGCTGCATGAGATGCAAGCGGAGATGGAAGCCGAGGGGTTGCGCTTAGAGATAGTTGGGTTGGAGCAGCATCAAGCTTTATCGGAGCACGGAGATGCGGCGCGCAAGCGGGGGCTTACTCGTATGCGTCGCATTACCGTCATTGTGGAACCGTCTTGCGAGGGTCTCGTGCAGCGAGAGTGTATTGAACGCGGCGCGACTGGATTTACCGTTACGCCGGCGCAAGGCGTAGGCCGGCATAACATCCATGCTGGGACTTGGGATGCATCCCCGAGTGTTCGGATTGAAACGATCGTTCCTTTTCATGTCAGTGAAGGATTGATCAAGTTTCTTCGGGAGGAGGTACTGCGCAAGTACCATGCGACGGTCTCAGTGGAGACGGTTGAAGTTCTTGCGCCAGCTCAATTCTTTGAAGAGGCGCAGCCGAGTGGGGTGCAGACTGCGGCTAATCACTAAGCGTAGAGCTTTTGCATTGCGGTGAGGGTGGCCAGGAAGATCTCCACCGTCTGGCGAACGGTGGCTACAGGGGGCTTGAGGGGGGCCGTTGCTTGTGCACTATGGTTTGACGTAATCCTGAAGAGTGGTGTTTAGGGGGAGTGGTTCAACGATTTCGTTGTTGGGAAGATCCAGTTCGAAGCGTTGAGGAGCGACAGTTTCTGCCGTGGGTTCGTTGCATGGTGGGCAGTATACGCCACCTGCTGCTCCCAAGCCGCCTGAGAAACCGTAGGTTGCGGAAGTGATTTGACCTGGATCGACCCAAATGTTCTCAGAGTCAACTCGGATCGTACCCAAATCTTGGTCGAGGTTTCTACGGAGGGCTTCATAGAAGACCCACACACCGAGGAAAGTGTTTTGGGCGTTGAGCAAGTCTTGCAAGGCGGAGACACTATCGCGAGCTGCGGTTGGTCCGGAGGCTTGGTTTAAGCTTTCCCGGATTTGCCGTAGATCTTCGTTGATGGTGATTTGCTGAGCGGCGATGCGAACAGCATAGCGTTGCAATTCAAAGTTGTATTGGTTGTAACGGATGTTTCGGAGTGAAGAACGAAGACCTTGCCATACACCGTCTTCGTAGCGATAGTAGTTTCGTTTCGCTTGTTGGTACTCGATGAGAACTTGGCGGTACTGGTTGCGTTCGTTCATGCGAGTAAGAGCGGTGTCCCATTGGAAGCCGGCGCGCAGTCGTCCGGTTCGGCCTCGCAAGGAGAGTGGGTTGTCATTTGCGTTCTGCAAATCACCGCTGAAGACCACGTCGAGATAGCTTTCCAAGTTATCTGCGACAACTTCGATGGATCGCCAGGAGTCGACCAATTGGGCGCGGGCGTTCATCCAATCAAGACGATTTTGTCGTGCGATTTCGACTGCTTCTTCTTGCTGCAAGTCGACTTGAGGAAGGTTGACACTTTCCACGCGAGCACGGGCTTGGAGGACTTGAAGCGCCAAAACATCTTCTGCGAATTCTGCAAGAAGCGATTGGCTTGGCAAGATGACTTGGTCTCGCAAGGCTTTGAACTGTTCTTTGCCATCTCCACCGGTGCTTGCCAACGCTTTTTCGGCGTCGTTTTGCAGTTGCTTGACGCGTGCTTCACGTGCGCGGAAGCGGTCTTCGAGTTTGTCGAGATCGGTGGTTAATTTTTCGGGCAGGCTTTCCAGATCGGAGGAGTTTAGCAAAGCAATATCAAGTGTGTCGGTCGGTAAGAGATTGCAGACCATATCCCGTTCTTGGGCATAGATTGCTCGGAGTCGAGCTAACTCCGCTTCGCGCTGTGGCAAGACCTCTCGGAGTTTGGCGATGTCCTCTCGAACACGATTGAAGTCGGTGCCGAGGAGAGTTTTGCGAACTTCCTCGATCGTTTTGAGTCCTTGTTGGATTCCGGTCACCGATTCTTTAGATTGCTCGTTCCATTGCAGCGAGCGTTCTTTGATACCGGTTTGAGGATTGGTTTCTACGGGGCTGAGTTCCAGCAGTTTCGCGTTATCATCGCCGATCGCATCGCGCAAATCGGCGACTTGGTCACGTCGATTTTTTAGGTCGGTACTGATCAAGTCGAATTGGTCGAGGATTGGATCTTTGATTTCAATACACACATAAGGAGGAAGCCCGAGAGTGGACTTGAAATTATCTAGAGCTTGTTCGTAGCTGAACTTTTGCTGCAAGAGGCTTGCTTGCGAAGAGATCAGAGCCTGTCTTGCTTGGGCTACTTGAAGTTGTTGGCTCGGTATCGCGTCTTGTGTTGCCGGGATAATCGTCAGTTGTTCGCGTAGGGTGTCTTCGAAGCGAGCCAAGTTATCCCGCAAGCGTGCGACGTTTTCTTCTGCATTGCGAATTTGGAGTTGGTTTTGAACAAGTCCGAGGAAGCCACCGACTTGAGGTACAGCACCGCCGCCGCCGAAGCCAGCGCCACCTGCGTTGTTTTGCACGTTTCCGACGGTACCGAAGCCACCGCCGAGTCCTGTAAAGCCTTGGAGCCCGGCACCACCGAAGAGCCCCCCACGTCGTGTTGGGCCCGGTTCTGCTTGTCGACCGACGGTGACGGTTGTGTAGAAGCCTGTGCGGTAGCGTTCAAAGGCGCGTACGTTGTAGAGGAGTGTGCGTTCGGCGAGGGTCAATCGTTCCATGACGACGTCTCGTCCGGCACCGCGCAAGAGGGGTTGCACGAAGCTAAAATCGAGAAGGGTGGTAGCTGTTTGAGTATCTGGGCCTGCGAGTTGCCAAGTCAGGGTGTTTGCGAAGCCGACGATCAAGTCTGCCCCGGTTGTAAATTGCCTGCGCAGTCCGATGCCTCTGGGACCGCGAGAGAAGAGACTATTCGAGACGGTTGTACTGGTGTTTCCACCGGCTCCGCGGCGAAGGGAGCCGTCCGCTGTGTAGATTGAACCATACCCAGCGAACAGTTGATTGCTGAGTAAGAATCGTTCGGAGCTAACGTCCAACGCAGAGAGGTACAGCGTCTCGATCTCTGCTTGGTAGTTCGTGTTGTGCAGGGTTGCTACTCGCACTGCGGTGTCGGCATCGAGGACCAAGACGCCGCGTTCATCCAAGGGGAGATATTGCCACCAGATTGGATTCTCTGCCGTGTTCGTGCGACCGTTGACGTCCCAAAGCGGATAGTGCTTTTTCCCGTTGACAATTCGCATGTATTCATGAGCGACTTGATCGTCCTCTGGCATGGGAGGACGGTCAGGATTGAACGGGTCGAACATTCGAGAGGCACGGTCGACCTGAATGCTTGGAATTGACGGTGCGGCCGCATCGCAGACCTTTTCATCGATCAACTGGCTTACTTCTTGGTCTGCCCGAGTTCGGTAGTGCGCGCGGTTACAGCCACTGAGGGTCACCGGGATAATTGGAACCAGCAAGGCTGTAATGCAAGCATTACGCAAGAGATTTTTCAGCCATTGACGGTTTGGAGATGAACCTTCCATGGGATACCTGTCTACGGGTATGTGGGTGGAACTACATGTCGTCAGATCGGCAGAATGGATAGTGCGGATAAGGTAGAGTTTGCTTTTCTGGTAAAATATTCCGGATAGGTGGTCTATGATGACAGTTTTGTTGGGGTGCGCTCCTGGTGAGGGTGTTCGGGGGACACTTTGTGGTTGAATAGGTAATCTGCGATGGAGGGGAAGTCGCGTTGAGACTTGCTGCGATTTGGAGTGGAATTGCTTAGTGTGGTTTGGGTTAGAGCGTTTAGTAAATCGACTATCGGGCCGATATCTTGCCACTTTTGGAGGGTAAGCCCCCTCATCGGAAGGGGGAGTAATAAAGAAATCGTTGGGATATTCAGTTGGATTGGATTGCTTCGGGAGGGGGAAGGTGGATTTATTATTGGCAGAAGGATCGGAGCACACACTGGTTCCTTGAATAGAGCCCATTCGAATCAACATCAATCATGGATGCAGAGCGAGAAGCGCCGGAGCGTAGGGTTCCGGAGTTTAGACCGCGTACGAGTAACTTTCATCGCGTGGCGAAGGTGCGTGTGCAGCAAGAGCGATCATTGAGATCTATTTCCCGGCAGACTGGCGTGCTGATTAGCGTTTTGCGGTCGCAGGAGAAACCGGATAGCAATTTGACGCTTGCGGAGCTGTACTGGTGGAAAGAGGTTTTAGATGTTCCGATTGAGCATCTTTTGGTCGACAGGGATGTTCCCTTGACGGAATCGCTGCGAGACCGGGCTTGTTTGGTTAAGATCATGAAAAGTGTAATGGTCTTAAGTGAGATAACAACGTCGAAACGAGTGACGCGACTTGTTTCACTATTGCGAACTCAGTTGATTGAATTGATGCCTGAGTTAGGAGAAGTTCGTTCTTGGCCGGTCTCGGGTGCTCACCGTTCGATTGAACAGTTGGGGCGTGTGATACGCGAACCGATTTCCACGAGTCAGCTTTACTACGAACCGTAGGGGGACGAATAGTGCTGATCGAGATGTGGTTGTAGGTACCGCTGCTCCCGGGTTTTTGAGCCCGCTTCGTGCGAGCCGCGGGGTGTTTGCATCGGCTACGCTCACCTCGATGCACGTTCCAATTAATCGAAAACCGCAACGTTGTAGATGCGGATCGGTTGGGGGTGTTGATGAATAGAACCGGGTACCGTGAGGCCACCCGG
>CAZACJ010000054.1:0-26521 GCA_964483385.1 uncultured Pirellula sp. | reverse complement strand
TGCTGGCGCATTCCGGCTCAGAGGACTACCCGGTGCTGGCGCATTCCGGCTCAGAGGACTACCCGGTGCTGGCGCATTCCGGCTCAGAAAGCACTGCTGAAACCCCTCGGATTACCAATTTGACGGTATTGGGCGAGAGTCGCGAACTCAATAGGGTACGCCTACGGCTGACCGCTAAACGAAAAAAAGGCCATTTGGAGAATAGGTGGCTCAAGCCAAAAGTTCTTGGACCACTTTACCGGTTGAGAGGGGATGTGGTCTTTCTTCTCGGTCGAGCAAGACTTGGTTGGGATCATATCCAAGTAGATGAAGCATGGTGGCGGTATAGTCTTGAGGTGTCATCGCATCGCGTACGGGGTAAGCGGCGTGTCGGTCGCTTTCTCCGTGAACGTATCCGCGTTTGATTCCGCCACCTGCGAGGATTCCGCTGTAGCAATACGGCCAGTGTTCTCGTCCTGCGTTATTGGCGGTGATTTGGGGTCTTCGTCCGAACTCACCGACCCAAGCGACGAGTGTATCGTCGAGCATCCCGCGTTCTTCGAGGTCTTCGAGGAGTGCCACGAATGCAGCTTGGGATGGGGGTATCAAGTCATTCTTCAGTCGTTTGAAGTTATCGCCGTGGGTATCCCAAAAATTTTGACCATCATTGTGCCAATTGACACTGACGAGGGAGACGTCGTGTTCAAGCAGTCGTCTTGCCATCAGAACACATTGACCGTGGATATTTCTTCCGTAGCGGTCTCGTGTTTGGTCGCTTTCTTTGGTCAGATCGAAGGCTTGTTGAACTTTGGGGCTCGAAAGCATTTGTGCTGCTTGGTGCTGTTGATTACCCAGAGCGGCGATGTTTGGATTTTCTGTGAGGAATTTGCGTTGGGATTCGAGGGACTGCATGAGTGCTCGGCGGGACTCGATGCGTTCGAGGGTGATTTCGGCTGGCAATGAGAGGCCTTGGGGACGCCAATTCGGATCATTGGGATCTCCTTGAAGAAGCAGACCATCGTAGGCTTGTCCGAGCCATCCGCCATGTTGTCCGGGAGCTTGGCCACCGGGTGCTGCGGGGTGGAGGGCTTTCCATGGCATAGCGACGAAGGGAGGAACACCATCGGTGCGAGGGTTTAGTCGAGCGAGGAGGCTACCGAGATGTGGAGAGTCTTTGGGGCTGGGGGGATCTGCGTCACTTTTTAAAACGGGTGCTCGATTTCCGGTGAGGGTCGCATGGCCGCTTGAGAGGTGTGCTGGATCGTCGTGGGAGAGTGAGCGGATGATACTGATACGGTCGGTCCACTTTGCGAGTTGGTTGAAATGTTCGCAGATATGTGTGCCGGGTACGGCGGTTGAAATTGGTTTGAATTCACCGCGAATTTCAGCGGGTGCATCGGGTTTGAGGTCAAATGTATCTAGTTGGCTTGGGCCTCCCCACATGAACAAGAAGATGCACCGTTTCGCTTTGGGTGCATGGTTGCGAGGCATGGGTGTGACGGAAGGATTTGCCAAGGCTTGTGGAAGTCCTCCGAGTCCGAGCCCTAATGCGGAGATTGAGCCGGCGGTCAGGAGTTTCCGTCGGTGCAATTGGGATGCAGCGCGGAAACCGATACATCCTTGCAGGTTAGGATTGGAGCCATTTGCCATAACGTCTCTGATTACTTCTTGATCGCGTATAGGGCTTGGTAAGAGCGAATATAAAGCACGCCGTTGGAGACCACAGGCGAAGCCGTGATTGGTTCGTTCATAGCGTTTGTCGACACGATTTGGAAATCGCGTCCAGTTTTTACAACCGTGCAATGACCATCATTGGAGGCAAAGTACAGGTGACCATCCGCGTAGGTTGGGCTGCTGCGGTGCTGACCAGTGTATGTGCGTTGGAAGTAGATTTCTTCGCCTGATTTCAGATCCATGCACTGTAGTTTGCCGTCTTTGTGGAGGATATAGACCAAACCATCGACGATCACAGGGATCGAAACGTCGGGGGTACGTGGGATTGACCAAGAGACTACTTCGGGTTTTTTGGAGCTGTCACCGCTGAGGGCTTCGTTGACTTTTAATACGACCAAGGGACCTTCTTTGGCGGTCGGGACGATAATGGTTCCTGGTACAACGGTCGGGGAGGCGACGAAGCGGAAGGTCGGATCATTTTGTTTAGGGTTTAGTTGTGTTGGTCCATTGAGTTCACCGAAGCGCCAAAGTTCTTTGCCGTCACTTAACTTATGTCCGGTAATACAATCCGCGCCGTGGACTACGAGGAATTCTTGTTTATCGTCTTGGTAGATAAACGGTGAAGCGTAGGAGTGTTTGCATTCGAAGCCAGCGTTGGTGATTCGATCGATTTCCCATTGGGTTTCGCCGGTTTTTTTGTCGAGTTTGATGACTTTGCCTGTGCGCGAGTTATCGTCGAACTTCATCGGGCCGTGGATGAGTTGCAAGTACAGAGAATCACCGTGGAGGACTGGGGTGCTTGTCATCCCGAATTGGATATCGAGTTTGCCGAATCGTTCGTTGACATCCACTTTCCATACAGGTTGGCCATCGACGGTATAACAAGCGAGGATACCGGTACCGAAGAAGCACCAGACATGTTTGCCATCGGTGCTAGGTGAGGGAGAGGCGGAGTTACCTTCCCCTGCGCGAGCGTCTTGATTACCGGAGCCGACTTTTTGTTTCCAGAGTTTCGAACCGTCTTTGGTGCTGATGGCGATGAGCACTAGATCATCACCTTCGGAGCTGGTTAAAAAAATCCGGTCGTTCCAGACGACTGGTGTTGCGCCAGCTTGGCCTGGCAGTTCCGACCGCCACAAGACATTTTTTTCGGGGCTCCATTCGGTGGCGATGTTCTTTTCGGACGATACTCCGTCGTTTTTGGGACCGCGCCATTGAGGCCAATTCTCGGCAAAGGCGTTCGACAGGAGTGCGGTCGATCCAAGAATACTCAGGCTTGCACACAGTGCGAGACGAACGCTGTGTCGGGCGAAGTTGCGATTCGAATTGGAAACCAGATTTTTAGTGTGGGTCATCGTATGTACCGAAGGAAGGGAAACTGAAAGGGAAGAAATTTGAGGGGAGCACGTCGGGGGGGGCGATGAAGTGCGTCTCGATGCAGGAGGGCAGGTAGGGTAGGGGCGTCGCCGTGTTGAAGCGTGCCTTAAGGATTATAGCTTGCGAGTTCTTTCGGTTGGTAGTGCGAAAAGCTTAAGTGAGGCTGGAAAACGTGGCCTTGACGGAGCAATCCTTACGCCCCACTCGTAGCGTGAATGTTTCCGTGGCATAATCCGGCGAGAATTGCTTTGTTACAAGTTTATCACTTGGGTGATACGGGGGATTTTTGGGATGTACGCGACCAAGAGGTTTGATTTTCGAGGGATGCCGTGGCCGAAATTAACCCTGGTTATCGTATTGTTTGCCGTTTGGGGTTGGGGTGAGAAGGGGGTCTGGGGGCAAGGACGCGATTCTGTTTCTGTGGATCGTGTGGAGCCTCCTTCGTGGTGGGTAGGATCGAAGCTCACCCCGATTCGGATTTTGGTTTACGGGACGGGTTTGAAGTCGGAGAGTGTTTTGCTCAGCGATTCCCCGGGCGTTCAATTGACGCGAGTGCAAGCCAGTGCAAACGGTCATTATTTGTTTGCTGATCTGCACATTGCTCCCGGCTGTGAGCCGGGGAAGGTAACGATCAAGGTTTATGCAGCAGGAGGCGAGGTATCCGAAGCGGAGTTCTCGTTCGAAGTGCTCCCGAGAGTTGCTTGGGAGCCACAGGGATTTGACTCAAGCGACTTCATTTACTTTTTGATGCCGGATCGATTTTGTGATGGGGATGCGAGCAACAATACACCCACGAAGTCGCCATCGATTTATGATCGAACTAAGTCTCGTTATTACCATGGAGGGGATTTGAAGGGGGTGACGAGCAAGTTGGATTACATACAGAGTTTGGGAGCAACTGCGATTTGGACGACGCCTATTTACGATAACAACGACGAGCCAGATCTCCGGGAGATGCATCCTGAGCCAGGAGGCACGGAGCGAGTTCCTACGACTGGGTATCATGGGTACGGTGCAACGGATATGTATCGTGTCGATGAACACTTCGGTACGTTGCAAGACCTACAGGAGATGATTCGCGAATCGCATGCGCGGGGGATGAAGGTCTTGCAAGACCAAGTTGCGAATCACACGGGGCCTTACCATGTATGGGTGAATGATCCGCCAACGGAGACTTGGTGGAACGGGACACAGCAATCGCATGTGGCGAACAATTGGCAGAAATGGACCGCGATGAATCCGCGCGCGTCCGCGGCGACGCAGAGTTCGAATCTCAGCGGTTGGTTTGTAGATATTCTGCCGGACTTCAACCAAGACGATCCGGAGGTTGAGAGGTATTTGATACAGAATTCGGTTTGGTGGTTGGGAGTTGCGGGCTTTGACGCAATTCGGATGGATACATTGCCACACGTACCGCGAAGGTTCTGGGAGCGCTGGGCGAGTGCTGTGAAGCGAGAGTTTCCGAAGACCAAGATTTTAGGGGAGTTATACGATTCGGATCCGGTGTTGGTAGCGTATTACCAAGGAGGTCGTCGGGGGCATGATGGAATTGATACTCAGATCGATGCATTGTTTGATTTTGGGTTGTTTACGCCGTTGCGCGACACGTTTGCGAAAGGGGAGAGTATTCGGGAGTTGCACAAGATGTTTGCTAGGGATTGGTTGTATGTTGACCCGTCTCGGTTAGCAACTTTTGTGGGTGTTCATGACATGCCGAGGTTCATGCATGAGAAGGGAGCAAGCATCGAAGGGTTGCAGAATGCTTTGACGGTGATCATGACTTCGAGAGGTACACCGATTTTGTATTACGGAGACGAGTTGGCGATGCCGGGTGGAGTGGATCCGGATAACCGTAGGGATTTTCCTGGAGGGTTCCCGGGAGACGGCCGCAATGCGTTTGAGGAGGCCGGTAGAACAGAGCAGGAGCAGTTGGTTTGGGAGCATGTAGCGAGGTTAGGTGCGATGCGCAAGACCTATCGTTCGCTTGGGCAGGGCAAGTCCGTGGACTTGTTCGATGGCGAGCAGCAGTATGTGTATGCGAGAGTGTTGGGGGATGAAGTTTTGGTGGTAGCGATGAACAACGACGCCGAGGAAGCGCGAATTGAGTTTTCGATGGCGGGTTTGAGCGAGAGTCGCGGGTGGTCATTTCAGAGTGACGATTTATTGGGTGGGACGCGAGCGCTGCGGGTGGAGGATGGGGTTGGACGTGTCAAGCTTGATGGGCAGAAGGGGGCGGTATTTCGGTTGCCTCGGTGAGCGATGGGTTGGTTGCGAGCTCAATGAGAAGTCGCTCCGCGCGGGAATCTGCTACGGAGCTTGGCGCATTTCTTAGGTATCTTCTGACTTGAGAAACGTATTGCTAGCAATTCTCATTGAGGACGTAAGGGTGAATAAGCAGTGATTTTGTTGGTTAAAAAAGCTATGGCAGGCGAGAGTGTAATTTCGATAGACTCCCGGGTGAGACTTGCTGTTTTTCCTTCGTCGTTCGCACCATTTAGGTTTGGGAGAATTGATCCTACTATGCATCGCCAATCCAATCATCAGAAGCACTGTTTTCGGTTTGCAGCAAAGGTTGTCGTACGTCGAGCAGGCGCGGGTGCAAGCCGCATACGTGTTTTAGCTGGTGTTCTTGCTGGCGTGATCGCTGCACCTTGGGGTGTTATTGATTCGGAGGCTAGAGGGCAGCAGACCGATCAATTGGTTACAACGGGGCTTGGGTACGAACCGCGTCAAGCTGGGATACCGTATGATCGCGTGGAGGAGAAAGACCAGCCGCGATGCGTTGGCAAGTACGAGACGATTCAGGGCGCGGACGGTTTGATGATTTATTCGCCGGAAGGGCAATTGCTTCGGCGATTTGCGGACATCAATGGGGATCGCAATGTCGATCAGTGGAGTTATTACAAAGACGGCATTGAGATTTACCGAGACGTCGACAGTGATTTCAATGGGGTCGCAGATCAATATCGATGGCTAGGACCGCAGGGTATTCGTTGGGGGATCGACAAGGACGAGGATGGGACGATTGATAGTTGGAAGCGTATTTCGGCTGAAGAGATCACGTTAGAAGTGGTCGAAGCGATCAAAGCTCGGGATCCTAAGCGTTTTCAGAAATTGCTTGTGTCCAGTGCGGAGTTGGACAGCTTAAAGCTTGGCGAGAAGACCAAGAATGCGTTGCTTGAGAGGATCGAAAAATCGAAGCTTGGGTTTGCCGAGTACCTAGAAAAGCAGAAGGAGCTTGGGGCCGAAGCGCGTTGGATTCAGTTTGCGGCGGACAAGCCTGGGTTGGTACCTGCTGGAACGGATGGTTCGACAGCGGATGTTCTGGCTTATGAGAACGTAGTAGCGTTGGTAGAGACTCAGGGGGTCAATCAGCAGATTCTGGTCGGAACGTTGGTACAAGTTGGAGACACATGGCGGCTTGCGGATTCACCTCGATCGGCGGAGAGTGCGAACGTCGCGGATTCTGGGTTTTTCTTCCCGACTTTGCCAGCGAATCGCGAGATGACTGCACAGGCACCGAGTGGTGGGATGAGCGAAGCGCTTCAGGGACTGCTTACGGAATTGGATAAGATCGACACGTCGATGCGGGATGGTGGGAATGCGAGTGCGGAGCTATACGCTGAGCGAGCGAAGGTGTTGCGCAAGCTCATCTCAGCGAGTCAAGGCACGGAGGACATGGGGTCTTGGATTCATCAATTCGCCGATTCCGTTTCATCTGCGGTGCAGACGGGAGTGTATCCGGATGGGATTTCGCAGTTGCAATCGTTGGAATCGAGTTTAGAGCAGATTCCGGGAGGTTCTGAGCATCGAGCATATGTGGCTTTTCGTACGATCACCAGTGAGAACATGGTTCAGTTGATGGATCCGAAGGCCAATTACGCGGTGATCCAAGAAGCGCATATCGAGAAGTTGAAAGCGTTTTCCGAGCAGTATGCAACTTCTCCGGATGCAGCCGAAGCGATGATACAAATCGGATTGCATTATGAGTTAGGGGGAGAGGAGACGGAGGCGCAAGAGTGGTACAAGAAGGTTGCCAAGAACTTTGCGGAGAGCGATTTTGGCAAGAAGGCTGCGGGGGCGATTGTTCGGTTGAACCTGCAAGGCAAGACGTTGAATTTGCGGGGCAAGACATTGGAGGGCAAAGAGGTGCAGACCGCAGGTCCGACTATTGTTCACTACTGGGCGACTTGGTGTGATCCATGCAAGGCCGACATGGTGGAGTTGCGCAAGATGCAGGCGAAGTATGCCAAGCAGAACTTGCAGATCGTTGGGGTAAACCTTGATAACGACCCGGCGACTGCAGCGCAGTTTTTGAAGGAGAATGCAGGTAAGTATCCTTGGGCGCACATCCACGAGCAGGGTGGTTTTCAGAGTGATTTGGCGACTAAGCTTGGGGTGCTTAGTGTCCCCGTGACAATTTTGATTGACGCCAAGGGTGTCGTGGTCAAGCGGACGGCAGGGTTTGCAAGCAGTGTAGAGATGGTGCAGGAGCTTGAGAAGCTTATGGAGGCAGCTCCGGCGTCGAAGCCCAAGCAGGCCAATGCGAGGCCAGCGCCGAATAAGACCACGAAATAATGCTTTGATGACTA
The DNA here is from genome assembly GCA_964483385.1 of uncultured Pirellula sp. GTDB lineage: Bacteria > Planctomycetota > Planctomycetia > Pirellulales > Pirellulaceae > JBKCUI01. The sequence continues at coordinate 18,899 of CAZACJ010000054.1, read as the reverse complement.
GTGGATCTTTCGATATCTATCGCCCTGGTGTTTACCGACGCCGGGGTTTTTTATTGGTGTAGAGTCGTTGGAAAATCAGGTTTCCGAGGATCAAATTGGGTAAGTTTGTCTTGATTTGAGACAGGTCGGCATTCCCAGGATAATTTTGGCTTTAGGCTCGGCCGATTTGGCAAGCCTTTGTACAAAATTTTGAAGGACCGAACGGAAAAAAATACAACGAAGAGGGGGCTTTCGGACAATAAAAAGCCTAGGAGAGGCTTCGTTTGTAGTGAAATGGTTTTTTTTCCGCCGAACGAATCTCTCGGTAGGAATCTTTTGCGGTTTGGCCCGCTTCTTGCATTTCAAATTTTCTGTCTGCTTCCTGATCGAAGTGGCGAACCAAAACGGGGTCGTCGACGTCGAACAGTGAGAAGGAGACCGTACGACTTCGACGATTGAAGTTTGTCCCGTTGCGCCAGCGACGGTCCCGTCGGTAGTTTAAGGCCAGCAGGGCGTACCTGATTGGTCGGATGTACCTTGGGCGTTGTTTGCATGGCAGGAGGCGAAGAGAAGATGAATAGTGAATACAAGATTGCACTGATCCGAGAATTGCGTGACCAGCAAGTTCGTTTTGCGCCTCGTGGCAAGCGGCTTGAGCAAGCGGACCGCGCTGAGAGGTTGCTTTCGGAGTTGGACGCATCCAAGGAGTATCCATTCGACTTTCTCTTTTACCGCGTCACGGAGGTGCGCCCAGAGACTAGTTCGATGCGATTGATCCGGGGTCAAGATGCGCAGCACGATTTGCGATTGTTTGTCGAAGACATCACCGATTCGATGAACTTGCGCCTTGAGGAAGCCTCGGAGCCGGTGCATACGGTTGAGGATTTGAGCAAGTTGTTCAACGTGTCGACCAAGACGATTTCGCGGTGGCGCGATCAGGGCTTAGTATCTCGTCGGTTTGTTACCGAGGGGCGTAAGCGCGTTGGATTTTTGCATTCGAGTGTTGAGCGATTTGTGAATCAGAACAAGGTTCGCGTGGAGCGTGGAGAGCGTTTCAGTCAAATGACCGATGCGGAGCGGGACGACATTATCGATCGTTCTCGTCGGTTGGCTTCGCAAGGAGCGAACTTGACAGAAGTGATTCGTGACGTTGCGAAAGAGGTTCACCGAAGCGTCGAGACGATTCGGTATACGATCAAGAATTTTGACCGCAAGTATCCAGCGATGGCTGTGTTCCCTGAGCAGCGAGAGACGTTGTCAGAGGAAGACAAGCGAGCACTTTACCAGCAGCATTTACGAGGAGTTTCCACCGTGATCCTTGCAAAGCGATACAAGCGAACGCGTGGTAGCATTGTGCGATTGCTCAATGAGCAACGGGCATTGTCGATCAACGAGTTGGCACTTGATTTCGTAGCTAACGAAATATTCGAGAAGGATTCTGCGGTCGCTGAGATTCTTGCGGAGACTCCCACGAGCGTCAGCCCGAATCGCAAGTTGCGAGCACCGAGTGGATTACCCGCGTACTTGGCTTCGTTGTACGAAGTCCCATTGCTCGAACCACAGCAAGAAGTGCACTTGTTCCGCAAGATGAATTTCTTGAAGTACAAAGCGAGCAAGTTGCGTGAGAAGCTAGATCCGAAGGCACCGACAGCGGCGCTGATGGATCAGATCGAGAAGCTTTACGAAGAGTCTTTAGCGGTCAAGAACAAGATTGTCCAAGCGAACTTGCGGCTGGTTGTTTCGATTGCGAAACGCCACGTGGGTGTATCGGGTGACTTGTTCGGTTTGATCAGCGATGGCAACGTTTCCTTGATGCGAGCAGTTGATAAATTCGACTATTCGCGAGGGTTCAAGTTCAGCACGTATGCCCACTGGGCGATTCGCAAGAATTTTGCTCGGTCCATACCGGACGAGTTCAAGCACAAGGAGCGATTCCGAACGAGTTCCGAGGAGATTTTCACTAGCCATCAAGACGCGAGAGCAGATCATTTGGCAGAGGAGATCGATCAACAAGTTCGGGAAGACCAAGTGCATAAGATATTGCACTCGCTCGACGAGCGAGAACAGCAGATTATCGTCATGCGATTTGGTTTGGGTCGGGGTGCCGAGCCTCGGACTTTGAAGGAGGTCGGAGAAGAGTTGGGTGTGACCAAGGAGCGAATCCGTCAATTGGAATTGCGTGCTTTGGCCAAGCTCCGATCGGCGGCTGAACGCGAGAAGATCGATGCACCTGAATAACTGATGCTGGGAGGTGAGCTTCGCTAGCGGAATCACTTTCTAACGATCTGTTTATCCTGTCGTGCTATTCTTGGTACTGGAAAATGCGAAACCTGCAGATGCGTTCTGACCGCTTCTGCAGGTTTTTTGCAAATAGGGCGTAATTGAATTTGTAGGTTTTTGGCAAACGACATAAGATCTCATTACGTACTTCGTTAGAGTCCTCAGTTCTCTAACGCGACACTTTACGCCCTTGTTGTTGCTTCCGTGACTTTTTTTACCAACGGTGTATTACGATGAGCGTTTCCCTGTTCCAGCGATTTTCTCCTCGCCGTGGTTTTACCCTCGTCGAGTTGCTGGTGGTGATCGCGATCATTGGAATTCTCGTCGGGTTGTTGTTGCCAGCGGTGCAGGCTGCCCGTGAGGCTGCACGGCGGATGCAATGCATGAACAACCAACGCAATATTGGCTTGGCCCTGCACAACTACGAAAGTGCAAACAAGCGGTTTCCGAGTGGTTGGGTGGATTTCCAAGGATCCAAGCAACCGGGTTGGAGTTGGGCTTATGCGATCCTGCCGCATCTTGAGGCAAGTGCCCTGCACGGTCAGATCGATCATCGGTTTCCCATCGACGCGCCTCGCAACGCTCCGTTCTTCGGCAACGTAGTCGCTACGTTTCTCTGTCCATCGGACACAGGGGAGAATACATTTGAGATTGGAGGGGAGACAGGGGAAGAGGAGCCAGAGGAGCATGCTGGACACAACGTGGATGAAGGACCGAAACTTTTTCGCATCGCCAAATTCAACTATCCAGCAGTCTTTGGTACCCAAGAGATCGAAGAGACCCCTTACCTGTCCGACGGAACATTTTTTGGCAACTCGGCAATCCGTTTGAGAGACTTACGTGATGGTTTGAGCAATACCATGATCATCGGTGAACGTTCTAATCGTCTAGGAGGTTCTGTTTGGCATGGATGGATCGAGGGTGCCGCAGAACCTGGAGCTCGTTTTCTCGGAGTTGCCGACCATCCACCGAATAGCAACATTGGTCACTTCGAAGATTTTTCGAGCCGGCACACGTCTGGTATTCACATCGTGTTCGGGGATGCTTCGACGCGCATGATCCCGGAAACGATCGATATGGCGGTGTATCAAGCTCTGTGCACGCGTGCTGGTGGGGAAGTTCCTAAAGAAATCGAATAACTCCTACATCGGGGCTTAGTTCGCATTGCCAAAGCGATACACTGATAGATGAATCTACTGATTGTTTTCATCCTCCAACGTATCGAACTTAGCCATGATTATAGGTGTACCTAAGGAAGTCAAAGAAGACGAGTACCGTGTTGCTATGCTCCCTGTGGGAGTTGAAGAATTGGTACAGCGTGGGCATCAGGTTTTCGTTCAAACGGGTGCTGGAGTTGGATCCGGTTTGATGGATGAAGCGTATGCCCAGGCTGGTGCGACGCTTGTTGATGCTGCGGCGGAAGTCTTCGAAAAAGCCGACTTGATCGTCAAAGTGAAAGAACCGCAGGCGAGCGAGTTTCCTATGATTCGCAAGCAACAAGCGATCTTCACCTATTTCCATTTCGCAGCGGATCGCAAGCTTACGCAGGCAATGGTCGATAGTCACGCAACTTGTTTGGCTTATGAGACGTTGCGGGATGCTCAAGGGCGATTGCCACTGCTCACTCCGATGAGCGAAGTCGCTGGCCGGATGAGTATCCAAGAGGGTGCGAAGTACCTCGAGAAACCGCAAATGGGACGAGGGATCTTGCTCGGGGGCGTGCCAGGGGTTCCCCCGGCGCACATCACAGTATTGGGTGGCGGCGTGGTAGGCGCAAACGCTGCTCGGATCGCGGCAGGTTTTCGTGCCGACGTGAATATCCTCGATGTCAATCTTGACCGCATGCGATACCTGGACGATGTCATGCCACCGAATGTGAACGTCATCTACAGCGACCGTTACAACATCCGTGAGCAATTGAAATTAGCAGACTTGGTCATCGGTTCGGTCTTGATTCCAGGCGCAAAGGCTCCCTATCTGGTACGCAAGGAGGATTTGAAGTTGATGAAGCCTGGTAGCGTGATCATCGACGTCGCGATCGACCAAGGGGGATGCGTAGAGACGAGCAAGCCTACGACTCACAAAAATCCAACTTACATCGTTGATGAAGTTCTTCATTACTGTGTTACCAACATGCCTGGTGCGGTGGGACGTACCAGTACCTTTGCACTGTGCAACGTGACTTTGCCTTGGGTCGTCCAATTAGCTCAGAATGGGATCGACAAAGCCATTGCACAGTCACGACCTCTCCAAGAGTCGCTCAACGTCCGTGAGGGCAGAGTGACGAATGAGGCGGTCGCCAAGACGTTTGGATACCAGTACGAACCCTCCTTCTAATTCTTTGGTTATTCAGGATTTATAGCGGTAGGGACATATCGGGCTTGGGCCAGTGACGGGAATTCCTGCTAGTGCCCAGTGCTACCCGTACCCAGTGCTACCCGTGCTCTTCATCGGAAAACTCTTGTCGCAAACGAATGAAGCGTGATCGGAACATGAGAACGAGCATGAGCATGAGCATGAGCATGAGCACGAGCATGAGCACGAGCACGAGAACGAGCACGAGCACGAGAACGAGAACGAGCACGAGAACGAGAACGAGAACGAGAACGAATAGAGCCAATGTTCTATGCTCTTGCCCACAATAATTTTTGAAGAGCTGGTTTTTTCACTGCGATGTGGGAGTGTTTGATGAGGGAGTCTTCTCGATTTATGTCTCAGCGACGACGTATTCGACGACATATTCTTTGGGTTACCCCGGTGCTCTTTGCTGTGTTTTGTCTCGTTGCAGTGCTACAACGTCGACCTGTGATGGCGATTGAATTTTTTCAAGCGACAACAGCGGATTGTTTTGGCATTCGAGTGATCGATGCAGAGACTCGGATGGGGGTGCCACTAGTCGAATTCGAAACGGTGCATCGGTTGCGCTATCACTCGGATAATCTTGGCTATGTCGCGATTGATGCACCGGAACTCATCGATCGTGAAGTCCATTTTTCCATCCGAAGTCCGGGGTATACGTTTGAAAAAGATGGGTTTGGTTTTGCAGGGAAAACGTTGCATTGTAAGCCAGGAACGATTGTCACGCTTGAAATTCAACGAACGCAACCTGCGGAACGACTTCATCGCGCGACGGGAGTGGCGAGGTGTGTAAATGCAAGGCGATTAGGCATTGAGGTTGACGAAGTCGAAGATAGTCCTTCGGTAGGGTGCGACAGTGTTTTGACGACTCGATTTGGAGATGACTTGCTTTGGTTTTGGGGGGACACGGCACAGTTACACTATCCTCTTGGTGGAAGTTTTCACATGACGGGAGCCAAGTCGGCGATCCCTGATTCACAAGGGCGAGTCGCTAATAATAGTTCGCAAAACAAGCAGTCTCCGTTCGTGGAGTCAAAACGCTTGGGGTTAGATGCTGGGCCGGTAGGACTCAGGCACTACACAGACGCGAAGGAGCGAGCAAGGCCGATGGCGCAAATGCCCGGGGAGGGACCAACTTGGTTGTTGTCTCTTATTCGATTCCGAACAGCTTCGGAAACTCAGGAGCCCTCGGAGTTACTTCTCGCACCCTACGTAAAAATCCGATCTGAGGTGCAAGCGTACCGATGGGGGATGGCAAAGTGGGATCCAGTACTTGCTTCGTTTGTACACGTAACCGATTGGGATAAACGTCCTGATCTCTTTCCTGTTTCTCAATCTCATGCTATCGAGACTACCGAAGGTAACACGTCCTACATTGTTTATTGTTCACCGTTTCCGCATGTTCGCGTCCGAGCCGAAGAACAGGCGATTCTCGATCCGAGTCAATACGAAGGTTTTACCTGTTTGATGGAGGGTACAAAGTTTCAGGATAGGAAGCTTGATCGCGATCGAGCGGGTGTTTTACGTTATCGCTGGCGGAAAGGAACAAGTCCGCTTACTCAAGAGGAGGAGCTTCGATTGGTCGCCGAGGGGCTGATGCAACCAACAGAACGGCAGCGTCGCTTGATCGATATCGATACGAATGAGGAAGTCACTGTTCATAATGGATCGGTTGCATGGAATGAAGCCAGGGGCCGTTGGTCTATGGTGTTTTCTCAGTTAAATGGAAAGGACTCGGTGCTCGGGAACGTGTATTACACGGAGTCGCTCGATAAGGAGACCGGCCCTTGGCGGAAGGCCAAGCGAGTGGCAGGGCATCCGAATTATTCGTTTTACAATCCGAAGTTGCATTCGGAGTTCTTTCAGGAGCGGGGCAACGTTATCTTCTTTGAAGGGACTTATTCGCATACTTTTTCGGGGAATCTGAACCCAACCCCCCGATACGATTACAACCAATTGGTCTATCGGTTGGATTTGCGAAGCCAGGATTGGGTATCCGGGTTGGACGATTCGGGAGGGAGATAGGGAAGCAACTGCAGAACAGGCTATTAGCGGAAGCGATACAGCTTGGTTCGGTAAGGAATTAGGCTGGGAAAAACGGTGTTTAGGGGCGGGAGATTTGCTCGAATGCACCTGCGGTGGATGGTATTATACACAGGCCTGCGATGGTCAGTTTTCCCACCGATCCCATTGCACGTGCGAGCGCTCGTTTGGGGGCCTCTACCCACGATCGTCTATCGGACGCGCATCCCACCTCCTACGACGCAAGAATCGACCTCAGAATCATTGTGAGCACAAATCCACTGTTTCGTTGGTTAAGGCCGACGGATATCGCAAAAGTCTCTGCATTGCAACTCCTGGCTAAGGATGTTGTTGAGGGTGTCACTGGTGGTATCCACCGATCGCGGCATATCGGTGCTAGTATCGATTTCAAGGAGCACAGGCCTTACGTCCATGGGGACGAGATTCGGGCCATTGATTGGAAGTTATTTGGCAAGACCGATCGATTGTACATTCGGCAGTATGAAGACGAGACCAATGTACGCGCGACGCTTGCGGTCGATCAAAGTGGATCGATGAATTACAGCGGGACGCGATCGCGACAGCTGACCAAACATGACTATGCAATCCGATTAGCATCCTGTCTGGCTTACTTGTTGGTGTCACAGCAGGATTCGATCGGATTAACGACTTTTGATACTGCGGTGCGAGGAACGATACCACCGAAATCGCGACCGAATCATCTGCGCTTGATTCTTGAGTCTCTGGCTGCTTCGAAATGCCAAGGTGAGACTGATCTTGGAGCGGTGCTACATCAATTGCTAAGCGTATGTCGCAAACGCGGGATGTTGTTTTTGCTCAGTGATGGGTTTGGGAAGTTAGATACCTTGATGAAAAGTTTATCGATGCTTCGAGCGAATCATCAGGAGATCGTGTTTTTCCAGATACTCGATGACGATGAATTGGATTTTCCATTTCAAAATAGAACGATGTTTCGTTCGTTAGAAGTCAAAGACGAGCAGCAGTTGGTCGATCCGTTATCTATTCGCAGTAATTACTTGAGCAATCTAAAACAGCATCAAGATGCAATCCAGGTTGGGTGTCGCCAGAATCGTATCGACTGGATTCCAGTTCGAACATCGGAGTCCTTTAGTTCCGTTTTAGCGACATACCTTGCGCATCGAGGTCAAGTATGACATTTCTAAATGCGCTGCTTGCCTTTGGTGCTACGGCTTTTACGGTTCCCCTGATTATTCATTTGCTCAATCGCAGCAAGTATTTGACGATTGACTGGGGGGCAATGCAGTTTCTTGAAACGTCCGTGAAGGTTAACTCGCGGAAGATACAGTGGAAGCAACTCTTGTTGCTACTGATCCGATGTTTGATCCCTGTTTTGCTCGCTTTGGCGATGGCGAGGCCGCTGCTGCAAGCTTGGAAAGACTCAGGCGATGCGAGTCCGATGAGTTTAGCCATTTTGATCGATGACTCCCTCTCGATGCATACCTTGTCGACATCGGGGGATAGGCCGGGGAATGAGTCATCGCGGTTGCAGCAAGCGGTCTCACATGCGAAGAAAGTGTTGGGGGAACTACCTGCAGGTAGCGAGGTAGCTTGGATTTGGGCAGGCAAGCCAGCTCAAATGGAGGGAGAGCATCAACCTTCATCGCTTTTGAAAATGGCTTTCGCAGAGCGCATTAGCAACCAGTCGCAGAAAGAAGAAATCGCTGCCACGATGGATCTCTCGGACGCTTTCAGCGTTGCAACTAGGTGGCTTGATCAAGGAACCAATTCGAAACGGCATCTTTTGGTAATCAGTGATTTTCAATCAAGCCAGTGGAATGCGAATACTCAAGACCTAGCGAAGGAGTTGGCGGGAACTTTTGCTAGTCGCACCGTTCCAATCCAATGGTCGTTGTTTCAAGTTGGCGAGCTGGGACAGGGGGATGGATCGGATGCCAAGGCAGCTGATATTTCGATGGTGTCGATGGAAAGTTTGCCTTCCCATGTGGTTCCCAACGGCAAAATGTCTTTGACGGCGACGTTGCAAAACCACTCCGATGCGACGGCGGTTGTGCCGGTGGTCTTTATGGAAGGGCTTGAAGAGATCGAGCGCCAATCTGTGTCGATCGCCCCTAATGCAACTTCGTCGGTCCGGTTTGCTTGGTCTCCTGCTTCTAAAGGGGATAAAGTGCTCAAGATATTTGCGGATTGGAAGGACAATACTCCCCAGGATCATTCGTTGACGAAAGTGATTCGTGTTCGTGAGCCGGTAAGTGTTTTGATCGTCGATGGGGATCGCAAACAAGAGGCGATGCAAAGTGAATCCGACTTCATTCGGTTAGCACTTACGCCGTTTTCGTTGTTGCGTGGCGAGGCGGGCGATTTGTTCACAACGCGAGTCGTAACGCCAGGTGGCTGGAACGCCGAATCGTTGAAGAGCTGCGAAGCGGTGATTTGTTGTAACGTTTCGGATTTGTCTCCCGACGAACGAAAATGGTTGCGAACATTTGTCGAACAAGGTGGTGGGTTGCTCTTGTGCCTTGGGGATAAAGTTCAAGCTGATAAAGTCAATACTTGGGAAGGGGTTGCACAAGGAGGAATCCGTGTAGGAAAGCTATCGCCTCGGGCGCTCTGGGAGGGGGAGGTGAATCTCACTTCAGATGCTCCGTTCGAACTCTCAAGGGCATCGATCGACGCGTTGCGTTCTGCCCGTTTTTCCGCTCGTAATGAACTAGAGATTGAAGAGTCTCAAGTAACCGTCGTGGCAAAATTCAGCGATAACCTCCCTTATCTCGCTCGTGCAACGATCGGGCAGGGACGCGTGTATTGGATGATGGCAAGCGGCGACGATGATGATAGTAACTTACCCGCACTCCCCGTATATCTCCCCTTGATTCAGAAGATCGCGAGCACGTCCATTTATTGGCCGCCAGGGTGGAGTGAGATCGCTCCTGGTGAACCTTGGGTCGAACAGCGCAAGGTGTTTGCGGAAGGAGACGACAAGAATGCGGTGAATGCGCAAGCATCTCCGCAGGCTGGGCACTCGCTGTCTAGTGTTTCGGTGCAATGGCCCGATGCCACGACGCGTGAGGTCTCGTTGCGAGTTGAATCTATCGATTCCAAATTAGGTGAGGACTCCGTAACAATTGACTTAGGAGTCAGTCGATTAGAGGGTGTAGCAAACGCTGCGTTAGGTGATCGACGATGGAGCAAGGGGGTTGCGATTCCAACCAAAGATCGCAGGGTTGAACTCTCGAGGCCTTTGCTCTCAACAGAGGAATTGGAACAATTTGCCAGCGGTGCACAGACCAAACTTTATCAGGATGCCGCGAAGTGGATCTCGCAAGAAAATTCAAACGCTGCAGGTAAAGAGATTTGGACTTGGTTCTGGCTTGGTTTGCTTGTGTTATTTCTTGCGGAAATGGTTCTGCAGCAGAAACTCAATCCTCGTCAGTCTTCGCGAGGTGTCGCGTGAACGCATTGCAGTTTCAAGGTTTGATTCCAGTTGCATTGGTGCTGCCACTGATGTTGGTCGGCATGGCCGGTGTTTGGTGGTACTACTATCGGGAATCTCAATATGCTCGAAACCCGTATCGGTGGCTTCTGCCTACCTTGCGCGCTTTGGCGTTTGGCTTGATTCTCGGAATGTTGTGCGGTCCTGCTTGGGTACGCGAATGGGTATCGGGTGAACTCAGTCGTATCGCAGTGTTGCTCGACACTTCGGCGAGTATGGAATTGAAAGAGTCGGAGACATCCGAAGCGCTGTCACGTGTAGCGCGTGCAAAACAGTGGTTGGAGAGCCGTTCTGAGCAAGAACTCGGTTGGCTTGATCAACAACGTAAACGTTTTCACTTGCGGTTGTTCGCATTCGATCACGGACGAAACGATACGACGTCGACGGCGAGTGATCCTTCGAGTCTTTGGGACTCGATGCTACAAGGGCGAGAGAAAGTAACCCGATCGGTCGGACCGGAATTTGCCGACGGGGCTGAGACCGCAATCGGAGATGCTCTGTCAGGCATGTTGCGAAGTGCCGTTGGTACTACGGATGGCAACAACACCAATGATGGGTCCGAGAATCAAGAGAGCAAGTTAACTGCGACTGACGCTCGTTCGGTAAAACCGTATGCCGCTGTCGTAGTCCTCTCAGATGGCCAGAGCAATGCGGGAGAAGCACCGGCAGCGGTTGCGGAGCGATTTAAGCAATCTGGGATTCCAGTATTTGCGATCGGATATGGCAGAGAATCCGAGCCGGAGGATCTCGGAGTGCTTGCGGTCGATCATAGCAAGACCTTGTTTGAGACCGATGCATTTCAAGGGACTGTTACGCTGAAACAACAGCTACCCGCTGGGGAAACTTATCGAGTTGAAATTCAGCATGATGGGCAGGTCGTGTGGAGTCGCGATCTGGAGTCCGATGGCGCTTCGCAGCGAACGATTGAGTATCGAGTCCCTGGAGAAAAGCTACTGGCGAATCGAACTCTGCAGTCTCGAGCAAAAGCGGTTCCTATCGATCTGAAGTTCGTCGCCAAGCGACAACGCGCGGATGCCTCCCTGGAGAACGACGAATTAGAAACATCTCTTTGGGGCGTCTTGCGAAAGAACCGCGTCTTGGTTCTCGATCCTCGAGGCCGTTGGGAACTACGGTATATCAAAAATGCGTTCCAACGCGATGTCGCTTGGGATTTGCAAGCCATACTCGGTCCGGAAGAGTTTGCCAAGCAACCATTCCCTCAATCTCGCGATCAGTTGGTCGGACTTGATTTGATTGTAGTGACGGTCGATAGCTTTACGACTTGGAATGAGTCTCAGTTGCGATGGTTATCGGACTACGTGTCGGATCTTGGTGGCGGATTGATCTTGATCGATTCTGCAAGAGATCCGCCGAACGAAGCGATGAAGAAAGATGATGTGGATTGGTTGCCGGTTGAATATTCCGAGGAGACCGCGCCGATTTCTGTTGCGTCAATCTCTCTGGAGGATGCAGGTATCGAGCAGCGCGCGTTTGCTTTTGAACAAGACCCAGCAAGCAATCGCCAGTTATGGGAAGCGTTTCCAGCACCGCGATTAGCCAGACGCGTAACACCTTCTGCTGGTTCAGAAGTCATGGTCAGTGGGAAACTAGAGGACAAGCTCTATCCGATCGTTGTATCTAGAAGGACAGGGCAGGGGCGCGTGGTTTACGTCGGCCACGATGAGTCTTGGAGATGGCGTTACAACGTTGCTGATCTGTATCATCAACGATTCTGGAACCAACTCGCACAGTGGACGATGCAGGCCCCATACGCGGTTGAGAACGATTATGTTGCGTTGGACTCCGGAGATCGTTCGTACGGAGCCGATCAAGAGATCTTGATTCGGGCTCGTTTGAGAGACGCAGAACAAAAGCCGTTGGAGTCTCCAAAAGCATTCGCAGTAATCGAACAGAACGGGGTTCTTGTTGAATCACTACCCCTTAGTCTTGAAGGGGAGGGGACAGGTGTTGTTTCGAATCTTGTGTCGGGACTTGCACCAGGCCGATACCAGGTTCATCTTGAAGTACAAGGCTTGCCCAATGAGGCGTTGGATCTGAGCACGGAATTCATCGTACGTCCTTCCCAAGATATTGAAATGCAAGTGTTGGCCTCGAATCGCGGGCTACTTGAACAACTTGCATTGGCTACGGACGGGAAATACTACGACGAATCGCAAGCCGATCGCATCAATGATGCAATACAGGCCTTGCAGACGGGCAAAATTGAACAGTCGCGAACGCTTCTATGGCAAAGCTACCCATGGTTTTTTGCTGTGATGGCTTTACTTGCAGTCGAATGGTTTCTTAGAAAACGTGCGGGGTTTGTCTAATGAGTTCCACCACAGCTTCTTTCGATTCAGCGAACCCAAAGTTAGGCCCATCGGTATCGCACCAAGCGGGAATTCACCGGTGGCTTCGTCGTTTTGGTGCAAGACAGTCCATGCTGCTAATTTTGCAGGGGATTGCTTTTGCTGTTTTAGCGGTAATCGCTTGCGCTTCGATCTTGGTCGCGTTGGATGCATTGCGATGGATTGATGACCCGACCCGTTGGGTCTTGAGTCTCGGTATGTATCTTGCGAGTATCGCTTTAGGTGCTTGGTTCGGACTCTACCGACTATGGAAGAGCTTGTCGCCGGTCGAGCTTGCACAACAAGTCGAGTCTGCAACGCCGCGATTTAATGAGAGTTTGCTTTCTGCAGTGGAACTAGAGCAGACACCGGTGGACCAAAGGCACTTTAGCTCGGAGTTCTTGGTTGCCATCCAGCGAGGGGTCGCTGGTGAGCTTGAGGTACTACCCCCCAAGTCGATTCTGCCGTGGAGTTTGATTCGGCGACCGTTGCTTGCTGCTTTCGGAGCGGTTGCGTTACTGCTAAGCCTCTGCGCTGTTCCAGGATTGCAGATGCCTCAACGACTTGGACGTGCGTTGTTGCCATTTCTTGATATTCAGCGTCCCTCGAAATCGAACATTCACATCTTGGCCCCTAGTCGCGATGGGGTCACCGTACCTGAGAACCAAAGTGTTTCCTTCGAAGTTGAAATTCTAGGGGAGCCGACTGAGTCCGCTTATCTTGAAATGCGGCCAAAGAAAAGTAATCGCTTCGCATCTCCTGACCGTGTAGAGATGAGTTTGATTCAACGCGAGCCACTGACATTCGCAACGATCGCCAGTGTTCAATCGGAAAGTATCGAATACCGTTTTGTCTCCGGAGATGCCGTCTCACCCTACCGAGTTTTAAATACGACTCCAAGGCCCCGTGTGCTGGCGTTTCATCATCGGATCGAATTCCCGGATTACACCCAAGTTGCACCTTCGCAATCAACGAGTGAACGTGGGGATGTCAGAGCGTTACAAGGAGCTACGCTGGAGCTGGCAATCGAACCTTCTATGCCGTTACGAACCGCAAGGTTGGCACTTGAGGAATTAGACAGCGGTGAGAAACGCTCCGTCGAATTTCAAAAGGATTCGCAGTCCAATCGTTGGAAGTTACGCTTGCCGATCGATCGTGATCTCAAAGCGCAAGTGAAACTATCCGCTGATGTTCCCGGTGCGGAACTTCCTATCGAGAACACGTTTAGCCCATTCTTTGAAATCGACAGTGTGGAAGATCACGCACCGAACGTCGCTTGGGTCGTCGGAGAAAAGACGCTGTGGAAATCAACTCCCATGGCGAATCAAAGTTGGATTGTATCTCCTCAAGAGTTCATTCAATTAGCGGGTGCAGTATCCGATGATTTACCGGGTACTACCATTCGGCAGGAGATTTCTGTGAATCGGAAGCCTTGGGAAGCGATTGACTTGTCGATTCCTCTAGAGTTGGATTCTCCTAAGTTCGCTCCCGCGACGAGCGCGTTAGTGAACTGGGTTGGTTTGGACGGAGTGAGAGAGCCCACTCGAGGAAGTGCAGAATGGACTTGGGATTTGTTGACTCGTTCGCTGACAAGTGGCGATGTGGTCTCAGTTCGTTTAGCTGCTCGTGACACCGCAGATCACTTGAGCTACTCACTGCCGATACAATTGAGCTTGGCTTCGGAGGACTTTGACCGCAATCGCCATCAACCATTGTACTATCGAGCTGTTCTCGGACCGGATCTTCAGAAACTAACGGATTTGATCCGTACTCAGCGTGCAGTCTTAAGGCCAAAACTGTTGCAGTTGAAAGACTCCAAGCTTGATTCTGCACTTCGAGATTCAATTGAGAGCGAAGTCAAGCAGTTCACCCAAGAGTGGACCGAGCTTACGAAAAAGATTCGAGGACTTGCAGGGCAGATCATTCCGAATTTGTCTCGTCCCCTCGATCAGACGGAGACGGAGTTTGTGGTCCGTGCGGTTTCGAAGTTAGAGAAGGAACACGCCACGTCGATTGCCTTGGGAGCAAACGCGACCGCTTGGGCGCCGATGAAGCTCAACGGTCAGCCTGATGGGATCCCTGATAAACTTGCTCAGTTGCTTCAGCAGCAAGTTGACCGTGCGGTGGCTTCGTTGGATGACGCGGAGGGTTATTCGCAGCGATTGAGCGACATCTATCGTCAGTTTTTGGGACATGAGACGTTAACTGCGATGACAAAAGATCTGATGGTGCTACGCGATCATCAGCGGGCGCAGAGCCTTAAGGGAAACGAACTTGATTTCCCCGCTTTGGCCCGCTCTCAGACGATCGCCGATCAGTACATCGATGGGGTGATGCAATTGATGGCGCAGATGGATCCTCACCTAACGCAGCAATTGCGAGATCAATCCAAGCAATTCATCCGGTTTTTGGATCAGACTCGCCAAGAGATCAAGGATCTGGCGCAGGCCGAGGGATCCTCGCAGGCTCATGAAGCTTTGCTCAGGCGTATTGAACGCTGTGCAAATGAACTTCAAGGGCAACACTGGGCCTTTAATCTCGAAGGTGGTTTGTTGTGGAGTATTCAGGAGACTCGCAAGGAACTGATGCAGCGGGGGCATGGCGTTGGTAATGCAATGGTTCGTAGCGTGGAATTGTTTAGTCGCACGAATGATTGGAATACCGATACAAGTTTGGATAGCGAAGTTTTGGGGAGATTGCGATCTGCCACATTGGATGAACTGACCAAAGCTGCGCTGCCAGCGACGAATCAAATGTTAGATCGTCGTGATGTGCATCAACGGCGCAAGCCGCTTGATACTTTGTTTCCGAGCGATATGGGCTTAGCCAGCCGGGCTTGGACTCAAGTCATGGAGAATTGGATTGCCATGCCTGCCGGTTCGCAGGAATGGAAGCAAAGCAGGGAGGATCTATTGGCGATTGCAAAGGCCTACCGGGTGCTGGAGGCTTCGCACGAATTACAAGATGCTCGGCTGATTCTCGATGCACTGCAACGTCAAGAACGCTACGAATGGAGTTCTACAGAAGGGCAGTTAAGTCATCTACGGCAGTGGGAGAGTATCCCTAATCGGATCGAGCTGATCTACAACTGGATGAGAGAAGGTGGTTACCCAAACCCTTCAACGGACAAATTCAATGCACTGCGTTGGAATCAGACTTCGAACGCCGTTCGACAGAAACTTGAGCATCGTCGCTCAGCAAATAACCAAACGTTGCTGAATGCATCTGCGGATCTGGACGCCTTTCTGCGCGAATATGACGATTTGCTCAAAGAAGTGCAGCCTACGATAGAGGAGGCTCGGAAGTTACTGGAGAAATTCGCACCGAGTATTTCAGAGCTTGCGAAACAAGCTGCCGCGAAAACCCAAGAGCTCAAGGAGAATACAAAAAACAGTGAATCCACACCTCAAGAGATTCGACAACAGCAAGAGGAGGTCGAGCGGAGCATTGAAGAGTTACAGGATGCATTGGTCGAAATGGCTACACGCCAGGATCTGCTGAATAACGCTCAATTGCAGGCGGCAAAAGATAGCGACAGAGCGTTGGACATGATTGACCAAGCACAAGAGCCGATGACCCAAGCGAATCAGGAGTTTCTGCAAGCGAAGCAGCAATCGCAGGATGCGCAAGAAATTCAAAATGCAGCGGAGCAAGCCATTGAAAAGCAATCGAAGACCGAGGAAGTCTTACAGACGATAGCCGAACACTTTGAACTTGTGGAGCAATCGCTTGCGAATCCCGAGCCAAGCAATTTGGCGAATGCAGAAAACTCGCGAAATCGATTGCAACCCAATGAGTCGAATCGCGATCCAAACAGTTCTAACAAAACTTCAGAAGAGCAAGCTTTCAAGCAAGATCCAAATAGCGAATCGACACAAGAAGCGTTTGCACAGGCAAAAGAGATGTTGGAGAAGTACCAACAGGCGGATCAACTCAATGCGTTAGCTCAGAATTCTCCGGAAGAGCTTCTGAAACTGCTTGAGGCAGAGTTGCGAAAGAACAAACCGATGCAGAAAGAGCTCTCGGAGATTTCCCAGGAGAACGCTCGAGACGCGTCGTCACAACTTCAAAATGCGGCCAAAAAAGAGGAGGCCCTTTCGCAGCAGTTGGAGAACTCTGATCAACAGGCAAGCGACGCGAAAGCCTTGCAAGCACTGCAAATCAACAACATCGCGGAGAATGCGGAGCAGCTTGCCAATAATCTTCTGAATAAGGCGCTGACACCAGTGAATCGAATCAATCAACCAGAGTTGCGCAAGAATATTTCCGCGATTTCGGATTCGCTCCAGAATGCTGCTCGACAAGCGAAAGGAGCCAATAGCAGCGAAACACAGCAGGCCTTGAAAGATAAGTCAGAGCAGTTGATACAAAGCATTCAAAAAGCGCAACAACAAATCGACGAGTTGCAGCCGAGACTCAATCAATTGGTCGATCAAAACAATTTTAAAGAGGACAAACAACGACAAGCACAGCTAACAGAGGCGCAGTCTGCGCAGTCGTTGATGCGAGACAATCTAGTTCGACAAACAAAAGATCTTGCTAGAAGACGCGAGCAACAGGCGCAGCAAGCTGCGAAGGAGAGCGAAAATCGAAATCGCGAGCTACAGCAACGGGCGAGTGAACGTGGAAAAGTGATGGAGGCACTTCAAAAGAAACCTGAGGATGCAGGGTTGCAAGCACAAGTTGACCAGAAGACCCGTGAAGTGCTTCAAGCACAGCAACGCGTCAATTCGGCAAGTAAACTAGCGGAGAGTACAAAAAACCTTGCCGAAAATGCAAAACAACAGGAGCAGCGAACGGAGCAAGCGCAACGGGCTAATTTGGATGCACCGAATCCAATGGCCGCGTTAGCACGCGAGCAAGTGAACGCTGCCAAAGAACAACTGGATCAACTGCGCAATCAGATGGAGAGTGTTCAGAATCAAGCAAACCAACCGTCACAGCGTGCCCCGACAGCAGATGCACTAGCTCAATCGGAACCAACGCAAGATAGCGTCGAAAACACCGTTGATCAGGTCACTGAGCAACTTTCCCGAAGCGCACGGCATGAAGAGAGATTGAACAATCAAGAAGGTAGTAAGCAGCTTCAGCAGCAAGCGAAACAAGTAAGCGAGCAGGCCAAAGGTGCTGTTGAAAACGCTTCGAACCAATTGGAACAAGCGACAAAGCAGGCTAAGCAACAGCAACAGGATCAGTTGCAACAAGCCAGAGGCAATGGTAATCCACAACCTCAATCCGCTCCGAATGCAGAGGGATCGTTGCAAGCTCTTCAGCAAGCCAAAGAGAGCTTGATGAAGCAGGCCTCTGAGCTTGGACAGATCGCAGGACGTCCAGAACAAAGAGCTCAGCAACCATCTGGACAGCAGCCGTCTGGTCAGCAACCGTCTGGTCAACAGCCGTCTGGTCAGCAACCGTCTGGTCAGCAACCGTCTGGTCAACAGCCGTCTGGTCAACAGCCGTCTGGTCAGCAGCCGTCTGGTCAGCAGCCGTCTGGACAGCAGCCGTCAGGACAGCAGCCGTCAGGACAGCAGCCGTCAGGTCAGCAATTGGCGCGTATGCTTGATTCGTTGGATCAATACCTTGCCGGTGAGCAACCGGGGGCGAACGAAATGCCTTCTTCCGAGTCGCCGTCGCCTTCGGGGGATCCGAATGCGCAGCAAGCGGCCAGTACGGAAGGAAAATCGCAGACTCCAAGTGGCCAGGAAGCTGGTCAGGAGAATCCTGCTGGGCAACAAACGGAGGGCAAGAGCAATACCCAGCAAGGAAATTCACAGACACAGGCACAGCGCGAAGCCGTCGAGCGTTCGTTAGCAGATGCGGTTAATCAGGTGACATCGCAGTTGCAAAGTCAACGCTTAGCGAATCGTGCGGCAGCGAAGCAGCGCAATCAGAACGCCAAGAAGCGAGAGGGGCAACCTAGCAGTGGCGAACCAGATGATGCAGGTCGGACAGAGAATCAACCTGTGGGCAATTCAGTTTTGCCGAATGTGATGCTTGATAAGGGGGTTGAGTGGGGACGATTGCGAGAGCAGCGAGCGGAGCAAGTCATTGAAGGCAAGCGTGAGTTTTTGGACCCAGAATTCTCGGAAGCGATTCGCGCGTACTATCGCGCGTTGGGCAAGCAAGGGAAAGAGGGTGCGCAAGGGAAGTAGTTCGCCGATGCATGGCGAGCCCCGAATTCGTTTAGCATTTTACGCAAAGAAGCGACGACCGGCGATTTCGTTTAGCAGTCAGCCGGAGGCGTACTTGCGTGAAACCAACCGCCATTGATTAAGCATCTTTCCCAGGGCGGCGCTGCGCTTTGCCCTGGGCTATCGCAGCAAGGCATACGGCCAATACCGTCAAATCGATATATCGATTGCATCTAGGAGTCCCTCCTGAGCCGGGATGCGCGAGCACCGGGTGGTTTTCTGAGCCGG
>CAZACJ010000053.1:19816-35431 GCA_964483385.1 uncultured Pirellula sp. | reverse complement strand
AGGTCGGTCCCTATCTACCGTGGGCGTACGAAACTTGAGAAGGGTCAACCTTAGTACGAGAGGATTTGGTTGGACATAGCTCTGGTGTCCCAGTTGTCACGCTAGTGGCACGGCTGGATAGCTAACTATGGAAAGGATAAACGCTGAAAGCATCTAAGCGTGAAGCCCTCTTCAAGACTAGGTTTCGTAGCGTATGCGAAAGTCCCCTGGTAGACCACCAGGTTGATAGGCTGGATGTGTAAGCACCGTAAGGTGTTCAGCTTACCAGTACTAACGGACGAACGCTTGACCATCGGTATCTTGCTCTCAAACCATATGCACGTGAGTGCGGTTTGCGACTCCACGATTCTTTATTCACGATTGCCCTCGGGCAAACGCAATGCCATTAACCAATCCAACATAGGGCCAAGTATCCTACCGGGTACTTGGTTCTCTCCCGGTGACGATATCAGAAAGGATCACCTGTTCCCATTCCGAACACAGTAGTTAAGCTTTCTGAGCCGATGATAGTGCCCACCAGTGCGAAAGTAGGTATTGCCGGTTTTTAAAAACCCCTCTTGGATTTATCCAAGTGGGGTTTTTTTGTTCCTATTGTTGCTCCCTACCCTGCTTCCGTCCCTGATTTCTTCTCAACGACTGCACATGGTGTATCCCGCTTGGTAGTGGCAATTTGTCCAGCTACTGCGGTGTTTACTCATTCTCAAGAACTGTATACGATGGTTTACAGTGTCGCCGGTTTGTTTGAGTTCTACACCCCCGCAGCGTCCTGTCGGGTGTCATTTTCATTCCGCATTTCTCTCTGTGCGGCTTTCCCGTCTCCATACAACGAAACTCTGTATTCCCACATGTCTCAGTTCTCCCAACGTCGTTTGTCCAAGTCGAAGTTCCGTCGTTCCCTTCAAATTGAATTGCTCGAAAATCGATCGCTCCTGGCAGCTGAGATCTTTGGGACCTTGTACGCAGACAATGACCGGTCTGGCGGTAAGACAGGCCCTGATGATTCCTTGCAAGGGTGGAGAGTATTCATCGATACAAACCGAAATGGTCTGTTCGATGCCGGTGAAAAGACAAGTGTCACCAACGTTGATGGCGATTACGCAATCACAGGCCTTGCGGGTGGCACTTATCCCGTGGTTCTCCAGTTGAAGGCTGATTGGATTCCAACGACCGCAGCCCAGAGAAACGTTGCCGTTCAGACCAACAAATCCACAAGAGCTGATTTCTTTGTGTTCGCTGGTGGCGATCTTACCGGAACAGTCTGGAGCGATTTGGAGAACGATGGCACGCGTCACGTTGATCCTGCAACAGGAGATTTCATTGATCCAGGATTGGCGGGATGGACCGTGTATCTGGATCTCAACGGTAATTCCATTCTCGACGCAACGGAACCTTCCACGACAACCAATGAAAGCGGTGTGTATCGATTTGCAGATCTTAATCCTGACAGTTATGAAGTTCGCGAAGTTTTGCCTGTGGGCTGGGAAACTACGCGTCAACACAGCGATAGCTATGGTGTTGATGTCCTACCGCTTCAAGTAACCGTTCAAGATTTCGGTAACTTCAGCGATGCTTTGGGAACTATCCAAGGTGTAGTTTTTAACGATCTGAATTTGGACACCATCCACAACCGCAATGCGGTAACTGGAGACTTTACCGAGCCAGGTTTGCTTGGCTTCCGTGTGTTCCTTGACGCCAACGCGAACCAACTTTTCGACGATGGCGAGACCTTTGTTTATTCCGACTCCGATGGTGAATTTGTTTTCAATTCAATTCCTATTGGAAACTATGACGTCGTCGTTGAATTACTCGATCGTTGGGATCCCACACCGGGGACCAGCGTGATTGACTCGATCACTGTGTTTGGTGGCGACACAACGGTTACCAAAGACTTCTCTCTATTCACGGTGCTTCCTGGTTCTATCAGCGGGCTGATTTGGAATGACACGAACCGCAACGGCATCCGCGATTTCAACACTTTAACCGGGGCCTTTATCGATCCGGTCTTGACAGGTTGGACCGTGTTTGTGGATTTGAATCGAAACAGCGTGTTTGACGCTGGGGAGCCGACAACAACGACCGGCACAAATGGTCGCTATTTCTTCGGTAACCTACAAGTCGGAACGTACCTTGTTCAGGAGATCCTACCTACGGGTTGGGAAATCGCACCGACCTTTACCGACGTTCACTCAGTTGTTGTGAATTCGGGTCTTTCAACGAATGCACCTGATTTTGCGAACGTTGACGCAACGGCTTTTGCACCTGGATCTATTGCTGGTGATGTTTGGGATGACAAAAACGCGAACGGGGTCCGTGAGACTGGTGACACAGGCTTGGCAGGCTGGAATGTTTACATCGACTCGAACTCCAACGGTTCCTTTGATACAGGAGAACCACAGAGCATTACGAATTCGACCGGTGGATACTCGTTTACTTCGGTGAGCCCCGGGTCGGTCACCATTCGGGTTATTCCGCAAACTGGTTGGACTCCCACATCTCCGACGACCAACAGCCGAACGATCACATTGCGAGGTAGTCAAAATCTCACCGGAGTACTTTTTGGCCAGTACCAGCGCCAAGAATCTGGTATTACAGGCACCGTGTTTGCGGATAAGAATAACAA
This sequence comes from uncultured Pirellula sp., assembly GCA_964483385.1. GTDB lineage: Bacteria > Planctomycetota > Planctomycetia > Pirellulales > Pirellulaceae > JBKCUI01. The sequence continues at coordinate 32,811 of CAZACJ010000053.1, read as the reverse complement.
TGCAGTTCGCGATGCTGGTGAACCAGGTCTTGCCAATGCGACGGTTTATCTTGATTTGAACAACAATGCCGCGCTTGATGCTGGTGAACCATCTCTTTTAACTTCTTCCGACTTGTTCTATACGCCAGCGGTAAATGAAGCGGGGACGTATGCATTTACTCACCTTGCTGCTGGTACTTACGTGGTTCGGATGATTGTTCCCGACACCCTCAGTGCTACGCCAGCGGACCGCTTAGTGCACAGTGTCACCCTTGCTACTGCTCAGCGAGTAGACAACGTCAATACAGCGGCTGTTTATCGATCCGCGCAAATCAGCGGTACGAAGTATGTCGATAGCAACCGCAATCTTCTACGCGATGCGGGCGAAGAGCCAATCATCGGTGCGACCGTTTATGTGGATCTTGATCGCGACGATGTTCTTGACGAAGCCGAACCGATCTGCATTACCGGTAGCGATGGAAGCTATACGTTTATCGATATGCAACCGGGTAGTTACATCGTGCGATCCGTTCCTGGAACTGGATATTCACGGTCTTCGCCAAACACCATTGGTGGAACCATTTGGCCGACCGGAACGAGCAATCCCGCATCGGGGCTTGTAACACCTAGCTCGATTACTGCGACGCTTGCGAACGGTGCAAGCCACCGACAGAATGTGTCCATTACTTTGCCAGATACCGGCAGCTTGACTAACATGGTCGACGTTTTCTTGCTCTTTGACGACACCGGTAGCTTTGTTAGCAATAGCCCAATTGTCCGAGGTGCATTCCCGGACATCATGACTTCGCTCCAAACCGCCTCGCCGGGCACAGACTTCGGTTTTGGAGTCGGAAGGTTTGAGGAATACGCAAACTTTGCATCAGAGTATGCCACGGGGCGGCCGTTTATTCTCAACCAACCGATCGTTTCGTCTTCGACCTCCGGTTATGTTGCATCTATCCAAGCTGCGTTGAACCGAACGACTCCTGGCTATGGCGGTGACGGTCCGGAGACCGATATTGAAGCGTTGTATCAATTGGTCACAGGGCGTGGATTCGACGGAAACAACAACGGTTCCGTTCTTGATAGCGGGCCGGCTGGCTTAGCCTCCACGCAGTTGAATCCAGGTGCGAGCGGCGACGTCCCCTCGTTTGCTTCCTTCGTACCTGACTCTGCAAATGGAGTTCTTCCTGCATCTGGGAATATCGGCGGCGCGGGCTTCCGCTATGGTGCATTGCCTATCGTCTTGCTTGCAACCGATATCGGTGTGGCGTATCAGCCCAAGGGTGAAACGGTGATCGTCGGCGCTGGTGGAGTAACGCTTCCGATCTCCCAAGTGACACAAAATTCTCGAGCAACAACACCGTTCAATTCGGGAGCTGGTTTGCAGGAAACGATTACGGCTCTCAATGCACTGGGAGCTCTTGTGATCGGATTGGGTACAAATCCTGATGCGGCAGTAGATCCTCGCCAGCAACTCGAAGCGATTTCTACGCTAACCGGTGCAGTGAATCGATCGGACATTACGATTGCGAATGGAACAGCAAACGCGATTGCCCCTGGGGATCCACTCTATTTCCAAATCGCTACTGGCTTCGCGTCGAGTGTTGCGAATGGAATTACCCAAGCGATTCAAAATGCGGTCACGAACGTCGCCGTGGACATCGATGTTCGATCTTCGGATCCTCGTGTTCAAATTATCAACCACACAGGGATTATCCCATCCGTCGGTTCCGGCATGACTTCGACCTTTGATATCGAGTTCATCGGTGATGGTCGGCCACACCGATTCGACCTGCAATTCGTGCGTGCAGGTACTTCCGTTGTCATCGGCTCGATCCCAGTCGTGATCGGAACCCCAGTAACGGGTGACAACTATCACTATGATGAGCTCGAGGATGGCGAGTACGAAATCGATGATGACTTCGGAGATTACCATTCCTCGTCGACGCCGAACCAAGCTCCAAGTTTTGTTCCAGGAACGGACGTGATTGTAGCCGAAGATGCTGGCACACAAACTATCGCTCCTTGGGCGACAGAAATCAGCCCAGGCCCAGCAAGCGAAGCTGGACAAACGGTTCAGTTCATCACAACCACTTCCTCTCCCGAACTCTTCGCAGCACTACCTTCGATTACACCTACCGGCACCTTGTCTTTCAAGACAGCGGCAAATGTATTTGGAACAGCCGTGGTCACGGTTGTACTGAAAGACAACGGTGGAATAGAAGATAGTGGTGTTGATTCCAGCGCTCCGCATCTGCTTACTATCACAATCAATCCGGTCAACGACGTTCCTGAGGTAGTAGCACCGGTAGGAAATCGGAACTATGGTGATTCCCCAAGCCCTGACTCGATCAGCCTCGCCGGTCGCTTCCAAGACGTCGAAGACCCTGAGCTGAATTATACGACCACATCCAGTAACCCCGAACTTGTTACTGCCTCGATCGATGCTGGCGCATTGGTGCTACAATTCGCGCCAACGCTGCGCGGAACATCAATCGTTCAAGTCACGGCAACCGATGATGATGGAGCTAGCGTCTCGTTTGCTTTTGAAGTCACCGTCGGAAACGCGGTCCCAACGCTAGAAGTTTCCGGACCGCTCGATGGAAACCAAGGCGTTACACTACAATCTCGAAGCATTCGTCTGACGCCATCTGATGCATCCGACAACCAAGGTCGCAACTTCACTTTCGAAGTAGACTGGGGCGATGGGACGGCTCTGGAAACTTATCAATCCCCAGCATCCATTGATGTTGCTCATGCTTACACAACCACTGGCACAAAACCCGGTCGTTTCCGAGTTATGGATCCAGACGGTGCCTATAGCCCATGGGTCTCGCGAGACTTCGGTATTTTGCAAGCAGAAACGCAAGGCACCAAGCTGTTTGTTGGCGGCAGTGTTACCGCCGACGTACTTACTCTAACCCCAGCGGCGACTTCACCGAACGTTAGCCTTGATCTCAACGGTATCTCCATCGGAACCTTTGCACTTGGAATCAACGGCGTAGAGTTCTTGGGCGGACTCGGCAATGACCAATTCCGCATTCAAGGAACCGCGGGGAACGATACCTTCACGGCGAACACAGGAAACGTGCAATGGTCATCTGGGACGGCTTGGCCAAACCTCCTGCCCCTCAACGCAATCGGTGTTGAAAGCACATTGATAGAGGGACTCGCTGGTGACGATTCGTTGGAAATACTCTCCGGTAATATCGTCTTTGATGGCGGTTTAGGTACCGATCGACTTGCAAAGTCCGAGGGAGCAAATCTCTGGAGCATCCAAGGTGCCAATTCTGGCCAACTCAATGGTACGAACTTTACTGCTGTCGAGTCTTTGGCGGGTGGAACGGGTGATGATAATTTTGAATTTCTTGCTGCGGGCTCGTTGACCGGAATTCTCGCCGGTGGGACCGGTACCGACCGAGTCAGTTACTTAGCGAAAACAACCGCAGTCCAAGTAAATCTGGCTGCAAGCACAGCGACTCATACCGGCGGAATTTTGTCGATCGAAGATTTCATCGGTTCAAGTGCCACTTCTGCAGATACCTTTAGCGGTCCAAACACTGACAACGTTTGGAGCATCACGGCAAGAAACACCGCGCACATTAACTCGGGTGCAGTGATTCTCTCGCAGTTCGAAAATCTCGTCGGTGGTACTCTCAACGATAGCTTTGTTATCGTCGGCGCAACCGCAGACATGACTGGGTCCGTCCAAGGTGGACTCGGTTTGGACACCATCGACTATTCGTCGCTTGCAGGACCGTTGACTTTCTCCCTTGTGACAAATGTATTCCCGAAAGTAGCATCGCTTGCAGCTGTGGAACGTGTCGTCGGCTCGGCTTCGAACGCAGACCAAGTCACTGGAGCAAATGCAACCAACGCTTGGACGATCCCAGGATTGAATCAAGCGAACATTGGCACTTGGCAATTCGTCGATGTAGAAAACATCAACGGTGGTACGGGTGTCGATACCTTTACATTGACTTCGGCGACCTCAGGTTGGACAGGCACGCTCAAAGGGAACGGTGGATTAGATAATCTAGTCAGTTCCAACAACGCAACAACGTGGCAGCTCACCGGAGTCGACACCGGAACCATCAACGGTTCCTTATTCCAGTCCGTCGAGAATCTGAAAGGTGGGACGGCAGTCGATACGTTTACCTTCTCGGCGACAAGTCGCCTTACCGGAAGCATCACGGGTGGAACGGGCACAGACGTTTTGGACTTGTCATTGATTCCGACGGCGATCTCCATACCGAACACAGCGACACATGCGATCACTGGAGTACTAGGGGGCTTCACCACTGTTGAGACGGTTATCGGCAGTAATCTTCCTGGAAACAGACTTGTCGGCGCTGCTGCATCGACGACTTGGACGATCACGTCAACAGGAGCCGTATCGGTCTCAAACGTTGTGTACAGTGGATTCGGTACCATTGTCGCCGGTACTGGAGCTGATACGCTCGTCGGTCCAAAACTTGCCGCGACATGGAATATCACCGGGGCCGAGGCTGGTTCGATAACAGTGGCAAGTCAAACCATCAACTTCACCGAAATGGAAAACTTGACTGGGGGTACTGGTGTTGACCAATTCATCTTCGAAGAAGCGGGCCGAATCCCAGGTACGCTTAACGGAGGCACAGGTGTTGATGTTGTCGATCTTTCCGCGATCGTTATTCCTTACGATGTGTCACTCGGCACTAACATCGCAGTCACGGGGATCATCGGTAAGACTCTTGGTAACGAACAAATCGTAGGCAATGCTTCGGTCAGCAACCGGGTACTCGGTGCTAACACAGCAACCGCTTGGGCGGTCAACACAGCGGGTCAGATCGTTGTTGGTGGAATCACCTTCAGCAATATTCAGACGCTCGTCGGTGGCACTTTGGTCGATACCATCACCGGCCCAAATGTTTCAACTGAATGGCAAATTCAAGCTCCGAACGCGGGTAACGTCGCTGTAGCAGGACGGACCATTTCCTTCTCTGGAATCGAGAATATTACCGGCGGAACCGCCGCCGATGCGGTAAGTGTCCTGCCAACTGGAGCATTATCAGGAAGCCTTAACGGAGGAACTGGTACAGCGAAGAACTCGTTGAGCTATAAGGACTGGGTAACTCCGGTCACTGTACGGATGAACGTAACCACCGTGGGGAACGCGTCGGCAATCACTGGTTCGACAACCAACTTTGCCTTGATCCGCGGCGGACATGGAGACGACACCCTCGTCGGTGCTGGCTCCGTCTCAACGATTCTGCTTGGAATGGGTGGAAACGATACGCTGACCGGTGGTACGAACCGGGATATCTTGGTTGGTGGATTGGGTACTGATTTAGCTACAGGAGGTGCCGGTGACGACATCATGATTGCCGGTTGGACATCCCATGATGACCAAGATACGGCATGGGTATCCATCCTAGCGGAGTGGACCTCGACCCGTAACTTTGCAACCCGAACAGCAAACATCCTCGGGCCAGGAACAACGCGACTGAACGGGGCGAACTACCTAAATCGCGCTGCAGATACGATTACCGATACGGTGTTTTCGGAAACTGGCTCCCTCGACAATCTGCTTGGAGAGGCCGGGCAAGACTGGTTCTTCTCTGACAGCACGAGCGATTTCAACGGTGCAGGAGCCACACCAGATAGAGCCAGCTAGACGAGCACGAACAAGTTGAGAAATCTATACCATCCGAGAATCGTCTAAGCTTTCAGCGATTTTCGGATGGTCTTTCTTTTGGCGGGCAAGAAAGCCCTTAACATTGCATTCGCATCTTGATAGCGATTCGAAGGTCGCAACTCCATCGCTTTTCGCAATACATCGATCAAATCGGGATGAACTTTTCTGCGTAACGACGCGAGTCCTTTGGGAGGCCAAACGTAAGGCCATTCCGGCAAAACACCAGCCATAATTCGATAACCCAACAATCCTATCGCAAACACGTCCGATCGTGCACTCGGCCTTCCCATGGCTTGCTCCGGTGCCATGTATCCAACGGTTCCCGAACCGCTTGCTACCATGGTTCGCATGATCGTCCGCTGTGCAACTTTTGCAATTCCAAAGTCCGTCAACACGAGCCGCCCGTCGGCGAGTAAAATCAAATTTTCTGGTTTGATGTCGCAATGTACAATCCGGTTGCGATGTGCATAAGCGACCGCCTCAATCAGCTGCTCGACGTACGAAAGTGCGGTTGCCATTGAAACTCGTTTCTTGAGTCGATCGGCAAGCGTTTGTGTCCCAAGCCTGCTTACGATCACAAACCGGCCTTCGATGAAGCTAGCGTCTTTGAGGCCGAGTATGTTCGGATGTTCCAATCGGGAGATCAACCGAGCTTCTCGCTGGAAGGCATCCAACATGCTGGCGGTAACATTGAAGGCGTGAGGCATTTTCAACGCCACATGAACCCCTTCGATCGTATCCATCGCTTGATAAACCGACGCGAAACCACCCTGGCCTAATTTGCGTTCAATGCGATATTTCCCCAGTCGGCTGCGAACACGCAACTCCCGTTGGTCACTCATTCCCTTCGCTAACGCTCCGAAGTCTTGCGCAATCATAGTTTCATTGAGTCGTTGCGATCCTGCTTGCACGAGTTAGAGACCAACGAAGCCTCATCGATGAGCCAGGCCGGAGATTTATCGTCCAGACTTAACCCGCATATTTGGCTTATCACGTTTATCCGGAAAAATTTTCCTAATTTGTCAGTCTGAGGAGTTTTGGCTGTTGGCAAACTCTATCGGTAAACGGAATTTTTTTGAGTACTCCACGACAACTTGGCCGAAGGAGATATCGCGGAAGACACCTTCCGATTTGTATTTTTTTTCGAACGCGAAAAAGGTGCATTCTCATGGCTCGCTTGAGTTGGTTGCAACGTCTCTACTGGCAACATCTTTCCAAACCGGTAGCCGAACGCCCCATTTTCTTGCATGTGATCGAACATCCTGTGACATCCATCCTGGAAATAGGTCTCGGGAGCGGTGAACGGATTTCGCGTGTCGTTCCACTGTGTACTCGTCCAGCGGACGGCAAGCCAATACGCTACACCGCTATTGATCCGTTCGAATCGCAAACCTCTGGGCATTTGTCCCTCAAGGGTGCTCACCGACTTCTGACTGAGCTTGGGTTAAAGGCGCAGTTGATTCCCGGTGAACCAGCAGGTGCCGTTACCCGAGTCGCGCACAGTGTACTTCCTAGTGATTTGATCTTGATCGATGGATACTGGGGGGAGTCCGATGAGAACGGCCAAGCCATTCGGCAGTGGTTGCCTCGCTTGTGTCATGCTCAATCCGCCATCTTCGCATCAACTACACCTGGCGGGGTCTTCCAGCGAGTGGAAGTCCCCTCGAATGCGATGCCGACGGCCGTCCCGAAAGCGGCTTAAGCGCCGATGAAATTCCCATCGTCGTCGTAGCGAACGAGTGCAAAGTAGAAGAAGACTACCACGATCATCGGCACGACAGCGATGAAAATTGGGTGGATGAACAAGATCAGCCCCAGCAGGACCACCGAAAAGATGGTCCAGAGCCACCAAGTCTCTTTCAAAAAAGCTTTGTAACGTTTCATCGCTGAATTATCCTCTGCGAACTTATTTCGTCAACGCTACTGCGGTGGCTCGCAGACCTGAAGCGTTTCCGAATCGCAAAGCCCCCGGCAAGAAATCAGCGTCTTTGATCGAAACGACCTTGGAAAAGTCAAACGCCGCCGCTTGGGTGGAGACCCCAATTTTTCCAGGGCGAAGTACAGCAGCTGCATCCGCGATCGCTTCGTAGACCCCCGCCCCCTTCGGTATAGCTTGGCTCCCGCTTTTCAGTGCGTCGGAATCAAGCAGCGCCAATACAACTGCCAAGCGGCGATGGAATAGCGATGGGTTGTATCCGTACGTATAACAAGCTGCGGGTCGTGGATTCTTGACCAACGATTGCTCGGATGCACCGACGTTGATTCCCCATGCATCATCGATTGCCAAAACCCCGAGCCCAGCATCAACTCCACCGGATGTGGATACATCCCCAGTGAGTTGCAACGAGGCAACGGGCGTTCCAGAATTGGCATTCATGCGTAGGACACCCACGTTGCGGCCATCTGCATTCAATACCCGAATGCTTGTCACTCCATTTTCGGTACTCGGTTCTGTGACCTGCAGTGTCTTCGCAACAGCGTTCGCAGGTTCCAATACAGTTTGCCAGCCTACCCTGCGTACTTCTTCTGAAGCATCCACCTTCGCTTTCACGTCTTGAGCCCAACGGTCCAACAAATCAGCTTCGAATTCGATCCCCGCAGGTGGCTTGGGATGCCCTTCGTCCCAGACCGTCATATCCACATCCTTGAGTACTTGAAAGTCCTTCTCCAGAATCGGTTCCTCCATCCCCAATCCGAACAGTCGATTCATGAAACCGTACATCGGCACCCGTGTCACATGGTTGTAGTTGTGCGGAAAATGTACCGCGTTATGAAAAGTCACAGCATCGGGAACACCATAAAGCCCGTACAGTTTTTTCAGTTCTGGAAACCCATCTTTGGCCATATCTTTGGTCCAGTCGTTCGCGGCATTGACACCCAACGGACGCGGAGCCGTCAATGCTGCGATCTCCACGTTCCCAGTGCCTACCCGAAGCCCGACCGCGTTTTCACAAGTACAACCTCCCTGCATGGAAGTGCTGACCATCACCACCGGATACGCTCCCGCAAAACGCGGTTCGATCGCAGAAGCGATAAAAGTCTGAGTTCCACCTCCACTTGCACCAGTGATCGAGATGCGTTTTGGATCGACATCCGATCGCTGCAGCAAAAACTCAAGAGACTGTATTGAATTCAAAGTTTGCAAGCCCATGATGTTCTGCAACATCCCTTCCGCGACGGGGCTGTAGAGCAGCCATTTGCCCGCCGCGACTTCAGGATTCGGACCATGATTTCCAAAGCCATGCACCCTATCGGCCGAAATCTGCTTGCTGTCTGCATTCCCCAGCATGTCGTAATGAAACACGACAATCCCCATACGTGCCATTTGTACACAACGGGCTTGCAAAGGACTTCGTGCTGCCGACTCAAATCGCTCTGCACCGGTCGCGATCTCTCGCTTCATTTCGGCATCCGAAGTGTAGTAAAAACGACCGTTCGCCCAGTGCCCATGTGGGCAGAGCACTGCAGGTCGCTTGGCCCCCTCCGTTAAAGGCGTTGTCGGAGTATAGAGACTTCCCGTCACAAACAAGCCTGGCAGACTTTCAAAGTAGACCTTTTCAATTGCATAGCCATCCATCTCCCGACGGGAATGCACAACAGGTTTTGGTGGTGCCATAGTCGGCATCGGATACATGCCCAATGAGACCAGGAGCTGCTGTCGCAATACAGAGGCTCGCTTCTCCCAAGCCTCCTTGCTTTCGGGTACATCGAAGGGGAAGTGTCCATCGAGATCCTTGATGTTGTACTTGGAATCGACTGCAGCCACACTCTCAGGCTCGGCAAAAGGCTCAGCACCTCGCGAAGCGTCCGCTCCAACTCCCATCGCAAGTCCACAGCTAATCAAACACGCAACCATTTTCCTACGAAACGCCGTAGATCCTGCTGCACCAACCACACCAACATACCCTGTTCGTCGACTAGCCTTCACAACATCCGATCGCGACGGATTGACGAAACTTGCGAGAGAAGATTCACATTTCAAAGTATTCGATTTCATTGGTGGGATTCCTGCAAGGTGGGAGATAGGGCAGTACAATAACTTCCATTGTACTACATCCTGCCGCTAGATTCTCGGCTATCGGTCGTCTGCAAATCAATACTCATCCCCAAACATTGATGCTACTTTACCACAGCGAAATCTTCGAAAAACACAATACAGGTCAACATCCTGAGTGCATCGCGCGGATCTCAAAGATCAACAGCATGCTCAAGACCAGCGGTTGGATCGAAAACAGCACCACTCCGAATTGGTTCGCTGCCACCGCAGAGCAATGCAAGTCGAATCATAGCGAAGCGTATATCGAACAACTCAAACGTTGGAGCGACGAGAACGCAGGCCGGATCGAAGCAGACACAGTGGTCTCTAACGGGTCTTGGGATGCGACAACCCTCGCAGCAGGCGCAGCGATCGATGCGGTTAGTCGAGTCATCCAAGGAAATGACAAGAAAGCATTCTGCGCGATTCGACCACCAGGCCACCACGCCCTACCAGATGCCCCGATGGGATTCTGTCTTTTGAACAACATTTCCATCGCAGCCCATCACGCGCGACACCTCGGCCTCGATCGTGTCTTGATCGTCGACTGGGATATCCACCATGGAAATGGAACCCAAGCTTCGTTCTGGGAAGACCCCTCGGTGGGGTTTGTGTCGATCCATCGCTACCCGTTCTACCCAGGCACGGGTAAAAAAGACGAAACCGGTGCTCGAGATGCCATCGGTACCAAAGTAAACATCCCTGTACCCGCTGATACCGGCGCTGCATCATTCCTTCAACAACTCTACGAAGGTACAGAAAAGCTTGCGCGTCAACTCAAACCGCAGCTGATTCTGCTCAGCGCTGGTTTCGATGCACACGCCCAAGACCCTGTTGGCGGGCTGAGTTTAGAATCCGAACATTTTGAGCAAGCAGGTCAGTGGATCGCTAAACTTGCCGCCGAATATTGCGAAGGGAGACTCGTGTCGATGCTCGAAGGTGGATACCATCTCGACCATCTTCCCGAATGCGTTGATGCGCACCTTCGAGGTATCCAACGAGTAAGCTAAGGCCCCTACCCTGCTATGGGATTTCGCGGTTTTCGCACTGGAAAGTCACACAAAGGCTTGCTGGGACTCGAGTCGGCGAGCACTTCTGCAATCGTTGTGCGACCGAGCTCCAATTCAATCGATTCGAGCGCACTATCCATCCGGCAATGCAACGGACAGAGTTGCTTCGCATGCGCACGAAGCCCCAAGGGACAAGTTTTGATTCTTTGAATCGGCTCGACGGCATTGACCACATCGAGGACAGTCAGATCCTGCGATGGTCTTGCCAAGCGGAAACCTCCACCCGCGCCCCGATTTGAATCAATGATTCCATGAGTCACCAACTGCTTGAGCACCTTCGAAAGATATGCTTTCGGTACTTTGGTCCCTTCGGAGATCGATTCGCTGTTATGCCGATCCACTGAACTATTTGCTGCTAAATAAACGACCGCCCTTAGCGCATACTCGACCGTTTGCGTAAACATTCCAACCTCGTCTCCCAACAGACTTCAAACTGCCCCCGTCAAAATTGTAATGCAATTCCCCCAAGAGAACTACGGAAAACCACCAGCTTCTACTTCCCACTCGCGAACTAAAGTTCGCTTCGTCGGATATGATGGTGAGAAGAGCTTTGAGAGTTGTCACATCTCCATCCCTCCCTGCAAACGATGCGATTTATTGCAATGTGTATTACCAATGTCTACCCATTCATCGAGAGTAGAGACACCAGCTCTCTCTCGCCGAAAGAGTCTTATTCGCCAAAATACCCAATCGCTCTGACAACTTGGTTCTCACTCGTTGCAATTTTGGTTTGGCAATGCGATCCCTCGAAAACCTGTTTCGGTTTAGAAACACCTCCTGCAACGCAAGCCAAAGTCGTCCCTCTAGGGGACAAATCGCCCACTTTGGAATTCAAAGACATTCGCGGAGTCACGAGAACCCTAAGCGACCTCGGACCAAATTCCGCGTATGTACTGATGTTCACGACTACCGACTGCCCCATCGTTAAAAAGACGATCCCAAAGCTCAGAGAAGTCTACCTTCGATATCGCGATAAATCGGTAGTTTTCCTCTGTGTAAATGTCGGCCCAAACGACACCTTGAAATCGATGGCGAGCCAAGCGATCTCCTTCGACGCACCTTGGGCGTTCGTCAAAGACTACGACGCAAAAGCTGCACAAGCGTTAGGTGTAACTCATACTCCCGAATTCGTAATTCTTAACTCGGACTTCGAACTCTGCTATCGCGGTCGCTTTGATGATCAAATCAGGCTAGGGGGAACGAAGCCAACAGCCAGTCGCGATGATTTGGCGATCGCGCTGAACGAAGTACTCGATAAAAAACAAGTCACTGTACCGGAGACGCCTGTAGATGGTTGTGTGATCACTGATGCTTCGACCTCTCTTAAAAACAAATCCAATTCTTGGACCTTTTATCAAGACGTCGTCCCAATCCTCTATCAAGCTTGTACGCCTTGCCATCGCCCTGGAACGGCAGCACCTTTTTCATTGATCAGCTTTGAAGACGCCAGTGCACATGCCGAGATGATCGCAGAAGTCGTGCGCGATGAAACGATGCCTCCTTGGTACGCCGCGAAGCCACATGGGAAATTCCAAAACGATCGTTCGCTCTGTGCGGAAGAAAAACAAATTTTGTTGCAATGGTGTGCATCCGATCGCCCGGAAGGGAATCGAGAGCTCGCACCACCTCCACCGACCTTCGAAGAAACCCCGTGGAGAATCGGCACCCCAGACTTGATTCTCACCACGGTTGAACAACACACCATCCCCCCAACTGGATTTGTACCCTACAAGTATGTCGTACTTCCCCACCTATTCCTCAGTGAAACATGGGTAGAAGCTTTTGAAATTCGGCCCCTAAATCCGGCGGTTGTACATCACTGCAACATGGCTTATGCCACAAGCAAAGGGGCCAGTGAAGAGACGTTTATTACCGGCTATGTTCCCGGTGGACAGCCAATGGATCTGAGTCGATTTAAAAACGGAGTTGCCTACAAACTCCCCGCCGGATCCGCGCTTGGGCTACAAATCCACTACACCACTACCGGCCAAGAAGAAAAATGCCGGATTCAAGTCGGATTGCGATTTCCGAGAAATCAAGTTCGAAAACAGTTAAAGCACTTTGTGCTTGACCCTCGCGGATGGAAGATCCCGCCAAACGATCCAGCATTCCGCATCGAGTCAAACCACACGCTCGAACACGACGCTGATCTTCTAGGCCTCTTTACCCACATGCACGTGCGAGGTCGCGATATGACCTTCTATGCATCAAACAACACAGCATCAAACAA
>CAZACJ010000053.1:0-19716 GCA_964483385.1 uncultured Pirellula sp. | reverse complement strand
ACAGCATCAAACAACTCCGAAGTCCTCCTTCAGATCCCCAACTACAACTTCGAATGGCAGCTCGGCTACGAACTGGCTCCAGGGACGAAACAATTGCCAAAAGGAACCGTGATCCAAGCTGTCGCACACTTCGATAACTCCAAGTTCAATCCCTACAATCCCGACCCGGACACCACCGTTGAATATGGTCCACAAACCATCGACGAGATGTTCAATGGATTCGTTTTTTATGTCGATCAGCATGAAGCCTTAGAAATCGATGTAGACCCCAAGTCCGGTCGACCCATTCGCAAGAAACCTTAATTCAACTCGGTCGGATCCTGCGTAGTGGGCGATGCTCCCGACAGCACTTCAGGCGAAAGCCCCTTCGGCAAATCGACCGGTATGATCCGAAATGGCAATCCCTTGATTGCAGCACCTGGATTGTGGAACTGCAAACCCGAGTAAGCCAATCGGTCCACGGGGCGATGTGTGTGCCCAAAATACACCTGTTCCACCCCGGCAGCACGATCTTGTTTCGCCCAGCTCAAATAATCCCCAACCTGCGTCAAAACCTTGCGATGAGAATTCGCAATATTGGCGACCAATCGATGAATCCGAGCTTGTACCGCAGCATCATACAACGAGTGCTGCAAGGGGTGAGGCAACGATCGCTCCTCACCTCGAAGTCGACGGGCATCTAGCAATTCGTGAAAATCCGCTTCAAGGGGAATCTTTGAATCGATGATATCCCCGTGTAGAAAGACACTCGAACCCAACCGCAATAAATGCGGATGCCACTTCAGGCGAGGATTGTTTTTCGCAAGCTCCTCGAGTCGTTGCGTGAATCCGGGTAACGCGTCGTGATTCCCCAAAATGTAGTGAAACTGACATTCGGGATTCACAGACAACAGTCCCTCCAAATAACGCATGCTCTGTTCGATCGAAGCCGCATGAGATCGATAAGCACTCCAACGAAAGTCGAAGATATCTCCACCGAGGATAAAAGTATGCGACTGAGCGATCGCCGCGTCGATTGCACGCTGCACGACAGGCCCAGAACTACGGTTGGCCAACAAATGCAAATCAGATACGAAATGGGCTTTCGAGGATCTCACGCTCATAGACCGAATTGAACCATTGGATACATTGCGCAACCATTTCTTAATTGCAAGCCGAATCTGTCCTGTCCCGGGGAGAACCGGAATGATCATAGACCCAACCCTCCAGAAGGTCAAAGTCGCTCCGAGTTCATGGCGAAAGAACTTGACCTGATTTTCGCCCTAAGAACTCTACCAGTCAGGAAATACGATGGGTTTTTCGTTATACTCGTTATTCGATTCTCATGAATTTAAGCCGTGACTTCTAGGATCTACAATCCCGAACTTGTCGACGTCGTCCCCCACCCGCTACCGCTTGCGAACCTCTCATGCAAACCAACGAAAACCAATCTCAAGACAACGAACCTTGGTATAAGGGGATGACTTCCTACCATTGGTTCGTTTTTGCAATGGCATCCATGGCTTGGGTCTTTGACTGCCTTGACCAGCAAGTCTTCGTACTCGTGCGAGGCGACGCACTCAAAGCGCTTTTGCCCGAGGGCACCGACAGTGCAATCGTCAATAAGTACGGCGGTTGGGCAACGGGAGTCTTCATGGTCGGCTGGGCAACCGGGGGGCTCTTTTTTGGAAAAATCGGTGATCAAATCGGCCGGGCACGCATGCTGGCAATTACCGTGCTGATGTACTCCCTTTGTACTGGTTTGAGCGCATTTTCAACCGGCTGGGTTGACTTTTTCATCTACCGGTTCATTACCGGGATGGGAGTCGGTGGTGTCTTTGGTCTCGCCGTTGCACTTGTCGCGGACAGTTTACCGGAACGCTCCAGGACACCTGCTCTTGGGTTGCTACAGGCCCTCTCGGCCCTCGGCAACATCTCTGCAGCGCTGATGAGTATTCTTGTGGGAAAACTCGGTGCCTCTGGCGTGATTAACCCGAGCAACGGTTGGAAAATCATGTTCCTCTTCGGTGCCCTGCCGGCATTCCTTTGCGTCTTCATCCAATTGCGACTAAAAGAACCCGAGAAGTGGGTAAAGGCACGTCAAGAGGGGCGAGAAACCGGCGTGAAGTTCGGTGCCTACAGTACATTGCTCGGTGATCCCCAATGGCGAAAAAACGCGATCGGTGGTCTGCTCCTCTGTGTCGCCGGCGTCATCGGTGTATGGGGTATCGGTTTCTTTGCTTCCGAGTTGATCAATGGTGTTACCAAACTTCAAATGCTCGCCCAAGATCCAAACACCAGCAACGATGCGATCTTGGCCCAACAAGCCACTGTGCGAGGCCAGAGCTCGATCATTCAAAACTCGGGCGCATTCCTAGGGATGCTCGCGTTTACTTACCTTTGCCAAGTCATCGGGCGCAAAAAAGCTTTTGCAATTGGATTTGTCGCAGCGATGTTCGCGACCATTGCATTCTTCCGAGCCTTCAACGGTGGCTCGACGATCTGGCTGAGTGGGCTTATGGGCTTCTGCCAGCTCGCCCTCTTCGCAGGCTTTGCAGTCTACTTACCTGAACTCTTTCCATTGCGACTGCGGAGTACTGGAACGAGTTTCTGCTACAACGTTGGCCGTTACGTCGCTGCTACCGGTCCGATTACTCTAGGGGAACTCGCAAAGGTCCTCGCACCTGCCGATGCAGCACTCGATGTAAAGGTCCAAGCCTTCCGAGATGCGTGTACCTACATGAGTTTATTCTTTCTCGTTGGCTTGATCGCTTTGTTTTTCTTGCCAGAAACCAAAGGAAAGCCACTTCCTGAATAGCCATTACGGCAAGCAGCCCAATCGCCTAATCACCTCCACCGTGAGCTGAGAAATCGCGAGCTGAGAAATCGCGAGCTGAGAAATGTTAACGCGTTCAAGCAAAGGGCGCGGGACGAAGTTCCATGCTACGGTGTCGCACCGGGTGGTTCGTCGGTACGCGGTTAACTGCAATTCAATATTGCATCAATCCAGCCCTGAAATGTTACTTTTGGTTGATTAGTAACATGCAACTCTGAACGTGGTACAGTACTCCTCCCACCCTCATCCCCTCGTTTACCCGCCCAAGTGGGCAAAGGGGAGCCAAGCTTATGTACGGGTGTAGAGATAGCTCAGGCATTCGGTGCAGCTTGCGCGAAGCGGGCTTGGAAAACACCGATCCACTTTCTCGATAGAACTCACTAGAGACAGCGACTCTCGCTTGTGGAAGCAATGGGGCCGAGTTGAATAATCGCTCGACTCCATCGAATCAACTGGTCTCGACTAGTCCCTGATCTTTGATGACGTGACACTCATTGCGATTCTCACGTAGATACCCGTCGTATAGATCCATGAGTCAAGGATTTTCAGTCATTTGTATTATCTATGGGATGGAAGTTTGTATGAACAAAATCCGCGTTTTAGCGATTGTTGGTCTTCTTGGTTTTTTAAATCTCCCTTGTTTTGGAGGATCGATTTTGCTGGTCGGTGCTGAAAGCAGCGCAAGTAATTCGCTGTTTGGCCCAAATCGTTTACTGATCATGAAAGATCGGATTCTGAACGGCGCGAATCTGGGTGGCTATAGTTTTGATGCGGTGGATGTTTTTGATTCCTATTTAGATACCCCGACTTTACAAAAGCTCAGTAGCTATAACACCGTGATGGTGTGGTCGGCGTCAAGCATCAAGGATTCGACGACTTTGGGGAATCACTTGACGGATTATGTGCTTGGTGGAGGGAATGTCATTTTAATGTCCTTCGGAAGCTCCATCGGACCGACAGGGCGTTGGAGTACTTCTGGGTTTGATCCATTGGAAAACGCTGGCTATCGGGGTGGAAATGTCGGTTCCATGTCGCATGTCTACGTACCGAGCCATCCTGTTTTCCAAGGAGTTCAATTGATCAATGCGGAATATGTGCAATCGGGGCAAGTTCGATCAGGTGCCACGTTGCTCTCCGCTTGGCAGGATATTTTTCAACAAGGCAGTCCAACTCCTATGGTGATTGAGTCTGCTCGATTTCCTGGCAGAGTGATCAATTTGAATTTCTACGGTGCCTATCCGTACCCGAATACCTATGGGGACATAGACCGCTTGATTGCTAACAGCGCTTACTACCTGTCGAGTCCGGAACCGGTACCCGAACCATCGATGCTTGCCACTAGCTTAGTATTCCTCTCGGGTGGGGTGATGAGAATGCGGCGTCGAGGCGGCGTAGCTCATCGTTGATTTCGAGAGAATCCGAAAAGAGCCTAATGAACGCGGTGCGACGCGTACTGTCACTCCGCTTCTTTCCAAACAGTCTCAAGCAATGACTGAATCCCACCAAAGGAGCAAAGACGCGGAGAGCCGTTGGCTCTCAGAGAGTTGAAGGGAGAAAGTGGAAAGTAGAGGACAGTACCAGCACCGGGTGGTTCTCTGAGCCGGATGCGGAAAGCTGGCGGAGCAGAGGTTTGGAAAAAGTTTCCGAATGCGGAAATTTCCCCGAACCTTTTGGAAATCTAACTGTCTAAGGTCGGTAAGCGATGCCGAAAATGCGTTTCACCCTCGGGGTTGACCGTGTTTAGTCACTTGCGGACAGATTTTATTGTTTTCTGAACAGGGATCGGCTAGGATGTTTGGCGGTCGAACTTTTTCGACCACCGCTAGCCAATTTCTGGTTTTCGGTTTTTTCATCTCATGCTGCACCACACAGGTGTGGAGGAGGACGCCATGCGTATCACGACGAATGCTAAGCGATTTTTCTACGGTTTTGCTGCCAAGCAAACATCCGAGATCGCCTTGGTCATGAACGTGACGGGCGACCTTTGCCTCCACCTTCTCCAGGTGCTTGAGGGATGGATGTTTCGTTGGAGCGGCGCGTCAGGTTCTGAACGCTTGGTCCATGCAGTTTGTGCGAAACCATTGCCGGCATGCCACAGGGCATGCAGTCCGAACCCCTATGGTTCAGACCCGTCGCAATGGAGTTCGCAGAACCTAAGCAGGCCCAGCGACAGACTACGCGGTGGCATAAGCCAGTTCCGTTAATCGTTCATCCGTTTTCAAGACGCGATCGCCCAACCTGAGTCCATCAGTCCAAGCATCGCAACTACACCTCAATCCTTAGCATTTGTCCCTATCGCTTCGTTTTCGTCTCTCCCTAGGCGACTCGGAAACTTGGGCTACCGACACCCTTCAGTGCAACCTCCCGTTGCCTGCGGTGCCGTAACCAACGCTCGGAGTCCACGCAGAGAACAGCGTCGCGATAAGGCTTGCGGTCGAACAAGTCGCTCAACCGCACCAACAATGCTTGAATTCCAAGAGCATGAGTTATGAGCAATACCATTTTAGACAGCCAAGCTGATTTAGTGACCTTGGTCAACGCTGCCAAGGCAGGAGATCGCGAAGCCTTCGACGCCTTGTGTCGGCGATACGAGGCCCAAGTCTTGAACTTGGCCTATCGTAGGTTAGGGAACTGGGACGAAGCGCAAGAATTGCGCCAAGATGTTTTCTTCCAAGTATGGAGGAAGTTGGATCAGTTGACGCATGCCGAAGCGTTTAGCGGATGGTTGCGTCAGATCGTCGCGCGGATGGCGATCAATCGCAATACCCGCCGTCGACGATTGACCTTGATCGATCACGAAGTCTTGGAAGCGACGATTGATTGCGAGACCGATGCGGAAACCGCGTTGGTCCGCGAAGAGACCAAGCGGCAGTTGCATCAGCAATTGGCCCAATTGCGCACGATGGATCGGGAAACCTTGATCGCGTATTACATCGACGACAACAGCATGATCGAAATGGCCGAGCGTTTTAATGCTCCGGTCGGAACGATCAAGCGGCGGTTGCATACGGCTCGATTGCGGTTGGCGGAAGCTTGCCGCGATATCATCGCATGTTGAGCGTGGATCAGGCTAGTAGTTCATGAACGACTCGACACGGCTCGACTCCGGTCAAACGTGTGTCGAGTCCTTGGAACTTATAGCTGAATCGTTGGTAGTCGATCCCCATTTGGTGCAAGAGCGTTGCGTGAACATCGTGTACTGATACGCGATTTTCAACCGCGTGGTATCCGAATTCATCTGTAGCTCCATAGCTGAAACCGGGCTTGAATCCTCCGCCGGCAAACCACATGGTAAATCCGGCGAGGTGGTGATCACGGCCATCTCCTTGCGCCATCGGTGTGCGACCGAACTCTGATCCAAAGACGATGATGGTGTCTTTGAGCATATCGCGTTGTTTCAAATCGGTTATCAGCGCTGCGACACCTTGGTCGACTTCTTTTGCTGTCCCTTCCGAGTGGGCTTTTACTGCCCCGTGGTGGTCCCAATCGCGGTGATATAGTTGGATAAAGCGCACACCGCGTTCTGCTAATCGGCGAGCCAGAAGGCAGTTGGAAGCGAACGAGCCGTCGCCACCTTTGGTGCCGTACAAATCGAAGACATGATTTGGTTCTTTGGAAACGTCCATCAGTTCCGGGACACTTGTCTGCATTCGGAACGCAAGTTCGTACTGTTGGACTCGGGTTGCGATTTCTGGGTCATCCAAACGCGCGTTGGCCAAGCCGTTGAGAGAAGCGATTGCGTCGACGACTTGTCGTTGTTGGCTGCTGGAAACTCCCTTTGGGTTTCCAACGTAAAGAACTGGGTCTCCGGTACCTCGGAATTCGACTCCTTGGTATTGTCCTGGCAGGAATCCCGAATGCCATTGTCTTGCTGCGATCGGTTGTCGCTGTCCGTATTTACCTGTTGAGACCATTACGACGAAGCCTGGCAGATTCTCAGACTCGGAACCGAGTCCATAGAGCAGCCAAGACCCCATAGCGGGCCGACCGCTGATCATTGTTCCAGTGTTCATGAACGTGTGGGCAGGGTCATGGTTGATCGCATCGGTGTGCAAGGAGCGGACGATGCACATATCATCTGCACATCGGGACGCTAACTGCGGCCAGATCTCCGAGATGACTTGGCCTGATTGCCCCCAGGGTTTGAAGTTATGTTGTGGTGCAAAGCAGTTGAGTTTTTGACCTTGGAGTTGGGCGATTTGCTGACCTTTGGTGATTGATTCCGGCATTTGTTTGCCGTGCATTTCAGCCAGTTTGGGTTTGTGGTCAAAGGTCTCCAAGTGGGTCATACCGCCGGCCATGTACAACCAAATGATTCGTTTGGCGCGGGGAGGGTGATGCAGTGGTTGCAGGAGTCCGCGAGAGGTGGCGGTTGGGTCGCCATCGGCAGCGAAGACCCCGTTGTTTCCCAGGGATTTTGCGAGCATCGAGCCGAGTGCCATCGCACCTAGGCCGACTCCTCTGCGTTGCAAGAACGCGCGTCGGTAGATGGCGTTTTCGATTTGATTCATCATTGGTTGTTCCAGTGTTTTAGTAACGTGTGATTGTTTCATGAAGGTTTAGCATGACGCGGGCGATGCTAGTCCAAGCGGCAAGTTCGGCAACATCGATATTCGCGGCGACGGGTCTCGCACCGACTTTCAATAACTCGTTGGCTTGCTCAGGTGTTTGCTTGAATTGTTCGAGTTGCGAGCGATAGAGATCTTCGAGCACTCGCAGTTCGCTGGCTTCTGCATCGCGCGATAGCGTGCGGCGAATCGCTTTGTTTAGCTTGTTCGCGACATCACCCTCTTGCTGTGCGATTTGTTCGGCAAAGGTTCTCGCGGCTTCGACATAAGTAGGGTCATTGAGCAAGACCAAGGATTGCAAAGGGGTATTGGATCGAGGGCGATCTGCAGTGCATTCTTCGCGGTTGGGTGCATCGAACACGAGCAAGCTTGGATGGAGATATTGACGTTGCCAGTGGGTGTACAGACCACGGCGATAGAGTTCTTCGCCTTGCCCATTTTGCCATTCGCGGGTGGGGAAGTTCAAATAAGCCCAATAGCCTGCGGGTTGGTAAGGTTTTACGCTACGACCACCGAGTTTATTTACAAGTAGACCGCTCACGCTCAGTGCATTATCTCGCACCATTTCGGCATCGAGTCTAAATCGGGCTTGTCTGGCCAATAGACGGTTATAGGGGTCGCGTTCTCGCATCGCTTGGGATGAGGTCGACGATCGTTGATACGCTTGGCTCATCAGCACGGTTTTCATCCATCGTTTGATATCCCAACCGGAGTCGATCATCCAAACAGCGAGATCATCGAGCAGTTCTGGATGGCTTGGCCATTCACCTTGGGCTCCCAAATCATCGAGTTTGGTCGACAAACCGGAGCCGAAAAGGAGCTTCCACAATCGATTGCTCAGCACGCGTGAAGGGAGAGGGTTTTTCGGATCGATGATCCACTTTGCGAGATCCAATCGATTCAGGCGAGTGTCGCTTTGGGCAGCTTGTTCGCCGGGTCGAACGATTGCATCGAGGGTAGCGGGGAAAGCAGGTTGTACGACTTCTCCGGTTTCGTCCATCCAGTTTCCGCGAGCGAGGACTCGAACCATACGTGGTGGAACAGATTCGGTGATCAAGGTCGAGGTTATTTGTTTATCGAGGGCAGCGATTTGTTTGTCGAGTTCGGCAAGTTGCATCCGCATCGGTTCGAGGCGAGGTGCAATCGCTCGGAAGTGACTAAGGAGCTTGTCTTTTTCTTCTTGTGTTCGACTTGCATCGGGTTTTGTAACGATGGCTTCTATGTCGGCGGGCAAGCTATTAGCGACTGCAATGGGGCGAGGAGCATTGGTTGCCCATAGACGGAATCGACCGATGGTATGTTGAGGGTTGTCAAGGTTTTGCCAGAGCCCGATGACAATGGACCCATCTGCGGGTACGTCAAGGTTTTCGGCGGTTTCGAAGATGGCGGCATGGGCTTGTCCGACACGTTCCATGATGGCCCAGCCCCAGTTGCGACCTTTTTCATCGCCATCGAGTGCAGCGGCCACGGCCCATTTACCGTAAGGGTTTTTATCAGCAGCGCCGGTTTGTTCGTAGGTGGCGCTGGGATTTGCTAGGGATATTTTTTTGGTCAGCCCTTTTGCATCGCGTTGATGGATGACAAATTCGGAGAGAACGAAGTTGCCGTTGCCTGCGCGTCCGGGGCCTTTGCGGGGGAGCGAGTCATCGGGGAGGACTTCGAGTCGAAATGCGGTGGTGGCTGCGGGAAGTTTGCTGGTTGTAAACAGAACGGTATCGGTGGCTGGATTTGCGCCGCTTGCAAGGAACGAGCCGTCTGGCAGAGCTTGTAATGAAACACCTTCGAGGGAAACGAGGGAATCGGGTTTTAGGAGGGTCCATGCAACGTGGTTCTTTTGCCAAGCGTCGAAATCGGCGAGTAGTTCGGGGGTATTCGCGGCGATTGCGTTTTGGGTAGATTGTTTTTGTTCGAGCAGAGCGGTTCGTTGGGCTTCTTGCTGCGCGTTGGGGACTTTGACGAAGGGACCCCAGTTGCCATCATCATTTGCACCGGAATACAGACCGCGTTCCTTGATGTCAGCGAAGAAGGCACCGAAGCGATAGAAGTCTTTTGTGGAGAGTGGGTCGAACTTGTGATCATGGCACTCGGCGCATCCGAGGGTGATACCGAGCCAAGTGCCGGTAGCATTTCGGACGCGCTCTGCCATGTATTTGGCCAAGTACTCTTTATCTTGAACGCCACCTTCGGCGCTCATCATTCCGAGACGGTTGTAACCGGAGGCGATCAGTTGTTCGCGTGATGGATTTGGCAGTAGGTCACCAGCGAGTTGTTCGGTGGTGAACGTATCAAACGGTTTATTCTCGTTGAAGGAGCGGATAACATAGTCACGAAATGGTGAGACACTCATGTCTTGGTCACCGTGATAACCGACGGTGTCAGCGTAGCGGACCAAGTCCATCCACCACATGGCCATACGTTCACCGAAGTGGGGAGAGCTAAGCAGTCGGTCGACGGTGCGTTCGTAGGCGACAGGTGAGTTGTCGGAGAGGAACTCTTCGACTTCGGATTCGGTTGGTGGCAGACCTGTGAGATCGAAGTAAAGACGGCGTAGGAGTGTGATTTTCTCAGCGCGTGGGGCGGGTTGTAGACCGAGAGAGGCCCAGCCTGCTTGCACGCGTGCATCGATTCGTTCGGTAACGAGTTGATCCGTAGTTGATGCTGTGGCGGAATTCGATGGCGTCGGGAGCGAGATGGGATCGCGTTGCAGGGGGAGGAAAGCCCAGTGACCTTCGAATTCGCCACCTTCTGCAATCCATCGTTTCAGTAGAGCGATTTGCTCGGCGGTCAGTTGCTTACCACTTTCCGGTGGAGGCATTTTTTCTTCTGCGTTGGTCGAGAGGATTCGTTCGACCAATTTACTTTGTTCGGGTTGACCGGGGGAGATCGCACCGGGTTTGCCATCGGAACCGTGTAGACCATTACGAGTGTCGAGCCGCAGACCTGCTTCTCGTTTGTTGTTATCGGGTCCGTGGCAGTAGAAGCAGTTGTCCGAGAGGATGGGGCGGATATCGCGATTGAATCGGACTTTCTCTGAGTTACCGATGGTTGATGGAGTTTGGATTGAGTCTTGTGCGGAGACTAAGGTCCTGCCGGCAACGAGTATGCCGAGAGCAATTGGTAAGCTTAGTACAGCTTGTACGAGCCGGGAGGAGTGGGGGTTGAACGACCACGTTGGCGGAGAGGTTCGAGTCGAACGCATTGTAGGGAGGGCTTGTTGAATGGGGTAGGGAATTTCGGTTGACTCTTCCGTGATTGGCTTGGGAGCAGGGTCACGGATGGGTTTGAACGAGGGGGAGGTTAGGTGCGGTTCCAGCGGTGGGTAGCATCGGCGATACGTTGTCCGAAGAGTTTGGCGGTCTGCCGGTCTCCATCGAAGAGGTTAACTTGATCGGCTTCGCTTTGGGACATCAGGCCGATGTAGGAACCGAGTCGGTTAAGGTGTTCTTGGTTGGAGCCTTCTGGACGGGTACCGAGGCTGACCCAGATCATACCGTGTTGCATGGCATTGATCGCGAGTCCTTGGAGTGAGTTGAGTTTATCCCCGGAGAGGCCTTGGGAGTGGGTAAAGCCTGCGGCGAGTTTATTTTTCCAGCGTTGTTCGTACCAGATTCCCCCGCATGCATCGATGAAGGCTTTGAATTGGGCGGCGAGTCCACCCATGTAGGTCGGGGAGCCGAAGACGATGGCATCGGCGCGATCGAGGTTAGCGATGGTTTCGTCGTTTTTCCATCGACCATCGCGGAAATCCGAGTTTTCGATTTTCAGAAGGACTGCGTTGGTTTGCGGAACGGTTCGAGCACCTTCGGCGATCGCCAGAGCGAGTTGTTGCGTGTGTCCGGCAGCGGAAAAATAAATGATCGCGATGTTTTTCATGGTATTTGAGAGTTTCTAGAGACGGGTGTTGCTAGGGACTGGCGAAAACTAAGCTGCTGCCTACACTAGTCTCTCTGGAAAACCTATAGGTTCTCGCTGTTAGCGACTGGCCGTAGGCAATTGGCCGTAGGCAACTGACAGTATAGTATAAACGACTGTTTCCGAAGAATTTCTATTTTCCCCCAAGGAGAATTCGCGATGGCATTTACGCTTGCTCCCCTCCCGTACGCCTCGAACGCCATGGAACCCCATATCGATGCGCAAACGATGGAAATCCACCATGGCAAGCACCATCAAGCGTATGTAACGAACTTGAACAAGGCACTGGAGGGGACTCCTTTTGCTGACAAGAGCATTGAAGAAATCGTCGGCAACCTCGGAGCGATTCCTGAAGAGAAACGTATGGCGGTTCGCAACAATGGTGGCGGGCACTGGAATCATACATTTTTCTGGCAAGTAATTGGCTGGAATGCAGGTGGAAAGCCTTCGGGTGCTTTGTTGGCCGACATCGAAGCGACCTTTGGTAGTTTTGATGCTTTCAAAGAAAAGTTTGCTGCGGCTGGAACAACTCGATTCGGTTCCGGTTGGGCTTGGCTCGTAGTGAACAACGGCAAGTTGGAAATTGGTTCGACACCGAACCAAGACAATCCGTTGATGGGCAAGGCGATCGCTGGTATTGAGGGAACACCAGTGCTTGGTCTGGACGTTTGGGAGCATGCTTACTACCTCAAGTACCAAAACCGTCGTCCAGACTACATCGCTGCATTTTGGAACGTTGTGAATTGGAACGAAGTTTCCAAGCGATACGAAGCAGCGAAAAAAGGCTAAGCCAAGGTTATGGCGGGTGCCACACTTCTGACGTTGCTCGATGATATCGCTACGATTCTCGACGACGTTTCGACGATGAGCCAAGTCGCGATCAAAAAGACCGCAGGGGTCTTAGGAGACGACTTGGCTCTCAACGCAAAGCAGGTCTCGGGCGTGAACGCTGACCGGGAGCTGCCTGTGGTGTGGCGTGTGGCGGTCGGATCGGCGATCAACAAAGCGATCCTGATCCCGGCAGCGTTGCTAATCAGCGCTTTGGCCTCATGGCTGATCAAGCCTCTGCTGATGCTTGGCGGATTGTATTTGTGTTACGAGGGGGTTGAAAAGCTACTGCATGCGTGGCTTCATCCGCACGCGAAGGAAGAGGCGGAGGAGAAGCGTGCGGCCCAATTGCAAGCTCTCAGTGACCCAGAAGTTGACGTAGTGAAAGTCGAGAGGGACAAGATTCGCGGGGCGATTCGAACCGACTTCATCCTCTCGGCAGAGATTATTGTCATCACGTTGGGAACTTTGGCAGACCAGACCTTTTCCACCACGGTCGGTGTATTGATTGCGGTGGGGATGTTGATGACCATTGGCGTATATGGGCTCGTTGCCGGCATTGTGAAATTAGACGATCTAGGATTGCGGTGGTTGGCGCGCAAGGGTGACACAGGACTCGATCCGGTGTTGAGAAGGCTAGGTGCCGGGCTTCTTTGGGTTGCCCCGTATTTGCTCCGATTTCTCGCGGTGGCAGGTACGATTGCGATGTTTCTCGTCGGGGGTGGGATAATCGCGCATCAATTCGAAGCGATCCATCATCTCGTAGAATCGATTTCCGAGACGCTTCACCATGTACCGTTGCTCGGTGGCGTGTTGGCTTGGTTGGCTTTCCCACTATTCGACTTGCTCTTTGGTCTCTTTGCAGGTGCATTGGTGGTGGCTGTGGTACAATTAGCGAAGTGGCTTTTTGGTCAGGCAACGCATCGGTCGACAAGTCATTAGTGGCTTGGACGAGCCCACATGAACTGCCTCGCCCCAGATGAAAACCGAAAACCCCTGAATTCCGGATATCCCTGAATTCCAAAAACGCCGAATTCCAAATATTCCGACTAACAAGAATCCTTCGTCCAACGGATTGAGCGCACTGCATGAGTGAATACGCACTGGAAGTCAAAGACGTTTCTCATCGGTTTGGGGATTACCCCGTTCTCGACAAGATCAACATGAAGATCTGGCCGGGTCAGATTGTTGCAATTGTTGGGCCTAGCGGTTGTGGCAAGAGTACTTTGTTGAAAGCCATTTTAGGGACACATCCGCCGACCGAGGGAATGATATTAGCGGACGGTGAACCGGTAACGGGTCCGACTCGCAACGTAGGGATCGTGTATCAGCATTATGCGTTGTTTGACTTCTTAACTGCCGAGCAAAACGTAGCCTTTGGTTTAAAGCTTGATCAAACATCGTTGTTCGACCGAACGATCCTTTATCCTCGCTATCGCAAGATTCGCAAAAAGCATTTAGCCGATTCACGAGCTTTTCTGCAACGCGTGGGATTGGAACATGCTTGTGGCAAGTATCCTTCGGAGATGTCAGGAGGAATGAAGCAACGCGTTGCGATTGCGCAAGCTTTTGTAATGAAACCTAAGGTAGTGTTGCTCGACGAACCGTTTGGGGCATTGGATGAATCAATGCGAGAAGAGTTGCAGTTTATGTTGTTGCGATTCTACCAAGAGAACTTGGAGATGAAGCGTGCGGGAAAGCGACCGCAGTATACGATTTTGATCGTTACACATGAATTAAACGAAGCGATCTTTGTGGCGGACAGAGTGATCGGGATGTCGCGATTCCATACTGAGGGGAATAAAGGAGCGACCATCGTGTACGATAAGCCTTGTCCTGTGTTCCATCCGGATGATCCTCGCGACTACAGCAAGTTCATCGACCAGCGCGAAGAGTTACGCAGAGCGGTATTTGATGATGAATACATCAAAGATCGCAACAAGTACGTCACTTTCGCAAATGATTTAAGTAAGTTAGCCGAGGGGCAATCGATGACTCCTATTTCCAAATCGACATCAACAATTCCTTAATCTAATCCAGACCAGTGCGTCTTTTTCATCATGCAAACATTGAAAATTGTATTCGCTGCCGTTCATGTATCGCTACTAACGTTGTACGTGGCGGCACAGGATACTCCGGCCAGTGTTCCGGGCAAGCCTAACTTCAAGGATGGTGTTGCACAGGTGGTACCTGAGTTCAAGACCGATTGGATCGAACATGACTTGTTCGTCGAAACCGAGTTCGACTCGGACAATGATGGAAAACTTGATCGCATGCACGTGAGTGTGACGCGACCGAAGCAAACCGACACGGAGGGGCTCAAGGTACCGGTGATTTATCAATCGAGTCCCTATTATGCCGGGATTGGGTCAACATCGCCGGATTACATGTGGAGTCCGCGACAGAACTTGAATAGTCCCCCGCCAAAGCATGCGGTTGCTCCGTCGATACCACAACAAAGCAAACGACCGCGACTCTCTGGAGAACATCTTGCAGAATGGGTACCGAGAGGATTTGCGGTTGTACACAGTTCATCTCCGGGCACGGGTTTGTCGCAGGGATGTCCGACGGTGGGAGGTCAGAACGAATCATTGGCACCGAAGGCGGTGATTGATTGGCTTAACGGGCGAGCGAAGGGGTTCACGAGCGTCGATGGGGACGAGCGTGTCGAAGCGACTTGGTGTACTGGCAAAGTTGGAATGATTGGGACTTCGTATAACGGAACATTGTGTCTTGCTGCTGCGACGACCGGAGTCGATGGATTGGAATGCATCGTACCGGTTGCACCGAATACTTCGTACTACCATTACTATCGCTCGAATGGACTGGTGCGACATCCAGGCGGATACATGGGAGAAGACATCGACGTATTGTATGACTTTATTCATTCCGGTTACGAAACGAATCGCAAGACTTGCGATTGTGACGTTCGGGATGAGGGGATGCTCAAGGAGTTCGATCGGACGACAGGAGATTACAACGAGTTTTGGAAGAGTCGTGACTACATTCATCAGCTTGATCGCATGAAAGCGGCTTTGCTCATGGCGCACGCATTCAACGACTGGAACGTGATGCCAGAGCATAGTTACCGCATTTATCAAGCGGTGCAAAAGAAGGGGCTGCCTTGTCAGATTTACTACCATCAAGGTGGACACGGAGGACAGCCTCCAGTTCAGTTGCTCAATCAATGGTTTTCGCATTATCTCTATGGGATCGACAACGGAGTGATGGGTCAACCGAAAGCTTGGATCGTGCGTGAGGGGAAGCGGAACAGCAAGCCAGAGACTTATGCCGATTATCCTAATCCAGAGGCGAAGACGGTCACGTTTAAGGCTTCTGGAAGTGGGCGCAAGACGGGGGAGTTGACACCGGCTATAAGCGCTTCGGAGCCGGAATCGACCCCAAAACAGGTTGAGCAGATCATCGATAACTTTGCATTTAGCGCACCGCAACTGATTCAGGCTGAATGGAGCAATCACCGATTGATATACGCGACGCCCAAACTGCAATCGCCTTTGCATTTGTCTGGAGTCGCAAAGATCAAGTTGCGAGTCGCTTGCAATCGCCCCAATGCCTGTTTGTCGGTCTGGCTTGTGTCACTACCTTGGACCAATAGCGAACGGATCACAGATGATATTATCACTCGTGGTTGGGCCGATCCTGCGAACGCGGAATCGATTTGGACTGAAAAGCCGATGGTGCCAGGAGAGTTTCGCGACGTGACCTTTGAGTTGCAGCCTGACGATCAAGTTCTTGCGGCGGGTGAGCAACTCGGTTTGGTGATTTTCTCGAGCGACCGAGACTTCACGCTCTGGCCCGAACCGGGAACAGAATTGGAAATTGATCTTGCTCAAAGCGAGTTAGATTTACCCATCGTGGGGGGGCTTGAGGGCTACAACAAAGCGTTGGAAAAGTCAAGTGACCCAGCGATAGAAACCAAGGATGAGTAAGCAAAGAAATAGTATTCTTTATTGGACATTTTAAACTTTAGCTCCATATCGCAATCGCATTCACTGATCGCTAGCAATAGAGCTTGATGCAGTAGAGAGTGGATGTGAGTTGAGTTTCGGATGGAATCGCCAATTTCGCCTTGCGAAGTTGGCTGAATCGACCAAACTACTCGGTTTGTAATCCACGAGATACTCATCGATAGATAAGCGTTCTGCATGGCGACATTGGCTCAACTGGACATGCCACAAGCGAGTGGCTTGATCGTCCACATTCTCAGTGCGATCGCGGCGCAAGAGAAGAAGTTTCGACCTCAGCAATTGCTGATGGCGAGATATTTTGCTTCGAACGATCTGCCTCGATTGAAGAAGGGGGAAGCCTCTCTTGCTTGGCAATTCGAGCTTGAGGGGGTCTCACCGGTGCGAGGCCAATTCACGACGGGGATCACAGTTGAGCTTGATCCCAAGAGCATGCATTTGCTTGCCGACGTGACGGCAACACGTGTGATTCGCAACATCGCGATGACTTGTTCATGCACGGAGACGGTCAAGCCTTGTGTGCATCAGGTTTATTCTCTGAATTACTTGCGACGTCAGCTCAGTCAGCGTTCTGCGAGCGACGCACTAGAGTGGATGGATAGTTGTGTAACGGATGGTCGCCAAGCGGGCCGCAAGCTGATTGAGTCTTTGTCCTACCTCAAACCTGAGGCTGAAGAGACGGCTTCGGATTTTGACTCGGACGACGAACCTGAGCGTCGGCTGCAGCGGCTTCAATGGCGATTGAACTATTCGAATTACGGAGTGCAGATCAACGCATTTCTACAGTCGTCTCGCAAGCGGGGTGGTTGGAACAAGGGCAGGCAGATTCGAGAGAATTTCGACACTGTGCCAGAAGCTGCGTTAACGCATCCATCGGATAAGATGCTTGTATTGCTGTTGCAGTCGGCGGAAGATTCCTATCGTGGACAGACACCGCGAGTCATCCGCGAGTGTTTGCGGATGCTGATTGATCATCCGAATTGCACGCTTGATGATCCTGTTCAGACACCGCTGCGGATTAGGGAAGTCCCGGTTGAGGTGCGAGTGGAGAATCAGGGTGAGGTATTCAAACCTGCGGTGTTTCAAGCTAACGTAGCGATCGATGCGATTCATGACGATCCGACGTTGTTTCTTGGAACGATCAACTCCAAGGAATCGCTGTTGCTTCGGATGGATCGGGATCGGCACATTCTATGGATGAGCACGTTGGATCAGCGGATCTTGCGACTGATCAACGACTTGAATGCAGCGGAGCGTCGAGAAGCAGTGCTTGATCGCGAAGCTGCAGAGCGATTCGCAGACTTAATCGTCTACGTTGCAGAGCCCAAGCGGCTTGAGATTCAGCTACCGGAGTCATTGGCTGGTCCAGAGCAACCGTTGGAGCCGAAAGTGGAATTGCATTTATCCCCGCGAGGTAAAGAAGGAATGCAAGTCGCTCTGCGAGTGGCTTGTGAAAATGTTCCAGAGCCACCGGTTCCTGGCCAGGATCCCGAGCGATTGCGAATTGCGACTCCTGCTGGTCGTTTTCAATTGCTTCGTGCGTTGGAGGAAGAGGCATCCCGGGCTGATGAGTTTGCGGAGCGTTTGCAACTGCAAGTGTTGGCATACGATGCCCCGTATACTTGGCTTGCTCCAACACCTGACGAAGCTCTTGATTTGTTGCAGCGTATCCAGAATCTTGGAGATTTAGCGCCTACGGTTTGTTGGCCTAGGAGCCAGCCGTTGCAAGTGATCGGGGAGATCACTCCACAGCGGATGCAAGTCAAACTTTCCTCTGGCCGCGATTGGTTCGGCTTGGATGGTTTCGCACAACTCAATGGATTGGAAATTCCGCTTGCGGAACTCTTGTCCGCGCTGCGACAGGGCCGACGTTTTGTACCGATCGGAGATGGGCAATTCGCACAAATCTCGGATTCCTTGCGGGAACGATTGGGGGCGATCCAAGACGTATCGATTGGAGAGCCTGGAGAAATCCGTATCTCGCGAGCCGGCACGGCAGTTGTTGAAGAAGCGCTTGGTAGCGATATCTCAGTGGATGCCGACTTGGCGTGGAAGGAAGCCCTCAAGCGGCTTGCGAGTGCAAGAAAGCTACAGCCCAAGGTACCTGAAGGGTTGCGAGCGGATCTCCGTGAGTACCAGCAATCCGGGTATGGATGGCTAGCTAGACTGGCGCACTGGGGGATTGGTGGAGTGCTTGCGGACGACATGGGTCTGGGAAAGACCGTTCAAGCGCTTGGGATATTGATTGACCGCGCGAAGAATGGTGCGGCATTGATTATTGCACCGACGAGCGTTGGGTCGAACTGGCAGCGGGAGACCGAGAAATTCGCTCCATCACTACGGCCATTGTTATATCGCGAGCATGATCGCCAAGCGTTGATCGATGCGGCTGGTCCTGGGGATTTGATCATTACAAGTTACCAGTTGTTGCAGCGCGACGTCGATCGATTTACCAAACGGGCATGGAATACTTTGGTACTCGATGAAGCTCAGTTCATCAAGAATTTCCAGACAAAGACTGCACAAGCGGTGCGACAGATCGAGGCAGATTGGCATTTAGCCCTTTCGGGAACACCGCTCGAGAACCACCTTGGTGAATTGTGGAGTTTGATGCGAACCGTGAGCCCTGGACTGCTAGGGTCATGGGAGAAGTTCCGTAAGAACTTTGCGGAGCCGATCGAGCGTCACAACAATAAAGAGCGGCTTCTAGCGCTCGGGCGAGTGGTGAAGCCATTTATCTTGCGAAGAACAAAGAAAGAAGTCCTCTCGGAGTTACCAGAGCGTACAGAAGTTGTTCGGCTGGCAGAGCTTTCTGAGAACGAACGGAAGAAATACGATGCAGCGCGGCTTGCCGCACTCAATGAGCTCGGTGCCAATGGCACGGGGGATACCGATGCACAAATGCGCATTCGCGTGCTGGCTTGGCTTACGCGACTGCGACAACTCGCTTGCCATCCGAAGTTGGTGGATAAGCGATGGGACAAGTCCAGCGCAAAACTCGACTTGTTTATGGAGATTGTCGAAGAGTTGCGTGAAGGCGAGCACCGTGCGTTGGTCTTTAGCCAATTCGTGCAACACTTGACTCTGCTCCGCGAAGCTCTCGACAGTCGCGGGATACGGTATCAGTATCTCGATGGCGCTACACCGGCGAACAAGAGGCAGGAAGCGGTCGATGCATTCCAAGCTGGCGAAGGAGATCTGTTCTTGATTTCCTTGAAGGCCGGGGGGACGGGTTTGAATCTAACTGCGGCTGACTACGTGATCCACATGGATCCTTGGTGGAACCCTGCGGTAGAAGATCAAGCGACGGACCGAGCGCACCGCTTGGGGCAGCAACGTGCTGTGACAGTCTATCGATTGGTTGCGAGAGATACGATCGAGCAACAAATCCTCGCGTTGCACGAAGACAAGCGAGAATTGATCAGCGGAGTTCTCGACGGGGCGGATCGCGCGGGTCGCATGAGTACTGACGAATTGATTTCGTTGATTCGGCTCAGTCAGATCGAGGGAGCGTAACGGTATAGGCTGCAGGTTCAAATTGATAACCGCACCGCATTCGGTTTACTGAGCCCGCTTCGCGCAAGCCGCGGGGTGTTTTTGAGCCCGC
>CAZACJ010000052.1:0-35723 GCA_964483385.1 uncultured Pirellula sp. | reverse complement strand
CACTGCCACCCTCACTGCCTCCAGCACTGCCACCCTCGCGGCCTCCAGCACTGACCAGGTTCCCTACCCAGTCTCCATCAAGCTGATAACTTACCCCCCCCTGCCCTGCCCCGGCTTGTAGCCCCTCCATGGTGATTTCAACCCCCCGCGTTCGTAACTCGGTCCAGGCGGAACTCGATCGATGACGACCCAAGGTAACAAGCAGATAATTCCAAACTCCACGCAAGAGATTCCCCCCTCGAAACATCCCTACATCGATCAACCCATCGTCATTCCGAGCATCGGGCAAAATCGAGATGCCGGCCGCATACTTCGGTACATTAAAGCCAAACACCCAGTGACATTTGCCATAGTCTTGCCACTGCCCTAATTCGTCAATTGCTCGCAGTCGCATCGCCGGCCAACGATAGGTCATCATCGCTTGGAGTATCGCCCAGCGATATGCCCATCGCGTAATATGTGACCGTCTGGATTGATGCACACGTCTCACTACGTCGGCATCAAATCCAACACTTGCCATCAGCAAGAACATCTTGTCATTCGCTCTGAATAGATCCAAACTCCTGACACTATAATCTCGTAGCATCCGCACAATCGCATCCGGTTCGGTCGGAACCTTTAGGAACTTGGCCAGCAAGTTCTCTGAACCGATCGGTAGAAGCGTAATCGGTACTTGCGTTCCTACGCGATTGATGATGGCTGAGATCGTGCCGTCTCCGCCTCCGGCAACAACCGAGGTGAGCTTTCCTTGCTCCAATAACTCCTTCGAACGTTTTTGCACCGTATCTAAGCTAGTCGTGTACTCTACACTCCAGCCATCTTGGATAAGCAGTTGGCGCAGTTTTTCCGCACGAGGTAACCCGTCGACAGCTCCAGACTTGGGATTTGCTGCAATGAGAATGTTGCCTCTGTTCATCACCGGTCGTCTCGCACGGACTGCTCGTACAAATGTTTGGCCGTACGTCCGCTAATGGTCTGATTGTTGATTAACTCTACGGCAATACGTTCTACCGCCTCCCAAGCTTGTGGGTCTAGCAAGTAATGCTCAGTTTTGTTCAGAAGTCGCCTTTCGAGCCGTTCAATTTGTTTCTCTCCTTCGTTGCGACTCGCCAACATCCGGCGGACAAATCGCAAATCCTGCGCAGCGCCTTGTTGACAGTACTGACCTGTAATCTGAGATTCCGCTACCATTCCAGCCAGCAGGATCATCACTTCATCTTCAAGGAAATCTTGCGATGATTTCGCTTTTCCTTTTTGCAAATGACAAGCCCCTAATCGCTGAACACCCAGGTGAGATTGTCCAGGCGAAACGGTGACTTTGGAAATCGCTCTCCCTAAAATCAAAGCCATGACAGCATGTCCTGCTTCATGAAACGCTGTAGCTTTTAATGCAAAAGCGTTTGCTGCTGTCTCATCCATCAATAATCACTGGCCTTTTGGGTATTTATGAAAAGAGTCTCAGCGCTTTGCCTGTATCGCTGTAGTCCCCACCAAGGGCTTTGTGACTTGGGGTTCCAAGCCATGATTCTAATACTGCAGCATATACGCTTCTGAAGTCGATACTATATCGCAAGTCTCCGTCGTCAAGCTTGCTTAAATCCGGATTCAACCCATGAAGTACTTTGGGAAATACGGGGCCAGCCATGAACATGGGTGCCGCTGCCCCGTGATCTGTTCCTTGGCTTGCGTTTTCCGCAACTCGTCTTCCAAATTCGCTAAACGTTACCACCAATACTCGCTCTTGTTGCCCTGCGTCTTGCATCTTTTTCAAGAATGCCGAGAGTGCTTCCGTCCATTGTCGAAGCAAACCTGCGTGGGCTTGGGGTTGATTAGCGTGTGTGTCGAACCCATCAAGGGACACGTAATATACGCGAGTACGGACCCCTGCGAGAATCAGACGCGATACTGCTCTTAGCTTTTCCCCGAGTGAACTACCGGGGAAATCCCCTGTTGCGTCCGGTGCCGCTAATACTTTTTCTAGCCGCTCACTGACTTCGAGTGCCGCTTGTGTGCTCGCTGACACGAAGTCGAGCAATCCAGGTTCGTTAGATTCCATTTCTTGTTGCGGCTGTTCGAATGCGGATCGTTGCTCCTTCTGGGATTGCATTGTCTCCGTAGACTTGGATCGTAATCGCATCTGTTCTAAGGAAGCCAATGATGGGACTTGTACGCCCCGCTCTTGGCATGCTAGCGGTAATTGTTCCGCACCCAGATGAACAGCGATGGCATCTGTTGTATCCCTTGCTGGTTGTTCTGCGACCCAACGACCGATCCATCCCGAGTTGGAGCGTTCTTTCTTGGTCTTGCAAGTATGCCAGATGTCCATCGACTCGAAGTGTGAGCGATTCGCAGCCTCGTAGCCAACGCCTTGGACAATGCTCCACCGCTGCGAACTCAGTAAGGACTCGATGGAACGCATTGACGGATGCAGTCCGAGTTCGTCATTGAGTTTCAGCACATCCGAAGCTGGAATACCAAGTTCTGGTCTGGCTTTACGATAAATTTCGTCGCGATAGGGAACGACGGTATTGAGTCCATCGTTTCCGCCGGAGAGTTGGATCACTACTAAGATGCGATCGTCAGGGCCCCCTGCCCTCCCCTGCCCTTCCCCTACTGCGTCTTGGGCGAGCAATGCGGAAGCGGTTTGCAACCAACCTGAAGGAGTCGCTGAGCCGACGGCTAATCCTAATGTTGAACCTAATGTCGATTTGGTGAAACTTCTGCGTCGCATGATCTACTGTTTGCTTCAAGAATTGGGCTTGGGGCGGTTCTATTACTGTACGATTACATTAACTAAGTATTTGCTGTGGGGCTTTACGATAAATGCAATTTTGGGTTTTGAGAGAGTCGCACGAGCATTTCTTTCCATCCAGTAGCTTCGTTGGTTGAACTTTCCCAATTGATTCGTTCTTTATCGCTCAAGGGGACAGCTAGTAAAGATTCTTCAAGAGCTCTTCCCCAGGCTTGCGTCGTAGCGATGCCTTGCTGCTTTACCCATTGATTCAGATCTTTTCCGGCAAAACGAGTCTTTGCATCTTGTACCAGATCAACGAGCAAATTCGATCTCCCAATGAGGGTTGATGAATTGATCCAGGCTCGTCCTCCGTCCCAACCTTTTACGTTCGGTGGATGGAAGAGAGACTGACCGATGCCACCTAGGCCTTGTGTGAGTCGATCGAGATTGGTTGTCATCTCGAGGGATCTAATGAATTCGACTGCTAGTTCCACTGGCGAACGGACTTTGCGTCCTGCGCTCCAACCGCTGAGCATCAGTCGGCTGGCTAAAATACGTCGTACAACGGGTTCAATTTGATGGCCGGAGTCTTTCCATAATTTCGCGAGTGGTTCGAGCAGTTCTGCGGAAGGTTCGGGCTCATCACAAACAAAAAAGCGAAAGAGCTTGCGAGCTATAAACGCAGGCAACGCTCGATGTGCGAGTACTTGATCTATCGCTTCCTCACCTGACTGTATTGCATTGTTCCCGAAAAGGGATTTTGGTCCTTCGTCGTGTTGATAGCTGTTAAATCGAAACGCTTTACGACGCACTTCCCATCCTGTAAAGCACCTAGCAAGTTCTTGTACGTCTTTTTCTGTATAGTTGCCTTCTCCTAGGCAGAAGAGTTCCATCAATTCTCGAGCGTAGTTTTCGTTGGGATGTGCTTTGCGGTTTGACGCGGAGTCGAGATAAAGCAGCATAGCTGGATCTTTTGAGACTTCGTGAACGAGTTTGCGAAAATCTCCGATTGCATATTTGCGAAGAACAAGATTCTGTTGTGCCATTAATTCGGTATCGATGACTTTATCTGCGCCGGTGGCGAAGTGCCCATGCCAGAACAGAGTCATTTTTTCGATTAAGGGGCTTGGTGTATTGATCATTCGATACACCCACCAAGCGGCAAGTCGTTGGATGCTACCGCCGGCACGAACCGCCGCAAGAAGTTGCGTTGAGTCTTCTTCGAAGCGGTCTTGATCTCGTTGTATTGGGCTATCTCCGAAGAGAAACTTGAGCGTCGCGTCATGCGGTTGGTCAACAAGTTGAGCGACCAGTTTTGGTGCAGCGCCAAATCCTCCACGGCGCATGAGCAATCGGACTCGATGGGAGTCCCAGGGTTCTTCTTTCGATGGCGTCCATGATTCCCACGCCCATTGTGGATCGATGTCCGAGAGTTGGCGTTTTGATAACGAGTGTGACAGAAGCATGATCCAAGCGTCCTTAGGTTAAGCAAACAGGTCCATATGGGCTTGGCCTTTGCCATCTTCGGTGATGTAAAAGGGTCTGCGTTCGACGTCGAATACTGTTTTGGGGCTGATCCCGATTGCGGTCATGAGTGTGGCGTGCAAGTCGGTGATGGTGATAGGATTTTCGATAGCGATACAAGGTCTCTGGTCGGCTGTTTTTCCGTAGACAAATCCTTTTTTCGTACCGCCTCCCCAAAGCACGACGCTTGAGCCACCGGTGAAATGTCTGTGTAACCCGTAGTGTTTCATCTCAGTCATGCGTTCGACTTTTTCTGCTTGGTCAGCGGCATTCGAACCTGGCTGACCTTCCATGATCATGTCCCTGCTGAACTCACTTGCCAAGACCACCAGAGTGCGGTCGAGCAGTCCGCGAGCTTCGAGATCCAAGATCAACTGCGCGATTGGCTGATCGATTTCTTTTTTCATCCGGGCTAATGTGGTATGACCATCGGCGTGCGTATCCCAGTGCAAGAAGGGTACATATTCGGTGGTGACTTCGACGTAGCGTGCGCCGGCTTCGACAAGCCTGCGGGCCAGCAGGCAACCTCTACCGAAGCGTCCGGTATCGTACTTGGTGTAGCTTTCTTTAGGTTCGAGGCTGATATCAAATGCGTCTTTATCTTTTGATTCCAGGAGTCGGTATGCGCCTTCCATGGAGCGGATGAGAGAATCACGTTGGAAGTCGCTCATTTGGTCGCGGGCTGGATGGCTGTCAGCCAGTTTGCGGTAGAACTTGTACCGATTCTGAAAGCGTTCGGGACTCATACCTTTTGGAGGTCGTACCGATACGGCGGCTTCTTCGGGAAAGGGCAAGTTCATCGGTCCAAATTCGCTACCGAAGAAACCAGCGGTAGTGAATGCTTTGAGCTCTTCTTGTTCACCGACACCTTCGAGTCGCTGACCGATATTGATGAATGGAGGGATGACTGGATTGTTTGGGCCTAGGACTTTTGCGACCCAGGCGCCTAGATGCGGACAAGCGACGGTTTGAGGGGGTACGTATCCTGTATGCCAATGGTACTGATGGCGAGAGTGTAGGATGCTTCCCAGGTCTGGTTGAATATGGGATCGAATCAGTGTTGCTCGATCCATTACGGAAGCGACTTGTTCTAGGCCTTGGCTGATACGAAGGCCTTCTACTGCGGTAGGGATAGAGGGAAACGTGCTGATAACTTGGGCTACCGGTTTACCGACTTCGAATGGTTCATAGTGTTTTGGGTCGAAGGTATCTGGGGCGCCCATTCCACCGCCCATCCACAAGACGATGATCGCATCTGCTTTGGCCGCCGGATGAGTCACTGAATCTTGTTCTGCAAGTAGGTGTTTGGGAGCACCCATTGCGAGGGTGGCAGATGCAGCGGTTGCAAGGTGTTTGAGGAACTCTCGACGCACTTCTGCTTTGGGAGCTCGGGGATCGCTTTCAAAAGGTACCTTCATGTGCGTTCCGTAGTTGATTAGGTGGAAAGTATAAGTGACCGGAATTGGGTTTGTGGATTCGCTCTATTGTACCTGACGAATCCAGGCAGGAGGAAGAGAGTAGTTTTTGGAGCTACTTTCTGGTTGTTCGTAGAATATTTGTTGAGCTGCGAACCTTCTGTGATCGTACTTCTCTATATCTGCAACAACAGTTCAACATACAGGTAGTGGGACAGACGGCAAGTCCGCTTGCTCCGGAAGCATGAGATGTCGGTTCGAATCCGGCCTGCCTGACTTGCGGTTGACTGCAGAGTTGGAATACATGCAATAGGTAAGCATGTGTAGCGGGTGAGATCCCCGCCACTTCGTTGCGGGGTGTTGCTTTGATGCGGTGCACAAACTTCTAGCTCATCCCTCGTCAGCCGCATCTAATTTTGTGATGTCGCCCCTTGGTGCGTTTCCCGCCTCTGGGCGATGCGCTATAATGACTTGGGTCGATTTGTATTTTGACTTCTGCGATTCCCCGGGTCCGCCCAAAACTTCAAGGGCTTGGCAAGCAACCAAGGAGCGATTCTATGTATGGAAACGGTGTATCTCGTTTTAATTCGGTTTTTCGTTTTGTAGCGGTCCTTTTGGGGTTCGCTGGCATGATGGGGTTGTCAGTGACTGAGAATTCCAATGCGCAAGGAACCGCAAAACCGGTTTCGCAAGGGGAGACGAAGTCGAAGGGAACAGGGGAGAAGAAATTGGAAAAAGCGACGTTTGGAGGAGGTTGTTTTTGGTGTACGGAAGCAGTGTTCCAGCGTGTCAAAGGGGTCGAGTCGGTCGTTTCTGGTTACACGGGTGGCAAGACCAAGAATCCGACTTATGAAGAAGTCTGCACCGGGACTACCGGGCATGCGGAAGTGATCCAAGTCGAATTCGATCCTAGTGTCGTTTCGTTCGCCAAGCTTTTAGAAGTGCATTGGAAAACCCACGATCCGACGACGCTTAATCGTCAGGGATATGATGAGGGAACGCAGTATCGGTCTGCCATTTTTTATGAGAACGAGGAGCAGAAGAAGGTTGCGGAGGAGTATAAGGAGAAGCTCAACAAGGAGGTTTACGAAGGGAAGATCGTCACGGAGATCACCCCTTTAGACGTTTTTTATCCTGCCGAAAAGTACCATCAAAACTACTTTAACTTGAACACCTCTAAGGGTTACTGTCGAGCGGTAATTGTTCCGAAGCTCAAGAAGTTTGAGGAAGTGTTCAAGGACATACAGAAGCAATAAACGGAAGTGCTTCAGTTCTTCACCCATTTTTTGTAAGCGTCCATGGTTTGTTTGGCAGCACTTGTGCTATCGGGCCAAGCAAACACTTCTGCGCTTAGGTAGCCTTGGTAGTTGATATTTCGCAAGGCATGGATCAGGGGTTCGACTTGAAGATGGCCAAAGCCGACGGCTCGCCGATTGCTGTCTGCGAAATGGACGTGTCCGATCGCGTTTCGAGCGGATTGGATCGCATTGGCGGGATTGGTTTCTTCAATGTTCATGTGAAACCAATCTGCGAGCAATCGAGTCCGTGAGAGGCCTTGGATCAACGCGCAGCCGGTTTCCAGGGTGTTGGCGAGGTCTGTTTCGTATCGGTTTAGGGGTTCGTAGAGTACATGGGCGTCGAAGGAGACAGCCAGTTGATCGAGTTGTTCGAGTCCTTCGCGTAGCCAATCGCGGGCTTGTTTCAGGGATCCGTCTGGGCTGGATCGTCCCTGCATCGAGCCGATGATCATTGGGGCATGCAGATCGGCGGCACAAAAGAGCATTTGCTTGAGGAACTCGAGGGCTTTTTCGCGTTTGGATGGGTCGGGGTCGCTCATAGATAAGCGATGTTTTACCCAGCCTGCTCCGGTTCCGATGGCCGCGATTGCGAGACCGTGATGATTTGCCATTTTCTTTACGGGTGAGTTTTGAAAGAACTCGGGACCGGGCGCGAAGACTTCTACGGCATCGAATTTTAGTGTTTTGGCGATTATCATGGATGATTCCAAGTCATCCCAGAGAACGAAGGGTCCACCGCGGGATTCTGTTACTAACGAAACGGTTATCGCTGTTTTCAAAGTGGGCCTCAGGAGGTTGTTTTGGATTAGTTGGTTTAATCTTGCGGTCGCTGATTCATGAATTCTTCATGTTTTCTTAACATGGCGAACCTATTCCGCGAGGGTAGCTTGCGGGAAAATCATCGGGTGTGCACGATTGCATGCATAAGTCTATGGGACGATTGCGTATGCGGAAGATAGCATACATTGAGAATAGGATTTCAGTGAATGGAACGACAGATGATTAGGCAACAGAGACGTGGGCGAGTTGCATCGCTTTTGGTGTTGTTTTTCTTGGGTATGTTTTTGGTAACTGGATCGGGGGGGGCTATTGGTCAGTTGGCGGTGGACCCGGCGCTCAAGCCCTACAAGCCGGCTGCGGGTGTATCGGGTCAGATCAAGAGTGTAGGATCGGATTCGATGAATCCGTTGATGTTATTGTGGACGGAGAAGTTCAAGACGTACTACAAGGGGGTGCGTACGGAGGTGGAGGGTCAGGGATCTTCGAAGGCGATGCCGGCGTTGATTGAGGGGGCGGCTGGTTTTGGTCCGATGAGTCGCGATGCGAAGAGCAATGAGATCGCGGACTTTGAGAAGAAGTTCGGGTACAAGCCGACGATGATTCCTACGGCGATCGATTTATTGGCGGTTTATGTGCATCGGGACAATCCGATGAATGAGACGAGTCTTCCGCAGTTGGATTCGGTTTTCTCTAGTACACGCAAGTTGGGTGGGGATCCGATTGAGAAGTGGGGGCAGTTGGGATTAGGGGGTGAGTATGAATCGTCTGCGATTGCGATGTTTGGTCGCA
This sequence comes from uncultured Pirellula sp., assembly GCA_964483385.1. GTDB lineage: Bacteria > Planctomycetota > Planctomycetia > Pirellulales > Pirellulaceae > JBKCUI01. Next base: position 27,183 of record CAZACJ010000052.1, on the reverse strand, counting down.
ATGCAGCGTCGGGAACTTATGGGTTTTTCAAGGAGAAGGTATTGGGGAATGGTGACTATCGGGATTTAGTGAATGAGCAGCCTGGATCGACAGCGGTGATTCAATCGGTTGGAGAGAACAAGTTTGCGATTGGATACAGTGGAGTGGGGTTCAAGACATCGGCGGTTAAGGCTTTATCGCTTTCGAGCAAGCCGGGCGAGAAGGCTTTTGCGCCGACTGCTGAGAATGCGTACAGTGGGGACTATCCGTTGGCTCGATATTTGTATTTGGCGATCAATCACAAGCCGGGTACGAGATTGGATCCTGTTCGTCGGGAGTTCGTTCGATTTATTTTCAGTAAGGAAGGGCAAGAGTTGGTTGCGAAGGAGGGTTCATTCCCGCTAGACGCAGCGACGGCGGCGAAGGCTTTGAAGATGCTTGATATTCAACCGTAGTTCTGAGTGTGATCTGTCGTTTCGACCAAGTACCTGAATGAAGTTGGTAGCATCATAAATACAGACAACATTGTTGAGGGATCGCCGATTCCATTGCGAGTAGGCAGAGCTTACAAACGCAATCACAAGTCGAGTGCAGCGGTTCGTTTTGCGGATCGAATTGCACAGACTGTGATTACGGTGGGTGGAATCGGCACGATTTTAGTTGTGCTTTTGGTGGTGTTCGTATTGCTCGCGAACGTGATTCCGTTGTTTCGCAAGAGTGAGTTGAGTCCACTTCGGTCAGTTGTTTTCCCGTCTGTGGAAGTGGTTCGACCGGTAATGGCATTTGGGGTCGATGAGTATTCGGAGTTAGCGTGGGTAGTTCGAGATGACCAATCGCTCGATGTGTATAGTTTGTTGGATGGTAGCAAGATAAGGACGTGGCAGCCGGGTGCATCTTCGGGCAGTGCATTGGATTCATCGGATGGAGTTGGTGTAGTGAAAGTACGGGCAGCGAAGGTGGATTCGCAGCAATCTTCTGTTTTGCTCGGTCTTGAAGATGGGTCGGTTCGGATTGTTTTTTGTGGGGTTACGGTTGCGTTTCGTGCGGAGGGGGAGCTTGATGCGGAACTTCTGGAGAGGTTAAGGTTGGCGGATGGGGGGGGGATATTGCATGAAGAGGTCGCTTATCGGCGGATGCCTAGTGGTTTGATCCGCACGGTGTCATTTACGGAGGCGAGGTACGTAGATCCGATTGTTGTTTTTGAGGGGCCTGTCGAGCGTATTGATTGGACGTTGCGGTCAGAGAATTCGGGGTTGAGCGACAGCCAGAGGGGGGTATTTGCGGTTAGTTCGGCGGGGGATTTGGCATTTGGCACGTTTGAGCGTCAAGCGGGAGGGATTGGTGCGAAGCCCAAAGAGTTGGTCAGTGTGTATCGCCGTGCGGCTCTTGGTGCGGAGGTTTCGGCGGAGGCGTCGGCGAAGGTATCTGGTTTGATGATTTCGGGTTTGGGAGATACGTTGTTGTCGATTGATGACTCAGGAGTGATACAGCGTTGGAAGACGCAGGGGACAGATCTTTTGGTGTCGGTTGGTCAGTACAAGACAGTGACTGCGGAGAAGAGTCAATTTTCGACTGCGGAGCCACTTTTGGGGCGAACGACATGGGTGATTGGAAATCGTCATGGCGAGGTGGAGGCGGTTGCGATTACAGCGGGGACATCTGGTCAGGAGTTACGAACCATACATAGGGTCGCGTGTGGATCTGATCCCGTGGATCAATTGAGTTCATCACCCTCACAGCGATTGCTTGCGGTCGCGGGGCCAACAAGTGGATTGAGTGTGGTGCATATGACGAGCGAGCGAACGGTAGCTCGTTTGGCTGATTATTCTCTTTCGCCGGACTCGCGGCTACAGTTTTCCAAGACAGGTCGAGAGTTGTTGGTATGCGGTCCAGAGAGATTGGAATTGCTCAAGCTCGACAGTGAGTATCCGGAAGCATCTTGGACGTCGTTCTTTAGGCCATTGTGGTATGAGGGGTACCGAGAGCCGCAGCACATATGGCAGAGCAGTACCGGGAGTGTCGAGGGTGAGACCAAGTTTGGCTTGATGCCTTTGATTTTCGGGACGTTGAAAGCGACATTTTATTCGATGTTGATCGCGGCACCGATTGCGATCCTTGCGGCGATTTTTGGCAGTGAGTTTTTGACACCGACGTGGCGTTCACGCTTTAAGCCTTTGATTGAGTTGATGGCGAGTGTCCCGAGTGTGGTGCTTGGTTTTATTGGAGCGATCGTGTTGGCGCCCATCATGCGAGACTCACTTTTTCAAGTGTTGTTATCGGTGGCATTGACATTGTTTTTATTTGTGTTGGCGGCGCATTTTTGGATGTTGATACCCATTTCGAGGGCGATTCCTTTACGACGTTATCGTTTGCCTTTGATGTTTCTCATTCCACCCCTTGCGATCATGTTGGCGTCAAGAGTTTCTGGTGCTTTGGAGAATTGGGTATTTGGAACATCGATTCAGCAATGGTTGTCATCACCGGAGCAATCGAGTTGGCCTGGTTGGTTTATGTTGGGGTTGGTACCTGCGATATTGGTTGTATTGTGGTTGTTGTCCGGACCGTTTGAGGGGACGCTTCAGTGGTGTTCCAAGAAGCTTGGGTGTCACGGTCAGGCTGGCTGGCAGATGGTACTGTTTGTTGGGGGTACATTCTTGGTGTTGGTAACTGCGATGATATTTGCCTCGGTGTTGCAAGGTCTGGGGTGGGATGCTCGCGGTACGCTTGTTGGGCCTTATCAGGAACGCAACGCACTGTTGGTGGGTGGGATTCTTGGGTTTGCCATTATTCCGCTTGTTTATACTTTGGCAGATGATGCATTGCAGTCGGTACCTCAGCACTTAAGGAGTGCGTCGCTGGGATGTGGTGCAACGGTTTGGCAGACGACGACACGAGTGGTTGTACCGACGGCGATGAGTGGTTTGTTCAGTGCGTTGATGATAGGTTTTGGGCGAGCGATTGGTGAAACGATGGTTGTTTTGATGGCGGCTGGAAATACGCCGCTAATGGATGTAAACCCATTTAATGGCTATCGCACTCTTTCGGCGACCCTTGCGACGGAGTTACCGGAAGCGGCACGAGGTTCGACTCACTATCACACGTTGTTCTTAGCAGCACTTCTGCTTTTCATTTTTACACTGATCGCTAATTCTTGTGCGGAGTGGGTGCGCATGCGGTTTCGAAAGCGAGCGTTTCAATTATGAGCCGCCTGAAGGCAAAACGTTCGATGCAGACGGGTGTAACAGCCCAAGGCGAACCGATGGTATGGCTTGCAGGTGGCATGTTCGCTGTCGCTTGTTTGATGATTCTCTCTTTGCTTACGCTAGTGCTCTGGCAAGGGCTTTCGACGTTGTGGCCGAGAAGTTATTTGGTCTACTTGCGTCCTGATGGGGCGATGGTAACTGGGGAGCTTTATGGAGTTACAAGAGAATCTGAATCGAAGAAAGTGTATTTGCGAACGGGAAATTACGACGTTTCCAACCAGCATTTTCTTTATGCAGACGAGGCTGACTTTGCATCTACGGAGGCTTGGAAGCCAGTAGATCTTTGGACGGTAGAGCGTAGGGAATGGGGGAATTTGTATGGTTTCCCCAAGCAGTTGTCATGGACGGATTCGACGAGAGAGCGTTTTGCGTGGGATGTTCGAGTTGCATTGCGTGAGACACAGAAAATCGATCAATTGTTAGCGCATGAGAAGGAGCGGCTCAAGCAGATCGATCAGCGGATTTCGAAGGCGAGGCTTGCTATTCGTACGGTGGAGTTGTCAGAGAAGGTCGATTTGCAAAACGACATTGACGAAGCGGTAGGAGCGAAATTCCAAGTGATGCAGGAACGCGGGGTGGAGGGTGCGGTAACTGCGGAGTCCTCTGCGCAAGCTGGGACGAACACAATAGGCTGGGTTCCTTCTCGCGAACTTTCGAATGCGGCTAGGAAGTCGATTGAGCGTTATGCGGATATATCGTTGGAAGCCGACGCGCAGATGGTTTCAATCAATGAAGAGATTGCCAAGTTAGAGGGAATGCGAGCAGAGCGGGTGGTAACTTTTGAGTTACCGATAACTGATCCGCTTGGGGCGATAGATTTTGATTGGCAACAGGTGCGCAATGGTCAGATTGAGGATTGGTCAGCGCTGCAGAGTCTTGTTCCACAGCTAGAAACGGATCAGGGGGGGGCTACCGAGGGGGAAGCTGCAAAGAGGCCATCGCTTAGGGTAGAGGCGATTGGAGAGGGGCAAGTTGTATGGGAGTTAAATCGCGAAAGCCAGCGGCCCATTCGGTTGGTAATGCGAAAGACAGAAGATGGAAAAGCGGAGGTATTTGCGTTACGGGAGCATGCGGTGGTGCTTGCGGATATCGTCCGTTTTTTTGCTCCGAACCAGATGAATCTTTTTCAGCGTTTTGGGGTATATCTGAGTCGATGGTGGGAGTTCTTGTTAGGGGAACCTCGAGAGGCAGGAATTGAGGGTGGGTTTTTCCCAGCAATATGGGGAACGGTGGTCATGACATTGATTATGTCACTTGCGGTTATGCCATTCGGAGTGCTTGCGGCGTTGTACATGCGTGAGTATGCCAAGCGTGGTTTGTTGCTCAGTATTATTCGGATTAGCATCAACAATTTGGCGGGTGTTCCGAGTATTGTGTATGGGGTTTTTGGACTTTCGTTTTTTTGTTACATGGTTGGCGGGTACATCGATGGTGGGCCTGCAAAAGCTGGTTTTGATCCTTGGCCGAGTGCGACTTGGTTTTCGGCGTTAGCGATATTGGCGGTTGTGGGGATCATTGCTTTTAGCGTTGCGGTGCTTGCGGGGAGTCTCGGGGCGCGGGGAAGCAAACGGCAGCGGTATTTACGGAATGCGAGTGCCGTTTTGTGGCTAGCTACATTTATTGGAATTGTGATTCTATTGGTTCGTACTCCGCACTTTCATGGTTTTTACCAAGCTCAGTTACCCAATCCGACGTTTGGCAAGGGATGTCTGCTTTGGGCTGCATGTACGCTTGCATTGTTGACGTTACCTGTGGTGATCGTCGCGACGGAGGAGGCTTTAGCAGCGGTTCCAAATTCTCTGCGTGAGGGTAGTTATGCTTGTGGGGCCGGAAAATGGCAGACGATTCACCGCATTGTGTTGCCGTATGCTAGGCCTGGAATTATTACAGGGTTTATTCTTGCGATGGCCCGGGGGGCTGGGGAAGTAGCCCCGATGATGCTTGTGGGGGCGATTCCTTTGGCGACGGAGCTTCCGTTGGATTTAGAATTTCCGTTTTTGCATGGGTCTCGTTCGTTTATGCATTTGGGATTTCAGATTTACTCATTAGGCTTTCAAAGCCAGAATAGTGAGGCGGCGAAACCGATGGTTTTCACTGCGACGTTACTTTTGCTTACCATTGTGACCCTGCTCAATCAAACGGCCATCTGGTTACGAGCTAGATTGCGTAAGCGATTCCAATCGAGCCAATTCTAGAAAGTTTTCCATGAATAGACTCAAAGCAATCGCCGACGGACAGAACGTTGAATCGGTTATCCACGAAGAAGTGCTTGCCAAGGACGCGGTTCTCTCGATAGAGAAGTTTAGTCTTTTTTATGGTCGCAAGCAGGCGTTGCACAGTATTTCAATGCCTATAGCGAAGGGGATGGTGACTGCGTTAGTAGGGCCGAGTGGTTGCGGTAAATCTACGTTGCTCCGCAGTGTCAATCGAATGAATGATTTGATTGACTCTGTGCGCACCGAGGGAGATATGCTTCTGAATAAGGAGTCGATCTTTGCTCCGGGTGTGGATGTGATTCAGTTGCGAAAGCGGATGGGGATGGTTTTTCAGAAGCCGAATCCGTTTCCCATGAGTATTTTTGAAAATGTGGTTTATCCGTTGCGGATTGATGGAGAGCGTGACAAGTCGGTATTGATGGAAGTATGTGAGCATTCGTTGCGTGGAGCGGCTTTGTGGGATGAGGTGAAGGACCGTCTCAACGAATCGGGCTTGGGACTCTCTGGAGGGCAGCAACAGCGTCTGTGTATTGCCAGAGCGATTGCCAGCGATCCGGAGGTTTTATTGCTTGATGAGCCTTGTTCTGCTCTGGATCCGATTGCAACGAGTAAAATTGAGGATTTGATCGACAAATTGCGAGGTGAGTATTCGATCTTGATCGTCACCCACAATATGCAGCAGGCTTCTCGCATTAGTGACCATACCGCCTTTATGTATCTTGGAAGATTAGTAGAAATGGCGGAGACTTCGACTATCTTCACTCGTCCCAGGTTACGCGAGACCGAAGATTACATTACGGGTCGATTTGGTTGATTCGGTTTTTGGTGGATCCAGTTTTCTTGATTAACGGCGATTCGATTCATGGCCAGTGATACAAGTACCGGTAGTAGTTCAGCTACCCCCATTTTGAGAACTGTATGTGGGGTGCAGACGAACGTTACATTTGCGGACACGGCAGCCAACACGCAGCGCATGTTGCAATGGCTTGAGCACGAGCAGATCCAAGGTGCGGATCTTGTTGTATTCCCGGAGTGCATGCTCAGCGGTTATTGTTACCAGAGTTTAGAGGAGGCGCGTCCTCATGCCCAGATGATTCCAGGGCCGGCGACGGGCGCGATAGCAGAGGTTTGCCAAGCGAAGAATCTCCATGTCATCTTTGGATTGTTGGAATTAACTTCGCTGGGGGAAATCTACAATGCCTGTGTATTGGTCGGACCGCAAGGAGTGGTTGGCACGTACCGAAAGATTCACTTGCCCTATTTAGGAATCGATCGATTTGTCACGCAGGGCAAGGATCCATACCGGGCGATCGACGCTGGGGGGATGAAAGTTGGAATGCATATTTGTTATGACGGTTCCTTTCCGGAGTCTTCTCGTTGTTTGGCCTTAGACGGAGCTGACTTGCTAGCGCTTCCTACAAATTGGCCACCGGGAGCTGACACGTTTGCGAAGTATCTTCCTAATGCGAGGGCTCTTGAGAACAACGTTTACTTCATGAGTGTCAATCGGGTTGGAACGGAGCGAGGATTTCGTTTCATCGGGCAGAGTCGCTTGTGTGACCCGAGTGGGAATCCGATCGCTGAGGTTTCTGATGAAAGCGAAGCGATTATTCGGGGCACGATCGATTGTTCCAAAGCTCGCAATAAGCGGTTAGTACGGGTGCCGAAGGAGCACGTGATTGACCGCTGGGCGGATCGACGTCCTTCGTACTATTCAGCGATTGTGGAGGACCACGACTTAACGCGCAAGATCGATTAGTTGCTGTTGGGCTTGGCTAGTAGTTGCGCTAAGCGTTCCCAGGTCCGATCGGTCGCGCCGCGATGAGACATGGCAATTAGTTGTCCGCGGCTTGCTAAGTCCTCGCGTGCCGATGCGTTCTCGATCATTTCGGTTGTCCAGTCCAGCAGTTGATTCGGTTCATTGAAAGACACAGCACCGTTGCCTTCCAGAAGTATTTGGACGACATCAGCAAAGTTTTTGGTATTGGGGCCGAAGGACGTTGCTACGTGGACGGCGCAGGGTTCAATCATGTTTTGGCCGCCACGCGAACCGAAGGAACCGCCGACAAATCCAATGTGGGCAAGGCCCCACCACCAGCGGAGTTCTCCAACGGAATCCGCTAGGAAAATGCGCCATTTTGAATCAGCAGGTGCTTCTGCCATCTGGCTACGGCGCAAGCTAGGTAGTTCTGTTTGCTGAATGAGTCGTGCGACTTCTTCGAAGCGTTCTGGGTGACGTGGTACTAGGATCAATTTCAGAGAAGGGAAGCGGGTAGCAAGTGTCTTGAAGGCATCCAAGCAAATTTGTTCTTCAGGAGATTGAGTGCTACCACATAGCCAAACGACGGAATTGTCTGTGTTTGGAGTTGTCGAGTTTGATTGTGGGGAGCGTAGTCCGAGTTCGATCTCGCGACGGATGACTTCTGGATGGAGACGATCGTAATTTGCACCATCGAACTTGATATTCCCCGTTATCTCGACTTGGGTAGACGGAACTCCTAAATCGACAAATCGATCGCGATACGTTTTGTTTTGGGCACCGACCCATGTGATTTTCGAGACGATAGAACGAACGAATTTATGCAAACGTAGGTAGCCGGTGAGAGAGCGTTGGCTGAGTCGACCGTTGATCACAGCGATTGGAATTTTTCTGCGTGATGCGAGTTTGATCCAATTTGGCCAGAGTTCCAATTCTGCTAGGATGATCAGGTCTGGCTGAACGCGAGAGAGGGCATTGGAGATTGCCCAGCTAAAATCCATGGGTGCATAGCTAACGGTATGGTTGTTATATAGTTTGCATGCCAGAGCAAATCCGGCATCGGTGGAAGTTGTCACGAAGATTTTTGCGAGGGGTAGCTCGCGTTCTGCGCGTTCAACGAGAGGGCGGATGACCTGTAACTCCCCTACGCTAACGGCGTGAAACCAGATGGTATTGCTTTCCGAAGCCGGTGGGATTTGCGGTAGCAATCCGAAGAGTTTGCAATTCCAGCCATGGCGGTACCGACCTTGGGTAACTCGCCGCCAGAGTATCCAAGGAGAGAATAGTAGCAGTAGGAGAATATAAAGCAGGTTGAGAAACCAGGTCATAGCGATCAGTAGTCAGTGCCTAATGCGAGTCCATCGTTGCGACTCTCGGTAGCACCTTCTAGGATTCCTCGTTCCCAGTCGATTCGAATACCTTGGTAGCCACCCATCGAAGTTTTTGAGGGTTGGACGACGTGTCCACGTTGTTCGAGGGCTTCGATTGTTGAGGCGGGGAGTCCGGATTCAAAGTGGACGACTCCACCTTTTGGGTCAGCGGGTGTGCCGGTAGGCGTAGCGCTACCTTCGTGTCGAACCCGGGCAGCATCGCCGGCCATTTGAATATTCATTCCGAAATCGATCCAATTCGTTAAGACTTGTACCTGGCCTTGGGGTTGCATGTCACCACCCATAACTCCAAACACGAAGACGGGTTTACCGTCACGAGTGACTATAGAGGGGATGATCGTATGGAATGGGCGTTTTTGGGGTTCAAGTCGGTTTGGGTGATGTTCATCGAGCGAGAACAGGTTGCCACGATTTTGCAGGGCGAAGCCGACATCACCGGGGACGACTTGGCTCCCGAAGCCATGGAAGTTGCTTTGGATGAGGGAGCAACAATTGCGTTGCTCATCGACGACACACAAGTATACGGTATCGCCGTCGATCAGTTTGGGGTCACCAGCTGGGACATCAGTCAAAGCGGTGTTTAGTGAAATGCGTTTATTTTGAAGGTTGCTGTATGTTTTGCTGGCAAGTTGTTTTACGGGAACATTTTCCATGGCCATATCTGCATAGAATCGGGCTCTATCTGCGTATGCAAGTTTTTTTGCTTCGATGAGTAGATGAGTGGTTTCGGGGGAGCCCCAACCGAATGCTTTTAAGTCGTGTTGTTCGAGTACGTTTAGCATTTGCAAGACTGCTAGGCCTTGGCCGTTGGGTGGGATTTGCCACACGTCGTATCCGCGATAATTTGTTGAAATGGGTTCGACCCATTCATTGCTGTGGTTGTGGAAATCTTCGATTTGAAAGTAGCCGCCGTTGGCATTGCTGAAGGCGACGATTTTTTTGGCGATTTCTCCGCGATAAAAAGCATCTGCGCCACCTTCGGCGATCGCTCGATAGCTTTTGGCTAAATGTGGATTTGAGAAGATATCACCGGTACGAGGAGCGCGCTGACCTTGAAGCAGGAAGGTGGCGCGGGAGTCGGGCCAAGGCTTGAACGATTGTTCGGTTTTTGCCCAATAGCCTGCGATGATTGGGGAGACGGGGAAGCCATTTTCGGCGATTGTGATAGCGCGAGCCAAGATTTGTTTCATGGGTAGTTTCCCATGTTTTGCGTGTAGATCGAACCAACCTGCAACGCAGCCTGGCACGCTCCATGAGAGAGGGCCGTAGAGTGGGATCTCCTTGAGTTCTTTATCGGCGAAGACTTGGCGATTTAGAGAGGCCGGTGAACGTCCTGAGGCATTGAGTCCTGTCAAGGATTGAGAGTTTGCATCCCAGACGATGGAGTATAGGTCTCCACCGATCCCACAGCTCATTGGTTCAACGACACCTAAGACGGCATTGGCGGCGATGGCGGCATCGACGGCGTTGCCTCCATTTTGGAGGATTTCGATGGCGGCAGCCGTTGCGCGAGGGTCAGACGTGCAAGCCATACCTTTCTTTGCAACGACAACGCTGCGGCTTTGGTTTTTGGGGCCCATTGGACGATCGTAGCGACCGGCGTCAGCCGATTTCTTCTGTTCGACCAGTTGAGCGACTGCGTCATTAAAATTGATTAACAAGCACAATCCGAGAGAGAGGACTGATAGGTTGGGAATGCGGTAGGGTGATTGCATTGAACTGCCTCCGTTAAGTGCGCGGGGGCAGCAAGTGAGATCTCGCGTTGGATCTCAGTTACCGTTTGACCGCGTAGTGGAAGTAACCGATCATCATTTCTTCGAACGTCTGATCTCCCCAAGAGACCCAGGACTTTGGATCTGGATTGTTGAGGTTGCCGTCCGAATTGTCAAATGTTGCGTCGCATCGAATTCTGGTTCCTGCTGGGACTTGGATGGGTGTTTCCAGTCGGTACTCCGTTTGCCAGTTGAAATCATAGTGGGGGATATCCAGTACTACTTCCCGGTGCTTTCCAGGGTAGATGATCGTGTATTTGAACGATTGGCCACGAACGTGCATGTGGGGGCTGAAGGAGAGGAGTTCACATTCAGGAAGTTTTTCGGGAAGAGTTGCGGTAACGGGGTGTCCTTTGGTTCGGGGAGGGATTTGAAAACCCGTATTCACGGCGCTTGTTGTGATGACTTCGTGCGTAACGCTGTTTGGATCTGTGAACAAGAATCCGATTTTGCTCAGGTCTTCGGTAGCCGTACCATTGGGGGTGTAATGGATTTGGAAGATCAGCTCGCTGTTAGCGGGTATTCGCTTTGCGTATCCTGGGGGCATCAGTTCTGCTCGTGTACCTGGGACGTATCCTGCAAGAAACGATCTTGCGCCTCCGAGGTCCCGTTTGCGACTTCCTTTGGCACGGACAAATACCAGAACGTGGTGAACGACATCACGGGCACCTGGGACAATTTCCATTCCTTTGACCCAAAGTTCCTTATCGTTTTTCAGGTCAGCGCGAAAGTATTGGTAGTTGATCACCCCTTGGCTTGGGACGCTGTATGCTGAGTCGCTCATCGGGACAACTAGATCTGGGGTTTGTGGTAGCAACCATCCGTTTGAATAAGCGATAGGTTTAGGGGCTTTTGTGGGATCGCCTTGTGGCACGCCTTGTTCGACCCATTGTTCGAGAGTTGATAGTTCCTGTTCGCTGAGCGATCTGTCATTTGCAAACTTGGCGTGATCTGGGGTGGCATGCCATGGGGGCATAGTCCGATTTTGGGTGACTTCTAGGATCATGTCGGCCCAAGCGGCGGCGTCTTCGTAGGAGGAGAGGTCCATGGGTCCGATATCACCGTCGTGGTGGCAAGAGACGCAACGGGCTTGCAAGATTGGTGCGACATGTTCTGAATACGTGATTGCGGTTTGGCTGGGCTCGAGGTTCTTGGATTTCTTGAGATGGGAGCGTCCGATCAGGCAGCCGGGTGCAGAGGTTATAGATACCGAGATGGGTCGGCCGGCTAGAAGGGAGTCGACAGCGTCTATGAGCTCCGATGAGTTTGCTTTTTCTTTTGCGTATCCGATACCGAATTGGTCATCGATTCGGCCTCGATACAGGACGACACCTGATTTATCGATCAAGCATATTTCAGGGGTTCTGGTAGCTCCGAGTAGGTCAGCGAGAGATTGGTCAGGGTCTTTGAGGAAGGGGATGGAGAGTTGATGCTTTCGTGCATGAGCTCCCATGTCGGCCAGGGAGTCTTGGACGTTGGGATCTACGGCAACAAAGTTGATTCCGTTGGCTTTATACTTTTTGTGTAAGGTTTCGATGCGAGGTGTGTACTGTTTTGCCAGGGGGCATTGGGTACCTAGGAAAACGACTGCGGTGGCTTTGGAGCCTTCGATGGAGTTCCATGTCCACGACTTGCCTTGATAGTCTGTTTTTTCGAATTGGCGTAATCGATCGAGGATAGAGGTTGGTTCTTCGGCTAAAAGTCCCGTGCAAGTCAGTGTAGCGAGGAGGTAGGCCGCGAGTAGGGATCTAGAGAATGGGGAGAATCTGTACGCGAGAATCGACATGAGGTGGGCAGCAAGATTTTGTAGCCAGCGGTAGAAAGCTGATTGGTTCTGGAGAGACTGCATTACTGATTCCTCATAGATTTTCGGTAGGTATTTCATTTGAAAATCGCAGGTGCGTTCGTTTGCTGCAATGAAGATTAGATTACGGTAAGCTAAACCCACGTGGACATTGTATTGGTTAGGATATGGGTGTCTGTAGCATTCGTTGATTCGTTGCTGATCTTGGTTTTTGGTTGTGGATCATTTTGTTGGGGTAGCGATGATGCAGGATTGAATACATCGGGATAGGTTACAATGAGGGGCAGGCTAGCTACTAGAGGATTTTCCAGGGTAAAGGTCAAATTGAAGATGTGTAATTCGTCGCGATTTCCGAGTGTGAAAGAAGGTTTGCGAGTCGACTGTTCGCATTCGCTTGGATTGTTATTTGGGGTATTGGTTTTCGTTTTTGGTACCTGTGTGTTTGGGGCCGAGCCGTTCGAGGATGTAACGGTGCCGCTTTGGAGCCAAGGTGCGCCTGGTGCATTGGGCAGTGAGTCGAAGGACATTCCCAAGCTCATGGTACGTCGGGTGGTATCCGATGCGCCAACGGGCGCGTTGATCATTTGTCCTGGTGGGGGATATGGTGGATTAGCGATGGATCACGAGGGGACGCAGATGGTTGAATGGGCGAATTCTTTGGGGCTCACGGCCGTTCTTTGCGACTATCGTCATCGGGGTAAGGGCTACGGCCATCCTGCACCGCTACAGGACGCGCAGCGGGCCGTTCGCATGGTTCGTGCGATGTCAGACGAATGGAACATTGATCCGAGTAAGATTGGGATTATGGGATTTTCTGCGGGTGGGCATTTGGTATCGACGGTAATTACGCAATTCGATGGTGGCGACAAGGAGTCTACGGATTTGATTGCGAAGCAATCGTCGCGTCCGGACTTTGCCATTCTCTGTTACCCAGTTATTTCGATGGGGAGCAGTTTTACGCACCGCGGTAGTGAGGTCAATTTGTTGGGAGAGGATGCGAGCAAGGAGAGGTTGCTTGAGTTTGCGAGTGAGCGCAATGTAAAAAGTGATACTCCACCGACATTTTTGATGCACACCGTGGAAGATAAACCAGTTCCCGTGGAGAACTCACTCGTTTTTTACCAAGCGATGGTAGCGAAGGGTGTTCCGGGAGAGTTGCATATTTATCAAAAGGGCCCGCATGGAGTGGGGCTTGCGAAGAGCATTCCGGGTACTTCCGATTGGCCGATGGCCTGTCGTCGTTGGTTAATGAATTTGGGGGTAGTGACCAAGTAGCCGTTGCATTGTGTACACGCGATAGTTTTCTTTTCCTGGTTTAGGTTGTTGGTGTTTCGATGATGATTTTTTCTCCTTTGCATTTCAGGGGCTTGTTAGGACTTTCCAGGGTTCTAGGTATCTGTTTATTGATGGTGGGGATGATGCTCGAGGGGTTGCAAGCGCAGCCCCCTGCCCCGCCGCCTGCTTTCGACTCTGTGACGGTAACCAAGGACAACAAGGTGACGTTTAAGTTGCATGCGCCGGAGGCGAAGCGGGTGGTAATTAATGCCGGGGACATTCCGGGGTTGGGCCGAGGTTTGGAGATGCAGCGGGGAGAAAATGGGGTGTGGGAGGCACAGACGGAGAGCATTCCATCGGGTGCGTACCGATATCAATTCAATGTGGATGGGCTTTCGGTAATGGATCCACGCAACAGCAAGACGAGTGAATCCAACGGGAATGCTTGGAGTTTGCTGTATGTTCCTGGATCAACTTGGTTTGATTTGAAGAACGTACCGCATGGCGCATTGAGTGAGATTCACTATTATTCGAAGTCGCTGGAGCGGATGCGTAGGTTGCATGTGTATACGCCACCGGGATATGAGGCGAGCGAGGAGAAGTACCCTGTATTTTATTTGCTGCATGGAGCCTTTGACTGCGATGATTCTTGGGGGACGGTAGGGCAAGCGAATGCGATATTCGATAATTTGCTTGCTGAGGGGAAGATCGTACCGATGGTGGTAGTGATGCCTGCGGGGCATACGGGGCCTTTTGGTTTTGGGCCGGGCAACAACTTTGAGAATCAGATGCGAGAATTTTCGGAAGACTTTCGTAAGGACATTCGACCGATGGTTGAATCGAGGTATCGGGTTTCGACGGATCGCAAGGATCGAGCGATCGCGGGTCTATCGATGGGAGGCGCGCACACGCTGGACATCGCGTTTTCAGATATTGGTGATTACGCCTACGTCGGCGTATTTAGCTCTGGGATATTTGGCATTGATCGATCGGGACCGGAAGCAGGCCAGGGGCTCGCTTGGGTTGAATCGCACCAGAAGAGTCTTGAGGATGTGGGTGCGAAGGAGGGGCTAAAGGAATTTTGGTTTGCGACTGGAAAGGATGATTTCTTGATTGGCACCACCAGGGCGACGGTGAAGATGTTTCAAGATCGCGATTGGAAGGTCACGTATGCAGAGACTGATGGCGGTCATACGTGGCTCAAGTGGCGAGACTATTTGGTTGACTATTCTCAGCTGTTGTTTCGATAGTTGAGTGGCCGTTATGCAGCTTTGGTTTTGCTGCATGAATCCTTGGATTGGTTTGAGCGACTGATGCTGCTCAGGAGGCTATCGCAAGCGTCGATGACATGTTCGATTTGAATCGAGAGCATTGGTCGCATATCGGTTTTTCGTTGGTGTCGTTCGCGTTCTGACAGACGTTCGCACTGGATGGCACGGTGTCGAGGGCCTAATGGTCCGACGCGTTCGACGGGCATGGGGCCGATGAGTGCGATGGTTGGGGTATCGATAGCCACGGAGAGGTGCATTGGGCCGGTATCCGAGCCGATGAACAAATGGGCTTGGCGAATCCAAGCTCCGAGTTCGAGGAGGCTTGTTTGGGGCATAACGCGTGCTGTCCCTTCGGACATCGCAGCGACTTGTTCGGCGACTGGTTTTTCTTGAGGGCCACCCCATGCGACTACGGAAGGTAGATTCCAGTGTCGAGCGATGTGTTTAGCGACAGTGGCGTAGCGTTCGACGGGCCACATTTTCGATGGCCATCCTGCACCAATGTTGATGATTGCGAATGGATTGGAGTGATTTCTACCGAGTCGCAGAGCCTGGAGTTCACTTGCAACGGATTCTTCCGTATTTGGGTCGATAGGAACGCGATATTGGATGTTAGGATTTTTGATTCCGAGAGGATTCAAGAGTTCCAATCCGCGAGAGACGACGTGATCGGATAGTGGTTGGACTAGAGTATTATTTAGCCAGCCACTGAGTTCACGTCCTTCGAATTCAGACTTGGAGAGTCCGATACGTTGTTTTGCGCCGGAGTACCATCCGATCAACGCGCTTTTTGTTAGGCCTTGAGCATCGATAACGATGTTTGGTTTCCAAGCCCGGACACGGGATAAGAATTTGAGGTAGGAACCGAGTGATTTCAGGTCGGTTTTGCCCATAACGAATAGGTCATCGAGGTCTGCGTGTCCTCGAAGGATGTCTGCGGCGCCGGCTCCGACTACCCAGCCGATTTTTGCATCTGGAAAATTATTTCTCAGTGCGCAGAGCACGGGTAGGTTTAGGATTGTGTCGCCGACTGCTGAGAGTCGCACGATGAGGATACGGTTTTGCATTGATCAATGAAGCTCCTCCGCATCTGCGACTGGACGAATTTCGCATGCAGTGAATAGCTGGTTACTAGAAGAAGCACTTTGTGCAGTTGCTGCACAGTGGGATTTCTGATTGCCGGCTTTGGCGGTGCAAGGTGCGTAGTTCGCCATAGCGAGAGTTATTCCAGATGTCGATCATCGGTGTATCCATGACATTTCCTAGTACTTCTTTGCCGCTATAGTCCAAGCAGCAAAGGGCCACATCGCCGTTGACGAGGACTGTCATGGTTCTCCAGAGGCGATCGCAAGGTTTGCGGATACGTTGTTGTTCGGCATCTCCAAGAGCACCACCCCAGTTATGGATGTGTGTGAAGTCGATATGATCCACGACCCCGGAGAGCATTTCTTCGGTTTGTTTTCGATTAGACGTTTGGCAGGTAGCGGCGACGATGATTGGGGTTTTCATTTTTGCTTCGTCGCGTAGTTTGCGAAAAGCCTTGACGTTTTCGACAACTTTGGCGTGGTCTAGTCCGATCCGCAGGAGATTGAATTCCTTGGAATCGGAACCATCGATACTGATTTTGATTTCGTCGACGCCGCTGTGGAGCAAGCGTTTCGCTAAGTCACCTTTGAGTAGATCGCCGTTCGTAAAGATTTTTACGCGAGGGATACCTTGTTCTTTGCAGTACTGAATGCGCTCTGGCAGTTGTTTGTCGATTAGAGGTTCGCCATAGCCGTGCAAGTGGACGAGTCGGACACCGCCGTCGACACATTGTTTTACGACGCGTTCGAAAACGTCTTGCTTCATGTTACCTTTGGCTCGTCCGATCGATGATCGTGGGCAAAATACGCAATCGGCTTGGCAGTGATTCGTGGTTTCGATACGTACAGTTTTTGGGAAAGATTGACGCAATAGCGTCATGGTGTCAGCGATTACATACGAAGCAACTGAACCGACGGTACCGATGATAGATTGACCAAGAGCAGTCATGCCAACTTCCTTTCTGACATGGTGTGAAGCACCCTTAGGGTTGCAGACGATAACGCAAGGAAACAACAACTTGGTACGTGTTTCTTTGGGATTGCGAGCAACAAATGGGGTGGAAATTTATTGATGTCCTTTTCGTTCCCTTTGGTTTGGGGCGACGAAGTAGTTCTTTTTTGGACTGACGTTTGGTAGGTTAGCGAATTTGTAAAGTCTGCGTCAATTGAGATTTTGGTTATCGGGAAGGCAATCCAAAATTCAGTCCGGGGATTGGCGTTGTGGGGAGATAATCTTGGGTTTCATCTTTGATTTCTTCGATGGTGTCGTTGATTCGGAAGGAGAATTCTTTGTCATCGAAGCGGACTTCGGTGGTCGGATCTTTGAATTCGATTCTTGTCATCAATTCAAAGGCGTTGCCTTGGACATGGTTTGTATCGCGACGTTGGAAATACTCGATGATCATTGGGAAATAGGGGAATTTTGCGGAGCGGTTGAGTGTTAATCGGGCTTCGGATGGAAGGTGAGGTGAGGTAGCGCCGAGGATGCTATTCATGTTATCGATGGGGGCATTGCCGGCGATTCTGGTTGGTTCGGTGCGTAGTCGGCCGACGAGTTGCCAGACGTCTGCCCCAGCAATTTTGCCGGAAACGGCTTTGTACCAGTTGTAGCGATGGTACAAACCTCGCAATAACTCAGCTTGTCCGCCTACCGCTAGCATCAAATGGATTTCGGGTCGTGAGTCGGGATATTGAAGCCCGCTGGGGATATTTTGGAGGACTTGGTCGAGAATGATTCGTTTGGGAGCACCGGAAGGTGTTGATTGGGTCCAGAGGATACGCCCATCCGAGACTTGGATAAAGTCAAAGGCGGTTTCTCCGACGGCTACTCGGGCGGTGTAGCGTAGGCGTCTCATGGGAGTTGTTGCCAGCGCTTCGGACTTGAATTCTCCGATCCAGAGAGCTTGTTGTCCGTAGGCTTTTGTGGTTTGTTGTACGCGGCAGGCGATGGATGGTCCCCAGACGGCTTGTCGCACGGCAGCGAGAACGAGTTGATTTGGGTCGGTAGCAACGTTGTTGGTTGTGGCGGGGTTGTTTGTAGTTGGGTTGGAGTTTGTGATTTTTTCAGGTGGGGACTTGGGAGTAGTTGCTTGGGTATTTATTTGGGGGGGGGTGTTTCCGAGAGGGCTTTGGGGTTGTAGTAGTTGGATTGGTTGGTGGTTGGTTTTTAGGGAGAGGCAAATCAGGAGGATGGTTGCGAACGTAAGGGAGAGTCCCTTGAACTTAAAAATGCTAGCAACGGAAAACATCTGATCCATGGTCGAGTTGTACCGGTTTTATCAAAGAAACCAAAAGCAAGGTGCCGAACATAGATTCAAGACGCGCCTCAAAAACCGCTTTTGAGGGATATGCAGGCGGATGCTTAGCGATCGAGAGCCGACGGGTTTGCCCGCTGGCGGATTGTAAATGCATCAGCAAGTTCGCGTCCAGGTGGAAAGAATCGACGGAAAGCATCGGTCGCAATTGCTCAGCAGCGAAGCTGGCTGGACCCAAGTTAATCCAAGAGGAATCGCATGAAAAAGGTAAGGTTTTTAAGCGTGATAGCCGCATTGGGTTTGGCTGCACCAAGCTTGGGGGGCGAGCCCGCAATTCGACACAACATGCCGCCGGCCGCTCGCTTGGCCGAGCCGGGCCCGATGGTAGGAGGACCTGGTCCAGGGGTTTTGGCTCCTGAGACGATTCCGGTCCCTGGTTATGGTGCACCGGCTCCGACAACACAGATATTGTTTAATCAACCGCAGTCGATGCGGATTGCTTACGATGTTGTGGGTGACGGTTCGTTCACGAGTGAGTGTCTGATTGTCCCGGGGCGATTGGAGTTCGCTCAAGGTGGGATTTATCGGCTGAAGTTAACGGACATTGGTGGTCGAGAGGGTGTGGAGTTGTATCCGACGGTTGAAGTTGGGCATTCCAATCCTCGCACTGCAGCTTATTTGGCGCACAATGCGATCTCGATCCAGTTTACAGAAGAGGATCTTGATCAAGCTCTTTCGGGGAACTTTGTGACCAAGGTGATTTACCTTCCGGATCCTGAGTTTCAGGGGGAGGTGATTTCGGGGATTGACACGTTGGTCAGTACACGGTTGGAGCCGGGATTGGATCCGATTATTGAAGCAGACCGTCGTGGGTCGATACTTGCGATCGTTCGATTGGGTAACAAGGACATTGAGCTAACGGCTTCGGCTTTTGCTAATGGTGGAGCTCCGGGCCTGATGGGACCTGGAGGGATGATGAATGGTGCTGGTGGATTCTGCGGTCCTGATGGGCGACCGATTGATCCGTCGATGGTGCCGCCGAACATGGTTGCTGGGGTTACCGCACCTCAGTATGGAATGACTTACAGTGGTACGCCGATTGGGCTTGCTGGTCCTCCACACATTCCGTTGGGGCATCCAGCAGGATTGCAACAGCATGTGATGAAGAACAAGACGCACATGCACATTCCTGATCCAGTGGACAAGATGAAGATGACGGTTCGTCAGCAGCCTGGTTACAGCTATCCGACGCCACCTAGCCGCGTGAAGATTCACGAGCAGAACATCCATCCAGGATATCCTGCTGGTCGTCCAGGCTTCTACCATGCGAGCCGACCTGTGCCATCGAACTTGTACGGTGGACCTCAAGGTCCGGGTGCTGGTGGTTCGACAGGACCGAATGGTGAGTATTGCCCACCGGGCCAACCACAGGTTCGTTAGGCGAGGGGATTGAATCATCGATTGCTCATGGCGTGAACGTCGTGAGCGATAGATCCCGAGTCATTGTTGAGTAGTCCCGGTTCAGCTGGGACTATTTTGTTACCACCCAGATTGCGAAGGCCCAAAAGTAGCCAAGGGATTCACGATGTTCCGACATGTATCCTTCCCGATGCTCATTCTCGGATGGGTTGCTTTTATTGCAATCTGTGCTCTAGCGATTCTTTTGGGGAATGTCGCGATGGGGCAGACGGCGTATGTGCCTGCCGGCGCGCAGACACCGACGAGAACTAGGAGTTTGTTTGACGATGAGATGGCGCCGGGGGTGATTGGTGCAATTCAGTTGCAGAGGAAACCTCAGTTGCGCGGTGCTTGGCAAGCGGTTGAGGTCCGAGGTCCGAAAGGGGTTCGGTTCAATCTTGCCGAGGGGGGGCAATTTGCACCCGACATACCGACACCGGCTCGGCTTGGACTACTCGTAGGGGCGGTCTACCGGTTGCGCTTGACAGGTGTTGAAGGGCAGCCTGACCTGGAGCTTTTTCCGACGATTGAGGTGATTGACAAGACATGTCCTCCGGCGGAGCGTGAGCATCGATTCCCAATCCCCATCGAGATCGACGAGATGGACATTGCGGATGCAGCGAGGGGTGAGATGGTCATGCGTGTTATCTATTTGGAGGATTCGCAAGTGGCTGAACCGGTAGACACATCGAACAAACCTCAGCGAGTCATGGATGTATCACCTCAACAAAACGCATTGCGGACCGCGGACCAGCTTGGGCGACCTGTTGCGATCTTGCGAATGGGCTCCCGTGTTCCCAATGTGACTGAGGGGCAGGACTGGCTCGAGTTTCTTTACGGTTGTCCGCCTTGGACGACCTTAAAACCTATCCCTACCAAACAGATGTTGATTGACGAGGGGCGTTGGCCTGTGATTGAGTATCCAGAGATTCAAGCACCTTCCGCACCCGTCGTTGAGCCGATTGTAGGTTCATCGAATTCCGGTTCGATCAGTGATCAGCGTTAGGAAGTAAACATATGACAATCCGACTGCGAACGCGATCTGGTGATGGGAAGCAACTCGTACAGAATCGATTGATTCCTACGTTGCGTTTTCTTCAGACATCGGTGGCGATTTTCGTCGCGTCTTGCTTGGGTTGCACCCTTCCGAATACCATAGACCCGCCGACAAAAGGTTTGGTGAGTACAGCGAAAGCTCGGATGGGGGTTGAGGCTGGTAAAAAGGCTTCTGCGGTGACGAAAAACATCGAGCGGGTTCCGTCGGTTGAGAGGGTTAACGAATCGCATAATGCGTTGGCTTCGTACGAGGCTGCTGCTGGCGGGCCGATAGTATCTGAGAACGGTTATCCGCAGGGGATGAATTCGGGGGTTCCTGCGTCGATGCATTCGGCTCCCGTGGTGCAGTACAGTTCTGGGCCAAATGGTTCGGATGCTTCTCAAGGCTCACATGGGGCTAGTTGTGGCTGTTGCAGTCGTGGTCAAGCTTATCGTCCTTTGTTCCCTCATCGTTTCGGTGGTTTGTTGGCTTGTAAGTCCGGGTGCCCTACCCCGCATGATGGGCCTTGTCCAGAACAAGCTTGTGGACCGGAGTGTGAGCCACAGGGCAGGTGTGTAGATCCGCAAGAATACATTTTTGACGGTGGGGATCACGATCCTCCCGTACGCTTGCGGGAAGATCTTTCACAGACGGGATTGGATCCTGAAGACACTGTGATCCAGTACACGACGAAGGGGGGCGTGACGGAGGTCCAAGCGGGCTGTCGCGTGGCGATATATTCACCTCGTTTTGGGTCGGTGCGCAAGCGGACAGGAACGTTGCAGTCGGATTTGGCGTTGCGTCCGCAGACTGCGGATTTGCCTATGGGGCCTGGGACGATCAAGGACAAGTTGCCGCCGATTCAAGTGATGGTACCGGTGAAGGTCAATACCAAGGACACGGTACGGGTGGTAGAAGCATTCCGGGATCGTCAACGTCCTCTTCCATCGGAGTTGGTGTTGCCGATGGCGGTGGTTTCCGATGCGTTTAAGCCTTATGAAGATCTCGATATTATTCGCAACGGAAACATCAAGACGACGGATCCGGCGAAGTTGGCAATAGCATCTGCGGCAGCGAGGATTTGGGGCAACATCGAAGCGTTGCAGGTATTGATCGACGGGCAGGAGGCTGTAGAGATCGTCGATCTGAAGCAACCGCGGGAGTACACCCTGTACGAGTTGAAGGGTGCACGTGTGCGAATCTGTAAGGTGGCTTCGGAGCAAGTCGCCAATCCGGGGGATACCGTATCATTCACGATACGTTACGACAACATTGGAGAGCAACCGGTATCCAAGTTAGTGATCACTGACTCGTTAGCACCGCGTTTGGAATATGTCGATGCGACGCAGCAGTCGAGTTTGCCAGCACGTTTCTCAACGACTCCGAATGAAGCTGGTTCATCGGTCTTGCGATGGGAGATCGATCAGGAAGTGAAACCTGGAGAAGGTGGATTTGTTCGGTTTGATGCCAAGGTTCGGTAGTTCTTTGGCGTGCGGGCAAAGTCGCTGGCACCTCGTCTTGCATTGAGTTTCCGATAAAGCGATACTCAGCCGGTCCGTCGAAAGTGATTACGGCTGCGTCGTTGTTTTTTTGGGAGATATTTCAATGAAGTACGGGATGAATCTTTTGTTGTGGTCAGGCGAACTGAACGAAGGCTTGATCCCGATTCTCGAGAAGCTCAAGGCGATGGGATATGACGGTGTAGAGATTCCGTTGTTCAATTTGGATCTGGATTATGGAGCTTGGGGAAAACGGCTTGATGGGATTGGGTTGCGACGTACGGGAGTGACGGTTCGCAACGTTGAGGATAATCCGATTAGTTCTGATCCTTCTGTTCGCCGCAGGGGTATCGAAATGAACAAGAAGATGCTTGATTGTTGTGCGGAGGCGGGAGTGGAGACGGTCGTTGGACCGTTTCATTCTGCGTTGGGTCATTTTTCTGGCGCTGGTCCGACGCGTGATGAGTGGAATTGGGGGATCGACAGTATGCGGCAAGCGGCGGAGCATGCGGGTCAAGTCGGAGTGATGTTGGGCGTCGAGCCACTGAATCGTTTTGAATGTTACTTTCTGAACGCTCAAGCGGACGCTGCTGAGTTTTGTCGGCAAGTGAATCATTCTCACTGCCGGATGATGTATGACACCTTTCATTCCAACATTGAGGAGAAAAACGTGCGTCAAGCGTTGCTCGATGTGAAGGATATGCTTTGTCACATTCACATCAGTGAAAACGATCGCAGTACACCGGGTGCCGGAAATGTACGTTGGAAGGAGAACTTTGACGCGATTGCTGAGATCGGTTATGACGGCTGGTTGGTGATTGAGGCGTTCGGATTGGCACTTCCGGAGCTTGCGGCAGCGACAAGAATTTGGCGGCGGATGTTTGCTGACGAGTTGAAGCTTGCGGAGGAAGGATTGGCATTTATGAAGGGACAGGTCGCACAGAGATGCACTCGGTCTTAAAACGGGTGCGGTATTTTATTCACCGTACTATGAATAGCATTCGATTTGCGTTTGCAGGTCTTTGCGTATTGTTAAGTGCTGCGAGTAAAGACAGGGTCGTTGGCGAAGAGCCGGCGTTTCTCAAGCCCACTGTGTTGCTTGTGCGTCCGGCGGGTTGGGGGCCGGCGTTGACTCAGTGGAAGCAGTACCGAAGTACGGAATACGATTTTATTGAGTTGGATTCTAAGCCGAAGGCCACGGACATTCATGCGGACATTTTGAGGGTTGCAGATGGACTTGTGTCACCTCCTGCAGCGATTGTGCTTTGTAGTGATGTGGCGCGAGAGGTATCACCTCAGAAATTCGAGATGCTGACTCCTGGGTATGTTCTCGACACATCGATAAGGCTTGGGGAGATCACGACGAAGGATCTTTGTACCGATGCATTATTTGCGGATATGGATGACGATGGATGCCCTGATGTATCGATTGGTCGTTTACCTGCAAAGACTCCGGACGAGTTGCAACGGATGCTTGCGCGCTCGATAGTTTACGAATCGATACCTCCGGGGCCTTGGAACGATTCGGTACACGTCACAGCTGGAGTGGGTGGCTTTGGGTATTTAGCTGATGCGGCGATTGAGACTGTAACGCGTCGATTTTTGACAGAGGGTATTCCGCAGCATTATCGATTGAACGTAACGGTTGCTAGTTGCACGAGCAGCTATTGTCCTGATCCTTTGGTGTTGCGTGATAGTTACATCGACCGGATTAACCGAGGTGGATTGTTTTGGGTTTATATTGGGCATGGGAATGTGACGGAGCTAGATCATTTTCCTGTTGGCAAGGAGTGGCTTCCGATAGGTACACCGTTGGATGCGGCCAAGTTTCAGTGTCAGACTAGGCCTCCTATTGCGCTGATGTTAGCCTGTTTTACGGGAGCCTTTGATGCTCGGGTCGATTCGTTTTCTGAGCATTTGCTCGCTCAATCAAATGGTCCGATTGCGGTGATTGCCGGATCGCGTGTGACGATGCCTTACGGCCTGAGTCAGCTTGCGAGTGAAATGATCAACGGATGTTTTCGAGATCGGCTACCTACGCTTGGTCAAGTTCTCTTGCAGGCCAAGCAGAGGGTTTGGGTGGATGACGAATCGCCGACTTTGGTCGAGCCATTGCGCAAGGACGAGGGGGGGGCGGATATTCGTAAGCGTTATCGCAAGATCATCACCGAGATGGCTACGGCGTTGAACCCCAGCGATCACGATCTGACCTTGGAGCGGCGCGAGCATGTCCGCTTGATGAATCTTCTTGGTGATCCGTTGCTTAAGTTGGCTTATCCTGAGTCAATCGAATTGCAGGTACCGGAAAAGGTAGAAGCTGGAGCGGTGTTGAGGTTGCAGGGGAGCACACCGTTGGATGGAAAGGTTCTCGTCGAGATGTCGCTAGTTCGGGATCGCACTCCGGAGGGTGTTGCTGGACTTCAATCCTACATGGGTACAGAGGAAGAGCGAAAGCGGATGCAGCAGACGTATGAAGCATCGAATCAGTTGGTGGTTGCTCGAGAGGAGGTTTCGGCAGAGAGAGGGCCGTTTACGTTGGAGTTTCCTGTGCCTTCCGATGCACGGGGACGGTATGTCATCAGTGCTTATGTTTACGGTCCTAAGTCATGGGCTGTTGTTTCTAAGAGAATCGCGGTTCAACGCCCCAAATGAAGTTACAAACTATTTCATCGATCGAAGATGTTCGGCTTGATCCTTACAGGCATTTGCGTACCACGAATTTAACGCGATTCAGTGGTCGATTTATTGCGGAGAGTCGACCGTTGGTTCAGAGGTTGTTAGCGAGTGATTTGCGAGTCGAATCGATATTAGTGGATCAGAAGCGACTCGAGGAGGGGTTGGAGTGGTTGCCGGGTGATGTTCCGATTTATGTCGTTGAGCATGAAGCGGTAGCGGAGTTGATAGGGTTTCAGTTTCACCGTGGTTTTTTGGCTTGTGGGATTCGTCCTCAGTCGCTTTCCTGGGAGCCCAAGAGGATGCCCGATAAGTGGACGGGCGTGATGTTTGTGGGGGTTCAGGATCCGGAGAACCTTGGAGCGATTCTCAGGACATGTTCGGCACTTGGAATACAAGACATATTGATGGGTCCGGAATGTGTGGATCCTTTTGCGAGGCGAGTATTGCGGGTATCGATGGGTAATGCGTTCAAGTTGCGTTTTTATGAAGCGAAAGATTGTTGTGGGTTGTTACGGCAATCGAGTGGAATGGGGATAGAGACCGTTGCGGCTTGTCTGACGACTCGGAGTATTGAGTTAGGTTCTTGGCATCGTCAGGGGCCTACATTGGTTGTGTTGGGTAATGAGGGCAAGGGTCTGCCGGAGGATGTTATTGAGTCGTCGAGTAGGCCGTTACGTATTGCAATGGACTTGGGAACCGATTCCCTGAACGTGAGCGTGGCGGCAGCTATCTTGCTTCATTACGTCTGTCGATTGGGTTAGGGCGGATGGGAGAGCAACCCTGAGGGGGACAATTTTCCCGAGAGAGTCTTATAACGAAGGTTATTCAGGATATACCGTGAGTGACGCATATCGGGCTTGGACTTAGTGAAGTGAGTCTTTACTTGCGCTAAGTGGAACGGTATTCATCTGCTAACCGCATCACGTTTTCTAGATTTACGTTAGGAGCATCTGGGCTTGCTCCGATATTCTTGCCGCCATGATCTTGCCGATAAAAAAAGCTGGGAGCGGCGAGCTCCCAGCTAGAGTTGGTCCGTAACTTAGAATTGGTGGGTTACTGAGTGTTTCGTGGGTTATCGGCAGGAGTACTATTCTTCTAAGCGTTCGGTTTCTGCGCCTGCAACGGATGCGATGGACTTGAGAACTCGCATGTCGGCGGTGTAAGGAACAGTGCGGACGGAGCCATCGGTCATAACGGCGTTCCAACCTGGAACGTGAGTGCTACCGAAGTCGTGGCAAGCCAGGCAGCTGTCGGCTTTGTCCGATTCAGTTCCTCGTGCGACGTAGCGGACGTAGGAGTTTGAAGCGCCGTAGTATTCTGGGAAGCCGGCGATTGGGGTACGGTCCCCGTAGTCGGTTCCGGTTTTGTACCGAATCGAGCTCATGGCTTTTTCACCGAGGTACAAGGTGTTGCTTGTTCCATCGGTGATTTCTTTCATTGCTGTTTTGTGTCCGACGGCCCAAACGCCGGGTTGTTCCATATGGATGGTGGCGTTGTGGATATCGGTGCTCAGGGCGGCTCCACCGCTCATGGCGTAATCGGTTCGGGCACCGTAGGGACCGAATTTATCAACGAAGGGAGCGACCAGCGGGTAGGACTTTGCATCGCGACGGCTGGGGCAGTAGTACGAGGAAACGACTGATTCGATGTTTGGATAATCTGCAGCGGTGATTGGGGTGGTTCCCGGGATCGTATCGCGGATGCGAACGAGGTTGGTGAAGAGTTGGTTTTGTTCCATAAAAGGCATGATTTGAACCATCCAGGGAACACCGCGCATGTCGAGGCGAGCGGCAGTATTTCCCATGTCGACGGCGAGTGGAGCGAATTCTCCGGCGTAGCCTGGAAACCGCTTGTAAGCAGATTCGTAGTTATGGCCGGCTAGAACGATCTGTCGCATACGGTTTTGGCAATCCATACGGCGAGCAGCTTCCCGTGCGGCTTGTACAGCCGGTAATAACAATCCGACCAAGACACCGATGATTGCGATAACAACCAGAAGCTCTACGAGGGTAAAGCCGACGCGTTGGTGGCGTGGGGTTTCACGGAGAGATTTTGGAGAGTTGAAGATCGAAATCGCCTGAAATAGATGGCTCATCGTCGCACTCCTCAGACAAAGGAATAATGAATAGAAAACACCTATCCCTACGAAGGATATAGCAACGTAGGGAAGTAAAAGAACTCTAGGACAATTTGGAAGTTTATCGGTTTCAAGAAGGCTCCCGCAACTAAATTCCAGGTGTCCAAGAGAAGAAATCAAGAAAATTCCGGTGTTCATTATCCCCCTAAGAGGGGTGTAATGTTGCTTTTGCCGACCGAGTCGCCGGGGGAGGTCGGTTAGCGAATGAGGGGAGTGGGCTGGGGGTGCGTGTTGCCTAGGGGTGCGTGTTGCCTAGGGGTGCGTAGTGGCTAGGGGTGCGTAGTGGCTAGGGGGGTGCACGCAAGTC
>CAZACJ010000051.1:0-37270 GCA_964483385.1 uncultured Pirellula sp. | reverse complement strand
GAGCACAACGTTGCCAACGTTGTTGTCGTGGGTTCGAATCCCATCACCCGCTCTTTCTGCTCGGCAGAGCCCTTATTTTTTTACTTTCGTCGTTTATTGACGTTTCGAGTCCCTTTTCGGATTGCCAACTCGCATGTCTGCAGTCGATACCGAGGCAACTACTCAGCTGGATCTTCAAGTGAAGATCGAAAAGCCTTCCGCTTGCCAACGCCACGTTGTGGTTACTATTCCGCGGGCCGAGTTGGACCGCTACTTCCGCAAAGCCTATGACGAAATCGCTCCTCGCGCCGATTTGCCTGGCTTTCGTGCTGGGAAAATTCCTCGCAAGTTGCTTGAATCACGATTTAAGAAGACTGTTGCCGATCAAGTCAAAAGTAACTTGGTCATGGACAGCCTTCAGCAAATCACTGAAGGTGGTGAATTCTCCGCCATCGCTGAACCAGATATGGATTACGGCGCAGTGAAATTGCCAGAAACCGGCGACTTCACTTTCGAATTCAAGATCGAAGTCCGTCCAGAATTCGACACTCCGAAGTGGGAAGGCCTCGAGCTCGTAAAGACCGAGTTTAGCCTGACCGACGAAGAAGTAGAACGACAACTCGTTCGTACTCTCGACCGAATCGTCGAAGGCGAACCTGTCGACGGCGAAGCGAAGCTTGGCGATAAAGCCACGATCTCGATCACATTTACCGCAGACTCGAAGCCACTGTCGATTCTAGAGGAAGCGTTGGTACAAATTCATCCTCAATTGAGCCTTGCAGACTGCATCATCGAGAACTTCGGTGAACTCGTTGTTGGCAAGAAAGAGGGAGACAAAGTTTCGACCAAGGTCAAAGTCCTCGAAACTTCTCTCAATGAACAACTTCGCGGCGTAGAAGTTGATGCCGAAATTAAGCTGATCGAAATTCGTCGCGTGAACGTAGAAAGCTTGTCACCACATCAACTGCTTGAAATTGGTTTCGAAAGCACCGACGAACTCCGAGAATTCGTCCGCAAGGAACTCAGTCGTCAGTGCGAATACCACCAAGCACAATTGTTGCGTGAGCAAATCACCAAGCAATTGACCACAGGTGCCGATTGGGATCTACCACCGGCAACCGTGCGACGCCAGGCGGATCGAGAATTGCATCGTCGAGTTCTCGAAATGAAACGAAATCAGTTTTCCGATGATCAAATTCGTATCGTGATCAACTCGATGCGTCGCAACATCGAAGAAATGACTCGCGAAGCACTCCGCGAACACTTCGTCCTCGAAAAGATCGCTGAAGACCTCAAGATCGAACCGACTGAAGCGGAATACGACGAAGAAATCAACTTGATCGCCGAACGATCCGATGCGTCTGCTCGCCAAGTCCGCAACAAACTCGAACGCAACGGACAAATGGATGCGATCCGCAACCAAATCCTTGAACGAAATGTCATCAACCAAATTGTAGAAGCAGCAAAGCTTACTACAACCAAGGGTGATTCCATTCTCAAAGAAGATCCAAAAGAGTTCGCTGTAGAATTCCTAGTCGCTCCAGTCTCCGCTTCGATTCCAGAAGCTAAATACGACGAGCGTCCAGAGGACTCCGCTTCCGACAAAGATTCGGTTAAGCCCACCTAAGGTAATGCTCGGCTCGGTATGAGTTAGGCGAATACGACAGATTCTAGGCGGCGTAAGAAATACCTTACGCCGCTTTTTTTATTGCTCCCGCAAGCCAACGGATAACAGAGGAGCCCGACTGACGAATTGAAGGTACTGAGCGTGTGCTATGCAACTCCTTGTTTGCAGTCTTCGTCGCGTCTCTATAAGCTACACTACCGATGATCCGAGTTAAGCAAACACGCTTTAACAAAACAATGCCGCAAAGTTCAGCGATGTGCATCCTCCGATCGCGAATTTGTTAACCACCCACAAGGAATCACGCAAGCACATGGACGAGAAGAAACGAACCTTCGATTCTGTCGATGAAAGTATTTTGCCAGAGGCCTACGGAGAGGCCGAGAAAGACCGTCCAACTCCGGCAGACGAACCGAATTCGAATCTAAGCAACGACGACATCCTATCGATGATGCGTCGAACGATCGATCAATTAGAACGCAGTGATTCGTCGCGCGGTGACTTGAAGATCCTCAGCCGCACACTAAAGGAACTGCGATACGCATTTAAAGTCTTCCAGCCTTACCAGCGACGGCGAAAAGTCACCGTATTCGGCTCGGCACGCACAAAACCTGACCATCCGGCATATCGACAGGCGGAAGATTTCTCACGAAGGATGGCTGAGCATGACTGGATGGTGATCACTGGCGCCGGAGGTGGGATCATGGAAGCCGGCCATCGCGGTGCAGGACGCGAATTGTCGATGGGGCTCAATATCATGCTCCCCTTCGAACAGTCCGCAAATCCGATCATAGATGGAGATACCAAACTTGTAACACTCAAGTACTTCTTCACACGCAAGTTGATGTTTGTGAAAGAGTGTAGTGCAGTGGTCTGTTGCCCTGGAGGTGTCGGGACACTGGATGAAACATTTGAAGTCCTAACTCTACTGCAGACCGGCAAGCAAACGCTCCTGCCAATGATCTTGCTCGATGAACCAGGTGGGAACTACTGGAAGAGCTTAGAAGGGTTCTTTATTGAGCAATTGCTCCAACAAGGCTACATCAGTCCAGAGGACTTGCATCTCTTCAAGATCACTGATAGCAGTGCGGAAGCGATTCGCGAGGTCTTGCAGTTTTATCGCGTCTATCACAGCATGCGGTATGTCGACGACCTTTTGGTATTAAGGCTCACAAGTCAACTTAGCGCTGTAAGGCTTGGACATCTCAACGAGCACTTTTCCGATATTCTTGTAAGTGGCAAGATTGAGCAGCGCAATGCGTTACCCGAAGAGGCATCAGAACCGGATCTCGAAGCCCTTCCCCGTATCACACTTCATTTCAATCGAAGGAATTTGGGACGTTTGCGGCAATTGATCGATGCAATTAATGCAACAGAAGAATGATTGATTCCCTCGGGGAGTACACATGGTACGAGTAGCATTGTTGGGTTGTGGCTTGATCGGTGATTCGTATGCAGAAGCCATTTTAGGCAATCGCAGTCGTGATTGCATCGACATCGTCTACTCACGGTCCGAAAAACGCAGGGGAGCGTTCCAAAAGAAATGGGGGATTCCCAATGGAACTTGCGATTGGCGACAAGCTATTGAGCATCCAGAAATCGACTTAGTCGTTGTAGCCACGCCGAATCACATGCACGAAGCATGTGTAGTGGCGGCGGCAGAAGCCGGTAAAGGAGTATTGTGTACCAAACCGCTTGGACGAACGAGCATTGAGGCGCAACGCATGCTGCAAGCCGTTGAACGAGCAGGGGTTTTTCATGGGTATTTAGAAGACCTAGTCTATACGCCGAAAACTAGTAAAGCACTGCAAACGGTCGCTTCCGGCGCATTAGGAAAGGTGTTGTGGGTTCGTTCGCGCGAGGCGCACCCAGGACCGCACAGCGAGTGGTTTTGGGACAAACAACTAGCAGGTGGTGGAGCAATTGTGGACTTGGGATGCCATTGCATCGAGATCGGTAGGAATTTTATTGGCAAGCAAGTACGGCCGATTGAAGTAATGTGTTGGGGGGATACACAAGTCCACCAGATCGAGTGCGAAGATCATGCTATCGGCTTGGTCCGCTACGAAAACGGGGCAATTGGGCAGTTCGAAGTAAGTTGGTCGTTTCGAGGCGGGATGGACCTTCGAGATGAAGTCGTCGGCACGGAAGGTACGCTGTGGCTCAATCATTGGTTGCGCACTGGCTTTGAGGTTTTCTCTGCTTTAGGGACGCAGGAAACGGTGGCTGAGAAATCGGATAGCACTCAAGGTTGGATGTTTCCCGTGGGTGACGAAGCCGGCTCGTTAGGCTACCGCGCAATGTTTCAAGATATGTTTGATAGCTATGAGATGAGAAGGATGCCGCGAGAAACGTTTCAGGATGGCTTGATTGTCAATACGATCGTTGATGCTTGCTATCGGTCGATGGACACCAAACGATGGGTGAGTATCGATTACGGTGATGCGGCCGCTGTGAACCTTCTCAAATCACCCGACTAATGCCCTCGACGCTTGGATGCGAAGAGCCGATGGCCCCCAAGTTTTTGAGCCCGCTTCGCGCAAGCCGCGGGGTGTTTGTATGAGCCCGCTTCGCGCAAGCCGCGGGGTGTCTGCATGAGCCCGCTTCGCGCAAGCCGCGGGGTGTCTGCATCGGACACGCTCACCTCATTGCACGTTCCAATCGATCGAAAACCATAACGTTGTAGATGCTGATTGGTTGGGTGTGTTGATGTATTACACCGGGTACGCCTTCCACCCGGTGCTCGCGCATTCCGGCTCAGAGAACCACCCGGTGCTCGCGCATTCCGGCTCAAAAAAACATGAGCCCGGTTCGAAAAGCAGTCTCAAGAGGAATGAAGAACGCTAGCAATCCCCGCTTGGAAATCACCGGAATTTCTTTCGCAATCGTCAAAGTTTACCAATTCGTGAGCCGATACCTGTTCTGTGCGAAGTCCGGCTTGTTCGGGGTTTGCATGTTAGGGGGGCCTAACACCAAAGGATCAACGTTTTTGTTTCGCCGTTCGCTACTTGCTAGCGGATTGGTGGGCGATGAGTTGCACCGCATTTGGATGGGAATCCCAGGCTTATGAAACGCACCTTCCACAAGTGGTTTGTTGGACTTCAACTCGGCAGCTTGCTGCTCGCCGGTTGCCATCCGACTCAACCTTATTTCCTTCGAGAGCGGTCCAGTCTCTCGCATTACCTGGATCATGCTCAACGCATTGAAGTTCCAGATTTGGAAATCAATCCGCCTGTCGAAGCGACGCATGCGGTCGAGCCGTTGAGCCTCGACAATCAGCAATTTGAGTTTCTTGACGTAACCCTTGAAGAGTGCATTTCTTATGCGTTGGTCAACAGCAAGTTAATCCGTACGATCCCTGGAACACAACGCCAAAACATTGACATCGCGGCTAACATTCTTTCTACTCCCGGACAACAACTTTCTACGGTTTACGATCCGGCGATCGTCGCGACGACCACGAGTCCACAACAGATCACAGTTGATCAAAACGGCAACCGTGTACTTCCTCGCGGTGCGGCGAGGGCGAATCAAGTCGGTGGTGTAGAAGACGCATTGAGTGAATTCGATGCGCAGTTTTCAGCGTTCTTCTCCTACAACAACACGGACCGCGCAAGAAACGTGGGGGAAGACAATCCTTTCAATCCTACACCGTTTACGGGCAGAGACAGTACCGGTCAGATGGCTCTCTCGAAGCGGATGGCAACGGGTGGTGTTGTGACCGCTCGTTCGCAGACGATCTACAGCTTCAACAATATCGCAACCGATGGACCGGGCCGAGCGGTGCCGAGCGACTACACACAAGTCTTGGAATTCCAGGTTCAGCATCCATTGCTTCGAGGTCGCGGTACCTCTGTCAATCGTATTCCGGTTGTATTAGCTCGTATCAATGAAGACCTGTCCTTGGTCGATTTCGAAGAACGAGTTCGAAATTTGGTACGCGATGTCGAGTACGCTTACTGGGATCTCTATCAGTCCTACTGGAATGTTGAGAACGCTCGGATCGCTCGCGACAGTGCTGCGAAAGCCTACCACATCGCTTTTGAAAAACTCCAAAAGGGTGCCGCAGGAACCACCGAGGCCCAAGCAAAGTTCACCTATCACGATTTCCAAGCTCAACTGGATTCGGCACTCGCCGGCGGTGGTGCTCTTGGTGGTGACCCTGGACTCTTTGGACGCGAACAAGCTCTGCGTATGCTGATCGGCTGGGCAAGCACCGACGGTCGTTTGATTCGCCCATCCGACAAACCTGCAATCGGCATGGCTCAGTTCGATTTCGATGAAGCTTTGAACGAGATGCTCAATCGAAGTGTTGACCTTCGTCGTCAACGCTGGTTGATCAAACAACGCGAGCTTGAAGTTCTCTCGTCGAAGAATCAAATGTTGGCCAACGTGGACTTGTCCTTAATCTACCGTTACGTCGGTGTGGGTGCTTCGCTCCTTGACGATGGTGGTAACGGTCCATTCCCACCGAATCCTCGCACGAATCCTGCTCCAAGTGCTTGGGAGGAGCTCCTCGGTGGTGATTACCAAGAAGCGGCTGTTCGATTGGACTTCCTTCCAAACCCAGTTGGTGCCCGACGCGCTCACAACGACGTCCGCAACAAACAATTGGCTCTTGCTCGGGACCATGCTTTGCTAGAAGAGAAAGAGATCGCAGCCACGCACCGAATCAGCCAAGTACTCCGTGAACTCAACAGCAACTACATCCAAATGACCGAACAACTCGCCGCTCTATCCGCAGCAGATCGTTGGGTGAAGCTTTATCAAGAGAAGTTCAATGCAGGCGATGCAAATGTTGAGCAGATCATGGACTTGCTCTTGCGAGCTCAACAAAGCCGTGCGAATGCTGGTCGGAACTATGTACGAGCCCTGACGGAGTACAACAAATCGATCACTGAAATCCACATGCTCAAAGGTTCCTTGCTTGAGTACAACAACATCGCGTTAGAAGAAGGCTTGTGGCCAGAGAAAGCATACTGGGACGCAACCGAACGCTCCCGAGAAAGAGCGGCTTCTCGCCCCATCCCAGGTGGTGCTAGCCGCCCGACTCTCTCAAGCCGCGGAGAACTTCCTCAAAACCTTGGGACAGCAAACAACGCAGCAACCCCTGGGGTTCTACCGACAAGCCTGCAGCAAAACCCATCAGGTTCAGGTCCATCGACGGATCCAAAGCAAGCCACACCGCCGGTTGAACCGAGCGAACGGGTTCCTTTGAAGAAAGCTAGTTCCCGAAAGTCGACTCCTGCGACCGAGTCCCCCAAATTCGACTGGGGAAGTTAAAGCATAGCATCGCCTAGGCGAAACAAAAAATACAAAAGAGTTTATCAAGCGAACAGCGCAAGCTGTGAACGAGAGGCAGGGGGAGTACTCGGGGGATGACGGTTCTACGGAACCGCCATCCCTTGGGTCGTTTAATCATCGAGTTTTCCGCTAAGGACTCACCGCGGAAATTCAAGTTGCTAGAGTTTGCAACCAGCAGCAGCATAGACAGCATCCAGAACTTGCTGTGTCTGCAAGGTCATGCGTCCCCAGGACAAATCTGGCTTCGATTCGCGGAGCAAGCGATGGAAAGTGTTGAACATGTTGATCTCTTGGCTTGGTGAATGCCCAGAATCATACTCAGCAATCTGAAATCGCTGATTGCGACGATGCATGTGGAAATCGCAAACATCGGTTGTGAACTGTGGTTGTACCAAGTCGAATCCGACGTTCGAACCATAACAAGGCAACACAAAATCATCGATCCAAATGCTACCTTTTTCGCCGCTGATGTGGCACCACTGTTGATGCTCGGTCGCAAACGAGCAGTAAAAACTAGCGGACACACCGTTGTCGAATTGCATCTCGGCAGTGAATTCCATCGGCACTGGTTTGGGACTTCCTTCCCCCTGCAACGTCGAAATACACCGAGCCGTGATGTTTGTTGGCATCCGCCATTCATTGACCCACAAGATCATTCGAATGGTATACCAACCTAAATCTCCGAGCGAACCATGGGGCTCGTAGTTCGAATTGGACCGGATGTTCTTCGTTCGGAATTCGTGATCTCCATTAAACGAAAACTGAGTCGCAATCCGCTTGATCGCACCGATACCATTGGAGCTTTTCAGCGTCTCGCGCAGCTGATGCAAGCGATGACTGTGCATGAACATCACTCCATCCATGTACTGCACGCCGTTTGCATTACAGACTTCCAGGATTTCTTCCACGTCCGCTGCCGACAGTGCAGCAGGCTTCTCTGCCAAGATATGTTTGCCGCTCTTCGCAGCCGCCAAGATCCATTCTTTGCGGATCCCGGTAGGCAACGGAATGTAAACCGCATCGATCGCATCGCTATCCAACATCGCTTGATACGACCCAAATGCTTCAGGTGCATTCGGAAAAGGGCAGTTCCCTTGGCACTCATCGATGAATCGCTGAGCCGAAGCCGTCTCGCGACTAGCTACCCCGCGAACAACTCCACCCTGACTTCGCGAAATCGCCCTCCAGTTCTTTTTGGCAATCCCCGCCGTCGACAAAAAACCCCAGCGACAAACTTCGGAGCGAATCGGCAACTTCGTCATCTTTTTCCCTGTCTGTTTCTAGCCCAAACTCTATTTTTTCTTTGCTTTCCCAAACTCCGACGACCACGGCATCCAAATTAAACCAGTTGTCTACCGGTGCAGTTGCTGCCCCAGAGTTTGCTAAGCACGTTCAATAATGCAAAGATCGTAACACATGAACCTCTGTTCGCAATCGGTACGCACTACACCCCCTTGCGGATATACTGCAACTCCTGGCGGATAAACCGAACTCCGAAAGGTATACTGGTCCGATTACGTCTCGATCCTCTCGCAGGCTTTGCCTCTTAACGCACCATCTATGCTCCCCTTCCCCTTGCTTCCGCCAATTGTAGGCCACGACCAAAAACACTTTGGTATTCACCAGCCCAATAGCGCTACCACTTTCCGCTCACTGGCATACCTGACAATCTGCTTTCTCTTCCCCTCGGTGATATTTGGACAGTCTCCTTCAAGTCGTTCGGAACCAACGAATCCGGAGAATCGCAAAGCCCCCAACATTGTCTTGATCCTGGCGGATGATCTCGGCTATGGCGATTGCGGCTGTTATGGCCAGAAACGACTCTCCACCCCGAACATAGATCGTTTGGCCACCGAGGGCCTCCGATGGACCCACTTCTACGCGGGCTCCACGGTATGTGCGCCGAGTCGCTGTGTGTTGATGACCGGCAAACATACCGGTCGTTGTTTGATCCGTGGAAACTCAAAAGACTCATTACCCGCCAACGAAAAGGTCTTTACCGAAGTCCTTGCCGAGCAAGGGTATCGCTGTGGACTCTTTGGAAAATGGGGGCTTGGCCAAGCCGGCACAAGTGGTGCCCCACTTCGAAAGGGCTTTCACGAGTTTTTCGGTTACCTTGATCAAACCCACGCGCACAACTTCTTTCCAACATTCCTTGATGCGAACGATGGAACCTTTCCATTGGCAAACGTCGTACCCAACGCATCTCCAGCCGGTGCGGGTGTTGCAACTGAACGTGTTGACGATGCCAGTGAACTGATACTCCAAGGTGCGTTAAGTTTTGTGGAGAGCCATCGTGACGCTCCCTTCTTTTTATTCTTTTCACTGAACCTACCCCATGCAAACAATGAAGCAGGAAAACTAGGCACCCAGGAGTTTGGGTTCGGCAAGTACGCTTCGACTGACTGGCCGGACGCGGAAAAAGGATTTGCTCACTGTGTTGAGAAAATGGATCAGCAGATCGGAAGACTGGTAGATCGAATCGATGAATTAGGATTAGGAAACTCGACAGTTATCTTTTTCTCTTCCGACAACGGGCCGCATCACGAAGGTGGCCACAGCGATCGATTCTTCGAGTCGAGCGGTCCGCTTCGTGGTTCGAAACGGGATTTGATCGATGGTGGAATTCGAGTTCCTACGATCGCCCGCTGGACGGGAACAATTACCCCCAATTCCACCACCGATCAGCTCGGTTGCTTCGATGACTTATTCCCCACCTTTGTACAACTTGCGGCTGTCTCCAAAGAAAAGTCCAAGGACTTACTCCCTGCCGACCTTACCGGCGTGAGCCTAGTTCCAACTCTTTTGGGAAAACCGGGAAACCAAGAACTACGCGATTCACTGTACTGGTCATTTTATGAGGGAACGATGGGCCAAGCACTACGTACAAAAGAATGGAAACTTGTTGAGCAACCGTATGGAAGCCCGGTTCGGTTGTACAACATCAGCGAGGACTCCAAAGAGCTGCACGATCTTGCGAACGACCATCCCGATCTCGTCCGCGAGCTTAGCGATAAGATGGCGCAAGCTTACAAGCCGGGTGAAGGCCCATGGGTCTTGCGAGCCTCTAAAAAGACTTCCGAAAGCAACAGAAACGAATAAATAAATTACTAAGTTGCGGTCGGTTCCATCCTTAATAAACAGACCATCGATACTACCATTGAAAGCTAAAACTGTGCTGACGTATCATTCTGCAAGTGAATACCAAATGATCAATGTAACTCGGTTAGGCTTTGGAAAACTGCGTTATCGAATCCTATTCGTTTTGTTTGTGATTTTATCTTTCACGGACTTTCTCACACAACAGAGCGAGGGGCAGGGGGGGGCGGCAGCAACTGGTCAAGAGACTTGGACTGTAGGCTTGACCACACAACGTCCGACCGACATCAACGCGATCAACTACCATCGCGAAACAGTACAAACACAGTGGGATCCTAAGAAGACCGCTGTGATCTTGTGCGACGTATGGGATTCACACCATGGGTTAGCCGCAGTACGTCGGGTACGCGAAGTCGCCCCGCGTTTAGACCAGATCGCCGCAACCATACGTGCTCGAGGGGGCACGGTGATACATGCTCCAAGCGATTGTACAGGATACTACACAAATCATCCTGCTCGAGAGCGAGCGCAGCGAATAGTCATCGACCCGGAAACTCCGGAAACCATCAGTGTTTGGTGCAACCAAATTGAAACGGAAACCTCCGTTCCTTACCCCGTGGATCAATCCGACGGCGGGGAAGACGACGATATGATCGAACACTTGCAATGGGCCGAGCGACTTAAGAGCATGGGGCGTGACCCTAAACGACCTTGGATGCGTCAGATCGAAACCATCGAAATCGATCCAGAACATGACTACATCAGCGAGTCGGGTAAAGAAATATGGAACATTCTCAAAAGTCGCTCGATCGAACATGTACTGCTTTGTGGCGTGCATACCAATATGTGTGTATTGGGACGTCCATTTGGGTTACGACAACTCAAACAACATGGGTTCGACGTAGTCTTGGTGCGAGATTTAACCGACACCATGTACAATCCCCAGCGGTGGCCCCATATCAGTCACTGCAGCGGTACGGATCGCGTCATCGATCATATTGAAAGAGTCGTTTGCCCGACAACAACTAGCGATCAATTTCTTGGAGGAACGCCTTTTCGATTTCTCGAAGATCAGCGAAAGCACTGGGTCGTTATGATCGGGGAAGATGAGTACCGAACAGAAACCACCTTGGTGCGATGGGCCCAAGAACAACTGAGCAAAGACTTTCGCGTTTCATTTGTTTTTGCACGAACCGATTCACCAAATCAATTCGTTGGTCTCGAAGCACTTTCGAATGCCGACGCACTGTTGGTAAGCGTTCGCAGACGCCCCTTGCCCCCCGCAGACCTGAACCGAATCCGGCAATTCGTCGCCTCTGGAAAGCCGGTGCTGGGGATTCGAACCGCAAGCCATGCTTTTTGTCTTCGGGGAAAAGCGCCAGCGGAAGGGCTTGCGGATTGGCCCGAGTTCGATGCCGAGGTTTTTGGCGGTAGCTATACCAATCATCACGGAAATGATTTGATAACTTCCGTTCACGTCGAACCGCAAACCGATCATCCGCTGGTTCCCCACTCTGAACGGGGTAAATTCCTTTACGAGAGCAAAGGATCCTTGTACCGCGTATCGCCCCTGCGTCCCGGTACATCGGTACTTTGGACAGGATCGATACCCAACACATCGAGCGAACCGGTCGCTTGGAGTTTCGTTCGCGATGATTCCGGCCGCTCCTTTTATACGTCACTCGGTCACGAAAGCGATTTTGAAAGCGATACTTTCTGCACCTTGTTGCTCAATGCTGCGTATTGGTTAACTGGCAGTCCAAACCGTGTGTCGGTGGCTGATGTCGAGCACCAGCAGCACATGGTAAGTCGAGGAAAAGGAAAACAGCGGTAATGGATCGTGAAAAATACCAACAGGTCGTCAACACTTTTTTCGACTGGAACCAAGAAGAACTCACAAAGATCTTTTCGGAACTGCTCTCTGCGGTCGCCGCTGAAAAATCGCTGACACCAGCGCAGATCATGAGCCAAAACTACGAAACGGCTCGCGATAATCCCGATATCCATGAACGACCGGGCAACCTGAAAGATGCTCGCGACTCCATCTTTCCGTACTTCTGGGGAACCGATAGCTGGAACAACCCTCTACATCTCGAAAATGTTCGTGGTCCGGCAAACCAAGCATCGTTGATCGGCGCGATCGCTTGTTTGCTCAAAAATCCCAACCTATGTACCGATCGCTACAGCCAGCGGTCTAATGAGTTGGAAGTCAAAGCCATCACCGCTTTGGCGAATTTGATTTATTACCACACCGAAGATCCATGGGGTGTTTTCACTATCGGAGGAACGATTTCCAATCTCTATGGAGCAAAGATTGGACTTGAACGGGTCATACCCGGAGCGATGCAACGGGGAATCGGACGGGAACGGGTCGTGGGAATCTGCTCACAAGCTGGACATTATTCGAATCAGACTATCGCCGGTTGGCTTGGTATCGGAACGGAAAATTCGATTGAAATACCGACCGATGAAAATCTAAGTATGCGAGTCGACTTGCTCGATGACAAACTCGACGAGTTATACCGAGAGAAAACCAAAGTAGCTTACGTATGCGCAACGTTCGGTACGACCGATGGTTTTGGGATCGACGACGTACAAGCGATCCGCGAATGTGTGGAACGTCAATGTTCAAAACATGGCATGCCAAGACCGCAGATTCATTGCGATGCAGCGGTGGGATGGGCATTGAGCATGCTCACGGAATACGATCTAGCCCTCAATCCGCTGGAATTCTCGCCGATGCTGCTCGATAGGATCGGGAGGATCCAGCAAGCGAACATTGGATTGCGGTATGCCGACAGCGTTACCATCGACTTTCACAAGATGGGTCGCAGCCATTACCCGTCGAGTGCGTTCATCGTCAACCGACGCGAAGATTTAAAGTACCTAGCCAGGAGCGTCCAAGACACACCTTATTTCTCGGATGCAGACCCACGACGAGACCCCGCACTGTTCACCTTGGAATGTTCGCGGCCAGGAATTGGTCCCTATGCCGTGATCGCTTCGCTCAACGGTATCGGACTCGTCGGCTGGCAAATGCTGCTTGGAAGAAGCATCGAAATGGCTGAATTGCTCAAGGAAAAACTCTCAAAGCTCGAGCATTGCAAAGTGCTCAACCAAGGAACGCTTGGAGCAAGTGTAAATTGGTGGGTTTTGCCCAAGGGGCGCGATGCAGAAGAGATATTTCAAAAGTTTGTTCGCAACGAACTCAGTGCGGAACAGCGGGAAAGGTATCGAAAGGAGATCCGTCACTTGTTCGACAAGCGACTTAAAATGATGGATCCACAGCTCGATGCAAGACTAGGGTTCACCACGAATTTCGGATACAGCCCAAACGGTTTTGAGTTACCGGCTTGGAAAGCAGTCTTTTTCAATCCAAAGACCACCGACGCGATGATCGACCGCATTGTTGCCAGCATCGACGAATTGTAGGCATGATGTCTTTAGTCCGACATCGTCGTATGGATGCTTTCGGATGCATTGAACTGGTTACAGAGGACCACCCGGTGCTCGCGCATTCCGGCTCAGAGGACCACCCGGTGCTCGCGCATTCCGGCTCAGAGGACCACCCGGTGCTTTAAGGCTCAAGGTGTCGCGGTCTGCATTGCGTGAAGCGTTTTAAGAGAGACCAAGAGGGTATTCGGGGAAGGCTAGGGGGGTACGGCAAGTGTGGCTAAGGTGGCAACTTCAGAAAAAATGATTTCGATGAGAATCCTGCAAAGTCTCCGGAAAACCTTAGAGACTGTAAAGATTTGCGGGTTATACGCCCGAAAACACCCCTAGCGATTCTCTGGATTGTTCCAGCCAGGACAGCTCCCCAGGAGGGAAATGTCTTGACGGAGCGTCCCGACCGACCTAGACTTTTTGGCAGTAAAGTCCAACTAGTAAAAGACTTAGGTTGCCTTGAAGAGACGAGGGTTCGGTCGTGACAAAGAAAGAGATCGTGAAAACGATTTCCGACGA
This sequence comes from uncultured Pirellula sp., assembly GCA_964483385.1. GTDB lineage: Bacteria > Planctomycetota > Planctomycetia > Pirellulales > Pirellulaceae > JBKCUI01. The sequence goes on along the minus strand of CAZACJ010000051.1, from coordinate 23,301 downwards.
GACGGGACTCAATCAACAGCAGATCAAGCAGATTGTCCAAAAGACGTTTGACTCGATCATCGCCACGTTGGTAGAGGAAGGCCGGATCGAATTGCGGAACTTCGGTGTCTTCCAAGTGCGCCCACGGGCGGCGAGGAAGGCCCGCAATCCGCGAACGGGAAGGCAGGTGGAGGTGCCCGAGAAATTCGTGGTCAGCTTCAAACCTGGCAAGATCATGGAGGAGCGTGTTAGCGCCATCGCGAACACGCCAATAGCTGAGATCATTCGGCAAGCGATTGCTTCCGAGGAATTCGACTCAAGCCTCGACGATGAACTTGATTCCCCGATCGATTCACCAAAACCGGACGCGGAAAACGGAGCGCACGGGGCGTAAGTGCTTTCAAAGGGCACGAGCGCAAGGAATTAATCGTTCACGGAGTCAGAACTCATGCGACGTCGAATGCTGGTTTGCCTTTTGTTGATGATGGCTACGTTGCCAACCATTGGATGTGCTCTGCCCATCTACTCCGCCTTGCCAGGACGTCGGGCTGAGCAGCTTATTTACACTTCAGAAAACCTGCGGGCTATGGTTCAAGAATGGGAACGCTTTTGGTTCCTTGATCAGCCGGACCACATGAGCCCATACCGCACCCACGGTGGCGTGATCTAGACTGCGATCATTTAGCCTCTTGGTCGAACCCGAGAATCCCGGTATCCTGTACGGTCTTAAACCGCTCTGGCCTGTGCCTGTAGCGGACCGCTCTTGGGCGGGTTTCTTGACGACCGAGTCGGGTCCATCGAGCACGATGGTCGCAACAGTTCATGAGTTTGGTAGGAAACAGAACCAGTCGACCCATCTCTGGCTTTACGCTCGTTGAAGTCATCGTGGTGATTTCTATTGTCTCTGTGCTAGCAGCTCTCTTGCTTCCAGCAATTCAAAGCGCTAGGGAAGCCGCCCGGCGTATTCAATGCCAGAACAACATGCGGCAAGTCGGTCTTGCGCTGCATAATTACCATGCCGCACTGCGAACTTTGCCTCCAGGATGCCTGCAATGGCGTCCATTCAACGGCCCGACCTTTCTCAAGAATTTCGCTTGGTCGGCTTTGATTCTTCCTTACATGGAAGAGAAAAATGTCCATGAGTTGGTGAACTTCAACTTTCCCTTCGATCACCCCATCAACGCTGTTGCACGGCGAACCCCTATCGCCACGTATGTCTGCCCGACCGTACCGAACCATCCTCCCAAACCGGGTAAGACTGACTACGGCGGACTTTATGGGCAACGCATCAATACTCGAATCGATACGAACAACGGCGTTTTTGTCTACAACCAACCCTTCAAGTTCAGGGATATCGCCGATGGGTTGACCCAAACAGCAATGGTCGCCGAAGACACCGGCGGGCCCGATGGCGAATGGATCAACGGTAGCAACGTCTTCGAACAATCCGGAGGGATTAATGACCCAAGAGCCTGGGCCCTCGATAACGAAATCCGCTCACATCATCGCGGAGGTGCGATGGTTCTCTTCGCATGCGGCCGAACAAGGTACTTGTCCAATCACTGCACCCCGGAAATCCTCGCTGCAATGATTACACGCAACTGGGCCGACTCGTGGACGATGGATGAATAAGCCCCACGGCGCAGACTCAGGTATCTTTGGAAAGATCAGGTTCGGAAGTCTTCGATTGCTCGGCATCTTCATTTAGCCAATTCGATCCAGCCATTCGCACCACCGTCGTAGGACGGCCAACCAACTGCATTCCACGCGCAAGCACTTGCTGCATCCAAGCTTCTGCAAGTGAACGGTCCGATTGATTTTCTTGACGGTTCGCAGGATCGAGACCCCAAGCGTTCGGTTCACCTATGTAAACTTTGACGTGGGATGGAAGAAATAGGGGGCTCCAAACCGTCGAGCCCATGCGTGCGCCTTGGATCCAGATCGGAATGATTGGAACACCCGCTCGCAAGGCAACCAATGCCGCTCCGGGCCGAAGTGTCATCCAATCCGATTCCGTCCGGTTGATTCTTCCCTCAGGGAACATACCGACCATCCCACCCGCGCGCGCGATCGCCATTGCTCGTTTCGTCGATGCAGTATCGATGCCACCGCGATTCGTCGGAATCGCTTGGAATGCCCGCAGTAGATGACCTACCCCGAACACACGAAAGTACTCTCCAGCAACCATCCAGTGAACGCGATCCCCGGCAGCCAACTGAACGAAAAAAGGATCTAGCGAACAACGATGGTTCGCAATAAGAATCGCGCCTCGCCGGCCACCTTCACCCTCCGAGAGATCATCAGCCAACAAACGCTCGGTGCGTCCCCAAGTTCCACTCGATGGATCTCGCCGAAGAATCTCCACACGCCATAAAAACCGGCAGAGTGTGTAAACCGGAGCGTAAAGGATACGCTCGAACGGAGTGTACCTGCCCGGCCGCCAAAGAAGCCACACGACGACGAGAGCGATGAGCCCGAGCAGCATTAGAAACACTGCTAAAGAAGATCCAAAAACGTTCGCTACCCCAACGGGAGAGGGATTTCGGACAAACAAGTCTATATCTAGCATAGAGTTACGGCCTCCTTTAGGGGCCAAATAGCAACGCCATTACTGGCCGAACAACGAGCAATTCCCAAGCAAAATGCTAGCTTTCGAAGTAAGAATGGGGGGTTTTAGTGAACGGATTTAACAAAAGCAGGTAGCCAAAACGCCCCCTCTTCGGGTATCGTTATGGCATCGCATGAAACCACGATTTTAACCGATCGGGGGATGCGACGCCTCGGCCCATCGAAGCGATGGGAATGGCCCCACTCGAGTCAGGTTTGAGCCTCGCGGCCACGGGCTCCGACCGTCAATCGCCTTAGAAGCAGAAGGTGATTGCTCGAGCGACAGTCATTCTCAAATGCTCCCCAACCTTTGAATTCGCAAGTATTGTACAAGCGAGTTCAGGCTCCAGCACGGCGCGTTGAACGGATTATCACAGTGCATGCTGCGATGGATAGAGGTGTCCCTCCCGGTCGGTCTTTTCTTACCTACGGTCGGTCTTTTCTTCCTCGGAATGCTTCCACCTCTCCAACAAGCCCAACCGCGACTCGCAAGTGGGGCCAAGGTCTATGACATCGATTCATTTGCCCGTTCTGCTCGACCCAATTCTTAATACATGGCTCGCTCCTCTGATCGAGAACTCCGCGAGAGGTCCCGTAACACTGGTAGATGGAACTTTCGGCGGCGGAGGACACGCTTTGCAGATCGCAAAGAGGCTCCGAGACGGTGACACACTCATTGGTATCGACCGCGATCCATTACCTATTCGGCGGTTTATCGAATCGGTATCCGCTACTGGAAATCAGAATCCTATTCCTATGTGGTCATCGGTCCCGTCCCCTCAAGATGAACGTTGGATTGAATGGTCCGGCGTCCTTCCTTCGGGATGCCGACTTGTCCTTGCCACTGCTTCTTATTGCGCATTGCCCGAAATCCTCAGGGAACTCGGGCAAGTCCAAGTACACGGGATCTTGCTCGACCTAGGTTTATCTAGCGATCAGCTTGAAGACGCCGATCGCGGGTTTTCTTTTCGGATCGACGCACCTTTGGATTTGCGATTCAATCCGACCTCGGGTATCAGCGCATCTCAATGGTTGCTCAAACACTCCGAGAAAGAAATCGCGGATGCAATTTACCTCTACGGCGAAGAACGATTTTCCCGCCGAATTGCACGTGCGATTGTGGAGCGGAATCTTACGGCGCCGATTGCAACATCGAAGGAACTTGCAGATCTGATCCATCGCGCAGTCCCAGGAAAAATTCATGGTCGAGTCGATAGCGCTACGCGTACATTTCAAGCGTTGCGGATCGCGGTAAACCGCGAATTGGAACATGTCGGATGGGCGATGAACGAACTGCCAGATCTGTTGGCCCGAGGGGACAGTAGCGAGCTAGTGGGCGGCACACCTTCTGGGGAACTGGCCGTAATCTCATTTCATTCGCTCGAAGACCGGATTGTAAAACATTCGATGCGTGAAGACCCGAGACTCGAAGTCATTACGAAAAAACCAATAGTCGCCACAGAATCCGAAATCGACGAGAATCCTCGCAGCCGTTCTGCCAAGCTACGTATTGCACGCCGGATCCGCATCACGCCACCTGAGGATGGCTTCTGAACCACCTGCTTACCATTCGAGCTACAGAATGCCAAAAGATTCCACAATACTCAATAACATCAACGGCTCAGACAACACACATTGTGATACCGCATTGGGCAATCGCTCATCGAACGCTTACTCAAAAAACAGCCGTCAATCGAAGTGGGTCGGCCCGATCCTCTGCGCGGCCGCTGCGATCCTTTGGAGCACATCCGCCTTTTTTGCTAGAGCACCACAATTTGATCCTTGGCCTTTAGAGAGCCGAGGTGCGGCTCTTGCATTCTGGCGAGCGATCTTCGCGCTTTGTATCCTCGTACCGATGGTTCGCAAGATTGCCTGGGACTGGCGGCTTGTTCCGATGACCCTTTGTTTTGCACTGATGAACTGGACGTACTTGACCGCCCTGGTCGGTGGCCCACCCGCCAACGCCATTTGGCTTCAAAATCTCGCTCCCGCTTGGGTCATGCTTGCCGCAGTTTTCTGGTTGAAAGAACCCACTATCACCCGCGATTGGTGGATGCTCGTTCTGTGCATCTGCGGCGTGCTGTTTATCTTGACTATGGAGCTTGGGCACAACTCGGCGAGCCCCACAGACCGATGGTGGGCCCCTTGGTTGGCCATTGCCAGCGGTATCTGTTACGCCGGAGTTATCTTGAGCCTGCGATCGCTGCGACATCTCGATTCAGCTTGGCTTATCTCCTTGAATCACATCGTCACTGCAGTGACGATGCTCCCGATTTACCTTGTCTCCAACGCAGGACTTCCGACCCCTGGAATGTGGCCATTGTTGATCGGGATCGGAATGATCCAGATGGGAACACCGTACTTTCTCTTTGCCAAAGGTCTGCGGAGTACTCCCAGCCATATCGCAAGCTTGATTACACTACTAGAACCGGTGATGCTACCGTTGTGGGTACATATCGCACGTAGTGGCGAACCAGACTATCAACCACCGAGTTGGTGGACCTGGGTAGGTGGTTTAATGATCCTCGCAGGACTTTGGATTCGCTACGCACCCAAATCCTGGAACCCCAAATCCTGGCAGTTAGGGGCGACGGACGAAACAAGCACTGGTGAAACGATAACCGTCGATACGCATACAGGTACTTCGACTCCGACCGCAACACCTTTGAATCCAAATGAGGACCCTGTCAATGAGTGACTCGATTGACCGACGACGCCAAGCCCTTCACGACGCGTTCTTTTTAGACAAAGGATCGATCCTTGATCGCGATCAAGAGCTTCTCGATTTTCTCGACGAGCAGTCCGAATCGCAGGAGCAAAGCGCCCGTGAAGAACTGCGGCGGGCGGCGAAGATCGAGAACCCTGCCATCCTCGACAAACTTGAAAAACTTGGGATCACCGCGCCCGCCATGACGGCTTTCTTGCTTCTGCCTTTGGTTCGTTTGGCTTGGGCCGATACCAAAATGGCAGAAGGCGAGTTCCACTCCCTTTTAAAAGCAGCCGATGAGGACGGGATCGCTTATGGCACCCCCGCGTATCGCTTGCTCAGCCGCTGGCTGGACGAGCGTCCAAGTGAACGCATGATTGAGACTTGGTCCGATTACGCGCATGCCTTGAGCGAAGAACTGGACGAAGAATCGTTGGCAGCGCTTCGAACGGCAACCATTGATCGTGCCAAAAAGATCGCTTCAGCCTCAGGGGGATTCCTCGGCCTGGGTGATCGCGTCTCGCGTGATGAACGCGATGTATTGCTGGACTTGCATATTGCGTTATCGAAAAAGTAATCGCTGAGAAAGTAAAAGCTGGCACTTTCTGAAATTACAAACGAAAAATGCACCTCCGAAGTTTCAGACAGTCTTGAGAACCATCCGATTCCTCGTGGTGCATTTCTTGTCCGACTGTGTCAGTCGCTGACGTTGACAATTAAGCGGTGCGGACCTCGATGGTTCGCGATGTGGGCTTGGCCAATTTCGGAACCCGCACGTGCAGGACACCGTCTTTAAACGTCGCCTCGATTCGTTCGGTATCTACTTGTTTGGGCATCTTTACCGAACGCGAAAAAACACCGTCGGTCCGTTCATTGCGATGCAAAACCGCCCCTTGAGCGAGTACACGCGGTGTCTTGGTACCTGTGACGTGTAGTTTATCCTCGAGCAATTCTAGCTTGACGTTCTCAAGGGAGACCCCAGGAAGGTCTAGGAGAAGATCGAAACCTAAATCATCCTCGACGACATCCAAAGCAGGCGTGTAGGTAGCAACGGATGCCTGCTCACAAGTAGAACCTCCGCAACAAGGCTCGGTGGAGCAACCGTTGCTTGAGGCATTCGGAGCCGCTCCGTTCTGTGCACCTTTGTTTAAGACTTGTTCGAAGATGTTTTCCATTTCGTTTGCAATGTCTTGAAGCGCTGAAGGGAAACGACGAATGTGGAAAGGAAACTGAGCCATGTGAAAACCCCTATCACGAAAATGTTGCGATCGCGGGGTGCTCGACAGACACCTGTCAATGTGGCAGCACCTTTTTTTGATCGAAAAAAATAAAATGCAAGATGCGTGCCAAAAGCAAGCCCACTAAAAAAACTTCGATCGATTTCCTCGGCCTCTTATTGATTGCCCCTTACCCCTAATTGACACGGCTCTGTGCAGCCCAAACAATGCGGACTGAAGGATCGTGCTCGCGGCAGGATGCCGCTTTTTCCTGTTCTACTTTTTCCTTGTTTGCACTTTGACCAATTTTGGGCAGTGCTGCTCATCTCCTCGCGAACGGATTCTCAACGTGTCGTTCCAGGCATTCTCTTCGATCCGACGGTTCTCTCAACCGTTTCTCCACCGCTTTCCCTACCACATGGCCTTTCTTGCTTTCCTAACACTTCTCGGTTGCACTCCACAACCTACCGAAAGTGCCACCGGAGCTTCTCCAGCCAACGGGCCGGAAGTAGCGCGTGGCTGGAAACCGCCGGCTCCGTTAGATTCGAAGCGTGCGATGGGCTACTTGGAACAACTTTGCAAGATCGGGTCGCGAACGACCGGCACGCCGGGAATGGCCCAACAGCAAAAGCTCTTGGAACAGCATTTCGAGAAGCTTGGTGGCTCCATCATTTGGCAGAGCTTTACCCATAAGCATCCGCTGACGGGTGAAGCAGTGGAAGTCAAGAACTTGATCGTACGATGGAAGCCAGAGTTAAAAACTCGCGTTTTATTGTGCTCGCACTACGATACTCGCCCGTTTCCAGACCGCGATCCGAAGAACCCTCAAGGCTTATTCGTCGGTGCCAATGACGGTGGTAGCAGCACTGCACTTCTCATGGAACTAGGCCATGCGATGCCAAAGCTCGATCTTAAGGTTGGGGTGGACTTTGTATTTTTCGATGCAGAAGAACTGGTCTATGGAGCCGACAGTCTGTCGAGCCGAGGTGACTACTTTGTGGGCTCGACGTATTTCGCTCAACAGGTCGCTGCCGAACCGTCCGAATCGAATTATGTAGCCGGTATTTTGATGGATATGGTCGGCGACAAAGACTTGCAACTTTGCTGGGACGAAGTCAGCTTTAAATACGCTCCTGGAATCGCAAAGGACGTCTGGAGTATAGCAAAAGAATTGGGCATCCGTGAATTCAACCCTCGCGTGCTGCATTCAATCCGCGACGATCACCTGCCCCTGAACGAGATTGCCCATATTCCAACGATCGATATCATCGATTTCGACTATCCTACGGCCGCCTCCCGTTCCCGCAGTTACTGGCACACCATGGCAGACACGCCGGACAAATGCTCTGGAGATTCAATCACCAAAGTCGCGGCAGTTGTCATGACTTGGTTACAGCGTCAAACCCCTTAATCCAAAATGACCACAGCCAGTGTCGAGTCGCAACCCGCGATCCGTTGCATCGATCTAGGTTTCCGCATCGATGGCTTCGTTGTTCTCGACGCGATCGAATTGGAGGTCCAGCGAGGGGAGTTGCATGCACTCCTCGGGCCCAGTGGTTCAGGGAAATCATCGCTGCTTAGGCTCATCGCAGGACTGGCTTGCCCTACCCGAGGATCGATTGAACTAATGGGTGTGGACGCAACGCGAACGCCGCCGCATTTGCGCAACATCGCTTACGTAAACCAAACCGCTACAACTTATGATCACTTGAGCGTTGCCGATAATTTGAGGCTGGCTCATTCCCTTGCTCCACAAGCATCACGCACTGTCCGCGATGCAACCGAACATCCGCTGATCAACGCGTTCGAACTTGAGAACCTACTCACACAGCGAGCAGGAGAACTATCGGGAGGACAACGACAACGTTTAGCGATTCTTCGAGCACTCCTTACCGCACGCCCAATCCTCCTGCTCGATGAACCATTCGCTCACCTCCAAGAGTCTTTGAAACGCCCACTACACACACTTCTCCAACGTTGGATTCAAGAAAGATCCATCACTTGTATTTTGGTCACACACGATTCGCAAGAAGCATTTGAGTTTTCCGATCGCATCAGCATTCTCGATCAAGGACATCTTTTGCAATCAGGGACACCACTGGAACTCTTCGCAAACCCCAGTAACCGAACGGTAGCAGAACGCTTTGACCGCCCAAGCATCCAATGGTTCAACCTTCCACACATCCTCGGAATGCGTCCCCGCCAATGGAGCCTCGGCTGGTCTCCTTCGTCGCTCAGTTCGCAAGCATCGCCCCTGGCAGAAGGACTTCATTGGAATCCTACTAGCAAGGTCGTACAAGCCCATGGCATTCTCACCTCCAAACGAGACATCGAAAGCTCAGTATTTCTGGAACTCGTTGCGGGCTCTGAACGTCTGACGGTAGTACGTCCATTGGAAGAATCGAACAGATACGTTCTTGGCCAAAAAGTCGTATTCCACTACTGCAATCCAGTTGAACTTCGCTCATAGCACTTGGCAAATCGCAAGGCGGTGAACTCGATGGTCCTACCGCCAAAAGTTTTTCTAAGAAGCCTACTGGACCGAACCGAATGAGCTTAATCTGCATTCGTAAATGGCTGCGTCCAAGCCTGCTGCTTTTGCTCCTTCCAAACCGGATCTTCGGGAGGAAGGCTTGAAGTGATCACCGCTCGTACGATCGTCTCTCCCGGTTTAAGTCGATACGAACTGCTTAACTCCTGAGTCGCTTGCCCCACCCGTCCGATATCCTCCGGTTCTCCATCGACATCGGTGACCAAATACTCAGTCCAATAGGTCACTCCTATCTGAGGTTCAATTTCAACAGAAAGAGACTTCGTCTCCGGATCCCAGCGTACATCCTTCAAGCTCACGCCACTTGATGCATAAAAATCCCCCGCTTTCATCGCACGGATCAAATGCTCAGGGGTAAGAAATTCCGAACGCACCATTACCCAGCCACGACCGGGTCGACTTCCTTCCTTGCCGTGATATTCATGACTGTCGTCGGTTCCAACTCCGAATAAGACAGATCCTCCAAGCTTGTTCACTCGCAAATGATTCGCCAAATCCCACATCCGTTCAATACCGGGATTCTTTGCATTGCCTAAGTGGTTTACTCCGGGATGACCGTTATAGACTTCAAAGAACCGCTCAGCCATTACTGCTGCTAGGTCTTCGAAAGTGATTCCGTACTTGAAGTTTGGGTGATTCAAATGGGGTAATATCTCGCGTCCCTTGGCTTTCTCTTGTTCTAGTACGGCACGCAAATTATTCTCCATCGCCTCGCGCACCGTTTTGCCTCCAAGAGGCTTGATCACCTCATCCAGGTTGGTCGCATTCATGTGGACAGGGTGTCCTTCCGCACTATCCGTGATCTCCTCGGCAGGGATAAGAATAAACTCATCGTGCCGCTCTAGGAGATAACGATACTCATCAAATGGCTTGAGTCTCACTTGGTACTCCTCTGTCCCAGGCTCACCTCGCGTTTCCACCCACGATTTACCAAAGCGGGCCAAGTAGTTGTCGAACGCTTGGCCGTGACTGCGTTCCTGTACTTTTTTCACCTCCATCCATTTCTGCCCGGATTGCAGCACGTTGTGATCGGAAATTGCCAAAAAGTGGTACCCTTTCTGCCGATACCAATCGGAAATCATCTCAGGGAAATCGTTACCGTCACTCCAAAGGGAATGGGTGTGCAAGTTCCCCTTCCACCACTTCGCTTTTGACGCCACGCTCGGCGGCGTCCCCCCAGCGGTATCTTGCGTCTGAAACCCTGAGCAGACGCAGGGGAACTGCAGCAACAGCCCCATAGAGATTGAAGCAATTTTCAAAAAGCCCCGGGACTTTCGTGGAGATGCCACGGCCTGCGGCGCTGCGCTGCACACAGGAGCAACTCCGCTCGTATTGGAAGAGGATCGTCTCCTCAGTCCTGTTGCAAAAATCGTTCTCATGGTTCCCTTTCCAGTGAGTCTTGGAAATGCGAAATTGGTAATCTGGGTGATTTCAGCCACCAGTGAACTTAGGCTATACTACAAAGCGTTCGGTGTGTCACAACAGTTTGTCACAACTTCTTTTTGTCGAAATAGTTCCATGCATCGCGACCAACCCATTCGATCTAACAAGCTCAGGATATCGCGATCCTTTGTGTTGGGTATAGGATGCAGTTTGCTAGCACCCTACTGTACACCATCCATAGACTCCTGGGCTCAGGAACCGACCTCTCCGCCCACCCGTCCCGCAGGAGTCACCGCAGGGGCTGCCTACGAAACTTCGCAAGAGGTCGAGATTTCTCGCGAAGAATTAGTCGCTAGAATTCGGGATCTCGACAGCGATTCGTTTGCCGAACGCGAAGCGGCTCAAAATCACCTGAGCCGCAATCTAGTCCAAGTCCTTCCCGAGATCATTGCCATCATCGAGGATCCAGCCAGCAATACGTCCACTTCTTTGCTTCATTTCCTCGGTTTCATCGGTCAAGATGCACTTAGTGTTCAAGGCAAACAAGCTTACGAATGCTTGCAGCGAGTCTCCGAACAAAGGACAACGCAACGTGCCATCGTCGCGCAGAAAATTCTCGAAGCAATCCGCTTCCAAATGCGAGACCAAGCCTTGGAGCGTTTACACTCAGTAGGGGTTGTTTGCGAAGATCGCCAACTCTCCGTACTTACGCAATTGCGTCCCGTTCGCAACGCATTGGTTATCGATGAAAAATTCACTGGAAATGAACAAGATCTTCAACTGCTTCCATGGTTGTTCGACGTCCAGTTTGTGAAGATCGAAGGTCCGATCGTTTCGGAAAAGATGCTCGCTGAGGTGATGAAGATCCCCAAGCTACGCAGTCTTCAAATTGTAGAGACCAAGCTTGAGAGTCAGAACCTAAAACCGCTAAGACTCGCTCCTGATTTGGACCTGCTCGAAATCCTCTATTCTCCGGTCGACGACAGTTGCATCGAAATCCTGAGTCAAGTCCCAGTGCTCGGCGACTTACAACTCTTCGGTACCGATGTCAGTGCGACAGGAGCGGAACGATTGAAGTCAGAAATCGAAACAGCAAACGTCTTCGTTGGACGAGGTGGCTTTCTCGGGATCACTTGTGAACCGAGTTCCTTGGTTATCCAGGAAGCCCTCTCCGATGGTCCTGCAGCTAAAGCCGGCATCTTGCGCAATGACAAGCTCAAGAAGATCGATGGAGTGCCTATCTATAACTTCGAAGATCTCCGCAAGCAGCTTGCGAAATCCGCAGCTGGAGAAAAGGTAATTGTCGATTACGATCGTCCGATCATGTCGATGCGCAATCGTGACCCCAATGGCCTCGATTCCGAACTGCGTAATCCAGTTCCGCAAATTCCCAACCAAGGCCGACAATTTGGACTTCAGTTCGATGGTTACGAGTCGCGGCAGGTCGAAGTCGTCTTGGGCAAACGCCCTTCTGATGTCAATCGCTAAGCCATCGCGGAAGCGATATAGCAACAGCCATGCGAAAAGGATCGAAAGACACTTTAAACGCAATCTCGCAACAAGCCGTGCATTGGTACCGCGAGCACAAACGTGACCTTCCATGGAGGCGCACCCGAAATCCGTATCACATCTGGATCAGTGAGTGCATGCTGCAGCAAACCCAAGTCACGACGGTCATTCCGTATTTCGAAAAGTTTCTCAAGCGTTTTCCCAACGTAGAAGCCTTAGCGAGTGCAGATCTCGATACGGTGTATCAGTACTGGGCTGGCCTCGGATACTACCGTCGAGCGAGGCAATTGCATGCGGCGGCACAACAAGTCGTCGCATCGAATGCAACTCCTTTTCCCCAAAACGTTGCAGACATTCTCATGCTACCAGGTATTGGGAAATACACCGCGCATGCGATCGGCTCTTTTGCCTTCGACGCGCCTTGCGGAATTGTAGAAGCCAACACGCAGCGGCTCTATGCAAGATTGATTGCTTGCGATGCCCCTATTTCGAATTCAGCCACTCAAAAAATCCTTTGGGACTATGCCACATCCCTCGTTAATGCTTGGGCTTTACCGAGCGGCGAATTGAACCAAGCCTTGATGGAACTAGGGTCTCAAATCTGCAAACCAAAGGATCCTGCATGCAACCGGTGCCCCTTAAAATCGCATTGCCGTGCATATCAACTTAAGCAGACCGAAAGAATCCCAGCTCCCAAAGAGAAGAAGATCATCACACCCTTGAATGAGATCGCGTTGCTGCTTGTAGACAATCAGCATCGCTGGCTCTTGCGCCGATGCAAGCCCGATGAGCGATGGGCTGGGCTTTGGGATTTCCCTCGTTACGACACGACCCATTTTGATGATGAACAACAAGCCATCAACCATGCATTGAATTCGTTTCGCAATCGGTATGGAATTCAATTAACCGTACTTGGGCCGGGGGCTCAAGTGCAGCATAGCGTCACGCGATACAAGATCACACTCAAAAGCTACCAGACGGCGTTACCTGACAAGCTCACAGCGGCACAGCGCCGCGATCTGTATCCCACCCCTTTGATGGTTTGTAACGAACCGAAACCGTCAGTGGCACCGAGCAAGACTACAAAAACAAAATCGAAACTACAAACCGATACTCTCTCCGAACAGCCAAAGGGAGACGAGGGAGATGAATTAGCCTGGTACACCCTTGCTGAACTGCGCAAAGTCGCACTTTCGTCTTCGGGAAGAAAACTTTGCAAATGGCTCGAATCCTCAAGCGTTTGAGCAGGTAATTCCAATGCGATTCGGATCGCTTTCTTACGAGCAAAAAAACCTCGCACTGCGACTATTGCTTTGGACTATTGCAATCGTTCAGTGCTCGGCGATCTTAGCAGTAATCATGCCTCGAAGTTGGATGGACTGGTGTGGGGATTCGATGGGTGTTGGAGAATTGTCCCAAACACCGCTAGCGGGCTATCTCGCAAGGCTCTCTTCGGCGATGTATGTAGTACATGGCACACTCGTTGGTTATGTTGCGGCTAAGTTGCCAAAATCCTCGTTGATGGTTCGGCCACTGGCTCTGACAACAGGGTTACTCGGACTGATGATGCTATGGATCGATTCCATCGAAGCGATGCCACAAGCTTGGCTGTTCGTGGAATGCACAGCCCTCTTTGGTAGTGGACTGTGCATGTACGTCTTGCGTCCAGACTCCGACTAGATCGGTAATCTGTGTTTATGTTGAAGTCAATGCAAAGAGATAGATCGAATGCTTAAGCGGAAGCAAGGTCGTCGATCATATCGATTGCCGCGCGGCGCACAGCATCCTGCCAACGGCCATTCGCATCACGAATCGATTGATACTTCGTTTGCTCGTAAGCGAAGATAATCCCGCGAGAACTGTTGACAATGGCTCCTAGGCCTCGTGAATCAAACCCTAACTTCACATCCGCCGCAGCGCCACCTTGAGCTCCATAGCCCGGTATCAAGATCCAACTGCTTGGCATCCGCTCTCGCATTTCAGCAAGTTCTGCAGGATAGGTCGCGCCGACTACCGCGCCGACATCACCGTATCCCAACTCTCCCCGTGTACTTTTGGAAAGACCTTCTACTAAATCTCCAACTCGCTGTGCAATCGTCCCACCTTGATCGATGGCTAAGTCTTGGATGAAACTGCTGCCAGAATTAGAGGTCTTCACCAAAACAAAGATTCCAGAACCACTCTCCGAGCAACGTTTTGTGAATGGCTCCAGCGTATCGGCTCCAAGGTAAGGATTGACGGTTAACGCATCGCATCCCCAAGGACTATAGGCAGTTGTCCCAACTGCCCCAGAGCCGAGGTAAGCGGCGGCGTAGGCGGCAGCAGTCGTACCGATATCCCCTCGTTTCGCGTCCATCAACACCAACAAACCACGATTCCGAGCGTGTAATACCACACGATGCAAAACGAGACTGCCTGCCGGGCCTAGCTCTTCAAAAAATGCTGCTTGCGGTTTGCAAATCGGAACCAAGTCGGCCACTGCATCGATCACTTCACAACAAAATTGCTCGACGGTCTCAGCGATCCGTTCGCTAGCTGACGACTTGCAATCACCAATTTGCTCCTTCAGCCCTTGAGGCAAGGACGCGACACGCGGATCGATTCCAACACAAACACCGTTCTTTTTTGCCAGTACTGCCTCTGCTAAGCGCTGACCAAAGGGCTGCACCATAAAACTACCAATCTTAAAGAGAATTATCCAAGAAACTCCGCGCCTACGGGACTAAGCTCATCACCCAAAGCCGCAACTCATCGATTTGTTGAATCTGGTTTTTCTAGAGGCTTCACATCCTTCCTCTCGTCCAGTTCTCGAGCCGGTGCGGCAGGTAAAAACTCCAGCACACGCTTCGGAACTTCTGCCTTCAAATGCTTGGGCAATGAATCCGTATTCTCAAGGTCGGCGCCACTCGAGTCGTTTTTGCCCCCTCCTTCGGATGAGTACGGAGGCTCATCGCTGAGCACTAGTACCAGTCGAATCGGTGTGTAGCGTTTTGGAATTTTCTCCGTAAACGCTTCAAACACCAATCCCGAGTTTGCAGCATCGCTTTTGACCGAGACATCCAATGTCGAAGTCATAAAATTCGCCACGCAGATCAAGTCCCCACTGTCCCCCATGTATGTTTCTTTTCCCGTATCAGGATCCTTGTAGATCTTGCTACCGGCAAACACCCAATCCCACTCCATTGGCTTCTTTGTCCCAACCTTGCGAATCCAGTGTTGCGCAAGCGTACCTTGCGTTTCCCCTTTCTCGTTATGCCACAAAACATAGATCCGAACCGTCGTTCCACTGGCTGCTACAAATTTCGGTTCAAAGGAAACGGGTTTACCGGGCACCCCGCCAACGGCCAACAGCGATGCATGCACAAAGCGACTCTTCGAAAACAACGCAACTACCGCTTCATGCTCCTTCGATCCCACAGGGCATGCGAACATTTCCAGAGGAGCATTTCGCTGACAAACGTACCCGTCGACAATCACGGCCTGCTCGTCCCGATGAATCCAGACCCGTCCCTCTTCAACCATCTTTTTGCAATTCTCGGGGACCGCCAACGACTTCTCGACTCGCTCCTGGATTTTCGGCAATTCCATCCAGCCCTCGTCCTGTGCCCTGCAAATTCGCGTCGATTCAATCGGCGCAAAGCACGACTGCATTAGAAAAAATGCACTGAGAATTCCCACGCGGATGGGAATCACCAACTGTGCTAAACGACGTAAAGAATAGAAACAAGAATAGAAATTCGTCGAGTTACATCGAACGAGTTGGCTGGATTCGCCCGTTTTTGCAAATGCTTCATTCATCGATTCTTCCCCACCCTATGCCCATTTCTTCAACTTCAATTTTGTGACTTCCGTTCGCGTTTCTTTCATTTTGCCGTAGCGGTTGCACGACGGGTGATCGAAGCGACAGAAGTTCTGCGTGACGAGCTTGAGAAACCGTCAGATTCATCCTTGCATCTGAAAATTCTGTAACAACAATTGGCCCTGGCGGGTTTTTGCCCACCACCCGTTGTATCTTATTCCAAATCCTACCACGTTTTACTTCAGCGGACGAGAACCTATGGACTGGGTCAAACCCAAGCATCGAAACGGTCGTGCGAAAGCCATCGCAAACGACGAAGTGGACAATCAAACAGCCATGCAATGGCTAGAGAAACTCTGCGTCGAAAATGTGTCGCTGCTACAGACTTCGCTTCCCGTTGAGCCACGCAAAGGGAAAGCGAAAGCGACCGATCATCCGATTCAGGAATACCTGCAAGCCATGCTGTGGGGGATCACCGATTGGGAAGTCGCAAAACCTACCAATCGTGAGTTTCTGCAAGACTTGGTAGATGCCTTTGGTCCCGAACCTTTCGGGTACAAACCAACCAAAAAGGGACGAGCCCAAACCGCGTCGCGAACCCCTGGCATCCCTCCAGAGATTCGCTCTCAACAAATCGCCCACGCCACGAAAATAGGCAAGTGGATCACGCAGCAACTTCCCAAGTCCAGTTACGATCCTTTTGTTGCATTAACTTGCGCGGGTTGGCTATACGCCCTTCCCGAAGTCGGCCGAGATATCCCCCCAACTCTCTGGCTGGAAGTCCTTCAGTCGACCCTCACCCAAGTCGATCGGGCTTGGGCCGAAGACCCCCAAGAAGGCCTGTTTCCTTGGGTGATATGGGCCTGCGAAGTCCCTCTTGCTCTCGCTAAACAAATGTCACACTTAGGGGGCAAAGACCGAATTGTGACCGAAACGCTCAACCGCATGGCAATGCTTCTCGAGCAGACGGCCGAAAACCCACAAGCCTTATTGAGCTTTGGGGCCCAAGACCTCCGCGCGTTTATCGCTTGCATGGTTCGAAGTCGTTGGGCTGCCGATAGTGTGGGAGCCCGCAAATGGTACCCACCGCAGCGCCGCGCTCTGTCGAAACTCCAAAACACCGCTCTGCACCTTAGCGACTCGACTGGGCTAGCAAACCTCACTTCTCCAGACTCAAGCCACCACGATCCAGCTTTCTGGCACGCCCTCATGGAGATGTGCAAACACCACAAAAAAGTCCAACTGGCAACCGCAATTGCACTTCCAGATGACGTCGGCAAACCAATGGGTTGGAAACCTAACAAACTTCGTCGCGATCATTCGAACGACGCACGCTTGCCAAAACCGAGCCACTACTTCGAAGAGAACCATATCGTCTCCATGCGACGAAACTGGCGCAAGAAAGATAGTCATGTCGTAATCGATTTCTCCCAAGACGCCCTGTGGTTGGACATCTCGGATGACACAGGCAAACGACTGATCAGCGGAGATTGGGACATTGCTCTGGAACATAATGGAGTCAACATTGAAATCGATGTCGCTTGGAACGAGGTCTGCTGGTTTTCCGACGATGACGTCGACTACCTTGAGCTCGAATGCGACCTGGAAAATCATCACTGCACAATCTACCGGCAAGTCATGCTGATGCGAGAAGAAGGGATGGTCTATATGGCCGACTCCCTCCTTCCCGGCCCCGAGTGCCGCACCGGAACTTGGAAAATGTCGTCCTTATGGACGCTGCCGTCGGACATCCACTACGAACCGGAAAACAAAACGAACGAAGGACGACTTGTGCGATCCTCTGACTCTCCCTCAGAACCAAACCCCGATTCCGCATCCCATAAGGCACCGGTCGGATTGCTTCTTCCTCTTAGCCTTCCGGAGTGGAAACGCGGTTGCACCCAAGGCTCTCTGAAACAAATTGGCAATCGCGTCGTGTATGAATCGCATTCGCCTCACACTCGACAATGCAACGCTGTACTATTGGCACTCGGCAAAGCGAGCTCAAGCAATCAGTTTACGTGGCGACCGCTGACAATCGCCCAAGACTTAAAGATCGTAGCAGAAGATGCAGCGAGAGCTTTCCGCGTTCAAATCGATCGAGACCAGTGGGTCTTCTACCGATCCTTGACACCATGCACCCGAAGGACCGTGATGGGACTCCACCTGAACATGGAATTCTACGCAGGTCGCTTTATGAGTTCCGATGGCACTTACGAACCACTTGTAGAAGTCAGTCCCGATTAACCTTCACTGTTAATCTTCACAGTTAACCCTCCCGGGCCAGAGCGGAATATGTGCGGACGATTTACATTGCAAACACCGCTGCTCGATTGGCTCGGAGCATTCTTTCCGAAGTATGCAAGCCTCTGGCCAGGTGTTGCCCGATCGCTGCAGCACCAATTCCCAGCGATTTCCAAGCCTCGTTACAACATCGCCCCAACCCAACTGGTTTGGGTGATCGCTCAACACAACGCAGAGTCTGCTGCCGACGAGCCTCCAGAGGTAATCCCCATGCGATGGGGACTGCTGCCCGCTTGGGCCGACTCCACACGCATCGCCTACTCGATGATCAACGCCCGTTGCGAAACCCTGTTTGAAAAACCTTCGTACCGATCACTTACCGACAAGCATCGCTGCATCCTGTTGGCCGACGGTTACTACGAATGGAAACTACCTTCAGAAGACCAAACCCAGAAACAACCCTATTGGATTCATCGCAAGGACACCGGTCCCATCGCTTTTGCCGGACTATGGACCTTGAACAAGAGACTGGCAATCCAGCCAAAGACAGTTCAAGAATCATCCCCGCAGTCCGAAAAAATTAATGAAGGAATTCTCTCGGCAACCATCATTACCACCGCAGCTAACAGCGATACTCAATCCGTACACGACCGCATGCCCGTAATCATTAATCCCACCCCCGAGAGCGCCTCTAGGTGGCTCGATGGAACATTGAACGGCCTTGCCATCAAAGATCTTCTCAGCACCCCTGAGTCCGGATCGCTCATCCACCACCCCGTATCGACTCAAGTCAACTCGGTGCGGAATCAAGGCCCCGAACTGATAGAACCAAACCAGTGACCCCCGAGCCTCCGCGAAAACGATAGGCTCATTTCTTGCTTGACCGCTCCCAATTGCCCGAACCAACACCCCTAATCGTGAGCTCTCTCACGACGCATATCCTCAAACGCCTCGATAACTTGATTCAAATCTTCCGTAATCCAGATCGCATCCCCGCTAAAATCTTCAATCCACTGAAGGTTGTTCTCCAAACAAACTCGGAAGGTATCGAGAAGGTCAGCAACCTCAACCTTTACCATCCCCCCTCGCCATTGCGGAACAAGAGAATCAGCTACAGAAGCCTCAGCCACACGCGTTCCCAACGGCCCAGCTTTCTCAAGTCCTTGCTCCTGCAGTCGGACCGCATCAACAAACAAACTCGGAACCGAACTGATCGAATAGGGGATATCTTGGTAGAAGTCGAGAGATTCCGTGGTTCTTACACTCTGAAGCATTGAATTATTTTTCGATCTAGAGTTTTTCGTCAGGACACTCGAAGCCGGACTTCCCAGTAAGTCAGGTCCCCAGTGATTCAGGCTAAAAGTTTCGCCGTGCCTTTTGTTTCGGCTTGGCAGACTGCACAACTTGAATAAATTTTGACGATCAGCTCGACCTTGCAGCGCATTCCAAAAAAACGAGAGAGCGGTCCCGACGAGGGATTCCCCCCCAGTCGGTCACCTAAAGCTTGACAACTACCCCCCGCTACCCTAGATTCCCAAGCTTGCGCAGGGAGATATTGGATGTCCCTGCCCAATAAAAAACCAACTTCAGACGACCGATGTGAAAAAGTTCGGTCTGCCGTCTTTGTTCCTTTCCCAACCCACCAGGACGATGATTTGATAGCCGCTGTGAGTCACTAGGTGTCAATTTCATGACCCCTATATTCCTTCCGCTACGATGAGTCCATGGAAATGTCTATGAATGACCTACCAGCGATCGCGCGATGCATGCGCCTCCCAGAGGAGCTGTTGCGATTCCCCGTCGAATTACTCAAACAAGGTTACGAACCTAACTATTTGGCTACCTATCGCCCCGATGAACTCGGCGGGCTTGATAGTAAAACGCTAGCTAAACTTAAACGAGTAGTCGACTACGAGACAAAGCTCGCTGCGCACAAAGAACGGCTCACACAAGTTCTACAACGCGAAGATCAATGGTCTGATACGGTCGCAAAAGTCCTCGCCGAGTGTTCGTCGATCTCTCAAGCCGACGCGATTGCGCGTAATCTCAAGACGAAGAAGTCCGCGAAGTCACTCGCTGAAAGTGACCCGAACATCGAAAAACTTGGTAAGGCGATCCTGCTATACCAAGGGGAACCGATCAAAGATTACGTGAGCTGGGCGGCCGAACAAATCGGGTTGCCGAACGAACAAGCCGAGGTTGTACTTCAAAACACCAAACGATGGTTCCAACTTTTGCTCCAAGAAGACGCACCGTTGTTGCTCCAACTGCAACGCGCGGTGCTGAAGAACGCAACCGTTGCTGTAAAGATTCTTCCCGAGCCATCGAAACAAGTAGACGCTGACTCACAGTTCGCTGCTGGCGAACCTGCACCAGCGGCACAACCAGAACCTGCACTAACCGCTATCGAAACCGAACTCGGTGGCATACCAACAGAAACACAAACACCAGCAGAAGAAACACAAACCACTGCAACCGATACCACTGCAGTTGAGGCCAATTCCAACGAAACCCCGAGCAACCCCGATGTGGCGGCCGAGGAAGCTACAAACGCCGAGGAAGCTACTAACGCAGAGCAAGCACAGGCGGGGCAACCCGATAAAGCAATCACTCCTTCGAACGAACCGGTCATCGAGTCATTTCGCAAGGACCGCAAGCGTGGCAAAGAACTTAAGACAAAGAGCTTGAGTGACAAGCAACTCTCACCACGTCAGCGAAGACGACGCTGGTTGCGAGGCATTCTCGAAACCTACGCGAGACTTAAAAAGCCAGTACGAGCGCTCACGCCGTTCCAAACCCTGATGCTTTCGCGCGGGATTCGCTCGCAAATCATCCAGTTAAACTTCCACCAAGACCTCAAACCGCTGGTACAAGCTTGCCGCGAAACCCTCTGCCCAGGCCGACACCCTATGCACGGTTTGTTGATGGAAGTCGCCGAAGGTGGGTTAAAAGAGCTACTGCTTCCACGCGTTCAACAAGATGTCCTGACAATTCTCGAAGAGGATGCCAACCAGGAATTGATTGAAGCAGCGGTGGATCACTTAGAAGCTTGCATGCTCCAGCGTCCAGTTCGCGGTCATCGCATCCTGTTGATCGATGCTGTCGGTCAAAAAACCGCTGCTGTAGCGATCATCGATGCCGAAGGAAAGTTGCTCGCAACCGGCGATATTCCTTGCAACTCGTCAAAACCCGACGTCGTGATGCAAAACGTGACAATGCTCGGCCAATGGGTACACGAACATGCAGTCACACTAGTCGTTTTGACCAATGGCCACGCGAGGCGTTACCTCGTCCACTCTGTGGCGGAATTGATGAAACAATCCGCCCCTGATTCCCTGTACTGGACTTTCATGGACAGGCAGGGAGCCGACTCCTATTGCGTTTCACGGAACTCCTTGATCGAACTACCAAACATCTCCAGGCGACATCGTTCCGCCGTTTGGCTCGCTTGGCGCCTCCAAGACCCATTGCGTCAGATTCTGAAAATTGAACCGGCCCGAATGCGACTCGGTTCCTATCAACGCGAACTGCCGCAAGCCGAGCTCGAACAGGCTTTACAAGAAGCTATCTCCGCTTCGATCACCAAAGCAGGCGTCGACATGTACCACGCGGAAGAAGAAGTTCTTCGCCGTGTACCAGGCTTTGATGACGCGACCGCAAAGCGACTCGCGGAAGAGCGTCAAAACGGCTCTCTCTCTACCCGAGATGCATTAGGCAAATTCTTGAAGGAATCCTTGTCCGAGATGCAAACCCGCCAAGCGATCGGTTTCGTACGAGTCTACGCAAGCGAACAAACTTTGGACGGTACCATCATCCATCCTGAGGACTATCGCCTCGCACAGCGACTCGTCGCCCATGCGAATCTTCCCGTGCCAGCCGCATCTCCCGAAGGTTGGGAAAAACCGGATTATGAAAAAATTGCTGCTGCTCGCGCAGCCGTAGCGAAAATGCAACTTGATCCCTCCGCAAGGGAGCACGTAGAAGCATTCGGCTTTGAATCCCACGACGCTGATATCAATCCGAACTTTGGCGCAATGACGGAAAACATCTCCGATGAGTCAACCATTGCTGATGACTCATCGGACAATTCAGCCCATCCCGCCGACGAACCAATCGATGCGACTTTGGATCCACAGGCGACGGAGATTCCACAAGCTTCCGATGCCGAAGCGACAACCGAAACTACCGAATCTCCCACAGATAGTGCCGAATCAACCGAAACAGCTATGGCAGCTTCATCGGTCGAGACGGCGGTAGAACAAACTGCTGCGGAATCGGCTTCCCCCGATGCCCCTGAAGGTCAAACTCCTGTTGATCAGGGGACAAATAGCACAACTACATCCGCGTCACCTTCCGCACGCGGTTCGCACCCGATGCCGGTGATCCCAACCACCCCCATGGAGAAACCTGCTCTCGGTGTTGATGCTGAAAAACTTGCGAGAAGCTGGCAAGTAGGCCGCGCTAAACTTTTATCTGTGGCCCGAGCCCTTCAATTCCCGTTCGCCGATAGTCGGGATTTCCAATTCCCTGTTCCTGTTCGCAGTTCGGTTCCCACACTCGAATCCCTCACCCCGGGGACCATGCTCTCTGCCTTGGTAATAGGCATCGCGGACTTCGGCATTTTCGTCGAACTAGGTCCAGATTGCAGTGGCTTGGTCCACATCTCGCAACTAGGTTCCGAGTTCGTTGAAGATCCGCATCAATTCGTGCAGATCGGTGATGTGATCCCCGTATGGGTTCTGCATACCGATGAGAAACGCAAACGTGTTGCACTCACATCGGTTGCACCCGGAACGCAACTTGCCAACGAAACAAGATTCGAAGCACCGACAGCGAACTCCAATCCTCGTGATCGGCAAGGCAATCGTCCTCAGGGTCAACGCAACGACCGAACCGGCGGTCCGCAGGGTGGTCAAGCCGCTGGAAACAACCGCCAAGGTGCCAATCGCGACAACGCAGGACGCCCCGCAGGAAATCGCACGGGAAGCTCCCAAGGGGCAGGCCCTGGCCGCGATTCCCGAGGCCCCGGGCGCCGTCCAGATGGAAATCGAGACAATCGCTCCAGAGACCGCCAAGGCTACGATCGCCAGTCCGAGCGGAACGAAGCACCTTCAAAGCCACGAGTCAAAATCGATCGCCCGGTGGAAACAAAACCTATCACCGAAGCGATGCAGCAAGGGAAGGAACCACTGCGTTCGTTCTCCGATCTGATGCAATTCATGAAGAAGGAAAAACCGACTTCTACTCCCGCATCGAACGAAGAACTCCAGACTCCACCACAAATCGACCCGACACCACAAATCGA
>CAZACJ010000050.1:19306-37343 GCA_964483385.1 uncultured Pirellula sp. | reverse complement strand
ATGCGCGAGCACCGGGTGGTTTTTTGAGCCGGAATGCGCGAGCACCGGGTGGTTCACAGTACACGGTTGAATTCATCCGTATCGGCGACTACCCGCATGAAGCACTACGTCAGATCGGAATCGGGATTCTCTGGTGAAGTGCTAGGGATCACTTTATCAGTGCCAAGTCGACTGTTTTGTTTTCTGCGAGCCGTCAGCAACCGGTCCAATTGATTGGCAAACGTTTGTAGGTTTTTTGCTGTGTAATTCGAGGGACCACCACCGATTTGCCCACCTGCTCGCAGTTCATCGAATAAGTTCCTTACCGCCAGTCTTTCACCGACATTGCTGTCTGTATAGAGTTCACCTCTCGGGTCGAGTCCGACGGCACCTTTGACGACGATTTCTGCCGCAAGAGGGATATCAGCGGTGATGACCAAATCGCCTGGCTGTACCATTTCGATGATTCGTCGATCGGCAACATTCATCCCGGAGGGGACGATCACACATTCGATCCAAGTTGATCGTGGTGTTGAAAGCTTCTGGTTGGCTACCAGCGTAATTTTCGTGTTGGTGCGTACAGCTGTTTTGAACAAGAGTTCTTTGACAGTTGCCGGACATGCGTCGGCGTCGACCCAGATGTGCAATTTGTGGTCCTCGTTGAAACCCTAGTGTTGTTTGTCGGGACTATTTTTACGTTCCAGCGTGAACTCCGCCATGCGGATAGCTTGCGATTTCCACTCGCAACCACAAGCCTTCTGCCACTGCTCCTGGAGAAGTAAGCACATCGGTCCACTCGGCCCCAATCCGATCGGCCGCTTACCCAATGCACTTGCCGACCATACACAACCCGTGTTCCCAACCAGGAGGACTTCAGTCGCCTCATAAAGCTCTTCAAAATGAATGTCGCGGTACTCGATGGACTTACCCTCTGCACCCAACAGCGATTCGACGTAAGCCAAAGATGTTCCTTGGACAATATCCTCTCGTCTTGGAGAGAGTAACTTCCCGTTGTGGGTAACCACTATCAAGTTTGCGACAGAAGTATCCGCTACCATCCCGCGACTTGTACAGAGCAGCGCAAGCCCATTTTCGCAACGCCTTTTCGCTTCTCGGTCGGATAGAAAATAATTCAATCGACTACGCGCCTTGATGTCCGATGGCCAGCACTCTCCGGCCCCAGAAGCATATTGAACGCGAACAAGCGAGGTACCTTGTTGGTACCATTGCGATAACGTCTCCCATGGAATCGGCATCCAATGAACTATCGCTTGAAAACCTGTACCGGAAAAATAGTCACCCGGAGAGACGACAACACACAAGCTCGCGTCTCGTTGGGATTCGAGTAAATCACGGCTTTCCTCGAGTAACACGTCCAAACCGGATTGGAATTTACGAAGGAATGGCTGAGACGGAATTCCGAGCAACTCGCAGCCACGATCTAATCGATCCAAATGAGGCTTGGTATCCAAGACCTTCCCAGCAAACGTACGCATTCGCTCTACAAGAAACGCTCCATGCATGCACCCGAGGTTGGTTGCTTGCCAAGCAATCTTCGACAGTTCCCTAATTTCGAATTGATGAAGACTAGGGTCCCATCGTAGGGCAAGGCTGTTGTCGAAGGCTTCGGTCATGGTACGTGCGGCGTGATTTCTGAGGGCGATTGAGTAAGATCATTCCAAAGGAGATGATCAAGGACTTTGCAGAAGTAAGGACATTCTCCGTAGTAGCTGCGTTCGCTGTGTGTCGTTCCAATAATCCCGCCACAATCATACTGTTCAATCCGCTTCGTTGTCGTCAAAGGCTGAGTCGAACGTGGATCAGCAATCGATTCGAATCCTTGGGCTCCGAGAAACCCTGCAAAGCCTGCTGCTACCGGTCTTGACAATCGATCAATAAATCGAAAGCGACGTAAAATCGGATCGCGCGAATTGTACAAATTGATCAAACCGTCGACACGATCAAGCGCGTGGGAATGTCTCCCACTCTCTGAAACCCAACTGCGATCTACCGCAGGTGCAACCAATGCAACACGATACCTCGATAGCTGTCCTTCATAGGGATACTGCAATGGAGGGATATATCCAGGAACCGTACCACCAGAAGCAAAGTGCAAGCCACCAGTAACCGATCGCGCACCAAACGAAAAACCCAAGACACTCACTTGGGATTGACTACCTAATCGCTCAAGCAACCTCGCGACAACCAACGCTTGTGATTCCGCAGATTCGGCATTCTCATAAACGTCACGCAACGGGTGTGGTTCTCGCGCACTCGGCCAGGATAACATCAAAAGTCGATAAGGTCGCTTGGCTTTTGCCTTCAGATACCGGTTCAATATCAAAACGCGATCGCGAGCGTTATTCCTCTCCATGAAGTTTCCATGGACATACAGAATCGTCAAACGACCGTCATCGATGAGGGCCGAGTCCAAGCGATCGAGATACCAACCTGCATTTGGAACGTGCTTGTAAGCTCGAATCGGAAGATCGCCTGAGGGCAAACTTCGGAACCGATCCGGATAGTGGCGAGTAGACAGCTCCCAGACTTCTGACATTTCTACTTCGACCCCATCGGCGCACAATGTGTCCGCATACTCTGTCGTTGCAGGCGACAACGGGGAAGATTGCCCAAGGACAGGCCGAACAAGTCCTTCGAAAGCCATAGCCACCAAACAGGCGGAAAAACACGTCATGAACGGCAAGAGACGGGCAAAGTACAGACGCATAAAAGGTTCGATAGCGAGAGGATAAACAGGCGACAGATTGGATTGGGGTGATGTAGTGGGAGGCAGATAACTGGCAGAGCCTGACGGGACAGCCCTCCCACCCGGCAAACTCTAACACCGGGTTTTCTTAGGAGCGTTAGAAAAAGTTTGCGGATTGTCGAAAATATTTGTAAGTCGATTTGCACGTTCGGAGTAATGGCGTAGAGTTGCACGTCGAAAAATCTTTCGACCGCACTTGGTGCGATTTTGTAAAGGAGAAAGATTCATGAAACGAACCACATTGGCTCTCGCAGCCCTCGCTCTCGCCTTCTCGGGTTGCAACACCTGCGGAACTTGGCGACCCAATCTGCTCGGCAAGTTCAAGAGTTGCTTGCACGGAGCTTCGAACATCGGTGCACCTTGCGATGCCGGATGTGAAACCGGTGCTCCCGCTGGCGGTCCAGACGGATGCACCAATTGCGGAGAAACTTCTGCAAACTACGGCGGATACGGCGAGACGGTAATCGGCTCCTACGAAACTCCAATCAGCGCCGGCAGCTCGGACGGAATCACA
Source organism: uncultured Pirellula sp. (assembly GCA_964483385.1). GTDB lineage: Bacteria > Planctomycetota > Planctomycetia > Pirellulales > Pirellulaceae > JBKCUI01. The sequence continues at coordinate 34,083 of CAZACJ010000050.1, read as the reverse complement.
ATCGGATCGCCAATTTCGGGCTCGTCCTTACCTGCAGGTTCGACGATCCCGTCCGGTTCGGTGCTCCCCTCGACCTCAGGGGCTTATTCCGGGACGCCAACACCCGCCAACACCATCCGCCCTGAAACGATCCGGCCAAAGCCTGCGAACTAGGTAAATGCTCCGCGACCGACGCAACCCTGCGATTCAGGACTTTTCCTGAGTTGCATCCTCGTCCAAAATGCGGTTCATCTCCCTAGCGATCGCTTGAAACAACCTGCTTTTTGCAACTTTGGCTCAGCTCCCAGCGTAGGTTCTATTCAGGAATCGAAGCGGGGGAAGTTTCAGTGATCGGTGAACCGCTTTTTTGGACGGAGGATTATTGGTGTCCGAATCAACCGACGATAGCGTCAAAAGCTCAGCAGTCGACAAATCCGCCGAACGAGTTCAGCGAATGTTCGCGGAAATCGCTCCTCGCTACGACCTGCTCAACCATACTCTGTCGTTGAACATCGACAAGTATTGGAGAAAACGCACTCTAGATCTGCTCGCCCCCAAGCCCGGGGATCCTTTTCTCGACGTGTGCACTGGAACAGGCGATCTTGCTATCTCCGCAGCTCTTCGACTTCACCCCAAGTCACCCAAAGCAAGCAACAGCAACACGCCTTTGACCGAAATCGTAGGGAGCGACTTCTGCGGTGAAATGCTTCGCTTCGCCCGAACTAAACAGAATAAATTTGGTATCGATGAACAAGCTCTCGTTTTCTTAGAAGCAGATACCACCAAACTTCCATTTGTAGACAACCGCTTTCAAACAGTCTCCGTTGCTTTCGGACTTAGAAACGTCGTTGACACCATGGCCGGCTTGAAGGAAATGACACGGGTCTGTCGCCCAGGTGGGCGAGTCGCCATTTTGGAGTTTTCGCAACCGACTTTTCCAGGGCTCAAGCAACTTTACCAATTCTATTTCCGACAAGTTCTACCGCGAATTGGAAATCAAGTCGCAAAGAACTCAAGCGAAGCATACGCCTATCTTCCCCAAAGCGTATCGCAATTCCCGAGTGGAGAAGCGATGGCGCAGATGATGCGGGATGTTCCGTTGATCGATGTTCACTATCATCCTATGACTTTCGGAGTGGCTACCCTATACATTGGGACCAAACCCGTATCATGACCAACTCGCCACAGCGTCCGATCGTTCTGGCAATAACCGGCGCAAGCGGCGCAGCATACGCCGTTCGCTTGCTGCAACAACTGCTCCTGGCAAACCAGTCGATCCACTTGATCATCAGTCCATCAGGCGCTGCTGTCATCTCACAAGAACTTGGAATCGAAGCAGGCCAAACGCGAGAGCGAATCCAAACTCTTTTGCAATACACTTGGCCAGCGACAAGCCTCAATTCTGGAACAGACGCATCGAGCGACCGTGGAGGAAGACGCTGGATTCCTCTCACCGACGAAGAGATCGAAAGAGTACTACCTAATCTGCACGTTTACGACTACCGCAATTTCTTCACTCCAGTTGCCAGCGGTAGCTTTCGCACTGCAGCCATGATCATTTGTCCATGCTCGGGTGCTACCCTTTCCGGCGTCGTGCACGCTGCCGGCAACAACTTGATCCAGCGCGCCGCAGATGTTCATTTGAAAGAGCATCGCAAGCTGATCTTGGTACCTCGCGAGACACCATTGTCCGTCTTTCAATTGGAGAACATGACACGGGCGGCCCAAGCGGGGGCAATTTTGATGCCCGCGATGCCAGGCTGGTATCATGGAGTACAAACTCCAGTCGACTTGATCGACTTCGTCGTCAGCCGTATCCTCGATCACTTGGATATTGAACACTCATTGATGAAAAGGTGGGGGGCGGAACATCCTGGGCTCGATCCCGAACATCTGCGTTCGGGGGAAGCATAGATTTCGACTCGTAGACCTATTCGGGGCAAACCCTCTCGATGCCAGAAACGATTCCTGCAATACAGAGCGAAAACAAGTTCGACAAGCTCAAGAAGTTTTTAGAGCTCATCCGTTTTAGCCATACAATCTTTGCGCTACCCTTTGCACTGCTCGCCTCTTGGTGGGCTTGGATCGTCCCCCTTCCAAGTTCTGCTACCGATGCCTCGTTGCAGCAAACGATTCAGTTGCGATGGATCGAAGCCCTCGGGATTCTGGCTTGCATGGTTTTCGCCCGCAGTTTTGCGATGGCCTTCAACCGGTTAGTCGATGCGAAATGGGATGGACTTAACCCCCGAACTGCCAACCGGCACTTGCCAGCCAAGTTGCTTGGAGTCTCTGAGGTCGTGGGATTCACAGTCGGTTGTGCTGTTTTGTTTATCGCCTCAACGTTGCTGTTTCTCCCGAACCGATTGCCGCTGCTGTTGAGCGTTCCAGTATTAGTCTTTCTGGCTGGATACAGTTTGGGGAAGCGATTCACTTGGCTGGTTCACCTATGGCTCGGTACCGCTCTAGCACTCGCTCCAATTTGTGCTTGGATCGCCCTGCGTGGAGAAGTCGTGCAATTCGCCCCCGGAGATATCCTTCCTGCTGTTTACTTGGGGGGTGTGGTACTTCTTTGGGTCAGCGGATTCGACATCCTCTACGCCTGCCAAGATGCCAGTTTTGACAAGCGGGAAGGACTGCAGAGCATTCCCGCAAGATTTGGAGTTCGCGGAGCGTTGCGAATCGCCCGGGTTCTGCACTTCTTAATGTGGATTGTTGCCTTCGGAATGACATTTTGGGCCCCTCAGTTGTCGTTGGGAACCATTTTTCGGGTAGCGCTAATGGGAGTCGGCGGGTTGCTCATCTACGAACACTCCGTCGTTTCCGAGAAATCTCTAGACCGCATGCAATTGGCATTTTTCCAACTCAACTCCATAATCAGTGTGGTTTTTCTGGGGGCAGGTGTTCTCGACGCTACACTGCGATAACAACTTGCCGTGCGATAGAGCACCGATTTCCAGGCTTGCCCTCAGTCGCTTTCCACAAATCGCTTTCCACCCTAGCTACACAGCCGACAGTACTTGATATGACTAGCTTGACCATCCAAGACCGACTCCGGGCGATTCGCGATAAAGTGGAGCAAGGGGGGCGACTGACGCTCGACGAAGGGATTTTCTTGTACGATCCCGAAGTCCCACTGCATGCAGTGGGAGAACTAGCCAATTGGAAGCGGGAGCAGATCAACGGCAACGTTGGCTACTACAACATCAACACTCACCTGAACCCGACCAACGTTTGCGTTTACCGATGCCGATTCTGTGCGTTTCGATCGGACCTTCGCGATCCTAAGGGATACGTCATGAGCGACGAACAGATTCTCGCTCGCGGCCAAGAAGCATTTGATAATGGGTGCACAGAGATGCACATCGTCGGCGGTTTGCATCATAAACTCGGCTACGACTGGTACCGTGGAATCCTTGAAAAACTCCACGCCGCATATCCACAAATCCACCTCAAAGGATGGACTGCCGTAGAGATTGATTGGTTTGAGTTCCTTACAAAAAAGAGTCTCAAAGAGGTCCTCAGCGATTTGCGCGATGCGGGGCTCGGCAGCATGCCGGGTGGAGGTGCAGAAATTTTCCACCCGGAAGTCCGAGACCAAATCTGCGAGCACAAAGCCAATTCGACGAAGTGGATTGAAATTCACCAAGCAGCCCATGAAATTGGTTTAAAGACCAATTGCACGATGCTATACGGTCACGTTGAACAAGCCTACCACCGTATCGATCACTTGATTCGCCTTCGCGATTTGCAAGACAAAACCGGCGGATTCCAAACTTTTATTCCGTTGGCGTTCCACCCGGAAAACACCAAGCTATCTCACTTGAAGAAACCGTCAGCATTGATGGATCTTCGGACCATGGCAATCAGCCGACTCGTTCTCGATAACGTACCGCACATCAAAGCCTATTGGATCATGCTTGGCATCGGAACCGCACAGACTGCGTTATCGTATGGTGCCGACGACATCGACGGCACTGTGCGTCATGAGTTGATCTACCACGACGCCGGAGCAACCACTCCAGAAATGCTCTCCGTCGATCAAATCCGGCAATTGATCATCGAAACGGGCCGCGACCCCGTCGAACGAGATACCGTCTACCGCCAAGTCCATCGCGATCCCGACCAGTTCACCAACTGGTGGGTAGGCGAAGACGTTCTGGTAAATATCTAGGTGATGATTCCCCAAAAAATCCAGCGAGGCTCGTGCGGGAACAGTGTTTTCCCTGCAGATTATCGAGAATTTGGGTTGGATCCTAGAAATCGTGCTTTGGTTTGGTAGAACATGAGTTTTCCGCTCGCCGGTTTTCCACCGGTTCCTCATGTTCTCTCACCTCTACGGAGCACAAAACAATGACCAACGGACCTCTGAATCGCAAGCTAAACATGGGACTCGTCGGCGGCGGACCGGGTTCGTTCATCGGTAAAGTCCACTCGATCGCTGCCTGCTTGGACAACCGCGCTACTGTCGTCGCAGGTGCATTCTCCAGCAATCCAGAACGATCCAAACAAGCTGCCCCGGATTACGATGTCTGCTCGACGCGAGCTTATCCTTCGTACGCTGCGATGTTTGCAGAAGAAGCTAAAAAGCCAGTAGGCGAACGAATCGATTTCGTCTCGGTCACCACCCCAAATTCGACACACTTCGAAGTCGCTAAAGCAGCCCTCGAAGCTGGCTTTCACGTCATGTGCGACAAGCCGATGACTTTCGATCTAGCCCAAGCCGAAGAGCTCGCGGCAATTGTCGACAAGTCCAAGGCCGTTTTTGCACTGACCCACAATTACACCGGCTACCCTTTGGTCCGCCAAGCTCGCGAAATGATCCTCAGCGGTGAACTCGGAGAGATCCAAGCCATTCGCTCGAACTACATCCAAGGCTGGTTGCGAACCAAACTCGAAGACTCCGACCAAAAGCAAGCCGCTTGGCGTACCGATCCAACCAAGAGCGGCGCCGCAGGATGCTTCGGCGATATCGCAACCCATGCCTATAACCTCGGCCGTTACATGACCGGCTTGCTCCCTTCCGAAATCAGTTGCCACCTGAAAGCATTCGAGCCAGGACGTAAGCTCGATGACTACGGTACAGCGATCATCCGTTTCCAAAACGGTGCACTCGGAACGGTGACCGCAAGCCAAATCAGCCACGGCCGCGAAAACGACCTGTTCATCGAAGTCGATGGAACGAAGGGGGCTCTGTCCTGGCGGCAAGAAGAACCCAACGTGATGGTCGTTCGTCAAAATGGACAACCCCATCGCTTGTACACCCGAGATCCGAACGCTCCGTTCATGAACGCAAGTGGACGAGGAGCCTGCCGACTACCAAGCGGACACCCAGAAGCCTTCTTCGAAGCTTTCGCCAATATCTATTGCTCGGCCTTCGATGCGATGGTGGCAGTAGCTCAAGGTGAATCGATCGAACGACTCAACACGGTCTATCCAAACGTTCACGACGGTGTCGAAGGAATGTACTTCATTCAGCAATGCGTTGCGAGCTCTGCTCAAAATGGAGCTTGGTTGCCAATGAACCATCCTCGAGCACGCAAGTAACCTTGACTTGTGTTGTGTTGATCAGGCAACTCATCCAAGTCGATAGCTCGTGCTACTTGATGGTTGCCTGCAAACGATCCAGCATCGCGTCCGCAATGTCGCGATGCGATTCGATGACGTTCTGGCTTTCCGACGGATCTTTCTCTAAATCGAAAAGCTGAAGCTTGGGTATCTTGGTCGGTACCAATCGAAGTTCAACATTGCTGGCCTTCTCTGCGTTGGACAGTAGCAGTTTCCAACGCCCTTCTCGATAACCGAAGTTACCAGCCTGCCCGTTGTCTTGTTGTACCAATGCGGACCGTCCTCGAGCAGTTGCATCAAGCAGAACAGAGCTGAGATCTTGACTGTCACGGAAAGCCGCCGTCGGTACCGTGGCCCCCGCAAGGGCCGCTGCCGTACGAGCATAATCGATGGTGCATATCACTTCATCGCTCACACGAGGTTGAATCTTTTGGGGCCACCAAGCGATCATTGGAGTTCGCGTTCCACCCTCAAAAACGTTGTACTTCCCGCCGCGCAATGGACCATTCGGATCGTGGCTTCCGAGGGCCTCAATCGCTGAATCTTCGTACCCGTCGTCCAAAACCGGACCATTATCGCTACAGAAAAGAATCAGCGTATTCTGATCGAGTTGATTCGCTTCGAGAGTCCGCAAAATTTCGCCAACACACCAATCGAGTTCAACAATCGCATCGCCACGTGGGCCATGTGGTGTCTTCCCTGCGAAACGCTCATGCACGACCCTTGGCACGTGGATCGCATGCGAACAGAACAACATGAAGAATGGGCTCTTCTCGTGCTGCGTGCGGTGATTCTCAATCCACTCCTTCGCGGTCTGAACCCACCGATCCGAAAGGTCTTCGTCCCGGAATCTTGCACTTTGCCCACCAGTGTAGAATCCGATTCGACTAACTCCATTATGAATGGTTGCGTTATGTCCATGAGACCAATTCATCTTCAGTTCGCTGCGATGGGTAATTCCTGTCGGGTGATCTTCGCTCGGTTTTTTATCCCCCACCCATAGAGGATCGTTTGGATCAAGCCCCAGAACTCGGTCGTTTGCAACAAAGACTTGAGGCACACGATCGTTGGTGGTAGGCAACAAGAAGCAATGATCAAAACCAAAATCGAGCGGCCCCGGGCGCAGAGTACCATTCCAATCTGGCCCATTTGGGCCTCCCAGCCCAAGATGCCATTTGCCAATAACACTGGTCCGATATCCCGCAGACTTCAAGACGCTAGCGATCGTCGGCGTATTGGCAGGAATGATCGATGGCGAATTGGGAGGGGCAACACCGGTCCCCTTCTGGCGAAAAGCATAGACTCCGGTCAGAAGTGAATACCGTGTCGGCGTACAAGTCGATGCAGAGCAATAACCACTTGTGAATCGAATGCCCTCTGCAGCGATTCGATCGATGTTCGGCGTGGGAATCGACTTCGCCCCATAACAACCCACATCTCCATACCCCAAATCATCCGCAAGAATCACAATGATGTTCGGCTTATCGGACTGCCCATAACCAGCACCCGTCCCAATACTCAAAAAGCATGAGAACAAGACCAATGGTAAATATCTTGCGAAAGACATCGACAACACTTTCTGTTTTTTCAAGGGATGGGAGGACTCTCTACAGCGCTGTGATCCTATTTGGGAAACTGTGTCAAATCCGATAAGTGCACCCACAATACTTCCGGAATAACTACGCGTTTGTGACCACTCGTTTCGCAAGAGGAGCAGCAAAAATCGCGTAGGCACATAATGCATAAAAGAGTATCGATGAGATCAAATGCACTTCGGCTCTGACATAATCCAACCAACTCAATGGCGCAATGCCTGGAATGCTCTCTAAGCGAGCTTTACACGCATATGTGACCATCGCACGGTTCTGTAAGATTTTTCCAATAAAGGGTAGCCCTGCAAGAAAGCTAGGCCGCAAATACGACCTTAATGCAGCAAGATCCACACCGCGAGGAACACCATAAATCTGCATCAGCTCAATAGCTTGCGCTGTCGCAATCAGTTCGCTGTGAGTACGGAGGTGATCGTATTGTGCGAAACCACCAGGTCCCATTCCACCGCCAGATTCGGCAACTTCGGGACACCACAAAACCTGCTGCGCAACTAGATTCTTCTCTACATGACTTTTCGCTGACTCAAGCACTTCGTCGAGCCCCAACCTCTTCGCTAGAATACTGATTTGGTAAAGCTCTGACATCACTGGAAATAAATCTTTATCATCAAATTCAGCAAGCGTTACCATTAAGCGTTCGATCAAGATTGCACGCTTATCGTCTGTGATTTCACCTTGGTCTTGCATGAGAAGCAAAGCCAATACTTCTTGATTGTCGATCGAATGGAACTTGGTTGCCTTGTTTTGTTCGTCAAAAATCTCCTTCTTTGGATCTTCCCATAACTTAGTTCCAGATAGCCGTTCTACATCCTCTGGTTTAAACACCCCGCCTAAATACGCATACCACCAAATAGTGGGCCGGTATTCGTAACTCGTTAGGTAATCCTCAAACAAGGCCCGAGGTTTAGAAAGATCTACGCTCAACTTTGAATCTTGCGTCCATTTCGAAGCGATCGCCCACTCTTCCCAAGAAGCACTTTCAAAGGCCGCATGGTCAAATGACTCTACACTTTGAATGAGTCTTCTGTCGGTGATCGGCCGCCACAGCGTATTCAACAAAAAAAGACAAATGATCCCTGAACAGAACATTCCTATAACCATCCTAGATCGCGAAAGCAATCGATCTGGCTTGTACTTCGCATCCAAAAAGAAACCGATATAGGTTGCTAAGAGCCCAGCGATTAACAAAGCTAAGCCAGTCGCCAACTTGCTGTCCAGGATCGTTCGCCCAGGGTAAAAGAAATTCGGCACGAGGAACGCACACATAATCCCAATTAACCTCAGTACATACTCCAGAACAACTCCGCGATTGGCCAGTCCCGCTTTTCCAAATTGGTTCAATCCATGGACCAAAGCATGGCTAAATAGCAGGAATGCTGGAATATAGATCTGCATTCCCAAAATGCTTAAAACGACTAATAATCCGAAGATCAAGATCAATGGCGTGACCCATTTTATGTCACTCTTCGGGGCACCCGCTGGACATTGATCGACCTTCGATGCGTCAAATTCAAGAGGCTGATCCTGTACTGCGCGACGGATTTGCTTGATGCCCCAAATCGTATGAGCAAACATTAAGATCAGACAAACCAAAGGCCAAACGTGGAGGAAGAATGAAGAATAGAAGGACTTGTCCATGGCGTGCACCAATCGTATTCGTGGCGTTAAGAACAGACTTCGCACGCCCTCTGCGCAGGTAGACCTGCGAGTTTATTAAACGAATCGAGCGAGCGTGCCAATTCATGAATGATAGACCAACGAATACCCAAAAGCAAACTCGCTGAATCCACGAGGCTTAGACGTTGTCTAACGTCCATTTACCATCGATGCAGCGATAAGTCCCACCCGTGGGATTCTTGTCTCGCAACACACTTGGCAGTCGATTTTCACGCACTGCATCGTAACAAGTCAGCTTTGCGAATCGCAGCACGCTCGCTGGAATCCCTACCGCTGTAAATCCTGGATGACTAGTCGCTGGATAGGGACCACCATGATTCATCGCAGGTGATACGGCTACACCCGTGGGCATCTTGTCGTTGAGTACTCGTCCGACACGCTGCTGCAGAGCATCTGCAACACCTGCGTACACTCCCTCATCTGCACCCTGAGTATCGCTGTAAATCGTCCCTGTCAAGTTTCCTTCCAACGAGTCAATCACCTCGATAATCTGCGAAACCGAATCGCATACAGCAATCAATACAGCATTTCCAAAAGCCTCAGTTTGAAATACCTCAGGAGCATCCAAAAATTGCTGTCCACTGATTCGCAGCACTGTATTGGCTACCGCACAGCGAGCACCGGGCAATTTGCTTCCGCCAGTAAGTAACGCTGCTCCCGCATTCGACAGAACACCGAGGCTCTTTACCAATGAGCTCTCGACACCCGACGACAACAAAGTTCCTGCAGGTGCCGCTTGATAACGCCCAACGACCCCTTCGATAAACGCTTCAGTCTCCGTCCCCTTTACCAACAAGAGTAACCCAGGATTGGTACAAAACTGACCAGCACCCATCAAGCCACTCGTAACATATTCTTCAACAAGCTTCTCACCGCGTTCCTTCATCGCACCCGGCAAAAAGACAACCGGATTGACGCTCGACAATTCAGCGTAAAACGGTTTTCCAACCCGATCCGCAACACCCTTGAGCTGCAATCCCGCATGCCTAGCTCCTGTATACCCTACAGCAGCTAACCGAGGATCTGCAACGAATCGCTCTCCATCGCTGTGCGAAGTCCGATAAATCAACTGCACAAAACCTCTTGGCATCGATGTTGCCTCGCAAGCTTCCGCGACCAGTCGGCCAAAACGTTCAGAAGTCGCAGGATGCGATGAATTGGCTTTTGCAATCACCGGGTTTCCAGCGACCACGGCCGCTACAAAATCGCCTCCAGAAATGCCGTTGAACGCAAACGGGAAATTGTTCGGACCAAATACGGCTACAGGCCCAAGCGCAGTGTAACAAGATCGTATATTCGCACCGCGATCAATCACCGGCATCCGCCAAGCCTGCTGCCTCGCGGCTTGGGCACCCAGACGCAACTGATTTACCGTCCGCGGCAACTCCACATCTCCCAACCGAGGCGACTTGGGAAGCGCAGTCTCCCGATGAGCAATCTCGACCAAAGCTTCTCGATCCGCTTCGATCCGCTTGGCGTAATCGTCAAGAAAAGAAGCAATCTGTTCACCATCCAAATTGCGACTTAAACGAAATGCTCTTTGCGCTGCATCCAAAGCCCGATCGATCGCAGTCCAATCGCTAACTGGATAACAGCCCTCTACCGCTTGACCCGTACTCGGATCCTGCGAGCAGAACGTCGAAGCGACATTCTCTGTAGACCACTGACCATCGATGTATACCGGTTGCACTTTTGATGTATTGCTCATGTTGACTTGCCTTATTTGATTTGATTATTCAGGAAATACTGTGGTTGAAGCGTATCGGGTTCGGATCAGTGAGTTGATTGCGTACTCGTGCTCAGTGGAACGGTGCGAGTACTCGTAATCGAAAGATTCTTGTGGCAAATAAATTAGGATTTGCACCGATGCAGATTTTCAATGTTCTGGTCGATCTAATTCGATGGCACGAGCACGAGTAGAACCAGTATCCTATCTTCTTACCCACGATAATACCTGAAGCGACTTCGAATCTTGGTTAGGTCCCAATGTTTGGAGTGACGATTGGAGTCTTACCCTTGAACAATCGTATTGGTCAGGGTTCCAATCCCCGAAATCGTGATATCGACGATGTCACCACGGTGCAACGTAAAGTCGGAGTTCGGTACTACTCCCGTTCCTGTCAGTAGAAATGCACCCTGGTGCATATCGTTGTCTCGTAGCAACCATTGCACGAGATCTTCGAAGTCTCTTGCCATCTGCGCAACAGATGTCTTCCCTTCGAATACGACTTCTTCATTGCGTTGAATCGATAAGCTGATTTCAATTTCTTTGCGAGCAGGCATCTCGTCTGGCAATGCAATCCATGGCCCCAAGCCACAACACTGGTTGTAAAGCTTGGCCTGTGGCAAATACAACGGATTGTCTCCTTCAATGTCCCGACTGCTCATGTCGTTGCCCACTGTGAATCCAACAATCTCACCTCGCTTGGAAATCACCAGTGCCAACTCGGGCTCGGGCACGTTCCAGTGTGCATCCTCACGAATCCGTAGCATCCCCAAATGCCCACTGCATCGCCCCGGTGTCGCTTTGAAGAAAATCTCCGGTCGAGCTGCCGTGTAGACCCGATCGTAACAACTCGCCGCTGCTTCGCTCTCTTCCATCCGCGCCGCTTGTGATCGCTTGTACGTCACCCCAGCCGCCCAAACCTCTTGGTCGTCGATCGGTGGCAACCAATTGACTTGATCCAATCCAATCGCAGCACCATCCGCTGGCAACGATTTGGCCAGCTCACTCAGGTCGGGATGAGAAAGTAATTCCGATAATGTACTAATGCCGGCTCGCGAAAGATCCAATGGTTGCGCGGCTGCAGAAGCCGTATTCGGGTGAACCAACCGTGCAACTTGTACCCCTTTGGCAGTCAGAATCCTAGCAAGCGCCATAGCAAATGCTCCTAGTTGGCTTGGAGAGTCGTGTGGAATCGGGCGTGAGAATTTAGCGGCATTATCGTTTCCCGACCGAAAACTGACTAGCTACCTTAAGCCCTTTTTTCGAAGGCTCTTTAACGCTTGCCCTTGAGATACCGATCGAGAAACCCTATCGATGCGTCCATTCCTCGAGGATCGACGAAAGCCATAATGTGCGATTTGCCCGGCAACACTAAATACTCATGCTCGACAGATCGCTCCTGAAGCTTCTTTCGCATACGCTCGGCATATTGAATCGGTACCAATTCGTCCGCATCCCCATGAAACAATAAAACAGGCGGATCGTCCTCGGTGACATGCTCGATTGGCGAGGCTTGCGCGTAAATCTCCGAAAGCTTCCGACGTGTCCCTCCCAAAAAACCGGCCAACGCGCGACTATCCTCCGGGATCATCGAGAGATCGCACGGAGCCCCACCGGCGACGCAGACCCGAATCGGTGGATCCGACTCCTTCCGATCCGTTGACATGAGAGCTGCCAAGTGACCTCCGGCTGAATATCCCCATACCCCTAGATTCTCGACATCCAAATGATACTCGTCAGCATGTTCTGCCAACCAACGCAAAGCCTGCCGACAATCGTCTACTTGTGCCGGATGCTTATGTTTGGGTGCTAAACGATAATTGATCGCCATCACGACGTAACCTCGCTGCGCGATCTTGCGCGCATGTCCCGAATCAAACCGTTTGTCACCTGCAATCCAAGCCCCACCGTGGATCAACAATACTCCTGGCAACCTTGGTGCATGCTCGATGTCCCCACGTACCGGCAGATAAATATCCGCGACCTGCGCGCTATCCCCGTCCTTCTGATAAGGGACGTCAAATTGCACTCGCACTTTATAGACCTCCGAACCCTCTTTCGACCCCTTGGTCGCTGCCGAGGTCGTGCCCGCCTCCTGACCAAAAGCACCGGCCTCCTGACCACAAGCAGAGTGCTGAAGTAAAGGCTGCTCGAGCAACGCCTGCCATGCCCCCGCTGGGAACACGACAACGGCCCAAGAAAAAATGCGGGCCCACAAACGAACACGAGAAGTGTAAAAGCTAGCCGCCAACCATCGAATGTTATTTGCCTGCATGATGTACCAAGTGCGGAAGTTCAGGGACAATCAGTTTCTCCATAGCCAATTGTACGCCAGCCGGCGAGCCTGGCATGGTTAGGAGCACCTGTTTTCCCCGACGTCCACCACTGGCGCGGCTGAGCATCGCGGCTGGGCCTATTTCATGGTAGGAGAGCATTCGAAACAGCTCACCGTACCCCGGAATCATCGCATCATACAAAGCTTCGATCGCTTCGGTCGTCTGATCTCGTGCGGCCAATCCAGTTCCCCCGGTGACCAACAGTGCATCAACTCCAACATCGACGCCGCGAACCTCCAGCAGCCTCAGCGCACACAAACGAATCGCTTCGACCTCATCTCGCACAATCTCTCGCCCAAGTACCACATGACCCGCTTGCTCAATCAAGCTTTGGATCAAATTCCCACCAAGATCATTCTCAAACGTCCGGGTGTCACTAACGGTCAATACAGCTACACCTAATCGAGCAGAAGCCTTGTTGCGGTGTTCTTGTACACTCATAAACCAGCAAATTTCCTTAAGCTACCCGCTGCAGGGAATGCTCATCCGAGAAAATAATCGGCTGGGCCAAAGGCTGGTCATCGGCAAGGATCACCTGTAGTGCCAGCCTCCGCGTGGAATTCATGATCACGGGACTCTTGAGATTGGTTGTCCAATGTTTGCCATTCCTGTTAAGAATCGACAAAACAAAAACCTTGTCCTTCGCATGCATCTGCAACCCGTCAAGCTCTTGCCGTTGAATATGCAAACGATAATTCGGTACAAAACGCCGAGGGCTGATCATCGGCAAAGCCACATCCGGAAGCGCGACCGACTGCAACCAAGCGACTTCTTCGCTATCCGCAGAAGCCAAAAGAATCCAGTGGCGGTAATCTTCGAACCCGATCAATCCATGAGGCATGAAAATCAGGTCCGAATGACTGATTTCGAGACTGCCAAAACGTGTAGATTGGATTTGCATGCCGACACCAATTTGGTCGTATTCAGTGAATGGTGACAAAGAACTACAACACCGGTAAATTCCGCCGTGTTGTTCCCCGTCCGTATGATTCAAAGGGCGCGAAAAAAACCGCTACCTCGTCGATATATTCGGCACATTCGTTCCTGACTTGCAGAGAAAATCGGGGAATTGGGTAAGTTTCAGACAGGTTCAAGCAGCCTTTGGTTCGCGCCGAATCGCCTCGCCACGATCGTTGACTTCCTCGAATTTCACCGAAACTTGCCTCGATACACCACTCTCCTGCATCGTCACCCCATAAATCATGTCCGCTACCGTCATGGTCTTCTTGCTATGCGTGACCACGATGAACTTCGTCGTGTCGAGAAACTCGTTCAACACACTCACAAATCGCCCTATATTCGCTTCGTCAAAAGGTGCATCAACTTCGTCGAGCACACAGAATGGACTAGGACGGTACTGAAAAAATGCCATGATCAATGCCACTGCCGTCAAAGCCTTCTCGCCACCGCTGAGCAACGAATTACTGAACGTGGTCTTTCCCGGAGGTGTTGCTAAGATCTCAATCCCACTCTCCGGATCCTCCGGATTCTCTAACACGATGTCGGCATGACCCCCACCGAATGACTTGCGATACAACGTCTGAAAATTCGTTCGAATCGCTTGTAATGTCTCCAAAAACAAAGACTGCGAATCCAAATCGATCTTCTGCATCGTCTTGATCAACGTGGCCTTCGCTTCCAACAAATCACGCTCGTGCCCCGAAAGCGTATCATAGCGGCTTTGCAATTGCTCCAACTCGTCGAGTGCCTCAAGATTGACACTCCCTGCCTGGCTCAACTCCTGACGCAACATACCGATTTGCGACTCCAGCGCGAAACGATCATTGTTGCCACTGTCGGTCTGTTCGTCAGCTTCCCGATCGGCCCCCTCGTCGGTTGCTTCGTCGGTTGCTTCGCCTTGCGCTTTCTCGGTGGTTCCATTAC
>CAZACJ010000050.1:2995-19206 GCA_964483385.1 uncultured Pirellula sp. | reverse complement strand
TCGTCGGTTGCTTCGTCGGTTGCTTCGCCTTGCGCTTTCTCGGTGGTTCCATTACCCTCGCCTGAATGTCGGTCTCCGAGTTTCTCTCCAGCACTGGCTCGCTCGCTGAGTATTTCCAACAACTCGATCTGATAATCGTTGCGATATCGATTGAGCAACGCTTGGACTTCTTCCGTCAATCGCGATTGCTCTTGTTCATACGAAGTTTGCCGATCCACCCATTTATCGAGCTGCCTTTGCAAGGTATCCCTATTTTTTGAGATCTCTTGCAAATCAACTTGATGTCGCTCTAGCGCGTCATTCGCCTGATGCCGCCGTTGCTGTGAGTCTCCTAGTCGTGCTTCCGAATCATCGATTTGCTGCTTGAGTTGATCGATCGAATTTTGAATTTCGACGAGCTTTTGATCAAGCGAATCAAGTGACTCCTGAGCCACTTGTACGTGATGATTGCGTTCGTGGGTGTCTTGCAAAAGCTGCTCGAGGGTCGTTTTCAAGCCATCGATACGCTGCTCTAATCTTGCACTCTCAACACGTTTCTCGATCAAGTCGTTGTTATACTGCCGACTGATTGACTCGAGCCCTTCGAGGTTCTTCTCAAGCACAGCGCTCTGTCGCTGAAAATCCTCTGCTGATTTTTGCCACCGGTCTAATTCGGATTTCAAATCCCCGACAAGCGTCAGCAAGGCCGCTTCGTGCCCCAACCGCTCAGACAAATCCATCTGCTTATTGTCGATGTCTACTTGCATCGCAGCAACTCGATCTGCCATTGCAGTCATACGCTCTTGCAAGGTAGCTAATGAGCGATCGGCTTGATGAACCAAAGCCTCTGCCGCCTTCGCGCTTTCAACAGCCTCGCGATGCTCAGACTGAGTCAAAGCAAACGCGTCCCGAGCCGATGTGTACTGCTGCTGCAATTGATCGATCTGTTCTTGGGTCGCAAGCATCTCACTGCGGCGAGATACCAATCCCAGCCCCGCTTGAAGGGAACCGATCGTAATGCTTCCATCACTATCGACCAACTGGCATTCCGCTGTGACAAATCGCAATCCAGCTCCGCGCAAGTGACTCAGCTCCAACGCTGTGGTCAACGATTCGACAAACCAAGTTGTTCCGAGCAACGATCGAACGAGCGGTTCATGCTGCGAATCAAATTTAACCAATCGATCAGCTCTGCCAAGCACACCGCGCAATCCCTCAAGCTGGATCTTCTCTCCCGTTCTGCGAGCCGGTAACCGATCGAGCCGCAAGAGCGTCACACGCCCCTCTGGTGCGATCCGCCCCTCCTGAATCCAATCGATCACTTGACCATCTGCCAAAACGACCGCATCAGAATGCGATCCCAATGCCACGTCCACCAACGGAGCCATATGCAGTTCGGAAGAAATCAAGTCCGCCACAATCCCTTGGATCGATTTCGCGCCCCGTTCAATAATGCTTCGCTCGATCGAGAAAGGATCAGACTGCTTGGCTGACTCCACAAGCCGCTGCGCTGCGCGGAGCAATTGCTGACCTCCCTTTTCGGCGACTGCGAATTGGTCCTCAAGTTCTTCAAGGACGCGATAGCGTTCCTTGAGCCCCTCGACTCTCGATTGTAACTCTAAGAGTTCCTGCCGTTGTTGATCTTGAGTTCGCGTGATTGAATGCAATTTCTCTGTAGCCACGTCTCGCGCTAACTGCGCACTGCGATGATCCTCCACCGCAGCCTGCTTCTGCATTTCAAGCTGCTTAAGGCTGGCTTGCAATCGCTCCATCTGGTCGATAAGACCCGCATGATCGCTCTTCGTCCGTTCAATTCCCTCGGTCGTTTGCTCCAATTGCGTTTCATGCAACGAGATATCATATTGGCACTTGTGAATGCGTTCACGTGCCGATTGGGATTTCGATCGCATCCCCTCCAACTCCGCGCGCACTTCAAGCACTCGTGCATCGTGGGCAACAGTCTGCTGTTCGATCTCTTCAGCTTTGGATGCCCATATTCCACGTTGCGACTGAAGCTCGTCGAGTTCATGCCGACGCTCCTGTATCTCACTTTCACTGAGCGTGACCCGCCGCTGCAATGATTCGATTCGATCTCTCAAGTTGGACTGTTCTGCTACCCAATCCAGTTGCCGCTGCCTCGCAGAAGCTAACTCAGCGGTCTTCTGTGCATGGATTGTCTGTGCGTCTAGTATCTCTTGATTGCAAGACTCTAGTTCTGCCTGCAATTGTGACTGTTGCTGCAATGCGGCATCGACCTGCTGCTGATACGAAGCCGATTGATCCTGCAAAGCCTGCCTCTGCTCGTCCGCCTCGGTAATCTTCGATGTAACACGCCGAAGACTCTGCTCGAGTTCGCGATGTTCCAATCGCCCCAATTGCACCCGCTTGCGATGCATCTTCGCCGTCAACTCGCGATATCGTTGCGCCCGTGTCGCTTGCGACTTGAGCGTCTGCAATCTTCCACCAACCTCTTCGACGATGTCATGCAGTCGAACCATATTCTGGTCGACACGGCTCAATCGCTTTTCCGCCTCGGCTTTTCTTGCCTTAAAACGAGAGATTCCAGCCGCCTCTTCAAAAATCATTCGCCGATCTTTTGGAGAAGATTGCAGCAACCGATCAACCTTACCCTGCTCGATCAAGCTGTAAGCATCAACACCTACCCCGGTGCCGCGAAATAGATCACGCACATCCTTCAGTCGGCACGGTCGGGCATTGATCGAGTACTCACCCTCGCCGCTGCGATACACTCGTCGTGATACTTCTACCTCATCCGCATCGATACCCAAGATCCGGGTGCGATTGTCCAAGACCAATGTTACCTCGGCACTGTTCGCCGGCTTGCGCCCCCCCTCGGCGGAACCCTTAAAGATAACATCCGACATCTCCGATCCCCGGAGTGCCTTCGCGCTCTGTGTTCCTAACACCCATTTAATGGCGTCGACAACGTTCGACTTGCCCGATCCGTTCGGACCTACGACAACAGTGATCCCCTCGGGAAAATCGAACCTTGTTCGATCCGCGAAACTCTTAAAACCTGCAAGTTCCAGCGCCTTTAACATAAGGAGATCCGAGCCGGTCGGGTTTAGAACTCTCTCGCTGGAGAAACTGATTTCAGTCCGTCAAGACCGTTGCCCTGCGCATCCTTTGCACCGGCTTCACCATCGAAAGACACGGTCTCTGAGTCCATTTCCTCTTCTATCACCTCTTCTTCCTCAATCGCTTCACTCACCTCGTCCGGCTTACCGTATAAGCGGCTCGTTCGTGGAAGTGGATGCATGGCAATAGCTACCGAACATGATTTGCTCTGCTCAAGAGCATCCAACAAATGAACAACATCTCCATAATTTCCCTCAATCGCCGGCATCGCCTTGAGTATCGATACCAAATCAGCTGTGTGAATCGATTGAAGCACCTCACCGGATATCGTTCGCTTCGCCACCCGCACCAATCCACTCGACATAGGCGAAATCCTCAGCGATGGCGTCGGCTCCAATGTCTTCGTTAAATGGATCTCTGGACTCGAACCAAAAACCACAACCTCCGGTCGCCGCTCCATCGAAACAGCTACCAGCGAATGGGAACTAGGTACCTTTACCATCCGGAAAGCTTCGCCGATCCTCTCGCCGGATACCATCGGGTTACGCGGATCCTTCAAGTAAAGATAGTGGTACGCACCAAAGCGTAACTCAGGATCAGAATCTTGTAACAACTGCTCCAAGGCTGCACGAGCTGTTGGATGCTCGTTTATACTCAAACCAATCAAACAATGCGCTCGATACTTCGGCTGAAACCTCGCGATGTCCTGCAAAATCGCTACACTCTCTTCCCGGTCAAAATAAGCGAGTGAGTACGCAGCCTGAAATCGAATCTCATCATCCGGATTCGCTAATCCAACCGTCAGTACATCAATCGCTGCCGCAGAACCAATCGCCTCGAGCTCCCAAGCCGCTTGTCGCGCTGTTTGAGGATTACCCAGCAAACGCCGGCAACCATCAAGCCGCTCTCGAACCTGAACTTCGTTCTCCGCAAATCCCAACGCCATAACCGTCCCTAAATAATGCGCAGGATCCAAGCGGTACTTAGGTAAAGGACTCAAGCGAATTTCGTAGTCGTTCTTCCCAGTCGCTACCGTCTTCTGCTTGCCACCGTCCTGATAAAAAAACCGCTTGTTAATCGCCGCCTCCATCGCCTTGACTACCGACACATGACGATAATCCGCATTGACAATCACTGCCAATCGACTCGAATCCCTCAACTTCGCTCCACCTAATATCACACCCTTTAGTGGATTGAACTCTTTCTCTTTTGAATACGATTGCGGATATACCAATAACTCCCCAGATGCTACCGCTTTCTCATTGCTTCGGCGCAGTTGCTTGTTCGTCAATGAAAAATACTCGAAGAGATGGGATTCCATTAAGAACCCCTCTCGCAAATCGGTCGCCGTGCACTCACTTGAAGACTCAATCAAAACGTCGACGATATCCCCTTTGACATCGCAAGCGTTCGCGAACACACTTAGTTTCGCTGTTGCTGTCGCGGGAGAATCCAGAATCTCTTCTGCCTCAACGACCCCGTTACGACGAATCTCCTCAAGCATCACCTCCCGCTGAGTACTCGGACGTACTATGCCACCCGTACCAGGTAGATTCGTCACCAAACCCAAAGCCTCATAACGCCGAACGTTGATCCCCGATGCCCTCGCGACCTCTCCAATCAAACGCGGACGATCAGGATCCGCTAACTTCGCCGCCATCAACTCGGCTTCAATCTCAAACTGCTCTTTCTTGCTCCGCTTAAAGAAGTTCCGGCAACCCGGAACGGCAACGAGCAATACCAGTAACAATATCAACCCGCGAACGAGCCCCCCCCGCATGAGCACAAGCCGAAACGGCAATCCCTGCCCGGTTGCATGATGCGTCCTTGTCATCGGTGATTGTGCCCTTAAGCAAAACTAGGTTCTGTCGGAAAGTTCTATAAACTCCCTACTTACCTAGCTTGCCAATCACGCGTCAAGACGAATCGCCAATGCCAGCAATTCAAGAACGCCGCAAACAAACGGTTCAAGCGGACGGCACCGCAAAAGCAAACGAATGAACTACTCGATGATAATCTGACCAGGGATCACCTGCCCCGGACTCAGTTCAATCACTTCACCACCCCCGGAACTCCAATCATAGCCTTCCACTACACCATCGACCACAACCCCGTCCTGCACACCTAACACCATTCCCGATTCCCCCTCCAAGGAAATCCCGTCGACCGTTCGCCCCGTCAACGCCGGATCGCTGAATATTGATCCAACACGCCCGGATCGCATGTCAGTACGCGGCGTTTTTGTCCCGTACGTACCATAGTCGTAATCGTACGGTGAAGGACAAATCGAACACCCAGTGGCGAACGCTAGCATCCCAGCCGCAAGCGTTCCAGCGCTCTTACCCATAACTGACGAGGCAAGAAATCGTTTCATTTGTTTTGCTAGCATGACTTTTCCTTCCGCATTGCGTTGCGTTAAACTATTCGGGTCAAGCCGGGCTTGCCGATGAGCAAAACGGTAACGATGCACGAAAAAGTCATAAAAAAAGGAATCCTATGTCCGAAACGATCTTTTCGAAAATCATCCGTAAAGAGATCCCTGCCAAGATTATTTACGAGGACGATCTTTCGCTCGCTTTCATGGATATCCATCCACAAGCCCCGGCCCACTTTCTCGTGATCCCGAAACGTCCGATCCGTTCATTAGCCGAAGCAACACCCGAAGATGCGGCACTGCTCGGACATCTTCAAGTGGTCGTTGCAAAGGTCGCTCAAGAACAAGGACTTCAGGAATCTGGCTACCGCGTCGTGACGAATATCGGTAGCGATGGTGGACAAAGTGTTCCTCACCTTCACTATCACGTTCTCGGTGGCCGTCCGTTGGCCTGGCCACCAGGATAATTGATCCCTTTTGCCTGAGTCAGTCGCACATCCATCCCTGCACCGTTTGGCGATCGTCGATCTCTTGCGAGGTCTCGCCGCCGTCCTTGTCGCTTGGCACCATCTCTCGCTTTATGCTCCCCAATCGGATCTAGCCGATCGCGTTTGGCCGCTCTTCGGTTTTTTTCTTTACAACCATGCCCTCTATGCAGTCGCGATCTTTTTTGTCATCGCAGGCCTTACCACCAGCTTATCACGCTCAAGTCCACCTCACTCTTGGTCGGATTTCCTACATACTGCCATCGCCAGATACATTCGTCTCGCAATTCCTTACCTTGCGATGCTCGCGGGCCTGCTATGCGTCAATGCGATCGCTGGTTCGCTAGGCTACGACTTGCATCTGATCGACCGCTTCTCATGGTCTCAAGTCATCTCACACATCTTCTTCTTACAAGATCTCCTCGGATACGGTAATCTCTCGGCAGGTACTTGGTATCTTTGCATCGATATGCAATGGTTGCTACTGACGCTTCTCATTGCCTTCGGGCTGCAGAAAACAACTCAAAATGCCAAGCAACACCAGATCCAGACTTGTCTCTTTATTTGTTTGCTCGGAATCAGCTCCGCTTGGTGGTTCAGTCATCGCTCAGAGTTCGAACCAACTGTCTTATATTTCTTATCCCAACTCGCTCTTGGTTGGCTTCTGGGCATGTACTTGCAAGAGAAAATTCCAAAGCAATTATTTCTGCTTTACACCGTGACAATCAGTTGCAGTTTGTTTGTCTACCCCCGCCCGCAGCTATTGGTTTCTCTCTGCGCGACATTCATCATTTGGATCGACGCAAAAACTTTCCGCCCCTGGAAATTGCCTGCACCTCTGCAATGGCTTAGCAATATTTCATACAGTTTATTTCTCGTCCATTATCTCGTGCACTCAGTCGTGCTCGTAATGCTTAACCCATGGGCTTCTCAAAGCCCTGGGCAAGCACTCGTTGCGATGGCAATCGCATTCATCGCTGCTCTCATAGTTGCCCATTTCTTCTACGAATGGGTCGACAAACCAGTACAGCGATGGCTAAAGAGTCGGCGTACTTAAAACAACCCTATCCCAAAACCGCCGACTACTTGCCCGCTTTATCGATCTGCTCGATCGCCCATCGCGAAGCAAACCCTAGAGCATTACGATCTTCGGCCGCATGTCTCCCAGCAATGTCTTTGCTGTCCTTGTGTCCAAACTCACCTAGCGCAAGGATGCAAGCATATCGCACGAGGTAATGCTCTGGATTCATCGGCGGTAGATCGGTAATCCGTTCCCGTAGCTTAGCCCGTAATTCAGGATCGTCCACCTCTTTCTTGATCTTCCCAATCGCCCATATCGCCGAACAACGACTGAGATTCCCCATCTTGAAATTGTCTTTTGGTATGTACTTATACAGCATTTCAAGAACCGGTTCATAACGGTTGCGACCAAACGCTTCGAACAAGTAACTCAGCCGTATAATGTCTTGTTTTGGCAATACCTCGGTGCCAGGTTCAAGTCTCTCTGTAATCTGCTGTGCGTGTGGAACCATTGCCGCTAACGTGGTTGGATCGTTCACCAACTCCATCAAAGCCCAGCCAGCGTGGATATTCACCTCGGCTTCCTCATGATCCAACAACTCGATCAAACGCGCATTGCGACTTCGATCCCGTAACTCAACGTTTAATATGGTGGCTTGTACCAACGCCTTCCATGAATCCGCGCGAAGCTGTTCGTCAAGGCAAGCGTTTACGACACTTCGGAATTCACCCTCCGCGGACTTTCGAAGCAGTTGTCGAGCTAGCTCTCGTACACGAGGACTAGGGTCTCCAAACAACGCGCTCTGCAACCGAACTCGCTCCTCCGTCGGCTCGACTTGCAAAATCTGCAACCCGGCGCTTCGGATCTGATCGTCGGGATGCATCAACCACTTCGGCGCCATCTCCAACGCGGTCTTGCGATGGCTCTGTGCAATAGCTGTTACGGCGATACGTTGTGCTGGACTAGACCCATTCTCATAAATTTGCTGAAGCGATTGCAACGCGGTGTCATCGGTATGACTCGCAAGGAGAGACGCGGAGAGCAGATAGCGATCTTCGATATCTGAACCAAGTATTTGGTTCGCTAGCTCTTGGAGCCCACTCTGTGTCAATTGCCCCATTGCGCGACAAGCCAATAAGCGGGTGCTGGCGGTGGATCGGTTAGACCGTAACACCGCTTCCAAAGCGGCAACATCACTAGCTTCGCCGGTTTGGCCCAAACCCTCAATCGCCAGAATCAAATCGGAATTGGTGGTATTGGGATCCGTCAATCGCTTTCGCCATACTTCACGTGCTTGTGGCACCTTCCATTTTGCAAGGAATGGTTCTAATGCAGACTGAGCAATCGCATCGTCTTTCGACGCTTCCCACAGCTCGATTGCATGTTTGCCATCATCGAGCAATGCGGCCGCCGAAAGCATCGAACGCTTGACCAACAAAGGATTCTCCGATTTGGATATCTGCTCTAGCAACAATTGCAAGGCGCGATCGCGCTCTTTGAAACCAGGGCGATCATGATTCAAACAAATGAGTTGCGAAACAGCTAATCGTTCTTGTGCTTGGCTGCTCTCGAGCAATCGCAAGTCCACAAATTGCGCTCGCTCAGGCAACATCGTCTTCCATATATCTCCAAAATCCGGATCGATCTCCCAGTAATGCTGAAGAGGCCACGTCTCCTTTTCGGACTCCTGTGTCCAACCCTTGGGCGCAACCGCAACGACGATCACGGCTACTGTAATCCCAAGTGCAATCATACTGGTCAAAGGTTTTCTAAGACCTATCCACATGGATTTCAATACAAAGGAGTGCAGCATGATCGAATTTCGCATCGGAACAATAAATCGAATACCCATAATCGATAGCCTATCCCCTAGGGTGCATCAGGCCGCGTTAGTCGATGAACTCGCAAAATCAGCACAACGAGCCCCACCAAACAAACAATTCCACCGACATACCAGCCGCTAGGGGTCAACTGAAATGTCTCAAAGCCGGGTGCCTTCATTTCGGCTAAAGCCGTCGCTGCCGGATTAAGCAGCAACGTCCGCTCAACCAACAATGGACCAAAAGGATTTCCACGTCCGAGCCATACAAGCAGCGTACCGGCAAACAAAGTTAGCAAGATTGCATAACTCGTAGCCGTTGCCACTGCCGATGTCCTAGAGTACGCGCTGACACAAGCGCTGAGAATCGTCACCATCGCTGTTGCTATCAACAACGAAATAATCACATTTCCAACTTGGCCTCCGACTGCCGGCTGGATATAGCTCATCATGATGTACCCAGGCAAGGTGGCGAACAACAAAAGCAGCAATGTCAGAAAGGTGCTAAGCAGTTTACCGAACAAAATTCGCCAGGGCGAAATCGGGGAAGCTCGCAACAACTGCCAACCACCACTCTCAACTTCCGAAGCGATCAAGTTCGCGCCTAAACTCGGCCCAAGCAACAACAAAAATCCAACTTGCATCAACACCATCGAAGCCGCAATACGCTCAACGCCCCAGTTGACCGTCCCCGTCGCTGCAACCACCGTCAACAACAACGATACGACCGCTCCCAAGGCAATCAAACGCAAAAGCCAATGCAATCGTCCAAACTTGCGGGTACGAAACTCCTTCACCATCACAGGATTGAGCCAGAAGGGTATCCCTGCTTTGCGTCGCTGTGGATCGACTAAGTAGGATAGTCTCCGCAACCAGCTCGATTTATGTGTCTCAATGACTTTCCCTGCCGGACGTGCTCGATCCAAGAGCAGCGGATCAAGCTTCGCTAACGTCGCAATTGCAAACCCAACGGTTGTTACCAAGCTCATTCCCAAGTACTCTAGCCAACCCGTACTGATACCAATCGCTTGCGATTGCCCTTGGGCTCCTGTGATCTGTTGCAGTGCCGGAATCGGTGAGAGTGTCGTTAGCAATTGAGCAATCGCTGCCTTTGCTCCGGATAACTTGCCTACCAGAACACTCGGCCCGATCGATAACACCACCAAAAAAAGAAGGATGCCATAAGTCCACCTTAGCGCAGCATCCGTCGATTGAGATCGACTGGAAACCCATAAACCCAACGCGGAATACTGAAACGCCATCCCCAATAAAACGCACAACAATGGAATCACATGGCTTGTGATCGAAATCCCGCCCATCGCATAACAAGCGAAAATCGCGGGTAAGCTGACGGAGAAAATCAAAACCCCCAAAAGCACGTTTGCAAGTAGCTTACCAATGTAGATTTGCCACGGTTTCGTTGGCGAATTGAGCAACAGCGTCAACGTCCCTCGCTTGCGCTCCGAGACGATCGCCGTAGCCGGAAACGCAGGGATCAGCATCATGATCGCCACAGCAATCGCATACGATACCGGCTGAAAGACTTGCACAGCTCCTTGGCTAACCAAATCGATCGTTGCTTCACTCGGCCATCGCATCAGCACCAAGCCACAAGAGATAATTGCGACCAACGCTATCGCAAACAAAGCTTTTGGGCTGCGCAATCGCGTCGACAATTCGCGACGCAAAATTGGATTTGTAAAAAAGTCTCCCATCGCGATTAGTCCTTCCCTGCAACGGATAAGAACGCGTCTTCCAAGTCACTTGTCACTTCTCGGAACTGTGCTACTGGTACTTTCGCTGCCACCAACTGTTGCAATACATTCGATAATTCCGCTTCTGTCCGCACAGTGGGAAACCGTAATGTCAACTCCGCAGGACTAACCGATATCGGCTCCGTCTCATGCAACAAACCTTGCAAGACCTGTTCTCCTTGCTTAATCGCGTCGCTATTCGCTAATTGGACTTCATAGTTGCGCTGCGGACATAACTTACTCATCACGTCGTCAACAGATCCGAAGGCTCGCAGTTTCCCGTTGGTGACAATTGCGACCACGTTACAAATCCGCGCAAGTTCCGGAAGAATATGGCTCGTGACAATCAACGTTTTGCCCTGTGCCGCTAGTTGCAAAAGCAATTGCCGCATCTCTATCCGCGCCTTGGGGTCCAAGCCGTTGGCTGGTTCGTCGAGAATCAAGACTTCCGGATCATGCAACAGCGTTCGAGCGATCCCAACCCGTTGCTGCATCCCGTGCGACAAACTCTCAACGTACTTGTCCTGCATGTATTTGGTATTGGTGATCTCCATCACCTCTTCAATACGCTTCTTTCGCTTCCCCAATGGTATCCCAAAAATCGCCCCAAAAAAATCGAGATATTCATGCACTCGCATGTTGTCATAAGCACCAAACCGATCAGGCATGTACCCAACCAACCGTTTGATACGCGAAGCGTTCTCACTGCAGTTCACACCAGCGATCGATGCCGATCCCGAAGTGGGTTTCGATAGCCCGACGAGAATCTTGATCGTCGTCGTTTTGCCCGCTCCATTCGGCCCGATAAACCCAAGGATCTGTCCCCGATCTACGTGAATCGATAAGTCATCAAGGGCTGTAAAGTCCCCGTATCGCTTGGTGAGGTTCTTTGTTTCAAGGACGCGTTCGCTCATGGGAGTCTCGATCGCTCAGAGGTAGGGAAAAGTTTTTTGGATATGCGTATTAACCGAAAGAATGCGACCATTGCTTATGGTCGTACCAAACTATGTCGTGGCAATGTCTTGCCACGTACGTTCATTCGAAGATGTTTAATGCGCCAAGGAATACTGCTGCCGACTTCGCGATCGTCTGAAATCTCCAATCGCAAAATCAAGACGCCATCTTCGAGCTCTTTGAGTAACTCGGGATCGTTGAGCTTTGCTGTCCAAGGTATCGAAGGTTCTTTAAGCATTGCCAGTTCATGCACAGAAGAATCCTTTTTACCGATCCAAGAAAGCTTGACATCCCGCCGAGGTATGGCCAAATCCCAATCCAACTCGATCTCGCTTAATTGGATCGGTAATACCTCCGCAGGGAGTCGAAATTCTAAATGCGATTCTGCTCGATTCGATGACTGTGTGATCCAGCGACCGATCGCATCAAGAAATACCGGTGACGAAGTTCCAAATGACGAAATCCGTAACTCGATAAACGGATAAGGTATGAATATCTCTGATTGCACCTCCGGTGTTTCCAAGGTCATTGGAATCGTTACCAATGCCACACCCCGGCGATCCAACGACTCCTTCCACTGCGGTGCTTGATCTATCAAGTCTGTCCAACCCAAGATAGTTCTAGACACGGCTTGCAATCGATCGGTTGACTCCAGAATCTTTTGCATAATCTGAGCTCGACGCACTTGCTCCTCTCCCACAATCGTGTCAAGCGTCCAACGCTCACCCTCCGCTGGATACGATCCATCCACCAGCAAAGAAGCCGAATCTTTTGTCGCTTCATCCGAAGAGACTCCTAAAACAGGAGAACCAGGGACGTAATTGACAATCGGTGCAGATAAGGGGGATGGTAGATTCGTCGGTAACGATACCAACACCCCCTTGTCTGTAAACACGCCCCGCGCAGTGACTTGCGAACCGGGTAAGGACACCTCAGATTGATACCTCCAAGTTCCTGTTGGCCAAGCCACATTGGTCATCTGCCAGTCCTGAAAGTCTTGCGTGCTTACAGTCTTGATCCCACTCTGGATCGAAGGGTCGGGAGATGCATGACCACTGACACTTCCCTGCAACGTCATCCCTCGCGATTCAGGCAAATACACCGCCGCAGATTCCTTGAGCGATCCACCACTGGGGGATTCAAATTGCGCCAACTGCAATAGCGATACCATCGCAGGAATGTCACGCTTCTGCGACCAAGCAAGACCGACAAGTGGAATCGAAGCCATCGCGGCCAAAACCGGGGCGATCCACCCCATCCATTTCGAATCCCCAGACCACAGACGCCAAAGACTCGCGCCTACCAATGCTGTACAAAACGCACCGAGAATACCCGCTACTATCCCACGAGGTACAACCGGATTGCCAATGCGTGCCAAAGGATAATCGGAGTCTTTTAATGAAATTAGCGGCGAAGCACGCTTCAGATGGACCATGTCGATCAACGGCTTAGCCCAAGGACGCAACTCATACGCAGTCTGAAAGAAAGGATCCTCGCTCCATTGCGACTTGCGAGGAAATATCCAAGCCGTGCTTTCGAGCGACGTGAGAATCAACTCCCCTCTCCCAATGGGCAACACGATCGAAGCCGGCCAGCCGTCAATCGTGTGCCCAACACTGCCCCCCTCCTGCATCAGTCGCTTGAACACTACTGGTTCATCGAGCTCCACAACGCGATCTTTCTGGGATACCGTATCAAGCTTCGGTTGCACTACGAAACTCGTTAAGTACACCGAGTCGATCGTCTGTACCTGCTGATGAGGTGCCAGAAGCGGTTCAACATCTGTCGTATCAATCGAATCGAGCATGACCCAGATCCGTCCACCCGAATGAAGAAAATTCTTCAACACGCTCACCGTCGCCGAATTCCGCAAGGCATTAGGCTCAGCAAGCATCAGCAAATCGATGTTCTTCCAGTCGATCGGATTGAGTGGAAATGGCACCGCATCCAACCCAATGCAGTCCTTGGTAAGCTCCGCATCCACACGACTGGCCATCGCAAACTCATAAGGACCAAACGGCTTGGTCTTGCTCCAACGCCACTCCAATGGCTCCGGTGACTCTCGGCCCAAAGCTACCGCAGCTAACAAAGGATTCTTGCTAGGACGCCAAAGTGTCACAATACGTGTGGCCGGTTCCTCACCCTGAACCACCAAGGACTCTTTCCCATCCACCACACTGTACAACGAAACTTCTATGTCCACTCTGGTATCTGGCAAAGGCACCGGAGGACGGACTTGCAACTCGTAACTTCGTATTTGTTTCGGTGGAATCTCTATCCTGCGTCGGTCATCTTCTCCCAAATTTCCAACCGTTCTTCCAGATAGGTAGCCAACCGCCGGCTGATCCCCTCCATTGCGAACATTGCATCGGATAACGATCAAGGCATCCGAAACAAGTGTGCTTTGTGCGGCAACGCCGGCAGACTCAAGCGACAATCCTCCCCCACCCATGGAAGCTTCAAAACGCAAGTCCGAATCGGACGGTGGTTCTTGTGCGTTACCGTTCGCTGAACTGATCCATCCGATGACACAAATCAAACCAAAGATACAGGCGCTCTCGACGTAATCGAACAAGAAGATTCTCAATGGTAGGCTACTGACACCTAGTGATCTGGCTTGTAATGCAGTCTGTGTGCTGCCTCGTTGAGTTGTATGCTGTGTCATTTCTATACCGCGTCATACCTGTATCGTGTCATGTCTATACCAGTCATGTCGCATCAAGTCACAATCTGTCTGGTTCGGTACATGTGAGAAGGCGCAATGTAACATACTTGATGCTGTCCTTGGACAATCCCAAGCGAACAGAGTGAGACTTTTCTTTCCCTTCACGCCACTTCTAGACCGTCTGAAGTTGCGTTGCGAGGGAACTATCACCTTGGGATCGCATCGTCGGATCAATCAAATCTCTTCCCTGCTGGTTTAAATCACTTAAGGTCTTCTCAACTCTCATTAGCAACTCTTCATCGGTCTGCTGCAAATACTCTTGAGCTGAAATCGGTTTGCCAAATACTACCGCTATCGGCTTGGGAAAAATCCACTTGGATCCCTTGGGCATGCACTCAAAAGCTCCGACAACAGCCACAGGAACCAAAGGAACCTCTGATCGCTTCGCTACCGGAATAAACCCGGGTTTGAGAGGCAAAATACTCCCATCAAGCGTCCGCGTACCCTCGGGAAACAGCAAGACCAATTCCCCCCGCTTGAGCCGCGACAACATTTCTTTCAGCCCACTTAATCCACCTCGCTCGCGATCGATTTCAATTGAATCAAGCACCTTTAGCAAAAAAGCAAAGGCGCGGTTGCGAAACAGGGTGTGCCGCGCGAGAAAATTTAAATTGCGGTTGCAAGCAAGCCCCACCAACACAGGATCCAACACCGATTGATGCGTCGATAACAACATCGCCCCACCCTCGACCGGGAGGTGATGCCTGCCATCTACTCGCATGCGAAACCACAAAACGGTCAATATACGCGCCAAAACCCTCAACGCTCGATAAAAAAGTCGACGCGCGTGAAACCTCAACACGCTCTCCTTTTTCCTAGCCTCCGCTCTCCCACTCTTCGATTGTTGGACGCTCGTTGCCGACTTTGTCATCTTAATTATGAATCGCAGTTGATGATTGCAATTTGGTTAGAGAAACGCAGTTCTGAAATAGACTCCATGAGTTTCCGATAGTTCTTCACCAGAAGACTCACGGTTGTAGCCTACTTTTACTTTTGACAATCTCAAGCAACTGCGCAAGGACTTGATCCTCCGTCATCCCATCAGTGTGAACTAGGATTGCATCGGTAGCCGCGCGCAGTGGCCCAGTTGCACGATTCGCGTCGTTGGCGTCTCGCTCGTTCTGTTGCGATAGAATCGATTCAAAATCCGCCACAACCCCAGAACGATGCAATTGCTCGACTCGACGCTTCGCTCGCTCCTGCGGACTGGCCGTCAAAAAAATCTTGCACTCAGCTTCTGGAAAAGCGACCGTGCCCTGATCGCGCCCCTCGGTGACGTAGTCTCCTTGTTCGCAAATCCGTCGCTGCTGCTCGACCATCAATGCCCGAATCCCCGGATGCGACGCAATCGGCTTGATCGCCTGCGACACCTCCGGTTGTCGAATCGCCGCAGAAACATCCTCGCCATTGAGCCAAACCTGTTCGCCCTTGAGCTCGATATGGCAGTCGTTCGCAATCTGCAACGACTTTTTCTGGTCGTCCAACGAAACCCCTGACCGGAGACACGCTAAGGTAACACAGCGGTACATCGCTCCGGTATCGAGAAAGGCATACCCTAGAACCCCGGCTAACGCTCTGGCTACCGAGCTTTTTCCTGCCCCAGCTGGGCCATCAATCGCTACAATCATCCGTCTGTTTTCATTGCTGATTGGTCATGTTTCGCCAAATTCCGCCCCAAAGACGGTAGCGGTCTAGTGTACCGCAAATCACAATGAATTCTGCCCTGTTCCTTTCACTTTATCCAAGGTTCACCCACAAGGGCCCAACAAGCTTCTTGTTCTTTTCTATCTAGAGGTACGACTTCATGTCCGTTCGTATGAAATACTGGAAACCCTTCCTTCAACTCAGCTCCCTGGGTTTCTTGCTCGCAACCACTTCTTTCGGCATGGCTCAAGACACCGCGCCACAAGCTCCTGCGACTCCCGCTCAACCACCAGCGGAATCCAACCCGATAGCCGAAACCAAACCAGCAGATGCTAAGCCAGCAGATGCTAAGCCAGC
>CAZACJ010000050.1:0-2895 GCA_964483385.1 uncultured Pirellula sp. | reverse complement strand
CCAGCAGATGCTAAGCCAGCAGATGCTAAGCCAGCCGAGGAGAAACCTGCTGAGTCCAAACCAGTTGCGAAAAAGGAAACAGCCAAGGCTCCCGCCAAAAAACAAGTTCGTGTGCTTGCCCTCAGTGGCTCCTACGAAGACTTGCCCAGTGGCTCAGGATTAGATCCAACAGCCTTGTTGCTCGGTGGTGGTGGCGGAAAACCAAAAGGCTTCTATCGTCTCTGCGATTATCTAGACGAAGTCAGCCACGAAGAACTCGTAACGCATGTGGTCTTCGATCTCTCCGCCGATTCTTTGGGACTTAACTCCCCCCAACTCGATGAACTCACTCGCCGCATCGCACACCTTCGCGGCCATGGCAAAAAATGTATCGCTTGGCTCGAAAACGCTGGCAACATCCAACTTGCCATCGCCGCCGCCTGCGATGAAGTCCTTATGGCGGATATGGGAACCATCGACATGCCATCCTCATCGATGGAGACAATGTTCTACCGCGATGCAATGGACCTCTTCGGTATCCAAGCCTCCGTGACTCGTGCTGGGGATTTCAAAGGCGCTGTTGAACCTTATCTCAATGCGACTATGTCGACGCACTTGAAAGAACATTATTTGGCAATGATGGAGTCGATCAATGGTGCTCAACTCAGTCGTATCGCGAAAGGTAGAAATCTGCCTGTCGGCACTATCCGCGAACTCCAGAAGAAACGAATGCTTCTCCCTGCAGATGCCCTCGCCAACCGATTGGTCGATCAACTCGTACCCTATGGTGCCCTCAAGAAAACCGTGATGGACCGACTCGGCGAAGACTATGACTGGACGACGCCTAAATCCAAACCAAAACGCGACGTGTCTTTCTTTGAACTGATGGGCAAAGCCATGGCCCCCGCCAAAGAGACAGCTTCTAAACTCAAAGAAGATTCCATCGCTGTCCTGCACTTAAGCGGTGCCATCGAAGATGGTAAAGACGCCAGTCCCGGCTCAATTGTATCTGGACCTACTGTGAAGTTGATCGAAGACTTGACTGCCGATGATCGCATCAAAGGTGTCGTTGTTCGAATCAACTCACCAGGTGGTAGCGCAACGGCTAGTGAAGCGATTCGCCAAGCTCTTGATACGCTATCCAAAAAGAAGACCTTGGTCTTCTCAATGGGTGAAATGGCCGCTTCGGGTGGCTACTGGATCACTTGCATCGGCCGACCGATCCTCGCCGAACATGGAACCATCACCGGTTCTATCGGTGTCTTCTCAATGAAGCTCAGCGGCGGTGCTCTGATGCGTCGTGCCGGGATTCACATCGAACCGATCACCCTCGATCCCGCCGCAGGAATCAATGCCCTGAACCGCGCTTGGTCCGAAAGCGATATCGAAATGATGCAAGCCTTCATCGATCAGACGTATTCCAAATTCTTGCAACTCGCAAGCGAGTCTCGCAGCATTCCTGTCGATACGCTCAAGTCCCTTGCGGGAGGCCGCGTCTGGTCAGGCGAGCAAGCCAAATCGAATCGCTTGATCGATCAACTTGGCGGACTCGATGATGCTATTGCAATGGTCGCAAAGGGATCCGGCTTGGAGAAAATCCGTGTCGTACACCGCCCGGAAGCCTCAAGCGGATTGGACCTCGGCAAACTCCTCGGTGGTTCCGATGATGAAATCGATATCCACTCTGGCAGTGGTGCTATCCATGAAAGCACGCTGGGCAATTTGCTCGAAACCAAAGTGCTTGAGTGGTTGCAAAGCCGAGGCTTCCGAACCGAAGCTACCCGCGCGCTGCTGCGATCGGCCAACAACAACGGTTCTCAACCACCCAAGGTTTGGGCGCTGTTGGGCGAACAATTGCGGATCGTACAATAGAGCAACTCAGAAGCTATTCGCTTTCTTTCTCTTTGCTACCTTCCTCTTTGCTGGCGATCTCCACGCTACCCAAACTTTGGGCCGGCATGCAGATCGAAACGCGAATTCCCTCTGGCCACTTTACGGCATGCCCAAGCCAATTAACGAAGTCTTGGGTATGCTCGTCAGTACACAGTGATGCGTCTTGCATGAAAATCGCTGCAACTGGTGGAGTGCTGTCCATAATGCACTCCACCTTGGCCACAGGCCAGTAAGCTTCATCGTCAGGCTTTTCTCCCGCCTGCTCGGCCCTCTCAAAATCAACCGTAGCTATCGCTTCAATCTGTAACTCGTAACTTTCGTAATCGACCGAAGCTCGAGAGATACGATTGTGACGCATCGACGGTTGCTCGATCTGCGCTGGATCGAATCTCGCCATCACTTCCGCATCCAACAACTGAATACCCATGTTCGTATCGAGGATGTCAGCTACGTTGAGCAACGTCGGCTCCCAAGGGATCTCTTGCAACGATTCCGCAGGATCTAAAAAAACCAAAGAACCTGAGTATCCTTCCTCGGTCAGCCGATGCCCAAAGAAAAACGCGAAGGGATCTTCTTCTCCATCGTAAACCAAAATTGCTTGTAGACCCGTGCTCGATTGGTTCTTGATTATGAATTCAAAATCATCGCCGTCCATGGAATAAATTCCCTTGGGTTTGTTTATGAAGTTAGGTTTGTTCTCAAATAAGTTGGTCGCGATGAATACTTGCTAGGCTTCGTATGCATTGCAACATTCGAGGAATATACCAAGAAAACACGAACACTGTTGTACGACATGCGTTCCAAGGCGCGTCACGGTGATTTTCTGAGCCGGCTAGCGCGAGCTCAATACCGTCAAATCGATAACCACTCAGCTCCCGAGTTTTTGAGCCCGCTTCGCGCAAGCCGCGGGGTGATTTGCATCGGCTTCGCTCACCTCATTGCACGTTCCAATCAATCGATAACTACAAAGAGGACCACCCGGAGCTCGCGCATTCCGGCTCAGAGGACCACCCGGAGCTCGCG
>CAZACJ010000049.1:0-37572 GCA_964483385.1 uncultured Pirellula sp. | reverse complement strand
CCGACTGGTACCGCGATACGCTTGCATCCAGAGGCGTCACTCGAGGAGTCAGGCACGTCGTCGCCCACCAGCGATTGCATGTCGAGGACTGCAGCGCCGACTTCGAACGAGAAAACGAGCAGGCCCGCCAAGCCGGAGAAGCACTCCCCTGGGCGCATATCCGTTTGCCGATGCGGTACGATCCTAGCCTTGCCATGGAGGACATAGGCTGGGGAGGAGATTGGAGAACCGCCGAGGGAGAACTGCTCTACCCGCAATTGCTCGACGAAGAGAAGGTATCGAAGCTTGAGCGCCGGCTTGGGAAAGCCAACACAGCAGCTCAGCTTCAGCAAAATCCCCAAGTACGCGACGGGGACTTCTTCCTAATGACCAACCTGTTGGTAATCCACCGCGACGAGCTGCCTCTACGCTTCGATGCGGTTTGCAGGTTCTGGGATCGCGCCGCCACGGACGAAGGGGATGGGGCTTATACCGCTGGAGCACTCGTCGGCAGAAAAGCCGATCGCTTCTTTCTCTTAGACATGATCCGAAAACGACTCAGGTCCGGAGCGGTCGAGAATCTCATCGAGCAAATGATCTTTGTTGACGAGACTACCTACGGGAAAGATCGGCTGACAACCTGCTTTGAAGTTGAACCTGGCTCGGGAGGAAAACGCCAAGCGGAAATCACCAAGAACCGACTTCCAGGACACCGAGTCTTTGGGATCCCTGAGTGTTTTCATCATCGAGTAAGTCGATACTACTACATTGCGTGGGTCACGGCGACTTTGTCGCTTGGAGCTGAACGTAAGGGAAGACTTCGGGGATATGTGAATCCCAAACGCCGTGGGGACTTAATGCCCAACCCCCTGAGTCTTTCGGATTCGATGGGTCTTTCTTCTGGTTGAATCGGGAAAAATCGATCCGCCAAACATCGCCTGCCTTGGGTGGTAGTTCACGTGGTTTGGTCAAATCCAACATCGCTAACTCTTTCCAAGGTACCGCGACTTCGACTGTCCAGCCACGATCCACGTCGGTTGGGTTATTGAGTGTACCGTCGATATGCACTGCCGAACGCACAGCTTTGAAATCCCAATCCAGAAAAGCCCATCTCAATCCTCGAGGATGTTTCGTGAATCCGACACCGTTGAATACCTGCGATTGAACGCTAGGCAATGTGCGATCGAAGTCCTTCCATTTCGAGATCGGCGAATCTGCATAAGCCGATTGCCATAGAAACAAGCCATCGTAGACGGTGCCGTGCGCATTGATTTCAAACTCGTAGTATCCGTCCTGCCCTGCAATAAAGAACTCGACGTCATTGTCTTCGTAGATCGGATCGTCTTCTTTTGTAAATTTTGCACTGACATTTGGCTCTTGGATTTCATACCCAAAGTACAGATTGGTATCGTCCCAGAGAATGGCTACAGTAGTCTTTAGGTGAGTTGACTTACCACTGACCAAATCGACGAATGAAGCCGAAGGACTCGCATTCTTCCATGCATCCTCGTCCAGTTTGCCGTCGATCTTGATCGGTTTATCTGTCCATTCTGCTGTCACCCTTCGAATCTGAGAATTCTCAATTGGAGGGAACTTTTCAACGTCTTGGGCTTGGATCGCTCCGCTGAAGATCACACTGGGCATCAAATAGACCAATCCAAACCTTAGGTATCGCTTGGTGTTGCATTGCTTGGGGCTTATTGCCAACTTTGGCGAACCTGGTTTTGCAGTTGGAAGAGGATTTTTTGTATTGATCATCAGGTTTCCCAAGTGTTCTATTCGTCCTGCGTGAGTTGATTAAGGTGGCCCGTGCGCAACTTGGACTTCGGGGCGCAAGGACCATTCGTTGTGACCGCATGGCAATGAGATCATTTTAGCTTGCGTTTTCCCTTTCGCTAATCGTCTCGCATGGTCATATGGAATGATTTGATCGTACAGAGCACCGTATATCTCCAAGGGGCCGCTATAGTTTTTGAGTGCTTTCTCGTTATCCCATCGATCAAGCAGCAGCCAGCTTGCTGGAAGCCATGGAAAGTGTTTAGCAACTACGCGTTGAAGTGAATCGAAAGGAACGAAGAGTATGATTTTATCGGGGCCTTGGAATCTGACGGACCTATCCTTGGATTGGTTTGCAACAGTGGCAAGTTGACATGCGGGGCCTGTACCGATCGATTCTCCGATAACTCCAAGAGGTAGTTTGGGATATTGAGCACGCAGGGCGAGGAATGCATGGTTGGCTGCCGCGTTCATCGCCCTGCGTCCAGGTTTACCTTCGCGGTTTCCGTAACCTGGATATTCGAGAACATAGAAAGCGTCGGATTTTGGTATATGTGGTAAGACGTATTCCCGGTCCGATGCTTGACCCGCATTACCATGCATCATCAGCCAAATCCCTTTTGGGTTTGGGACTTCACGACAAAATCCGATCTGTTCTCCATCGACGATCCAAGGAGTTAGCTTGCCACGATTTTCCCGATGGGTCGGTTGGAAAAGCAACGAACGCTGAAATGAGAATAAGGCCCCGCAGATTAGAAAGTACACCCCAGCGAGAACTGCTATCACTTTTCTGAAACCGGTGTTCATCGTGAAGTTGGACATTTCCATCCCCATATGTTTTCAAGGCGTTGTGTACTCAAGGCCATGGTTCCGGGACAATACCCATAACCGCAGCATCTAGCATCGTCCGGAACTTTTTGTCATCGATCATCTTGCTTGCCAGTTCCGCAATTTCAGTTGCTTCCTGCTTACGTCCGACGTTGGCAAGTACGGCGACAACTGTAGCGGTTTCATGGCGAAACGTTTTTTCGACAAATTCAGTATGGGATTTCGTTGCCTTTCCGCTTTGAATCGATGCTGGTTTGCTCATTTCGTAGGTTTCTTTAAATTCCAGGAAGTCACTAGTTCCCTTGATATATTTTGCATAGATCTGATATTCCTTCGTTTTCAGGATCGATTTCTTGGCGAATAAAAGGGCCATTGGTGCTGAATTAGGGTGGCCTCTTTCTATCGCCTTGAAACACTCGACGGTACGAGCATAATCGCCGAGGTGCTCGTTGATCGCCGCGAGATCTTCGAAAGCTCGCCCGTAATCCTCACCATCTAGAAACTTTTTTTCGATTTGATCGCGGATACCCGTGAGTTTTTCGAGGGCAGGTGGGTAGGATTTTGCGAGTTTAACCCAATCCGAAAGTGCAAAAGAAAGTCTCACAGCACTAAGCGCCGGATCGACCTTTAGGGCATTCTCATGGAACCATACGTGTTTAGCGAGCGCCTCGCTGTATCGTCTTGCCTGCGCGTCCTTTCGGGCCTCTCTTAGAATTTCAATCGGGTTTGGGTTTGCTGGTGCAACCCAATCGTCACCTCGGGCACAGAGCGGAACAGTCAATGTGAACGCGAAAAGTAGGGATAGGATTTTTGTCATTTGAATCTTGAATGAGAGTAATTGAAAATAGGAACTCATTGAGCTCGAGGAAGCACCGCAAGCGGATAGATTATCGAATTGCGATGAGGGCGAAAGTACCCCACCAGTAGATTGCGAGCATTGTTGGCCATAAACCGACGAGAACTAAAGCGATAATTGCTCCAATTTTGTCGGAGATACGGGGTAAGTTAAACAGGCAGATGGCCGTGATGACGGATGCAAGTCCACATGCAAACGGGGTTATCCATGCAAAGTGCAGGTTCCATAGCGTTTGACTCGAAAGTTCAGCCAATGTCGCAGGGGTAAGTGAGACTGCGGGGATAGTGCCTGTTGCGATAATACCACAAACCCACATGGAGACGGTAAAACGAATTCGTTTTACCGTCTCTAGATTCGCCGGTGCGGACTCCGAGTGAATTTGAGTAGTTGGTTCAAATGGGTTGGGCGTCTGATGCATGATTGATCTCGTGAAGACGATTTCGGTTGCCATCAGCGAACGATATCGCATACTTCGAATGCTTCCCATCTTAGCCTGTTTCGCTTCTAGATGCTCGCGATAGCCAAGATGAATCCCATTCAAGAATCTGCAAAAATAAACCAGCGGGTTTCAATTCAGAAGTTTGGCGGAGGCTTCTTCAGCAAGCGATCAACTGGCGAGTTAAATGTATTGAGTCACTTTAGCCTCAGTTTACTTTCTTTGCCACGATCATAAATCGTCTCGTGGGGCTGTTGGCGATTTCATTGCACCGATTCATCAAGCTGACCGAAAGGACTTCGAATCCACTTCGTTCGAGAAGATATGGAACGGTAGCAATTGAATCGCATGCG
Organism: uncultured Pirellula sp.; assembly: GCA_964483385.1. GTDB lineage: Bacteria > Planctomycetota > Planctomycetia > Pirellulales > Pirellulaceae > JBKCUI01. The sequence goes on along the minus strand of CAZACJ010000049.1, from coordinate 33,344 downwards.
GACAAAGGCAGGGCGTCTACGAAGGGGGCCCACCGGCCGGGCCAATTTTCTCGTCGAAGTAACGCATCCATTACTACAACAATCCCGTCAGGGCGTAGCCAACGGTTCCAGTTTGTAAACGCTTCGCAAGGATCGAAAAGAGTATTGACCACTTGCCGTGAGACTATCCGATCGAAACTAACTTCTTCAAAGTGTCGCCTGTCGGACTCGTGATCGCAGAAGCCTTGAGTAATTTGTATGTCATTAAACAAGAGGTTCTTGCGTAGGTGTTCAACAAGTGCAGGGCAGGGTTCCAATGCGGTTAGCTTCAGTCCATCGATCTTTGCGAGCGCCAGCGAGAGTATTCCGGTGCCTGCACCAACATCAAGGACTTTCATCCCGGGGGTAAATGGGCAATATTCAAGCAGATCTTCTAGTAGGGCTAGTTGATCTTGTTCTGTTCTTGAATTGGTCCAACCTTGGACAATATTTGCTTCGTTTGCATCATAGGCTTCCAGCATGCGTCGTCGATGTTCGAGATGTGAACTGCGGTACGGCATAGAGTCTAGGCCATCGAGGCTTGAAAACCAATGATTGCGTGTTTTGCGAATCGGATTTAAGGATTCACTAGGGACAATACCAACGAAGGAACTCTGGGCGTTGGAGGTAGATTCTTTTGGATCCACTCTGCGGCGACTAACAATTCTGCTTCGCGAAAGTATTTTGCCGACAGGGCAACTGTGTGAGGACGGTTCCTCGCTGAGTTCTCTCCATAGGAGACGACCATAGATGGGTGACCGGTTAAGTTGGTTCTGGCGAGGTCAGCGTCCCCGATATAGACATCGACTTGTCTTAAGACTTCCTCGGTTTTACGGATCAAGTCAATTCTGGCCCGCATTGCCTGGATGTAGTCGATCGCAGAGCAGAATTGAGCTTCTCTAAATGTCGGGGCCCATTTGCCAACTTGTTCATCCTCGGTGATATTCTCGAAAAGGTCGCCGTGCATCGCGGCGGCTTCTACACTGATTGCATCGGTCATCGCTCCGATACGTGGATCTGCCGGGAAATCGAGTTCGATGACGGTGCCTCCCGCTTCGCGGATGGCTTCTGCGACTTTCTTTTCATTCACTCGCGGTTTCGCGGATATCCCGAATCGCATCGATGCGATTGCATTCTTCGAGTTTGCATGTGGTGGTTGCCAATTGAAAGGTTTCTCGATGACCGTCGGATCAAGTCCATCAGCGCCGAGGATGGCTTGGAAGACCCAACCGCAATCGGCGGGCGTTCGACCGATAGGGCCGATTTTATCCATGGACCATCCGAGGGTCATGCAGCCGAAACGACTGACGCGACCGAAGCTAGGGCGAAGCCCACAAGTGCAGCAAATCCGCGTCGGTGAAACGATGCTGCCAAGGGTCTCGGAACCTATCGCGAAACCACATAGACCTGCAACGGTCGCACATGCGCTACCGGCAGAAGAGCCTGAACTACCCGTGGTAGGTTCCCAAGGATTGCGAGTCATTCCGCCAAACCATTGGTCACCCCAAGCAAGTGTTCCGACGGTAAGTTTTGCTAAAAGGATCGCACCCGCATCCTTCAAACGTTGCGCAACGGTAGCGATGGGTTCTCGCATTCGTTCTCGATAGTCGATAGCTCCCCAGGTCGTTGGCATTCCTGGAATTGCGATGATATCTTTTGCACCCCAAGGAATACCGTGCAAGATACCTCGATCTTTTCCGTTGGCGAGTTCCTGGTCAGCGGCTCTAGCATCTTCGATCGCTTGTTCGTTGTAAGAAACGACGCACAAAAGTTCAGGATCGTATTTTTTCAATCGATCGAGATACAGCTTGGTCAGTTGTTCGCTGGAGAAGCATTTTTGCCGTAGTCCTGCCGCTAACTGTTCAATCGTCCAAAATGCGATCGGCTCGGCTTGAGCATCCGGTAAGGTAAGGCCTCTAAGCCGCTCTAGGATTTCAACGTTAGTCGCGTTCGGGAGATCGGCCGGTTTTGCTTCTTGAGCAGCGTCCGAGGGAAGAAAGAAGGATGGGTAGAATGCCATCGCCATCGGTGTGTTTTCGTCGATGGCGGTTGTTCGCAACGCTTTGATTGCAGCGGCTTTGGCAGTCAGCCGCTTGGCGATTTCATCGCATTGGGCTTCGGTCAAGGTCACGCGAGAGATCCAGCTTGCTTGCTGAACCATCTCGGCTGTGATTTCTTGTGTTAGCGGTTTTCCATCCAGTTCTTGCGTGACTGCAACCGAGTTTTCGTTCGCAGAATTATCATCCGGAGTGTTTTCATCGATTAGCGAGTTTGCATCGAGGGTTGCAGCTAGGAGTTCTGCGTCTGTGACGGTTGCGAACCAGCCTGTAGCGGCGAGGCTATGCACGATCCATTCTCGCCGATGAAAACCACGTCGGAGCATTTGCACCTCTATTGTTTAGCTGTCGTAAGATTTGGGTCTATTGCGACGGATACATTGCCATCACCGATCAAATCGCGATTGACGCCGATGAAGACCAAGTGTTCACCTTCCGCGAAAGATACTTTCACGGATTTGCCGTCGACTGGAACGGGCTTCTGATTAGCCCAGAGATTCAGGGCACCCTTGGGAGCATTTCCGAAGTCGAACACAACGTCCCCAGCTCGAGTGACGGTGAGCTTGGTACGCATGAAGGTGTAGTTTGGACCTGGTTGCGGTCGGAAGGTAGGTAAGCCTCGCATGGGGACTTCGCCTGATACGAGCGATGGGTGAAGTTGCCAGTTGAAGTTGGATTGATCGCCCACGATGGAATCCAAGCTTGTTCGGTTAAATAGCACGAGAGCTTTTTCGGTCCAAGCCATTGCATCCCAATTGCGGATTGCGCCGTTTTGTGCGACGAGCATCTTGCCATCGATCTTACCCATTTCGGTGATGAACCGAAGCAGATGGATCGCTTCGTCTTCTGTGAGTGAATCGAGAAGGCCATCGGGCATCAAGGAGCGGGACTCTTTGATGTCTTCGATGTCGGACTTGTCGATCGTAACTTCCTTGCCATCGGCTAGTCGCAACACGACTTCGTCATCGGACTCTCGGATGGGGATCCCTGCGAGTACTTCGTCATTGCTGGTCCGAACGACTTTTGCGTTATAGCCTTCTTTTACCTTAGCTGCAGGATTCAGAAGTGCTTCGAGGAGGTAGTCTGCCGGGGCTTGAGCGCCGATACTAGTAAGATCTGGGCCGACGAGTCCGCCCACACCGCCGATGCGATGGCACTGGACACATTGCAGTTCAGCGCGTCGGTAGATCCATTCCCCTTGTTGAGGATCACCTTGTTTTGCCGCGAGATCGAGCCATTTGTTTTTCAGCTCATCGTTGAGTACCCAGCGGTTTTCTTGAAGTTTACCTGCTTTGTCGATGAGTTGGATCAAATCGTTGCTGGCGTTCATTTTTCGAAGTGCGGATTTCAGTTGTCTCGCGGCGGCCGGATCGATCGAGACGTTCTGCAAAGCGGCTTGTAGATGAGCAGCACCATCTTTGCGTCCGAGGAAGTTCGTCGCAGCATTGGAGATGGCTTCTGCTCGCGTTGGATCTTTGACAAGTCGTTCGATCAACGTTTTGCAAGCAGCCGCACCATTGCTGTCGGCTTGGCCTTCGATTGCACCGATCGCCACGTCGATATTGGAGTCTTCGGCGAGCTTGCCAAGCAATGCTTTTGCTGCTTCATCACCGAGGGTGGCGATACCGCGCAGAGCGGCGAGGCGAACGGAGGATGAGCTGCCTGCGTCTTGGCTAAGTGATTCAAGGCGTTGTCTTGCATCTGCGATTCGCCAAGGACCAAGTGCTTTTAGTGCGACAAGTGATAGTTCATTCGAAGCGATCGCTTCATTCTTTTTATCCTTGGCGACAGCTAGCTCTGCCAAGTTGGTCAGAGCCTTTCCGGTGTTTGGTTGGACCGGAAGTGCTTCCTTGCGACGCAACGAAGCGTCGAGAACGGACTGGAGGACTTGTCCTCGTACGGAGTCGTTAGGCATACGCAGTGAGCTAGATTCCGCAACAAGACGGTCGACCAGTGCGGCTTGTTGCTGGCCGTTACCCAGTTCAGCAACAAGCGTTGCGAGAGCGGGTTGAGAAGCGGTGGTTGCATCCGTCGCATCTGGACGAGAGTTTGCGGAGAGCATGTTCAGAACCGCGTCGATGGTGCTTGGGTCTTCTACAGCTTTCAAAGCAAAAGCGATGGAGGTTGGGTCTTGCCCGAAGGTGAAGGATCCTTTGCGGAATTCTGGGAGCCAAGCAGGAGCAAGGTCACGCATGGTTTGCCAGAGGGCGAAGTCGAGGAAGCGATCCATAGGTTTCTTGAGGATCTCACAAGCGGCAAGGGCTGCATCTGCTGATGGTAGTTCTGCAAGCAATCGGACGGCTTCCAAGCGAACGCGGGGATGTTCGTCTTGGGCTAGTCGTTTTCCAAGGGCAGTCCATTGAGCGATTTGGGAGTTGTCCAGGGTGCCGAGTTGTGCGGAGCGCACCCATCGGATCTGATTTGCTACTTGGTGGGTATACGCAGCGCGGATTCGCCCGTCTGCGGATCCCAACAAGGTCTTCTGCAGGGTAAGGTCAATCACTCCCAGCCCTTCGTATACCCAAGCCAGTTCAAGGGCTTCGAGTTCACGTTGATTATTGGAAGTAACCGAATCGCGATGGGCTTCTACTTTTTTCCGAGCATCGGCATCGGACTTGATTTGTTGCCTTAGAGCTTGGCCGGCAAAGAGTCGAACGAGATCTGCATCGTTGCCGAGTCTTGCTAGATTTTTTTCGACCGAGTCTTTTGCGGTGATTGGGAGGTTTTCGGTGGTCTTTTGGTCTTTATGCGTCAATCGCCAAATGCGTCCGTGGGTACGGTCGCGGCGAGGGTCGCGGAAGTCGACTTCACCGTGCTGAATGATTGGGTTGTACCAGTCGGCGATATAGAGTGCACCATCGAGACCTTGTTTCGCATCGATGGGACGAAATGCAACGTGAGGAGTCTTGATCAACTCAGCTTGTTGAACGGATTCGTATCCAGAGCGATCTTCGGTGACTTTGAAACGGCAGACACGGTGAGCGCGGAAGTCGTTGGTCACCATTGTGCCACGGATTGATTCAGGCCAATGATCTCCAGAGAGGATTTCCAATCCACAGTGCTTGGGGCTTCCGGGATTCAAACCGGTCATCAGTCGTTTTGCGCCCACAGCGGTAACAAAGACACTACCTGGGAATGCGTAGTTGATGCCTTCACCGTATGCACCATCGGTTGCAAACATCTGTCCATAGCGATCGAAGTGAACACCCCAAGGGTTCACAAAACCGCGTACGACAATTTCGAGTCGTTTGGTTTCTGGATGGAAACGCCAAATGCCACCACCATTGAGGCGTTGCACACCCCAAGGGGTTTCAATGTGGGAGTGAATGTAGATCGACTGATTCATGTAGATCCAGCCATCGTGACCCCAACGCAGTGAATGCAAAAGGTGGTGAGTGTCTTCGGTACCGAAACCGGTGAGGACGACTTTCCGTTCGTCGGCAACTAAATCGCCATCCGTATCCTTGAGGTAAATCAACTGATCGCTGTTAACCACATAAGCACTAGCGTTAGGGCCATCATTTGCAGGAAGGACTCCGGTTGGAATTAGCAGCCCATCAGCGAAGACAATCGTCTTATCAGACTTTCCATCTTTGTCCTCGTCGATGAGAATGAGGATCTTGTCGTTCGATGGCTCACCGGGCTTGATTTGCGGATAGGTTTCGCTTGAAGCTACCCAGAGCCGACCATGGTTATCCCAATTCATATGAATGGGTTTTGCCATCGGAGGGTCACCTGCGAAAAGTTCGGCTTTCCACCCTTCGTCAATGACGAAGGTTGCAAGCTCTTCCGCTGCATCAGGAACTGGAATATCCTTGAGTTCTCGTTGACCGTACGCGGTACAAGGTGCAACGAGCGACCAACAGAGTGCGAATTTGGAAGCGAGGCCAGTAAACAGAAATCGATGCAATTGCATGGTGGGATTGGATCGTAGATTCGTAGTGAAACGAGGAAGGAATTGGTAAGTGCAAGAAGCTACAAAACCGCGTAGCATTGTACCTAACGCTACCGACCATAAAGGGTATAATCGAGAATCGCTTGAACATTTTTTGTCCCGCCCTCATTGGAGCTTCCGACGATGAGCGAAGAGATTTACTGTGGGTTTGATCTTGGGGGAACCAAGATGCTGTGCGTTCTGATGAATTCAGAACAAAAGATCATTGCCCGCGAGCGGAAAAAGACCAAAGGGCTCGAAGGTGGACAGGCAGGTGTTGTACGTATCGTAGATTTGATTCGCGAAACGATTGCGAATGCGCAAGTGCCATTGGAACGCGTAAAAAGTATTGGAGTGGGATGCCCAGGACCAGTGGATATGGACAAAGGGATTGTGCATATCGCGGTAAACCTCAAGTGGAAGAACGTGCCTCTGGGTAGTATCATTGAGGATGCGTTTCAGAAGCCCGTGTCTTTGCTCAATGACGTGGATGCTGGGGTTTATGGTGAGTATCGGTGTGGGGCCGCTAAAGGGGCATACAGTGTTGCGGGCCTATTCCCAGGCACGGGGATTGGCGGGGGATTTGTTTACAATGGTGAGATTCTTCGCGGTAAATCTCACACAGCGATGGAGATAGGCCACACAAAAATAACTTCGAATAGTCAAACCAGTGGTGGCCGAATGACTGGTACATTGGAAAGCGAGGCAAGCCGTCTAGCAATCGCTTCGCAGTGCGCTAAGCTTGCGTTTCGGAACGATGCGCCGACTTTGGCGAAGTTAGCTGGTACGGATATAGCCGAGATACGGAGTAAGACGCTTCTTGCATCTGTCAAAGGGGGAGATGAGCAGGTTGAAAAAGTGGTGCGGCATGGTGCCAAGATGCTAGGCTATGCGGCCGTGAATCTGATCCACTTGTTGGCCCCTGAAGTGATCATACTAGGTGGAGGTTTGGTGGAAGCCCTGAGCCAACTCTATCTCGAAGAAGTTAAAAAGACGATCGCAGAAAATGTACTGGAGTGTTACTCAGAGACTACCAAACTGAAACTTGCAGCTTTAGGGGATGATGCTGGCGCCATGGGTGCCGCCGTTTGGGGACAGGTACGAGCCAAGGTTTAGCGATAGAAGCGGCACTTTCAGCCGTTATCAAACCCGAGGCTTAAGCGCCTCGCGAATCTCTGAAAAAACATCCTCCTCAGATTGCATTCCATCAATGGACCGCAGTTTTCCCTGCGCCGCGTAATATTGCACCAGCGGTTTCGTCTGCTCGTAAAATACACGCAACCGCTCGCGGATTGTCACATCGTTATCGTCAGCCCGACCATCCGTTTTAGCCCGTTTGAGCAGTCGCTCGATCAAAGCCTCGTCGTTAACTCGCAACTCTAAGACCACGTCCAAAGGACGACCACTCTCCATTAGAAAATCGTCAAGCATTTGTGCTTGGATCATCGTTCTCGGAAAACCATCGAACAAAGCACCCTGCTGGCACTCCGAACTCGTTAGCTGCTGCGACACGATCCGCATGACCAAATGATCAGGTGCCAATTTTCCTGCATTGATGTAAGAAGCCACGTAACGTGACAAAGCAGTATCTTGTTCCATCACAGATCGCAACATCTCTCCGGTCGAGAGATGAGGTATCTTCAATAGCTCAACAAGTCGCCTGCACTGAGTCCCTTTACCTGCTCCCGGAGGGCCGATGAACACGATCAGCATGACCCACGGCCCTTTCTGTGATCCTAGGACTCCAATAGACCCTTGTAGTTCCTCATCAGCAAGTGGCTATCGATTTTCTGAATCAAATCGAAGGCAACGCTCACTGCGATCAACAAACCGGTCCCACCATAGAAGGACGCCACCGTAAACGAAACGCCAAACTGGCTTGTGATGATCGTTGGCACGATCGCAATCAATGCCAAGAACGCAGCACCGACATACGTAATCCGCACCATTACCTTCTCAAGATAGTCGGCTGTCCGTTTTCCAGGCCTGTAGCCTGGAATAAATGCCCCGGAGTCTTGTAGGTTCTGCGCCATCTCTTTCGGATTGAACATAATCGATGTCCAAAAGAAACAGAAGAAGAAAATCAACAACACATACAACACGTTGTAGGTAAAAGACGACCCGGAGTTAAACATCGAGGAGAGTTGCTGAAACCAACCTGAAACAATACTCCAGAATCCTTCACCACCTGCAAATGAGGTGGCCAAAAGCCCGAAAATCATCCCCGGGATCATCAAGAAGCTACTAGCGAAAATGATCGGCATAACCCCAGCTTGATTGATTTTTAGAGGCAGGAACTGCTTGGTTCCACCAAACATCCTTCGTCCCCGAACATGCTTAGCACTCTGCATTTGAATACGACGCTGAGCCATGGTGATGAACACCACGCCGAAGACGACTGCAATAAAAAGTGCGGCCAATACTGCGAGAACATCAGGACCAATCGTTGTCCCGTTGTTACCCGTCAATGTGCTCGATACGTTCTGACGCAGATCCCACAGAGCTCGCGGCATCTGAGCCAAAATCCCCGCCATAATCAACAACGAGATCCCATTGCCGATGCCGTACTCATCGATCTGCTCTCCAAGCCACATCAAAAAGAGCGACCCGGCAGTCATGATTGCAACAGAGGTTAATTGCCACCCAAGAGATAGGTTGCTGGAGTTCAGACCAAAAAATTGTGAGGAGACCGTTGAGTCCGGTCCGCCAGCACCTATCGTGAATTTCAAGTACACCCAGCTTTGTAAGATACAAATCAAAACGGTAAGGTACCGAGTGTACTCGTTGATCTTCTTACGCCCAGCAGCCCCTTCTTTGCGAAGTTCTTCGATGGGCCGCCAAACGGTCCCCAACAACTGAAAGATGATCGACGCTGAGATGTAAGGCGCTAACCCCAATCCGAAGATGGTTAAACTGCGCAAGTCGGTTGCCGAAAATACAGCAACCTTGTCCATGAAATTCTTCAATTCGCCGGTAACGGCCAAGTCCGACTTGAGAACCGGAAGCGGAACGTGATAGCCGATTCGGTAAACCGCTAATAGAAACAAAGTCAGAAGAATCTTCTGACGCAGTTCCGGGATTGAAAACACGATTTTAAGTTTATCAAGCATGTTTTCGATTTTCCTCAATCGAATGGGTGTCCATTGCCCAAAAAAATAGCTGACGGCACCTTCGCGCCGCCAGCCAGTATTGTTTCTACAATTCGGCGATTTGGCTAGACCAAAGGGCTACTCCCCTTGAGCCAGATCCGCAATGCGTTCCTTCGGCGTACGCTTCGCAGCTACGATCTTAACAGATCCACCAGCCGCTTCGATCTTCTGCTTAGCCGAATCGCTGATTCGAGTCACAACGAGATGAAGCTTCTTCGTAACCTCGCCGGAACCGAGAATCTTCAATTCGTCAAAACGTACTTTGATGATACCACGATGACGAATCGCCGACGGAGTAACCTCGGCACCCTCCTCGAACGCGGAATTTAACGCGCCGACATTCACCCCAACAACCTCTTGAGCGAAGCGGTTATGGAACCCCCGCTTGGGTGTTCGCATGTAAATCGGCGTATCACCACCGTTGAACATCGGATGCCGACTGTAACCGCTTCGAGATTTGTGCCCATCGCGGCCACGACCCGACGTCTTACCAGTCTTGCTACCTACACCACGCCCAATTCGTTTGCGGGCACGGTTCGTAACCACACCATTGTTGACTTCTTCTAAATTCATTACAGGCTCACCCCTCGTAGGCGTTCGACGTCTTCCTTGGTCTTCAACTGTGACAACGCATCAAAGGTCGCCTTGATCAAGACCGTTGGATTATTGGATCTGAAACTCTTGGTCAAAATATCTTGAATACCCAACGCTTCGCAAACCGCCCGTACGGCCTGCCCAGCAATAATCCCCGTACCTGGACTCGCAGGCATCAACAAAACGTGAGCAGCACCAAACCGACCGGAGACCTTGTGCGGAATCGTACCATTAACGATCGGGACCTGTATCATTGCGCGGTTAGCCCCCTTCTGAGCTTTTGCCACACTCGGAGGTACCTCATTGGCCTTCCCATAACCGTAACCGGCCTTCCCTTTGCCGTCACCGACGACCACCAGGGCTGCGAAGCTGAACCGACGCCCCCCCTTGACGACCGCAGCACAACGCTTGATCTTCAAGACGCGGTCGATTTGGGCATCACCTTGATTGGTTTCATTTGACATGTTTCGAATCGTACCCTTGCTTGCAAATACCCGACTGGAATGGTTGCTGGAATGGTTGTTAGTCTATCGTCCGAGCTCTAAAACTCGAGCCCCGCCTCGCGAGCGGCATCCGCGAATGCTGCCACGCGTCCGTGATACTTATAGGAACCACGATCGAAAGAGACTGATTTCACACCAGCCTTCATCGCTCGCTCGGCGAGAATTTTACCGAGTTTTGCCGCTGCCGTACAGTTACCGCCGTAGCCGATTTCACCCCGGAGACCTTTTTCCGATGAGAATACGGAACAAAGAGTCTTCCCTGCCTCGTCGTCAATCACCTGGCAACCGAAATTCTGGAGAGAACGATAAACACACAGACGTGGTCGCTCCGCTGTTCCTCGAACACGCTTGCGCACCCGAAACGCCCGCCGCTTCCTCTGCCCATCGACAACTTTGCGAATGTCCACTTTTCAATCTCTCCAAACTCTGTTTTGCTCTCTGGCCGCCTGAATCTAACGTACCGATACTCGACTACGTTGCACTCTTGCCCGGCTTGATCTTGACTACTTCGCCGACGTAACGCACACCCTTGCCCTTGTAAGGCTCAGGCTTTCGCAACGATCGAACATGAGCAGCAAACTGCCCCACCGCCTGCTTATCGCATCCCGACACATTGATGTGCGTCTGGTCTGGACAAACTACCGTCAAATTCTCTGGAATCGGTACCACTAACTCGTTTGCAAAACCAACACGCATGTGCAAGTTCTTTCCCTTGATGGAAACGACGTAGCCAACACCTTGAACTTCCAGTTTCTTTTCGTAACCGTTTTTAACCCCAAGAACCATATTGTTGACCAAAGCGCGGGTCAAACCGTGCAACGCTCGCGCAGTGCGTAAGTCCGTATCACGCGTCACGTCAATCGTTTTGCCATCTTCGCTTAAAGCTACCTTCACTTCATCGCTATGAGTAAACGATAGCTCGCCCTTCGGTCCCTTCACGCTGACGGTGCTGCCATCGAGCGTAACCTTTACGTCCGCAGGAACATCGATCGGTTGTCTTCCAATACGCGACATCGCTTTATTCTCCTGGAATGTTTACCGAGGGTCCCTCGGCAGTCTTCCAACTCTTAATTGTGTTCTAGACTATTTTGCAACTGTTTCGACTGCGATTCTGCACCCAACCCCAGCAACATAGGCTGCGGCCGTAGAACTAATTCGCACTAACAAACTTCGGCCAACAGCTCACCGCCAAGTTTGTGCTGGCGTGCCTCCCGATCGCTGAACACACCCTTCGACGTGCTGACAATCGAAATCCCTAATCCGTTGAGAATCGGCTTCAAATCCGAGCACTTCACGTAAACGCGTCGCCCGGGCTTGCTGACCCGTCGAACCGTCTGGATGATCTTCTCACCGTTCGGTCCGTACTTCAATTCGATTCTCAGAGAATTGAAGGGCTTGCCCTCAACTTCACTGTAATCCCAAATATAACCTTCACGCTTGAGCACATCCGCGACGCTCTTTCGAAGCCCCGATACAGGAACGTCTACAAACGGCCGCTCGATACGAATGGCGTTGCGGATACGTGTCAGCATGTCTGCGATTGGATCGTTGATCATTGTTCTCTACCCCTACCCCTACCAGCTAGACTTACGTACACCAGGGATCAAACCTTTATCCGCGAGCTGCCGGAAACAAATCCGACAAATCCCAAACTTGCGGTACACAGCTCGTGGCCTTCCACAGAGCTTGCAACGATTCTCACGCCGCGTCGAAAACTTCGGCTCGCGATTCGCCTTTGCGATTTTGCTTTTGCTTGCCACTGGATTTTTCTTCCAATCAAAACGTTGTTACGAACTGTCTATGAAACCGATCGCTTGGATTCGCTGAACCTAAGCAGTTTTCTTCTTGGGCGCCCGGAATGGCATTCCAAACATCTCGAGCATCCGGCGTGCATGATCATTCGTGCATGCCGTCGTCACGATTGTAATATTCAACCCCTGAGCCTTGGCAAACTTGTCATTGCTCAATTCCGGGAAAACCAACCATTCGTTCAACCCCATGGAATAATTCCCATGGCCGTCGAACGCAGTGCGGCTCACACCGCGGAAGTCACGTACCCGAGGTAATACGATGCTGATCAAACGATCGAGGAACTCGTACATGCGCTCGCCCCGCAAGGTAACCTTGCAACCGATCGCTACACCTTCCCGTAGCTTAAATCCAGCAATCGAATTCCGTGCCACGGTCAATACTGGCCGCTGCCCGGTAATCTCTCCCATCGCATCGGCTGCCAATTCCAAGAACTTCTTGTCTTGCATGGCTTCGCCAACACCCATATTTACCGAGATTTTCTCGATCTTGGGAATCGCAAAAACATTCTTGATCCCCAACTCTTCGCCGAGTTGCTTCTGAATGTTGTCGAAGTAATGTTGCTGAAGTCGAGGCGCCATCGCGTCGTTTCCTCTTGGCTATTTTCTTGGCTAAATCTTGAATCGTTGAAATTGTCGTTTTCGTGGCTTTCGCACCGAAACCTGCTACCGAATTCCTAAGAATTCTTCTTCGCCGGAGAAACAACGCTTAGTGTCTCACCCGACTTCTTACTGTATCGTACTTTCGAACCGTCCGCTGATACGCGAACACCTACCCGTGTTCTCTTGTTCGTTTTTGGACAAACCAACATGACCTTTGATGCGTCAAGAGGTGCCTCCTTCGACAAACGACCTCCTTGTGGATTTCGCTGAGAACGCTTGACGTGCTTGTAGATCCGGTTCAGACCCTCAACCACGACCTTGTTGTTCTCTCGGTCCACCGACAAAACAACGCCCCGCTGCCCCTTATCCTTGCCGGAAATCACTTCTACGAGATCTTGCTCTTTAATCAACATTGTTACACCACCTCGCTCGCCAATGAGACGATTTTCGTGAAGCTCTTTTCTCGCAATTCTCTCGCTACCGCACCGAAAATGCGTGTACCTCGAGGATTGTTGTCCTTGTCCACCAACACGACCGCATTGCTGTCGAAACGTACGTAGCTACCATCCGCACGTCGCGTGGGCTGAGCTGTTCGCACAATAACGCCGCGCACTACGGCCTTCTTCTTGATCTCACTGCCCGGAATCACGCTCTTCACTGAGCAAATGATCACGTCCCCAATTCCGGCATACCGACGACGAGTTCCACCGAGCACCTTGATGCACATAACCTCACGCGCACCAGTGTTGTCAGCGACCTGCAATCGGGTTTCTTGTTGTATCATGTTCTTCGTCTTTCAACCTTTGGTTTCAAACCCCGCACTACTCTTGCCTTTGTTCTCAAAAGGCACTAGGACGATGCGACACTATTCCTTGGCAGCTCCTGCCTCGCCTCGGAGAGCCGCAACGTCAACTTCGCGGTTCTTCTCGACAACGCGAATCAACTTCCACCTCTTGAGTTTGCTCATCGGGCGTGATTCTTCGATCTCAACCTTGTCACCAGCCTTGGACTCGTTGTTCTCATCATGGACGTGGCACACCGTCTTGCGACGAACAATCTTGCTGTATTTCGGGTGACGTACGAAACGCTCGATTTCGACGCGTCGCGATTTGTTCATCTTGTCACTTTTGACTACACCAACCAAAATTCGTCGTGCCATGTTCCGATGTCTCTCGTTCGTACCCTACTCGTTGCACTCTAGCCTAATCGATATCCGTTGATTGATATCCGCTACTCATCAACTTAACCGCTACCGCATTCCAAATAGCGATAACCCGTTCGCAAAGTTCTGAGCCTCAGGGTGTTGCCCCCAAGTATCAGTTACTTTCCTTTGGAAGCCGATCTGGCTCGCTCACCTTGGATCGTTCGCACCCGGGCGATCAACCGTCGGTTCTTGCGAGTCAACGTCGGTACATCCACTCGATCTGTCTGAGATTGCAACCGCAAGCGGAACATCGTCTCGGCTGCTTCCGCCGCCGTAAGTTCCAATTGCTCGTCACTCATCTCTCGTAGTTCTGTAGCCTTCATTTGCGTCTCACTTGAATCTTTGCGAACCAACCATGAGCGGAAACCTTCGTCCCCGCAATCTTAATCTGCTCCACCGACCTTACGCAGGTCGACGACGCACAAGCCTCACCCGGATCGGCATTTTCGCTGCCAACCGAGCAAAACAGACCTTCGCCTGCTGCTCCGAGACACCCCCTAGTTCATAGAGAACTGTCCCCGGCTTGACCACCGCTACCCAGTACTCCGGTTCCCCTTTACCCTTACCCATCCGGGTTTCCAAGGGTTTGGAGGACACAGGTTTATCTGGAAATATTCGTATGTACAAGCGACCTTCGCCACGAACGTACTGGTTTGCCGCGATACGGCCGGCCTCGATCGTCTGCGCTCGGATCCAGCCACCTTGCAGGCACTGAAGACCCCAGTCGCCGAAGACGACCTTATTGCCGCGAGTCGCGTTACCTTTTATACGTCCTCTTTGGCTTTTTCGGTGCTTGACCCGTTTGGGCATCAGCGCCATCGTTGTTGTCTCCCGCGTAGGAACCTTGATTTACCCATACCTGAACCCCGATGTTCCCTTGCGGGGTCGAAGCCTCAGCGAACCCATAACTAATTTTTGCTTGGATCGTGCTCAACGGCAAAGCTCCCGCATTCGCCTTCTCACATCGAGCCATTTCCGCACCGCCTAAACGGCCGGAGAGCTGTATCTTGATGCCCTTAGCACCCGCGTCCATCGCGGTCTCAATCGATCGCTTCATCGTTCGACGGAAACTCGCTCGCTTCGCTAGCTGCTTGGCAATATCTTCGGCTATCAACTGCGCTTGAATCTCAGGTCGATGTACTTCTTCGACCTTTAGATTCACCCGCCGTCCGATCAGATTCTGAAGCTCTTCTTGTAGAACCTCAATCTCTGTTCCCTTCTTACCTATGATCAAGCCAGGTTTCGCAACGTAAACGTGCAACCTCACTTCATCACGTGTTCGTTCAATTTCAATTCGATCGATGCCAGCTTCGCGATAAGCGGGCTTCGTCGGATGGTTCTTAATAAAGTTCCTGATTTTTTGGTCTTCAACCAACAACTCAGAGAACTCTTTTTTGCTGGCGTACCAGCGGCTCTTCCAGCCCATCACAATGCCGGTTCGGAAGCCAACAGGATTTACTTTCTGTCCCATAGTTTTCTAGTTCCTACAGTTCTTCCAACCGCTTGAGTTCCACCGAAATATGACTGGTTCGCTTGAGGATCGTGAAAGCCTGTCCACGCGATCGCGGCTGGAACCGCTTAAACATCGGCCCGCCATCGACGCGAGCGTCGACGACGACCAACTCCTCAACCCCGTAGGACACGCCTTTATTCTGCTCGGTATCCTGTGCACTACCTACCGCACTCTGGATGACTTTCTCAAGCATCCTCGCGCCTCGGTGGGGCTGATATCGGAGAATCTCCAACGCTTCATCTGCGAACTTGCCTCGTACCAAGTTCGCCAAAGGACGAACCTTTCGAGCGCTGATTCGCGCGTACTTATGTGATGCTCGGTAAGCCATCGCTGTGCCTTGTTCCCTGATCAATTACTTCTTGCCACCCTTGCCGCCGTGACCTCGGAAGGTCCGCGTCGGTGCAAACTCACCCAACTTGTGGCCGACCATATCTTCGGTAACGAATACCTTGATGTGTGCCTTGCCGTTGTGAACCATGAACGTCGCTCCAACAAACTCGGGTACAATCGTGCAACGACGCGCCCAAGTCGTAATCGGTTGACTGCTGTTCGTTTCGCGAGCCTTCTGCAACTTTGCAAAAAGCTTCGGATCTACGTAAGGGCCTTTTTTCGTCGAACGTCCCATCGCTTGTCTTTCCTAGTTCATTCCTCAGCTAAGCTATTATCTCAACTTCAATTGACCATATCGAACCGACTTGCGTCGCCGAATGATCGATGCATTGCTCGGTTTGCGACGACGACGAGTAAACCCGCCCTTCGCCAACTTACCGGTCGGACTAACTGGGTGACGACCACCCTTTGTTCGCCCCTCACCACCACCGTGCGGGTGATCGTGCGGGTTCATTGCCGTACCGCGTACGTGTGGACGCCAGCCCTTCCAACGGTTACGTCCGGCCTTGCCAATTCGAATCGCGTCGTGCTCAGAATTACCCATCTTTCCAATCGTCGCCCGACCCTGACTTGGCACACGCCGCACTTCACCACTTGGAAGCTGCAACTGTGCCCAACCACCCTCCCGAGCCATCAAAACAGCAGACGATCCGGCAGACCGACACAATGCTGCACCTCGGCCAGGTGTCATCTCGATACAACATACTTCAGTTCCAGCGGGGATGTACTTCAAGGGAAGACAATTTCCGGCTGTTGGCGGCGCGTCTGCACCGTTACGCAGAACGTCCCCCTTCTTCATGTTATCCGTCGCCAGAATATAAGCCTTCTCGCCGTCCGCATAAACCACCAACGCAATACGCGCAGACCGGTTAGGATCATACTGTACTGAGTCAATTGTCGCAGAAATACCATCCTTCATACGACGGAAGTCGATGATTCGGTACATCCTCTTGTGACCACCACCGCGGTGCCTTGCCGTGATGAAGCCTTGGTTGTTCCGTCCACCGGTCTTCTTCTGCCGCTTCAACAGCGACTTCTCAGGCTTGGCTCCCGGTGTCAATTCCGCAAAGTCGCTAACCGACGAATTTCTTCGCCCCGGCGACGTCGGCTTGTGAATTCGAATGCCCATTTTTTTGTTTCCAAAAGTTCCGTTTCGTTGACTGATCCCGTAACAACCGAACCAACTATTCCTAGAAGAAATCGATCTTGTACTCAGCTCCTAGCTTCACAATCGCCTTCTTCCAAGCCTTTGTACGACCCGCTCTAGCCTTATATCTACGAGCTTTGCCATCGCGGTTCTGAGTTGCTACTGCCACAACTTTGACGTTGAATAGCTCTTCAATCGCCCCCTTGATCTGGGTCTTAGTCGCTAAAGGACTGACTTCGAATGCATAGCGATTCTGTCGAGTCGCCTTGTGCACACCCTTTTCCGTCACCAAAGGTCGGTAAACGATCTGGTGAGGAGTCAATTCCATCGTTGTCTTCGGAGGCTGCTTGGCCATCTTTTACTCTCCAACTTCCCGTGCGCGTTTGCGAGGAATTTTATGTTGTTCTTGTTTTTGGTTGTCAGTTACTAAATCAGTGAAAGATCTAAGCACCAGCTCGGGACTTGATCCAATCCAATGCATCGCGAGTAACTACCAACTTGCGAGGTCGCAAGATCGAAAGGGCATTCAGATCACTCACAGGACTGATCGTCAAACCCTGTATGTTTCGACCGCTGAGGTAAATGTTTCGGTCATTCGAAGCCGTTGCCAGGGTCTTGGTCACGCCCTCTAAACCCAATGCCTTGAACGCACCTGCCAATGCTTTGGTCTTTGGAGCATCCATGGCCAACTTGTCTATTACAATCACCGATCCAGCACTGATCTTGGCTGCGATCGCCATACGCGTTGCACCCTGAACAGCCTTCTTGGGAAGACGGTAATAGTACGATCGAGGTTGTCTCGCATTAGCATGGCCACCGCCACGTCGAACGGGAGTACGCTTTGCACCCATCCGTGCATTACCCGTACCTTTTTGACGATACATCTTCTTCGTTGAACCCGAGACTTCACCTCGAGTCTTTGTTTTATTGCTTCCTTGACGAGCGTTCGCCAAGTACATCACAACGACATCGTGCAACAACTGCTTGCTAACCTTTGGAGCAATCGCGGCGGGATCGATGTCGTAGTCACCGACCTTATTGCCTGTTAAGTCGTATACTGGAAGCGTTACCATGTTTGTTCCACCAATAACTTTCATAACCGTTTAGGCGTCGACCATTTAAGATCTCTGCCGCGTACGTTTCACAAAGTGCGTCTCTGGCTGCTATCGACCGTGTCACCACCATCGAATCGCAAAGTCTACCTGCTGCCGAGCAATCCACCCAGCTTAACACCCGCCACTACCCAACCTTGTTCGTCTCGCGAACAATCACATACCCGCCGGCAGGTCCAGGTACCGCACCCTTGACCAACAACAAATTGTTCTCTACGTCGACCTTCACGACCTTAAGGTTTCGCATTGTCACACGATCAACCCCGTAATGCCCGGCCATCTTCTTACCTTTGCGAACGCGGCCCGGATAAGTACCAGCAGCAGTTCCCCCTGGATGCCGGTGAACTTTCTTCACACCGTGCGTTGCGCGTTGGCCAGAGAAGTTGTGCCGCTTCATCCATCCTGAATAACCACATCCTTTGGATGTTCCGGTGACATCGACAGACAAGACACCATTCAATTCGGCAACCAACAGATCTGCACCCACTTCCATCGCTGGGGCACCACGGAGTTCGCGAATGAATCGCTTGGGTTCACAACCTGCCTTCGTCAGCATCGTCGCACCCGCCGCCGCCATCTTCTTCTCTCGCTTGCTGGTGATCGAAGCGACGTGACCACGCTCCGCACGAGAGGCTAGCCGGCGTGGCTTATCCAAAAAACCTACCTGAACGGCATCATAGCCGTCGCGATCTACTGTCCTGACCTGCAACACCTTGCAAGGACCCGCTTCGATAACCGTCACCGGCACCACGCGCCCATCCTGCTCAAATATCTGAGTCATACCGACCTTGCGGCCGAGAATACCTTTTCTCATGATCAAGTTCCGTAAATCGCCACCCACCGGGACCCGTCGCACTTTCGGCACTCCCGAAAACGACTGTTACCCAGCAGGCATCCGCACCATGCGAGAAAACCCTGTGAAAATATATTGTTTAGCGAGAAGTAGCTTTGATTTTGATATCAACGCCAGCTGGCAAGCTAAGCTTATTCAACGCCTCAATCGTTCGCGCTGTGGCTTGCTTAATGTCGATCAATCGCTTATGAGTACGGATCTCGAACTGCTGACGAGCCTTCTTGTCAATGTTCGGACCGGAAAGCACCGTGTACTTTTCGATGCGTGTGGGCAAAGGAATCGGACCATGAACTTCCGAATGCGTTCGCTTGGCTGTTTCGACAATTTCCAACGCACTCTGATCGAGAACAGCATGGTCGTAAGCTTCCATGCGAATTCTGATTACTTCATGAGATCCAGACACTATTTCCTACCCTTTTCTTAAGCCATTTTCAACGCGCACCACCTGTTAAATCATTCAGCCGAGATCGTTCTTAAATCGCGGCCAAAGCGTCGGTGACACACTCAAACAAGCCCTTCTGCGGACGAGGGAGCAAGATAGTAAATCGGCTTCGGCAGTTCGTCAACCGCAAATGATCTTTTTTGAAATTGTTTCGAGGATGGAATGCTAGCAAAGCTTGAAATCTCCAGCGAATTCTTCATTTCAGAGTTTTGTTTTTCTGTTCTGTTGATGAAAAAAAGCCCGTCGGTGCTTGGTCGCTTCGACGGGCTTTCGGTTGTTTGGGGGGAACCAAATGGCCTCGAGGTCAATTCCTGAGAGTTTAATTCTCGAGACCGAGTCCTGCGCCACCTCCAGGTGGGCCGCCACCACTTCCTAATCCTAGCCCTCCAGGCATACCCATCGGCGGTCCTCCTCCTCCTGGGCCACCCAATCCCGGTCCTCCTCCGAGTCCCATAGGACCTCCGCCAGGTCCGCCCATTCCAGGCATAGCCCCCCCGCCGTCGAGCCGCATTGGGCCACCGAGTGGGCCTACAGCAGGTTTGTCAGGGTTGGTGTACATGGCGTAGTTGGTGAAATCGTCGAATTCCCTTAAAACGATGATTCTTCCGGTTTCAGGGTCGATCGCAAATCCTTCCGATCCGGTCTTCAAATTCGGATCTCGAGTTGGTTTCGTCTCTAAAGGAACCATGCCATGAATATCCACGACCGTTGTTAGTCCCTTGGACTCTCGCTTGTCAACTGCTTTGATGATCTTCGAGATCGGATGGATTAATTCCAACGGCTGGTCTTTGCCCCCTTCTCGATTGGGCAACCCAAACACATATCCGCGTACTGCCGTATCCTTTCGCGGCAGGAAGCTTGCAATTTTCGGATCGTATTCCGCAAAAACCATCTCTGCCTTCGGTGCTGAGACTTCAAACAACTTCTTCTGAGCATCAGGGGCGTAAGCAACGCTCATTTCACTCATGTATACTTCTGCTACTCGCTGTGTCGAAATTGGATCCGATGGATCTGACCAAGCGGTCTTTCTGGAGCTTTTACGACTGAACACAGTCTTTCTGCCATCCTTATCTTCTTCGGGCTTAAACGCTTCTTTGTCCTTACGTTCTTGATCCAAGAGATCCTGAACACGTTTGAGCGTGCCACTCCCTGAATCCAACAGCGCGGACCTTGGCTGAACCGATGCCGCATTCGGGAAATTAGGGTCGTACATCAGTAGCCGTACTCGATAGCGATACACCCGATTTGGCTTCGCCTCAAAGTCGTAGAACCTGACCAGTTTATACTTGGTCGATGGCAGCTCCTTGGGCAAATCTTCAGGCAACGGGCCTGAGCCCATTCCACCAGGTCCACCACCCATGCCACCTAAGCTCATACCGCCGGGGCCACCGCCCATTCCCAGTCCACCTGGGGGGCCTCCTCCACCATATCCTGATGGGGGACCACCGCCGGCTCCAGGCCCGCCCCCACTGTATCCAGACGGAGGTCCGCCACCGCCATAACCTGCCGGAGGTGAGCCTCCGGATGCAGGGCCCGCTCCGCCACTTTCTGGTTCACCGGATCCGCTTTCGCCTTCAAAATTGCCGTCCCCACCGCCAGACAATCCAAGTCCTCCAAAGCCACCCATCATCCCACCCATCATGCCTCCCATGCCACCCGGTGCTCCACCGGTTGCCACTGGGCCGCCCTGGCCCGAAGAAGGTACATCGGGATGGCCAACCGCATTGCGATAGTTCTTGATCAAAATCGGAGGTACAGGTATGGTCAAATTGGGCGCCGTCCAACCCGCCTCAGCTACTTCTTGCGCCGTGCCCAACCAAACATTTTTCGCTAACTCCGTCAGTCGTTCGGAACCGGCATTCGGCAACGCCTGCCAATCACCCTCGGCTACGGCCTTATTTGGATCCTCCGTCACGTCCACCCGTTCGACTTCAAAGCCGACGTAGTTCGGGGTGTCGCGTCCTGGCATTAAATTGCCCCCAGGCGATAGTTTTGACCGGTACTCTTTCTCTAAATCTTCATGGGGAACGATGGCCGTAACGGCGACGAAGCCCAAATCCCGCGGCCCAATCGCCCGACGCCGCGGATCCTTCTCATTCGATGGCCCAAGTGTCTGAGAAGCGAAACCTTGATCGTAGCCTGGAGCAAGAAATCGCTTGGCGTTCGTATTGGCCGACGGGCCACCAAAGCCCCCTAAGCCTCCCGGAGGTCCACCCATTCCGGGCGGCCCACCGAATCCAGGAGGACCTCCGCCCGGGAATCCTGGAGGTCCGCTTTCCCCTTCCTTACCACCAGGCATCGCTCCACCACCACGTGGCCGATCTTCACGCTTTTTGGGCTCTTCCTTTGCTTTCGCATCTGGGAGTTTGTCCAGGAAATCGATTAACTGCTGACTTGCATTGCCGACAACAATTGGACCGTAGAAATAAGAAGCGATCAGGGATTTTGCCGGTAAAATATCGGGATCAGCACGATATCCAGTAATCCGCGATCCTGGCATTGGAATCTCAGGACGATACAAGTCCTTCGGGATAATCTTTGTCGACTCTACGGACTTCTCGGTGTAGCTCACATCGGTGATCCCCTTTACCCGAGCTTCCTCATCCTTGATGGCATCCCAGTGATTTTCTCGAATCTGGGAAAGGACTTGTTGGGACTTGTCCGCTAAAGTCTTCGGTTCCTTGTTGGAGTCAAAGCCTTTGGTGGAAAATCCCAAGTAGACCAATCCAGCGCTCAGCAAAGCGATCAACGCAAAGACGAACTTCTCTGCGTGGAACAACATAAACTCTTTCGCATCGAAACTACCCTTGGCCTTCGATTTGCTTTTCGATGGCTTGTCCGCAGGCTTAACGTCGGCTTGTGACTCCGACCCGTCTTTGTTCTTCTTTTTTCCAAACATCAGTCAGGTCCTTCCTAATTGTTGCCCGTTGGAGGTTGTGGAGTCGCCGGCTCAGTCGATCCCCCGGTTCCGTTGGGATCCGCTGGAGGCGGCGTGCCGCTAGGTTCTGCCGGCGCACTGGGGTCAGTCGGTGCACTGGGGTCAGTCGGTGCACTGGGGTCAGTCGGTGCACTGGGGTTTGCCGGAACATTCGGGTTTGCTGGTGAACTGGGGTCAGTAGCCGCATTCGGGTTCGTTGGAGGATTCGGGTCGGTCGGTGCCGAGCCGTTAGGATTTGCGTTAGCCGGAGCTACTGCACCCCCAGTCGCTTCTGCTGCGCCGCCAGCGGATTCCGTAGGCACCGCCGCAGGTGCCACCGTGCCCATCGGAACCCCAGCACCTTCCGTGGTCGCATCTGTCTTCGTTCCCCGAAGATTAGCGGGCGGGTTGTACAAATAGACCAAGCCATAAATTTCTATGGGGACTTCTCCGGTGGTTTCTACCGCAACAGCGCCAGGCATCCCCGGTCCTCCGCTACCTTCGCCACTCCCCTCGCCTGAATCGTCCTCTTTGAAGCTTGCACCTGCACCACCTCCCGTTCCCAGGGAAGCAGCGCCGCCGGGGAATCCTGCTCCTCCAGGCATCCCGCCACCAGCTGCCGCCGCGCCTGGCGCCGCCGCAGCATCAGTGTTGTACCTGACTTGCAGTACTTCAAGCATCATCTTGCCGTTACCACACTCAGTGATCAGTCTTCCGATCTGCGATTCGTCTACCTTTAGACGCATCCGAACCGGAATTCGCTTGGCTACTGCAATAACAGCATCATTCGCGTTTTGAAGGTTCATCGCGGTTCGAAGTTGAGAACCGGTAAGTGGCTTAAACGAGTTGTCGACGTAACGTCCATCCGCTGGGTCTCGCCGCGCCGGGGCACCACCACCACCTGGCATCAGGCCGCCTTTGCCTCCGCCCATACCGCCGTAACCAGCGGGAGGACTCCCCCCGGCTCCACCCCCGGCGTAGCCTCCTGGAGGTCCGCCGCCCATTCCCGGCATGCCCATCATTCCGCCCATCATTCCGCCTGCTGGGGCATCTCCGCTTGAAAGCGATCCTGCATCTCGGCTCGCTCGAGCTCCCCATCGGATGAACTCGATTTCGCGTACGACCGCTTGGAAATTCTCTTTTGCATCACTGTTCGTGTTCGCGATGATATCCATCAGGCCGCGAAGCAACCAGATATCTTCTTGGGTGTAATAGATTTCATGGATAGAGGGAGGTGTTGGTTTGGCAAACCAAGGCAGTGCATCGGTGATTAGATCTTTTTGTGCCGACTCCGGCCAACGCACCAAGTCTCGGTTAGCGTCCGGTGCCTTCGCCCCTGCTCCACCCGTTGTGAATCCACCACCAAATCCTGGTGGAGCAAAGGAGCCGCCACCCCCAGGTGGCTCAAATCCACCGCCGCCAGAGAGGGCTTTTGCATCCAGAACAAACTTCCAAGAACTTCCTATTTTCTTCGCTAACGCTGGGAATTCGGGCTCAATGTAGCCCTTATAAACATCCCGATCTCGCACGGTAATTTTGTCCAATGGCTCGGGCCACTTTTCTGGAAGCGGAAATGGAACCATCTTTTCGAAAGGACGCAAACTATCAAATATCTCTCGCGTTTGTGGGTATTGAAACGCAGATTGAGGCCAAGTCAAAAACTCCTTTTGTCGCTCGTATTGAAACTTCCAAGCTTGATCCACATCATCGACTAGGCCCTCGAGTCTTCTTTCCATTTCTTTATGGGAGGACTCGTTAGGGTGCGTAGATACTTTACTGCTGATGTCGTTGATCTTGGTAAACGAGCTATTGAGCGCGCTGATTCGCTGGGAGATCGCTTGATCCATCCCAGCCTTCACCAAGTAAAAAGTTACGGCAGAGAGGATCAGAGCCAAAACGCTGATGATCCAAAACGAATACTTCGCCGCTTCTTTTAGGTAGCGTTTTAGGTCGTCCATGGTCAATCTCTTTCGTCAACTGTCTAAAGGTTTTCCGTTGTTCGGTTGGTCTCGCGATGTCATTGCATTGCGCGACGTTGGGTCGGTTGTCACCAGATGCGCTGTGCGTTGTTGGTCTCGAGGCGCATCTTAGTCTTGAGGCGTACTTTCAGATTCAAAGTTTGACATCGGAGCCGGGGCGGCCGCCGCGGCCGCTGCTGCCGGCCCAGTTACATTCGCTAAATCGCCAGGTTTCCAAGCGAATTGAACGATAAAATCAAATTTGGGAGCTTCGAAATCGGGTGGAACAACATTCCCTTGAGCATCCTTGAGCGGCTCCTTGGTCGGACCTCCACCGGCACCACCACGACCTGGCCCGCCGAGCCCTAACCCCGCTCCACCACCTTCACCACCACTGAGCGAAGCACCGGAGCCACCGCCTGTTCCCAAACCTGCTCCAAAACCTGGGCCTCCAGAACCTAATCCAAGCCCCTGACCACCACCTGCTTTCGGTGCTAAACCTTTCTCTTCCATCAAGCGAATGTATTCTGGGTTCGGAACACGATACAACCGATTTGGCTGTGCCGCGCGATTTCTAAGGACTGGGCGACGGATACCCAAATCGTACATCGTGATCTCTTTGACCTCTCCTGGTTTGGCTCCCGGCAGCTTTACCGTGCCGTTTTCCAGGAATTCGATCAAATAATTGGTTACGTGTGCAGCGCCCTCGCGCCCCTGCTTTTCTTTACCGTTGTAGTAGTGGTACCCACGCAATTCCACGACCCAACCTGGCCCCGTTGGATCCGGATCCTTTTCCGGAGTACGCTTGATCTTTGCAAATCCTGCTTGTTCCCGTGCCTTGAATTCTTCCTGGTAGCTATCCTTCAAGTCCTGTTTGTACCAACCAGCGAGGTTGTCGTAGTAAATTTGCTCGATACGGGTGATGTGAAAGTCCATCCGATCTTTGTAAGGAAGTTCTTCTGGGGTTTTCTCCATCAATAGTGGGTCTCTACCGAGCGACTGCTCGATCGCTTCGTAAAGCTCAAGGCACAGCAATCGCTGCTCGGCTCCCTTGCTGACCTCTGCTCCCACGGCGCGATAAAGATTCAGTTTCCCTTTGTATTCTTCATCCTTGGTGAATTCACCTTTAGAAGTGGTATCCACATTATTCACTGCGGATTCTGCGGAAGACCACAATTCAGGTCGAACGGGACGATAGACTTGTCCAAGCATCGCATGATGGGTTGCCATGCCAACGAGCAGTAAAGACAGGGCTCCAACAGCCCAAGGTTTCTTGTTTCGAATCACCCGGTCGATCACGATATCACGCGGCAGTAGATTCGTCCGCATTGGCCCCCGCCCAAGCATTTGCAGGGCTAAACCATAAACGACCCCAAATGCTGCCGCATTTTCTTTGAACGGTTGTGCTCCTAGAACCTCTGCTCCCGAAAGCTTGGGGAATTTGTCAAACAACTCGACGTCCATCCCCAAGTTTTTGTTCAAATACGCCAATAATCCAGGCATTTTAGCGGTGTTACCCATCACCAACATGCCCTCAATGTCCGCTTTCTTGTTCAGCGATTTGAAGAAAGCTAGAGACCGTTGGATCTCAGTAACCATGTCGTTGAAGACCGGTCGCATCGCTTGGAAAACGAGCTTTGGGTCATCCGCTTGCATCGCATTCTTCTTTAAATGCTCAGCTTTTGCGAATGTTAGCTTTAAATCTTTCGTCAATTGACGTGTGAAGTGATTTCCTCCGATCGGTACGCTACGTTGCCAAATCCGGAACCCGTTGGTAACGATCAAGTCGCTGGCATCTGTCCCAATACTGAGCAAAACTGTGCTCTTTTGCGGCGAATCCGGGTCAAACTCCTCGTTTGCCATCTGTTCGGCAAAGCGTTCATGGCTCACCAAATTGTACAAACTCATCGGCGCGAGTTGCACCAAATCAATGTCTATTCCCTGCTCCCGGTAGGGCTTCAACGCGCGGAAAACCGCGTCTTTCTTCATCGCAAACAGGCCTACTTCGCTCTCTAGAGCATAACCGTCTTCGATTTGAGCCCCTTCCATTTGCTGGAAATCCCAAATCACGTCGTTTAAATCGAAGGGTATCTGCTGTTTCGCTTCATATTTGACGATATCCGCAATCTTTTTGACTTCGACGGGTGGTGGCTTGAAGAACTTGGCCAAACCACTTTGCCCGGGCACGCTAACACCAATCTTCGTAGCACCCTTCAAGTCGTTTCGGGAGAGAAATTGGCTGAGTGCATCTGCGACCAAGGCTTCCGGTTCCGCTTCCGGTTGCGAGAGAATCTTGGGGTACTCTACATAATCGAACGTGTCAGCGACTACCTGGTCGCCCTCGGTATGACACCGAAGTGCTTTCAGGGAGTTCTGTCCGATTTCGATCCCCCAAACGTGCTGAATCTTTTTCGCCATAACGCGAAGTCTCCGAAGACCCTGGAAAAGCTGTAAATCAGGAAAAGCCGTGAAAGCAGCGAAGCTGAAAATCTGGACCGCTGAAAAGCTAGACCCACTGTTATGTTATCGTGGAAATCGTGGCACTGTCAAAAGTTTCCCACTCCCATTCCCAAAATTATGCGTTTTCTCATTCCGTGGACGACATTGTCCGAGCAATCAACACGCCCCAGACCTGTATCCCCTCCCGAAAAACGGTGTTACATTGTGTAAGGTCTGGGAAATTCACTTCCATCGCTCGCATCCGAACTGCTCGCTGAGAGAGGTCCCTATCTTGTTTCGCCTAGCCGGAATTCTCCGATTCGGGTCGCAACGACGTCGAACACCTCGAAGAAATCCTCCACCGGATGATCGAACCGTACGGTCGATGGCCCTTCGTGCATGTTGGCTGACGCTATGCGTGGCTATCTCGTTGTTGGATACCGCAAGAGCTCAGTTGAATCCGCTCTCCGCGTCTCCGCAAGGGAGTTCTGCGGCTGATTCCGCTGACACCCCCCCTGGTGCTCAGGATACAGAAATCCTCCTATGGATCGAAAAACTCGGCTCCGAAAGCTTCTCCGAGCGATTGGAAGCCCAAGGTAGATTGGAACGGTTCGGGCTTGATGCATTGGATCTACTTCGCCTAGCTACCGACCATGCCGATCCACAAATCGCAGCCCAAGCTCGGTTCATGGTGCAGAGCGGTAAATTCACGAACGAAACCGCCAATGCTCCTTTCGAACTGCGGAAAATTCTTGAACTGTTCGACACTTCGAATAACGACGGCAAAATTTCCCAAATTCGAAACCTTAACCTGCTAGAGCACTCGCTCGGAGTTCGCCCCCTTTGCCGTATCGCACGATTCGAAAGCAATCCACAGATTGCAAAATTCGCAGCCTTGGAATTGATGCGCCGCATTAGCCCTTTCGAACCCGCAACGACTCTTCCGATCCAAGACGACGACCAAATCGATCTCCAAGGAATCGAATACCAAGGAACCGACCCCGAGGGGATGATTGGTTCGCAAAATAAAAACACACCCCAAAAAACCAGGCTTGCCGCAATCATTGCCGAAGCGACACGCGAAGCCCGAAGTCAAGCGTGCCAATGGCTTAAACTAGCGTTTTTACCTAGTAGCCAAACAGTGTTTCCTTTGGAGCAGTGGTCTTCTATCGTTCAACAAGAAGAGCAATTGATGCTCACATCCGGTTCGGAAGCCTCTATTCACACGTTGGCTCCACTGATGAGATGGGTGGCCGAACAAGCCTCTCTCGATCCTGCGACGCGAGACCAAGCTCTCGAAATTGGCCGAAGGCTATCTGCAGTCACGCTAGCTCGCCAACCTACGATCTTGCCTCAAATTCAATTTTGCGAATGGTCGCTTCGAGCAAAACTACCGGAACTGGTCCCCACTCATTTCATTGCATCGGAGTCAGTCTTTCCTCAACAAGCTCCTTCCTTGATGAATTACTTACTTGCCGAAAGCTTTGCCATGCAAGGCAAACAAGAGCTCGCTGATCAGATCGCTCAACTCGCACGTGCTCGCGCTACAATCCGACTACAGAGAGACTTGTCCCTCGATATAGACTCCACGGCCAAACCTCCCGCAAATCCAACAGATCCATTAGCACTGCGCAGCAATAGTGAAGGAATGGAACGGGCCGTGGTGGCAGAAGCACTGATCAATCGAGGCTCGTTCGCTTGGGCCGAAGCTGAATTGAGAGTCGCTCTTGAAGGCCGTTATGATTCGCCTGAATTTGCCTCCACGGTGGGATTATCTCTTCTCTCTCAATTGTTACACGAACAAGACCGCGACGCAGAAGCCTCCAAAGTCCTTGAAGCGTTTGCGCAACGATTTGAAAACGAAAAACTCTTTCAAATGCAAATCGACTCTGCTGGTTCCGAAATACCGTCGACTTACCACATGTTTGCCGCGAATGACTTGGCTAAAAATGGGAAGCATGAAGAAGCACGTGCCCGATATCTTAGGGCCATTGAACTATCGCCTGAGAATGTTGACGCACTTATAGGTCTCGCGAGACTCCCCGAGAACAACGAACAGAAAGCAATGCGGCTGCAAGAGCAATCCCAAGTTGTGATCATGCTGCGAAATGAAATCGAGGAAATCGACCGTCAGCTACGCCTTGCGGCACCAATGTTCCAAAAGAGCGAGAAAAGACGACTTGCCACTCAGCTAAACACCTACGCTTGGCTAGTCGCAAACACTGAAGGGGATCAACAAGAGGCTTTGCTGATGAGTCGGCGTGCTTGCTCACTCAGCCCCGATCGCTCTGCGCTACAAGATACCCTCGCCCATTGCTACGAACGTCAGGGGAACTTTGATGCTGCCGTTCGAACACAACGCAAAGCCGTCGCGCTCGAACCGCATCAGCCCTCCCTGCATCGCGCTCTGAAACGCTTCGAAGAGAAAGCTAAGGATCAGCGGGACAAGAACCAGTCGTCGAAGTAGACCGATCTTTGAAACTTGTGTCTCAGCGATCGCTTTCCTGGTCGTTGCCGAGCAACCGAATCGAATTGCCACCATCGTTAAGCAGCAATCCCGCTTCTCGGTAGATATCGAGTTTCTCACGGGTGTCTTCGATGTCCAAGTTTCGCATGGTCAACTGCCCAATCCGATCCGTTGGTGTGAATTCTCCCTTGCCACTCTCCATCGTCAATCGCTCAGGCTTGTACGTCAAATTCGGGCTTTGCGTATCGAGAATTGAGTAATCATTTCCGCGTCGCAATTCCAAGACTACCGTACCGGTTACAGCCCGAGCAACCCAGCGTTGCAAGGTTTCGCGAAGCATCAGCGATTGCGAATCAAACCAACGCCCTTCATAGAGCAATCGGCCTAGTCGCCGCCCCATGTCGCGATACTGCTCCATGGTCCCTTCGTTATGAATACCGGTAACTAATCGTTCGTATGCGATAAAAAACAAAGCCATTCCAGGTGCTTCGTAAATCCCCCGACTCTTCGCTTCGATGATCCGATTTTCAATCTGATCAGACATCCCCAAACCATGCCTTCCTCCTATTGCGTTTGCCTCGAGAACCAATTCCACTTTGTTCGCGAAGTCTCGACCATTGAGGGCTACGGGTAGACCGTTTTCGAACGTGATTTCAACTACTTCTGGAGCAATGACGCAATCTGGCTTCCAAAACGGCACCCCCATAATCGGATCGACAATCTTGATCCCCTTGTCCAATTGCTCCAGGTCTTTTGCCTCATGGGTCGCTCCCCAAATGTTTGAGTCGGTCGAGTAAGCTTTCTCTTTGCTCATCTTGTAGCCGAGCCCGGCTTTTTCCAGCAATTCCGACATTTCTTTGCGTCCACCAAGCTCTTTGTTGAACTGCTCGTCCAACCAAGGTTTGTATACCTGGAGACTTGGGTTTGCCAACAATCCGTAGCGGTAAAATCGCTCGATGTCGTTTCCTTTGTAGGTACTGCCATCCCCCCAAATATCGACCCCATCCGCCTTCATGGCTTGCACGAGCATCGTGCCTGTAACGGCTCGCCCAATAGGAGTCGTATTAAAGTAAGGCATCCCAGCCGTTGTGATGTGAAACGCACCACACTGCAAAGCCGAAAGCCCCTCGTGAACCAATTGCTCTCGACAGTCGACAAGACGTGCCAATTCGGCACCACACTCCATGGCTCGCTTGGGAATATCATCGTAATTCGCCTCGTCGGGCTGCCCGAGATTAGCTGTGTAACAGTAAGGAATCGCTCCCTTGGCACGCATCCAATAAATCGCTGCACTCGTGTCTAACCCCCCAGAAAAAGCGATCCCCACTCGTTTTCCTACAGGAAGTGTCTGCAATATCTTCGACATGGACTGTCTCTTCTCTTTCTTGTAGCACTCAAACCCGCGTAGCTCTCAATCGAAATGCGTGCAACCAACCGATATTCCTGCGACCTACAACCGATCGATGCGGCCGTTATTATGCCTCAGTTTGGAATTCCTGCCAAAGGGGAAATCGTTCTGTAGCTGTCTCTTCGATGCAGATCGCTTCGTGAACCAAGTGTTTGGCCTCCTGACGCTTAAGCTCAGAATCGCAATACAGGACAAGCAATTCTTCTCCCGTGTTCACTGGATCTCCGATCTTTTTCTCCATCCGTAGCCCCACCGAAGGGTCGATCCGCTCCCGAGCCTGTTTCCTGCCTCCCCCCATGGCGATGATTGCTTGACCAAGTTTCTGGCCGTCGATTCGGTTTAGGACCCCCGATCGTTGTGCATTAATTTTTTCGCCTTTACCTAAAAGTCGAGGTGCTTCGAGTTTTCCACCCTGCATGTGAACCATCCTTTCAAATCGTTCCATCGCACGCCCACTTCTCAAGTGCCCCCAAAGAGACTCGCGGGCTATGGTAGAGTCACCCGCCTTACCCGTCGCCACCAAAACCCTGGCGCACAACTCCAAGGTTAATTCCATCACGTCCGAGGGGCCTTCACCTCTCAAAGTCTCCAGAGATTCATCGACCTCACAAGCATTGCCGACCATCGAGCCTAACGGCTGATTCATATCGGTAAGCAACGCAACCGTCTTAATCCCTGCTCGCTCTCCATTCGAGCACAGCGATACCGCTAACTCGCGAGCGCGATCGAGAATTGGCAGAAATGCCCCAGAACCAAACTTGACATCCAATACCAAAGCATCGAGCGTCTCTGCAATTTTCTTCGACATGATGCTCGCAGTAATCAATGGTATCGAGGGTACAGTTCCCGTCACATCGCGCAAGGCATAGAGTTTCTTGTCGGCCGGGACCAATCGGTCCGTGGCCCCCGTGATAAAACACCCGATCTTCTTGAGTTGTGCTTCGGACTCCGATTCACTTAGATCACAACGAAACCCCGGAATCGCTTCTAATTTATCAAGCGTTCCACCCGTGATTCCTAGCCCGCGCCCGCTGATCATGGGGACATCCAGGTCGCAACAAGCCAGCAATGGAGCGAGAATCAAAGATGTCTTGTCGCCCAGGCCTCCCGTAGAGTGTTTGTCGACTCTTTGCCTGTCGGAGACTCGTTTGAGCGTTTCCCCCGTAGCGATCATCGCATCGGTAAGTTGCGAGGTTTCCTCCCCGTCCATACCTCGCAAAAAAATGGCCATGGCCAATGCCGACATTTGGTAATCCGGTATTTTGCCTTCGGCGTATAGCGAGATAAAGGTCTTGATTTCGGGTTCGGTAAGCTTTTCCCCATCCCGCTTCTTGGATATGACAACTGCTGGAATCAAGGCAAACTCCCTACTTTCAAACCAACTCAAAATCCGATTCAACGTATAGTAAACGTATAGTAAACGTATAGTATCGGAGCATACCATAGAGACTCTGTTCGCAAAAACGCCAGAATCGGCCTGTCCTTCTGACCGAAAAACGTAAATCCTAATACTGCACGAGAGAGTTCTCGCCCGACTCATTAACCTTCTTACTAATCAACACAGCAATCGTTACCGAAATGCTCGCAACATTTTCCCGCAAGCCAGTTTATGCCCGACGCGCGACTTGTTCCGCACCCGCCCTTTGGGCGATCCTTGGAATGTCGATTCTATGTTACTTGCCTGTTACCCCTTGTGCAGCCGATGACCTCGAGTTGCAGCAATTGGCGAAATCTCAAGCGAAAAGTCTTTCGATCGCCTTTCAAACCGCTGCCACCGCCGCGCAGCCTGCTGTCGTAACGGTGCTCGCAAAACGTGCGGATGTCGACGCGACTCTCGATGAACTTGATCTGCTCGATAGCAACTCAGCTCGCAACT
This sequence comes from uncultured Pirellula sp., assembly GCA_964483385.1. GTDB lineage: Bacteria > Planctomycetota > Planctomycetia > Pirellulales > Pirellulaceae > JBKCUI01. The sequence continues at coordinate 952 of CAZACJ010000049.1, read as the reverse complement.
TCAATATCGGCTCTGGCGTGATCCTCAGTGCCAAAGGGCTTTGTGTCACCAATCACCACGTTATCAAGGACTCGAAGGGGATCCGCGTGCGACTTGCCGACGGTCGCGAACTTACCGGTAGCCCTCCGATCAGTGACCCATCAAGCGACTTGGCGATTTTCCACATTCAATCCGAATCAGAATTACCTCACGTGAAGATCGGGAATTCCGATCGACTTCACATCGGAGATTGGGTGCTTGCCATTGGAAGCCCCTTTGCGCTCGACCAAACCGTTAGTGTCGGCATCATCAGCTCCAAAGGTCGCGCCTTGAATCGGCTTGTCGAAGGTCAGTTGCTACAGACAGATGCGGCCATCAATCCGGGAAACTCTGGCGGAGCACTTGTCGACCTAGACGGTGAACTCGTTGGAATCAACACTGCGATCATGACGACAAGTGGTTCGTTCCAAGGCGTTGGATTTGCGATTCCCAGTTCGCGCGTGCAGTGGATCACCGGCGAGTTATCCGAGTTCGGCAAAGTCCGCCGAGCGAAAGTTGGCATGCGAGTCGAGCCGATGAGTCAAGAACAAGCCCGCGAGCTGAATCTTCCTGTTCGTGGTGGAGTTACCGTCACTCGCATCAATCCCGATAGCCCTGCGTTTGCAGCTGGTCTAAAAATCGAAGACGTAATCCTTGAAATCGCTTCACAGAAAGTTTACACACCGGAGGACTTCCGCAGCATCGTCGAACAGCTCCCTGCCGACAAAGCCTACCCGATTCAAGTGCTTCGAGGCTCCGAAAAGCTCTCCCTCGAAATCACCCCTGTAATCGCAGACTGACAAAGTGCTAACTCTACAAGATACGATAAGCCTATTATCATTACCAACGAGAATCCACGTATGTGCAGGAGCCCCACATCTTCGTAGAATGGGCCTCCGAGCCCGTTCTACGAAGACCGTAACTCTCCCAACAA
>CAZACJ010000048.1:0-38432 GCA_964483385.1 uncultured Pirellula sp. | reverse complement strand
CGGTGCTCGCGCATTCCGGCTCAAGGGCCACCCGGTGCTTGCGCATTCCGGCTCAGAGGACGGATGAGTTATCCGAGTGGGTTGCGATTAAATTTCTGGTAGGGTAATCGCACTCCGGCGACGAAGTATTGATCTGCTCGGAGGTTCGTTGGAGCGGTAAGCGAGATTTCACCTACGCTCGTGACTACGTCGTCTTGATCTACCCCGTCGCCTGAGACGCCAAATCCTCCGACAAGCATTGAGCCCGCTTTGTAAAGTGGCGAGCTACCTGGGAAAAAGACAATCCCGTTTTGGTTTTGAATGTTGGCTGGATCGCGGAAGTTGCGCGAGGCGTTAAATGCATCGAAAGAAACGACGCTTGCGGTGGTCGGATCGGAGTAGACGGAAGCCGGCAGAGGTGAATTGGGAATGCTATTCTCTGCTGTCTTCGGATTGATGCCCGGCATGTTCAGAATGCTGAAGTCACCGGGCGAAGTATTTTCAGAGCCAGTTGGGAAACGGGGTGCAGCGAGGAAACGAAAGGTGCGATTGGTAAAGGCTGTGTTGCGAGGAACGTCGGTGGTGTTGTCGTTGTTTGCATCGACTTCGTCAGCCGATTGAAGGCGATCGCTTGCGTAGTATCCAGTGTTTCTGCTTTTTGCAACCGCCACATCGATGGAGAAGACCGTGGCATCGGGCATTCGATAGAGCCCAAGGACTTCTCCTGAGGAGTCGCTGACGGCAAATACCATTCGAGTCCGCGCACCCGGACGAAAGGAAGAGTCTAATCGGATGGCTGCTCGCGTGATCGCTGCCTGGGCTATCCCTTCTTGAATCACTTTTTCGACGTCGGCTGCTTTGAGATTATCTACGGACGAATCATGAGGACGTACAAGCCAGCCCTCCGGTACGGCTTGGCCAGATTTGCTCAAAGATCCAGGAGCAGGTCCTGGTACGACCGGTTGATCAGTTCCGGAGTTACTTCCCGTCGCAGCGCCGAGGTTGCGTCCGACTTGGAGTAACCGCTGTTGTCCGGTTACAGGATTTTCACGTGTTGGATGGGGTCCAAAAATTTCTAGGGTGATACCAACCAAATCGATGCGTCCGCTGATTCCGCGAATCGAAGGAACATCGGGCAGGGACCCGAGCATGGAAGGCGGGATTAGGGGATCGACTGGCGTAGCGTTGGGCCCAAAGGTTGTTCCGCCTGCCGTAAAGAAGGCGATAAACTCTGCTTCCAACACGCGACTTGCGTTAAGCCGCTGTGTTTCGGTCTGCGGTGCGAGCATACTCGCGGCGCGAATGTCGCTGTGCTCAAAGCCTTGTTCATAAGAAGCGTATCCGTTTGGACCAGGAAAGAAGACCCCTACACCACCGATGAGTTCGACACGCATCACTTCGCCTGCCGCGTTTTTGATTTGACGGTAAAGCGGAATACCTCCTGGCAGTGTTGCGATTCCTCGGCTTTGTGCTCGCGTAAGAACTCCCGATTGAGTGCCGTAGGACTCCGGAAACAACTTCATGTAATCGATAGCAGCGGTACCGACAAAGGCAGGATTTACGTTGAAGCGACGACTCAGAGAAATATCGTCACCTCCAAAGCCTTTGATACCGTCCAATCCAGGATGGGTCGAGCTATCGCGGCTTTGATGTTCGATCGCAAACAAATCGACCAAAGGAGTATTTGCGATGGTGGGAGGGAAGTGTCCTCCGACACCGATAGGAGCGACAAAGCCGGGGCCGCGCCAGGGCGAGTCTTTATCCAAGAGATTGGGGTTGGATTCGACTTCGCGCTGTGTCACTGTCGACTGGCTGATGAATCGAACCGTTCGCGAAGTTAACGGAGCTTGGTTGTTGGAAAAAAAAGCGGCTGTACGTGCTTTTGCAACGGCTCCATCGATTGCGAAGACCAAGTCCTCGGTGCGACCAGCAAAATTTGTTAGCACTTCCTGTTCAGCTCGAACGCCCAGGATCTGTCCGGCGCGATCCACGATTGCAACGATTGCATCGTTGCTCGGTGTGGCCATCGAAGCTCGTTGCAGAAGCTTAGTGACTTCGTCAGTTGAGAGAACCGTATCGGGGGGAAGAAAAGAGTCGTCTTCCCCGGATACCAATGGGATAGGTGGCGGGGGCGTGTTTGCATTGATCAAGTCAACGATACAAAGAACGTCCAGCGGGCTAACGGTACCGTCATTATCTACATCTGGAAATTCTGTAACTTCTCCTTCTCCGAAGGACGACGGACTAGGAATTGTAGAGGGCGAATGCAATCGGTTGATTACAGCTAGAGCATCCAGTGGGGAGACCAAAGCGTCGTTATTAACATCTTCGGGGAGCGCGATGTTGTGCCAAGGAGATGCGGAGAAAGTTAGACGAGTCTGTAGGTGCTCGAAGGCAAGTTTTCGATGGGGGGCGACACGTCGCGATACGATTTGTCGAGTTCCTCGCTTGTTCATGGTCGGTTGCCTTGGTGCTGGGAACGAATGTGAGCGATGCGAGGATTCTAAAGGGGCAGGAAAAATAGGTCGCGATCGCTATGCATCAGATAAATGTCGGATGGTCGGATGTAGGGAACTTGGGGAATCTTGGGTGTCGGGGAGATTTAAGTGGAAAGTTAACTGCGGACTGGGATTTGCTGAAGAAGTAGACGAATTCAGCAATATTGTTTTTTCGGGTAATCCTTCGATAGCCGATATAACCGCTAGTTCCGAACTCTTTATCAGCTTATTTTGATTTTCATGTGAATGTGGTGAAAAGTGCTCAAGTTTCAGCGAAGCTTGTTCTTCGGTCTGGCGTTGCTATTCGCCAGTTCGAGCGCTCGCAATGGGCTTGGGCAAGTCTCCATCAAACTTGGCGGTACAGCTAATCTCGGCGATACCGACGTAGCGCAGGGCACCTCCGATGTGGCGTTACAACCGCAGGGAGACAGAGTAACCGACGATGGTGCCCGCGAACCAAAGAGTCTGCGTCCCTTTGGCTTATCAGAGTCTTCATTGCGTGATGCTGAGCGATATTCGCCACCTACGAGGCCGCTTTTTCGCTCGATGTTCGACGCACCGACAGGTTACACAGGGGGAACAAGCGTCTTGCCAACCGAGTCGCAGAACACGGAACATTTCGTTCCTATCGAAGACCGTTGGAGAATCGGTACACCCGTATGGGATCGATATGGCAAAGGGCATCCACCGATCGACGATTATCCATTTGTGCAGGGTGCTTGGTGGGATCCGTATAACCAAAACGTTTTGAAGGGGGATTATCCGATCGCTGGGCAAGACCTCTTTCTGCGTCTTGGGTTAAGAACACAGAACTTGGTTGAGTATCGTCAGACGCCGTTGCCGACGACTCCTTTCGAGTCGACGGTTGTTCCAGGAGAAATAGAGTTCTTTGGCAACCCAAACCAATTCTTCTTTGCTCAATACAATTCAGCATCGATTGATTTGTTCAAAGGGGATAGCGTCTTTCGCCCTTTTGATTGGCGATTCAAAGCCAACTTCATTTTCAATCAGAACTATCTGAAGGTTGAAGAGTTGGGAGTGGTATCTCCGGATGTTCGAGATGGTACAAATCGCCATCGCACCGATTGGGCATTAGAAGAATGGTTTTACGAATCCAAGATTGCTGATATGAGTCCGAATTACGACTTTGTATCAGTGCGAGCAGGTTCTCAGTTTTTTAACAGCGACTTTCGAGGATTTATCTTCGCAGATACGAATCGTGCGGTACGGGTATTTGGAAATCGTTTGAGCAATCAAGACCAGTACAACGTGATTTGGTTCGATCAGACAGATAAAGACACGAACAGTTTGCTCAATTCGTTTGACGACCGACATCAGAATACACTGATCTTAAACTACTACCGTAATGATTTCGTATTTCCTGGTTACAACACGCAGGTCTCGTTCCACTACAACCGAGACAAAGCGAGTTTTAAGTTCGATGACAATGGATTTTTGGTAAGGCCTGATCCAGTGGGGGTGTATGCACCGCACCAGGTGGACGCTTATTATTTGGGTTGGGCGGGGAATGGGCATATCAACCGAATCAACGTCAGTCATGCCGCTTACTACGTGACCGGGAATGACGAACTGAATCCACTGGCAGGCGCCCAGCAGGATATCAACGCTTTCATGGTGGCTTTGGAATTATCCTACGACCGCGACTGGGCACGATTTCGCTGTTCGTATTTTTATGCTTCCGGGGACTCGGATCCGACCGACAGTCAAGCGAACGGATTCGATGCGATTTTCGATAACCCTAATTTCGCTGGAGGTGAATTCAGTTATTGGAATAGACAGCAAATCAAACTTTTTGGGGTGAACTTGGTTCAGCGTCAGAGTTTGATTCCGAATTTGCGGAGCAGCAAGTTTCAGGGGCAGACCAATTTCGTGAATCCCGGGATCCAGTTGGTAAATGCTGGTTTCGATGCGGATTTAACGACCAAGGTCAAGTGGATCAATAATGCGAATTACCTCTGGTTTAATCACACTGGGCCCTTGGAAATTTACACGTTTCAGGGAAAGGTTCGTGATGAAATCGGCCTGGATTTGAGTACAGGGATTGAGTACCGTCCGTTATTAAACAACAACATTTTATTTGTCGGAGGCGTGTCGGGGTTGGTGGTTGGAGATGGATTTCGTGACCTGTATCAACCGCTCTATGGAGAGGTGCCAAACCTTGCTGCAGGATTCTTTGAAGCGGTCTTCGAGTACTAGAGTCTGTCATCGACAGCCGTGTGATTATCCATCCTTGCAACGGGTTGATCTAGCATTGACGCAGCGGATGGGCGATTCGAGAACAAAGGGGATCTGCGCATGTTAAGAGAAAGTTCTTCGAAGCGTGACGACACGATGAATATGAATGCAAGTTGCGTTGGATTTTTTAAATGCGATTGCATTCTTTTGAAGATAGCAGTTTTGGTGTTGGTTCTACTGGGGATTGGTTCGCGTCAAGTTCACGCGCAACTGGTCGAGGGTAATACAAAGGTTCGTTCGGATGCCGCAGGACAGTCGTTAACCACAAAACCGATATCAGGCAAAACGGGGACAAAATTCCACACGCCAGTTGCGCCGGCACCGCGTGGCGAGGACCCTTGGGGGCCTGCAAGGGCGTTAGGTATCGCAGGGAACGCGTCGTATCCCATCCCGGAAGATTTGTGCAACGTGGATATGCTGAGGCAGAGCCGCGAAGATGCGTTGCTCAAGGGGCAGTCTTGCATTCATTGTCACACCGATGTCGGTACCATGCACGCACCGAACACGGTACAAATCGGATGCACGGACTGCCATGGTGGTAACGCGAATGCTTGGACGAAGGAGGCATCCCATGTGCAACCGAAGTATCCAGCGTTATGGCCATCGGCTGCGAATCCCGTGCGGTCTTATGCATTGATGAACTATGAGAGTCCGGAGTTCGTGCGGTTCATGAATCCTGGAGACTTACGAGTCGCTCACATAGCTTGCGGTCAGTGCCATGCAAACGAAGTGTTGCAATTGCGTAAGAGCATGATGACGCATGGGTGTATGCTTTGGGGTGCTGCTATCTATAACAACGGCGGTTCGCCTACCAAGTGGGCTCGGTATGGCGAAAGCTATTCAATGCACGGGCAACCGCAACGATTGCAGAACGTACCGGCACCGACTCAGTATGAAATCGACTTCAAGGGGATGATTCCCTACCTCGATCCTTTGCCGCGATTTGAAGCGTCCCAGCCCGCAAATCTACTGCGGATTTTCGAGCGCGGTGGGCGTTTCCGTTCGGAGATTGGAATTCCCGAGCGCACAGAAGAGCCGGGGCGACCTCGTGAGCGATTGAGCAATCGTGGGCTTGGGACTGAAAACCGTACTGACCCGGTGATGGTTGGATTGCAGAAAACGCGTTTGCTGGATCCTACGCTGAATTTCTTGGGTACAAATGATCACCCAGGAGACTACCGCAGCAGTGGTTGCAGCGCATGTCACGTTGTCTACGCCAACGATCGCTCCCCGACAGCTTCTGGTCCCTTTGCGAAATATGGGCATCGGGGCTTGGCTGCTTCCGAAAAAGACGATTGGGTTCAGTACATCGATCCGACGATTCCGAAGGATGAGCCGGGCCACCCTATACAGCACTTGTTCACGAACAGCATTCCAACGAGTCAGTGCATGGTTTGCCACATTCACCCGGGTACTACGGTGATCAACACCTATTTGGGGTATATGTGGTGGGACAATGAAACCGACGGGCAGTGCATGTATCCTAAGACTCAAAAGAATCCGACAGCCGAGGAATTGGTAGAGGCTTCTTGGTCGAACCCAGAAGAATCTGCCGCGCGCGGCTTATGGGGTGATCCGAAGTTCTTGGAGAACGTTAGCGACTTGAATGGGCAATTGCAGCACACACAATTTGCCGACTTTCATGGGCACGGTTGGGTGTTTCGAGCGGTGTTCAAGAAAGATCGTGTAGGGAATTTGCTCGATCACCAAGGTGAGAAAATCGAATCTCCAAGCACTCCAGATTTGATGGCAGGAGTAGAACCCTCTAACGATTTTGAGAAGATTCATGGTAAGCAACGGGATGGTGTCCCAGTCCATTTGATGGACATTCACATGGAGAAGGGAATGCACTGTGTCGACTGCCATTTTTATCAGGATGGACATGGAGATACAAAGCTCTACGGAGAAGTTCGGGCCGCGATTGAGATTCAATGTGTCGACTGCCATGGAGATGCTTCTCAGAATCTGATCGACAAAGTCGACCAGGAGGTCAAGCGAGGGTTGCCGGCTCAGTTGCCCACAAGTGGGCCTGCTTCTGGCGAGCAACCTACAAATCTATTGGCACTGCGCACTGCCTTTGGCAAACCACGTTTTGAAATTCGACGTATCCCGGGTCGCAAGCCTGTACTGATTCAACGAAGCAATGTGGAAAAGGATCTGGAGTGGGTTGTGACCCAAACGGCTGAAACGATTGATCCGAATAGTGATTCTTACAATCCAAGAAGTCACATGGCGAAAACTGTACATGTGGAAGAAGATGGAAGCATGCGTTGGGGAGGTAAGCCACAGGAAGGCAAGTGTGCTCACCACAACAAGAACATGAATTGCATAGCTTGTCACAGTTCTTGGAATCCGAGTTGTTTCGGATGCCACTTGCCGCAGAAGGCGAACATCAAAGCTCCAAATTTGCACAATGGGGGCGAAGTTTCTCGGAATCGCATCTCCTACAACTTTCAGACCTTGCGCGATGATGTATTCATGATTGCGAGGGATGGAAATGTGACAGGAAATCGCATAGGGCCGGCTCGTAGTTCGTGTGCGATCCATGTTGGGAGTTACAACAGTAATCGAGAGTCCATCTACGTTCAGCAGCAGACGATTAGCGGTGAGGGGCTCAGCGGAATTGCTTTTAGCACCAATGTGCCCCATACGGTTCGCGGTGGGAGCGGATGGGACCCGAGTCATGCGACACGCCCACCGGGAACTTATGAGACGAAGTCATGCACCGATTGTCACATTTCGGTGAATAACGACAACAATGCGATTATGTCTCAGCTACTGATGCAAGGTACAGGAGCGACGAATTTCATCGGCAAGTACTGTTGGGTAGGAGCCGGAGAGCATGGTCTAGAGGGTGTGGTCGTCACCGAGCAGACCGAACCGCAAGCGGTGTTTGGAAGCACATTGCATCAGATCGCTTATCCGGAGAATTACCGCAAGCATGTCGAAGAGAATCATCGAGAATTGGAGCACGCTCATGAGCATCCGGGGCGCGACATTCTCGAAGCGTTGAGTCCGAAGTTCGGCAAACCAGAGATACTCTCCTTGCAGCATCGCGGTGAATACCTGTACGCGGCTTGTGGCGAAGGTGGTCTGCGCATCTTTGACATCGCCTTCATCGATCACAAAGGGTTTGCAGAGCGGATCACAACAGCTCCAGTCTCGCCGCTAGGTCAACGTTTTTATGTTCGGACGAAATACGCCACGAGTGTAGCCGCACCGACGACAATTGCGCCGGATCCTACGCGGACGCATCGCCCCGAGAATTTTGAGCAAGCGATCCCCGGTCTGTACGCTTACATATACGTCACTGACAAGTACGAAGGGCTGATCATGGTCTCGGCCGCTACCTTGCTTGACGGGAATCCAGCAAACAATTTCCTAGAACGCGACGTCACATTTAATCCCGATGGAATACTGTGTGGTGCGACGGCGGTGACAATCGCAGGGAATTATGCGTATGTATGCTGCGATGCTGGGTTGGTTGTGATCGATTTAGTCGAGCCGACCAAACCGAAAGTGGTATCGGTTGTTGGGAATGATTTGGTGCGCAGTCCGAAGAGTGTTGCAGTGCAGTTTCGTTATGCATTTGTATGCGATGAGGATGGGGTGAAGGTCTTCGATGTCACCGAGTTGTCTGCGCCGGAGTATGTACATACAGTGGAGTTACATCACGCGCACAGTATTTACTTGGCGCGAACTTATGCTTACGTAGCAGCAGGGCCACAAGGGTTGGTCATTTTGGATATCACTGATCCGACGCAAGCTTACATCGATCAGGTTTACGATGCCAACGGCCAAATCAATGATGCGCATGACGTGAAACTTGGGATCACGAATGTCAGTCAATTTGCCTATGTAGCAGACGGGAAGAACGGGTTGCGAGTGGTGCAGCTAACGAGTCCTGAGTTACCTGGAAACGACGGATATACACCTCGTCCTAATCCTTGTTTGGTTGCAACGCGCAAATTACCCAAGGGTGGGCATGCTTTGTGTGTATCTCGGGGAATGGATCGGGATCGCGCGGTCGATGAGTCAGGCAATCAGATAGCGGTTTTTGGGCGTGTTGGAGCAAGGCCGTTGAATCGTGAAGAGGTATTGCGAATGACTCGCAAGCCGGGCGGAGGTGTGTTGCAAGTCAGCGACGATCCATTTGATACGCGTGTATACGAGTATCCCAAAGAGTTACTCGAGCGAGTGGGGATCCCCCAAAGTCGCTGATCGCTCCGCGATCAGACGGGTTGCATTGTCGTTGATCGCTCCGCGATCAGTCGTAGGGTATGTGCAGCGGTTGGATACGATGGGTACCCGCGATATGGGATCCACGAGACCCATGTTTTTGAGCGTGTAAATCATAAGCTCCCCAACCGCGGAACATACCTTGGTGGTTGACATTGCGACGGTGGTTGACGGTCCATTGGTGGGTTTCGCGGTCCGTTGATTGGACCGTGTTCCGGTGTCGTTGTGATTGCTTGGTTTGGCGTCTTGCAGTGGATGGAGGTTGGACCGCTTCACCGCACCCTACGGGAAAATCGCGAGAAATCGCCGAAACCTCTGATTGTATACAATCCACGTTTATTGTATACAATAGCGTCGAGTTTACTGTTCGGCGGAAAATCAAAGCAGGACACGGCTAGGAAGTCGGTGTTACGGTATTTTCGGCTGATCGCTAGACTTTTGGTGACTTTCGTTTTTCTGGACTATCCCTCCTAGTACGAGCCTTTCCATGAGCAAATTCAGTGTGATTCCGTCGGCCGATGAACTTCAAAAGATGCAGCGGGACTTGAAGTTCTATCCCGTGGAGAACGCCAACCCAAAGGCTTTGACACTCAGCCAAATTGAACACTACAACACGCAAGGGTTCATCGCTCCTCTCGATGTGTATTCCCCATCGGAGATTGCGGAAATCCGCTCGTATTTCGATCAGCTTCTCGAGCGCGTTGTGGCAGAAGGTGGAAACAGCTATTCGATCTCTTCGGCACATCTGAAGTATGGCCCCGTCTACGACATTCTCACAAATCCCCGTATCGTCGAATATGTCTCCGATCTCTTCGGCGAAAATGTGATCGCTTGGGGATCGCACTTCTTCTGCAAAATGCCTCACGATGGCAAAACGGTCGCTTGGCATCAAGACGCAAGTTACTGGCCACTCTCCCCTTCCAAAGCCGCTACTGTTTGGCTTGCTGTTGATGATGCGGATATCGAAAACGCTTGTATGAAATTCATCGCTGGTTCTCACCATTTTGGACACATGACCTACCGCGAAAGCGATAGCGCGGAACACAATGTTTTGAATCAGTCAATCGATAATGCAGAGCAATACGGCCAAGTCGTCTACGACCAGTTAAAAGCAGGCCAAGTTTCCATCCATAGCGATTTGCTTTTGCATGGTTCAGAAGCAAATGAATCCTCGCGACGACGTTGTGGGCTGACGCTCAGGTATTGTGCTGCAAGCGTTCGTGCCGGGATGCAATGGAACGAGAAGGGAATCCATGTACGTGGTTGCGATGCCACTGGACATTGGTTCAATAACCCGCGTCCTGAACGTGTGTTTTAATCGGTCGCCTTCGATCGAGACGGAACTTTTGAATTCGTTGGTGATTAGCGATAGTATTCTATTCCCTTACCCACCAATAAATCCTAAAAAGCCTCAAAAGCGGGTCATGAGATGCCATGCTCCGCAGCTTTGCAACATGATGTGGATGCTAGGGCGATTTGGGGCGATTTGGGGCGACTAGTAGTTCGGGTTACTCGAGGCTTGCTTTGCATCACTTGCTGAAACGGTGATTGGTGCAAGCCCCAACGCCACGCGGGCGGGATCGAGCAGTCCCTGCGTGCGGCTTGATCCACAACGCGTGACACCGATTTCCCGCACTGCTAAGAGGGTATCAAGATCCTTAACGCCACCAGCAGCTTTTACTTGCACGTGCGTTGCTGCATGCTGACGCATCAGCCGCAAATCGTCTAAAGTTGCTCCGCTCGTTCCATATCCGGTGGAGGTCTTGACCCAATCCACGTTCAGCTCGCTACAGATACGGCAAAGCTCAATCTTGTGGCTTTCTTGCAAGTAACAATTCTCGAAGATGACTTTGATCTTCTGTCCAGCGGCATGCGTTAACTCGGTAAGTATTGCTATCTCATCTCGGACGTAGCCCCACTGACCGCTGAGGGCTTGGCCGATGTTGATGACGATATCTAGCTCTTCACACCCATCGTCGAGTGCTTCGAGTGCTTCTGCCCGCTTAATAGAAGTCTTGTGTCCACCGTGAGGAAACCCGATGGTTGTCGATGCCTTGACAGTGGAACCGGCAAGCCGCTGTGCGCAACGTTTCAAGTAATACGGCATGATGCAGACACTTGCGACGTCATACGCTAGCGCGAGGTCGATTCCGATTTCGAGATCGGCTACCGTCATCGTGGGAACTAGCAACGAGTGGTCGATCATTTTTGCTAGTTCGTTATAGGAAACCTTTATCATGCCTTCATACTTTCTCGCTCGAAAATAGGGTCGGTTTGCGGTATAACCGCCAGGGTCGAGGGATACGATTTCTTTCCTCGCCTTTCCAGTCCAACTTCACTCCAACTTGCCGCATTCTATCATGCAACACCAAAAACTTGGAACCAGAGATCAATGGCGTCTTGCGGAATCCTTTGTTCGCAACCGTCGCGATTTTCTCATGGCTGGAGCGTCTTTAGCCATTCTTCCGCTCGCTTCAAAGATAGCCCCTGCCTTGACCCGTTCACGTCTGAATTGGGCGGATGACCCTTTTTCGATGGGTGTAGCTTCCGGTGACCCTGCTACCGATGGCTTTGTTCTCTGGACGCGGCTTGCGCCAGACGCGGTGCACGCAGAAGCGACATCGGCATTAATGGGACTTGGTGATGATGCCGTAGAGGTGACTTGGGAAATTTCAGAAGATCCCGAGATGGGCAAGATTATCAAGAGCGGTAAGACACTTGCCACGCCTCAATTAGGTTATTCGGTACACGTGGAAGTCCATGGGCTTCGGCCAAATCAATGGTATTGGTATCGGTTTCAAGTTGGCGATGCGGTCAGTCCAGTCGGCCGCACGCGGACCAGTCCAACGCGGGATCAAAAGGTCGAACAACTCCGGTTTGCTTTCGCATCTTGCCAGCACTACGAAGCGGGTTTGTACACAGCTTACGAACACATGGTTGCCGAGGAGCTCGACATGATTCTGCACCTTGGCGATTACATCTACGAAGGGCCTGCTGGCAAAAACAAATTGCGAACGCACAACAGTCCAGAGATTGTTAGTTTGAACGACTACCGCAATCGTTATGGGTTGTATAAGTCCGATGCGCAGCTCAGGGCTGCACATGCCTATGCACCTTGGTTGGTGGTTTGGGACGACCACGAATTCGATAACAACTGTGCGGGATTGATATCCGAGGAACTATGGGTCGATCCGCGTGAATATGCAATTCGACGTAGCAATGCATATCAGGCGTATTACGAGAATCAGCCTTTGCGTTCAGCTGCGATGCCCAATGGACCTGATATGCGGCTCTATAGGGACGTCGCATTCGGAAACCTAGCAAGCTTTGCGATGCTCGACACGCGTCAGTATCGTTCGGATCAACCCAATGGAGATCGGGCTGGAAAGATCGAAGGGGCGGTTCTGCACCCGAAAGCGACCATGCTTGGTAAGGCCCAAGAAGCATGGCTCAATGCGCATTTGGAAGATTCCACAGCACGCTGGAACATATTGGGACAACAAGTTATGGTCGGACGCGTGGACCGATCTGCCGGTGAAGATAAATCTTTCAGCATGGACCAGTGGTCTGGCTACGATGCGCCTCGCAAGCGCCTTTTGGAGCAAATCAAACGGTTGCCAGCGGCCAATACGGTGGTATTGACCGGAGATATTCACAGCAATTGGGCGAATGAACTGTACGTCGATTTTGATCGACTCGAAGGGGGGCCGGTTGCCACAGAGTTTGTGGGTACAAGCATCTCTTCTGGTGGTAATGGCTATGATCACGCCAAACAAGAGAAAGAGCTTTATAGCGAAAACCCCTTTGTGAAGTTCCACAACGCAGAGCGAGGTTATGTCTCTTGTACGGTTACTCCGAAGGAATGGAAAACTTACTACCGCACGGTCGAGTATGTCGATCGCCCTGGAGCTCCCCTGAAGACGCGAGCCGAGTTCACGGTCGAGCATGGTAAGGCTGAATTGGTTTCGTAGTAAAAGCTAGTGGGTTCAATAGCGAACGCTCACTTCCATTTACCATCGCAGGGCTTGGAGTGGGCTGGCAAAATCGTCAGTCCACATATGAATGTTCTTTGGCTTGCTTGATGGACTGAGCTTCTCGCGAGCCCCAGGCCAGGCCGGGAGTTGTGAGCTAGCGGGAAAAAGCAACAGCCAGCGAACTTGGCCGCTTTCCACGAGCAGGGGCTGAAGCTTGAGTTCCTGTCCTGTAAGAAAGAGGGTAGGAGCTAGGTCGAGATTGCGGTTGGTGATGTTGATCGCGAGTATTCCATCGGGTTCGAGGCGATTGCGGTACAGTTCAAAAGCTTGTTTTGTTAGCAGATGCGTCGGCAAGGCATCGTTGGAAAAAGCATCGAGAACAAGCAAGTGGAATTTTGGGTTTGATTCCATCGTCGCGTCGTGTTGGAGCAAGACTCGTCCGTCGCCTAGTAAAAGGTTGGTTTGTCCTGAGTGGGACTTTAGGTAGCGGAAGTTGTTTTGGGCCAAGTTCATTACTGCCGGAGAGACTTCGTAGTAAGTCAGAGTATCGGCTTGGTTTGCGTACAGAGAGAGGGATCCGGTTCCTAACCCCACGATTCCAACTTGTAAGGGGACGGAGAATTTTTGATGGCACCAGCCCCAAGCCAATGCGACGCCGGAGTCTGAGCGGTAATAGGTAGTGGCATCGGGGTGCAGTGGTCCGGAGAAAGGTTCGGTACCGTGACGTATTTGTCCGTGAAGCATTGCTCGGATTTTCTCTTGTGTGTTTTCGACAACACTTACCACCCCATAAAAATCCCGTTTTTTCGCCACCACTTCTTCGCGGCTTGGTGCTGCGACAATCGCTATGATTCCAAGTAATGCGAGAGTAGAGCTGATTATTGTCAGGGGCCATTGAACACGGCGAACCCAAGAGATTTTCGTAACCTCTGGAAAAAGAGACGTAGCGTAATAGCCGCCACCGGCAAGGATTCCCAAAGCCAGGCCGAGATGGAGTTCCCAGTAATCGGTGAGCCATATAGGGGCTATCAAGGATACGAATGCGCTGCCTAGAACTCCTCCAAATGAAATCCAAAGGTAATACGCGGAGATTTGCGAAGCCGCTGGTCGCAGTGCGTAGATCAGGCCATGGCAAGCCAGCCCGATGAGCAGCACTACGAGAATGTATCCGGCAAGAATTCCCCACCAAGGGACCCATAGTTTGAAGATGAGCAAAAGCAAAGCGAGGCAAACGCCGCCGCTAGCGGCAAACCACTGAAGATTCCAACGAGCCAAGGGGGTGAAGGAGAAGGCGGCCCACCAAGTGGACAAGTAAACGGCGAGTGGAATGGACCAAATACCTGGCACGATGATTCCTGCTTGGCTCGCTTGACTGGTCGCTGCGGACAAGACAATCGAGGAGCAAGCGGAAAGAGCGACCCACAGGGCGATGCGCCAAAATTCAATCGGAGTGCGGGTTGCAAAGGTTAAGTTGGTCACGGCGTTACTATCAGCCAGGGGATCGGTGATATTTTTGTCGGAATTGCTTGTCGTGGTGTTGTGTCGAACGCGCGACGACGTATACAGCCATAAGCAAGCGAGAGCGATGTATGCGCAACTCCAGAAGATGCGTTGAGTTTGCAGGCCGATGGATGGCTCAATGAGGAATGGGTAAGCGAGGCACGCGAACAGTGAGCTTAAATTCGACAATGCATACCAATGAAATGGTTGCGTCGACGCGTTGGTGCGGTGGAACCAAACAGAAGCGAGCGAGCTGGTACTGGCCAAGAGTATCAAGGGCAGACCTATGCGAATGAAAAGGTCTGCGAATATCGATAGTACCGGATGTCCTGGCCACCAGTCTTTTGGGGAAAGGGCTACAAGTAGCAGCATGGGAATCGACACCCCCCATGCAAGTGCATGCACGCGTGCTTGTGCGCGCAAGTCATGCATGCGTGCGAGGAGGTGAGCGTAGAAAACACCGACCAAAAGCGTTGCTTGGAAGAAGGTCAAACAAGTCGCCCAGACTTGCGCGCTCCCGCCCCAGATGGGCAGGAGGGATTTGCCCAGCAACGGTTGGATAGAAAACAGCAGAAAAGCGTTCAAACAGATTAGAAGTGTCCAATGCATGGGGTAGTATTGTACCAACGCTTGAACGGAAATCGGATGGATCGAATTGGAATTGTTTTTTAGCAGGTTGATCAAAGATGGCATCAGTGAGGTTTTCAGGATTAATTCCGCCGATGATTACACCTATGCGAGGACGTGATCGGTTGGATTGTGAGGGGCTCGAGCGATTGCTCAACCACTTGATCGGTGGCGGGGTCCATGGAGTGTTTGTTTTGGGGACGACAGGCGAAGCACCTTCATTGAGCCATGCGCTTCAACGTGAAGTGGTTCGGCAGACAGTTCAGTTGGTGGCCGGACGTGTACCGGTATTGGTCGGGATTACAGATACATCGTTTGTCGAGAGCGTAGCGTTAGCAAAACATGCGGCGGACTGCGGGGCGACAGCGTTGGTTTTATCGACCCCTTATTACTTCCCAGCTGGACAGACCGAATTGCGATACTATGTCGATCAGTTGGTACCCGAGCTTCCGTTGCCCGTCATGCTCTACAACATTCCCTCGCTTACGAAGGTAGCTTTTGAGATCGAGACGCTTGAGTATTTGAGCAAGCATGATCGGATTGTCGGGTTGAAGGATAGCGGCGGGGATCTCGGGTATTACGCTCAAGCGATCGGGCTTAAGCGATTACGGCCGGATTGGTCGATCATGATGGGGCCCGAAGCATTGCTTGCGGAGTCCTTGCGACTTGGCGGTGATGGAGGTGTTGCGGGCGGAGCGAACATCTATCCTAACTTATTCGTAAAGCTATACGATCAAGTTCGCAGTGGCTCGGACGCTTGGAAGCCCCTGCAGGCTCAAATTGAGAAGCTGCAAGGGATTTATGAGATCGGAAAATATGCGTCGAGGTTCGTCAAAGGGACCAAGTGTGCGGTGTCGTTGTTAGGGATTTGCGAAGATTTTCTGGCTGATCCGTTTCATTCGTTCCGTCCTGAGGACTCTGAGCGATTGGCGGCAGTATTGCGGGAAGTGGAAGCTACTCGGGAAGGATGGCAACTCGGATATTCTCTTTCTGCTGGGCCGCAATGATCGCTTGGTCGATCTGTCCCAGGGGGTAGGATTCCCGAACGAGTTGCTCGAAAGGGTATGCGTCTTGTGCGCAGAGCATGAAGCTGACTGCTTGGACTAGGTCTTCGCTGCGGTAGTTGTGCACGCCTTGGATGGTCCATTGGCGGCGTACGATTTCTTCGAAGGTGATCGGGACCGGCGCGGAGGGGAATACAGCTCCGACCAGGACTATTCGCCCACCGATACGAAGTAGCTTCAGGGCGTCGAGGGTTCCAGCATTGCTACCGGAGCATTCGATGATCAGATCAAAGCCGACCCCATGGTGTTTTTCCGAAACCCAATCGGCCACTTGGCTTGATTGGCCAGCAAAGTCAGCGCCGAAGTGTTCCGTTGCGAGTTGGCACCTAGAAGGGTCAGGTTCCATACAAACGACCTCGCGTAGGCCGAGGTGATGGGCGAAAGCCGTGGCTGTAATACCGAGCATACCAGCTCCGACGACGAGAATTCGTTCGTGTTTTTGTGGGTGTGCGATTCGCAATGCGGCTGCGATGGTGGACGTTGCGCAGCCGAGTGGGCAGGCGGCAAGGAGACGAAGTCCATCAGGTAGGCGAACGATGGTTGTGCCGGGAACGAGCAAACAGTGCTGAGCGAAACCACCTTGCCAAGCCGATGCTTCCTCGGCGCGTTGGTGTCCGTACTTGAAACCTTGGGAGCATTTCTGAGGTAGGCCATTGTTGCAATAGAAGCAGTTCGAGCAGCTCGCGACGAGGCTCCAGACTATACGGTCACCGAGTTCCAATGAACGACCTACCGCATCGATTCGGGGAGCATGGGGGCCGAAGGCAGCGATCTGTCCGACAATTTCGTGGCCTAGTACAGCAGGTGGATGAGATGGTCGTCTGCCGCAAATCGTGTGCAGATCACTTCCGCAGATTGTGCAAGCCAGAACGCGGACGAGAATCTCTTCTCCTAGAGGCATGCGATGATTGATTTCGCAGAAGTTCCAGGGTTGCTCTGGACCTTGGAATAGTGCGGCGACGGATTTGGTAGATGTATGGGGCTCAGGCATATCGAATGCCGTTATTTAGATAGAGAATCGAGTTTGTTATGTGATGTGCATTCATCTAGGGATCAGGGAGTATAACGTATGGTCTACGCGGATCGGCGGTCGTTTTTTCACGTTCCCAAGCGGTGGGAGGTAACCTGGTGAGGGCTTGACTAGGGCAAAGGGCTGATCGAAGGGCGATTGGTTGACGAAACGGTAAGCGGACCGCGGAACATGCCATCGTGGCTATTGCACTTTCTAATTTCAACGCTCTGGAGTCAACGGCTCGTGGAACGGTTCCGGCTGAGTATTAAACGAAAAAACCGCCGAGATGCGCATAGGCCGCTCGGCGGTAAGGGATTTCGTTCAGAGACTCTGCCAAAGCAGAAGTCATTCTGAGAAGAGCAACGTCATTACGAAGGGGACTTCGTAGTGGTCTTCTTAACGGCAGCCTTCTTCTTGGCTACCTTCTTCTTGGTTGCTGCCTTCTTTGGCGCAGCCTTCTTAACGGCCTTCTTAGCAGCCTTCTTGGCAACCTTCTTCTTGGCTACCTTCTTCTTCGTTGCTCCAGCTTTCTTCTTGGCCACGGATACATCCTCCAAAAAAACCAAAAACTAAGTTACCGCAGATACTCGCATCCGAAGCAGCAGATGACGGGCACTGTGATCGGTAACCGATACAAAACGTCCTTCTCAGGTTCCAAACCATCTAGCTTGTTAGCTTGCCACTCCGTGACATGATGGATGGATACTGCTAAGGACCACCTTAATTCTGAGTATTTGTATAAAACTCAGATCGTAATGCAACATGTTTTCGACAATTTTTCCACAAACATGAAACGATTTTTCAACATTGTATCCCCCCGTTTTGGCTTGCGCAACGCAACGAATTGTGATGCGTTTATGGTGTTGAGAAGTGGTTGGGAAACTCCCTTTGCGGTCGGTACGCCGACTGGCGTGTGCAATGAAAAAATGCGATATTGTGAACAAAGGCAGATGTTCGCAAAACGAAAACAAAAAGGGCCGTGTTTTGCAGGGTGGATTTGTTGGGGTTTCGCAATAGTCAATAAAAACATTGATGTTTTTTATGCTTGCATTTTGCAAACGGGAGTTTTGTGAGCTTGCTCACAGTTCGCAAAAATAGAGCTTCTTGCGCGTATTCGAATCATCGATTGCGTTGCAACCGAGGCTATCTGTGAGGTGTGTTCTCAGTGCAAAGCAAAACGAGGATGCGCGTGAAAAACGATCGCGTTGTGCGATGAAAAATGGAACAAAATGATGCCGAAATGGCGCGAAAAAAAATGGGAAATTTTTTCGTGTTTTACCATCTCGGAGGGCCTCCAATGCGTTGCATCGATTGGACATTGCTCATCGCAAGGGATAGAAACAGCATCGCGTTGAAGACACTTCCTTGTTGAAAGAACCACCATGCGACTGCGAAGCCGGTGACAGCACCGATCGCCGCGGCTTCGCTCATTCCGTCCGTGCGTCGCAACATCGCTGCGGCATGCTGCACGATGTGACCACCATCGAGTGGGTAGACAGGAAGCAGATTGAACAACGGCCACCAGATGCTGATCAAGATGTAGAACTGAAAGATGGCAAGTGTCCAAGGGTTCGAGGAGGATTCTCCAGACCCTAGCCAAGGAATGGCGATGCCGAAATCAGCGAGCCATTGCAGCCATTGGCTTACCACTGGTACGCGAATCCCCATTCCGGTTGCGACCACCGCCATCAGTATTGCAGAGGCGAACTGAAGGAGCGGACCGGCAGCCGAAATGATGATTTGGTCCCAATGGCTCAGGCGTCGACGCACCCCGGATCGACGAAAAACAAATCCTGCCGTAGGGATCGCGACCCCGCCCATGTGATAGAGCACGATCTGTGACTCGATTCCAAACCAACGGAACGCTAGGGAGTGCCCCAGTTCGTGAATCAAGATCGATACAAAAGCGCAAAGCAACCAGATCACCAGGAACGACGCAAGCCCGGGCGAATTCTGGCCTGCCATCCGATAAGCTTGGTGCAAGCCCATCGCAAGATTGTATCCAAGAGCCGCATTAATGACCCAAAACAACCAGGTCACGCGGATTGGGAATCCGAATAGTTGGAATCGCCAATCGTACTGACTCGGTACCGGTTCCCCGATGATCATCGTCTACTCTCCTAGGTTATTACTTGATATGTCTCGAGCAAGCACTTCATGGCTTGTTCTAGCTCCGCCGAAGCGATGTTCAGCGGGGGGATAAGGGCCAGTCGCGAACGATGTACCCCTGTCAAATGGACGAGAATCCCTCTTTCGCACAAAGCTTCGGTCCATCGCCGCGCTAAATGACCCCCGGATTCTCCCAGGTGTTCCAAGCTAACCACAGTGGCTAACCCCACACCATCGACAACCGGTCGGAAAACTTTCGCACTGCCTGAAGCCTGAAAACCTTCGACTAAGCCTCTACGGAATCTCTCTCCGTTTCGTTCGACTTGCGACTGAAGATTCTCTTCTCCAAGGAGGCTGAGAGTTGTTAACGCAATTTGACACGCCAGCGGATAACCGGCAAAGGTTTCGGATTCGATTCCAACGGGCAATCCGTCCATCCATTGTGCACTGCCGATGACTGCCGTGATAGGTAGAATCCCTCCTCCTAGAGATTTGCCAAACACGATCAAATCCGCTTCCCAGCCTTGGGACAGGGAGCTGACCATCGGCCCGGTGCGCCTTAGTCCCATCTGTATTTCGTCGCTGATGACCAACATTGATGACGATCTGGCAATTGAAACCAATCTTTGGAAATACCCAGGACAAGCGAAATAGTAGCCGCGAGCGCCGATTGCCGGTTCGAGAATCACTGCTCCGAGACGCTCCGACTGCTTTTCTAGCAAGCGTTCTGCACCCAATAAGGCTTCATTGCACTCCGAACACGCTAATCCGACACACGGACCCGCGAGGTGTTTGGGAAAAGGTAACCGCACTATCGGAACCGGGGATTCGACTGAGCGACGTGTGTCGCTAATGCAGGCGGTTGCCAAAGAGCGACCATGGTAGGCGATATCCATACAAGCGATTCCGGGGGGGCGGTGCCGCATTGCGATTTTCCAAGCGGTCTCGATGGCTCTTGCACCGCTGACTCCGAGCCAGACCTTCATTGATTCCCGACCGCTATCGAGTTGTGAGTCGGTAGGCAGCCCTCGCCGCTCCCTCTCGACATGTTTGGCAATGACAGATTCAAGCTCGGAACGCTGCGGGCTCTCGCCACCATAAGCCCATGTCTGCTGTTGGGCTGCTTTTTGCAATGTCTGAATCAGCAGGGGATGTGAATGGCCGAGGTTGCAAGCTGAATAGCCGCAAACAAGGTCGAGGTATTTTTTCCCGTCGGTGTCCCATAAAAAAGGACCTTCGCTTCGAACAAACCGCAGAGCGCTGAGAGGATCGTATGGACGGAGGGTGCCTAAGGGTCTTCGTTCCCATCCATTCTCCATGGCGCGTGGTCCTTGGCGGCTATCGAAACAAAAGTCGAAAAAAATGGCAGAGGAGGAACAAACGGTGCTAAGGACGCTTGAATCGCAACTTGGAAGGTCATGCTACGGGTCGTTGTGCGACGCGTTGCATAAGTGGTGCGATGATTTGTGGCGGTACGAACTTCTCTAACGACCTGCCGTGCCCCAAGCTAGCGATCTGTTTGATTAAACTGCTCGATACGTGGGCGTATTCTTCGTCGGCCATCAAGAAGACCGTTTCCAGGTCGGGATCGAGTTGACGATTGGCCATCATCATCGTGAACTCAGCCGCGATGTCGGTCAGCGGTCGTACCCCTCGAACCATGACTTTGGCTCCGAGTCTCCGAACGAAATCAACTGCTAGGCCGTCGAACGACTCGACGGATACGTTTTTTAAATGGGAGGTGACAGTTTTAACCAAGTCGAGTCGTTCGTCGATGGCGAACAAAGGGCGTTTTTCTTGATTCACTCCGATGCCGACGACAACGTGTTCGTAGAGTCCAGCAGCGCGCTCAATGATGTGCAAGTGACCGAGGGTAACGGGGTCGAACGATCCGGTGTAGACTCCTGTTCGCGCTGAGAGCTCTGTTTTTTCCATGAGCAGAATACCTATTGCACGCCTTCGCGTTGCATGCGTTCGAGGACTCTCTCTGATCGGAAGTGGAAGGCTCCGACCAGATAGAGCAAGAAATGGAACAAGGAAAGCAATCCTGCACACCCGAAACCAACCGCCAATCCAATATTCATCATGTCCTGCATGCGTTCTTGAAATTCCGCGACCCGTTCCGGGGGAATATCAGGAGGCAAGTTGTCTTGTGCGGCCATCATTTCTTCGAGTGGCTTTTTATAGCTGTCGTAAAAAAAGTAGGTTTGCAATCCCCATGTTAGCACTAGTATTGCAGAGAGGATGCAGAGGTTGCTCAGCCAAATCGACCCAGACCGTCGGCGACGAAGGGTTTGAATTGAGCTGACGATCATGCCTATGGAGATCAGTGTTCCAGCAATGTAATTAACCGTAGAGACTATAAGTTCCGTGGAGGTTGGCTTCGGGAGCTTGAACTGCGGTCCATTTTCGACTGGCGGCGTAGTTGGTTTCGCGGCCACAGTCGTCAGATCGAAGCCCGCGGCTCGCAGGGAGTTGGCAATCAGATACATCGTTCCACTGGAGATTCCCAATAAGCCGATGATAAGCAGCAGCACCGCGAGGAACTTCGTCAGTCCCGAGAGTTCTTGGTTAGACCATTGCTCTTGGGGAGTAGAGGAATCGTAGCTGGAGTTATCGTAGGCGTTGTTCCAAGAGCTCATGATTTCTCGTTAGTGCATGCAAGGCGTTTATCAACGTTCGTTTAACCTAACGCTTGGCTGATTTGTAGCCATTCCGGGTGCTCCTCGGCATGGTCAGCGATTTCCTCGAAGATATCTTCGCGGGATTTCTCAGCTTTCCAAGCCCATTGATTCTGAGCTAGGCTCGGATCGAGCACAATCCAAGGCGCGTCGTATTTGCGATTTTCTTCGATTGAAGCAATCTTTGGTTTCTCTCCAAAGCGTTCAGATCCCCAGCGTCGCTCGCACCATTGAGTCAATTCAATTAACGAGAAAGCGCTTGCGATTCCTCCGGATACATTGACGGTCGTCGGTCGTTGCAATTGGGAGTCGCCGCAAGAGTGCGTTAGCTGTGTTTGGACGAGTCGAGCGAGGTCATCGGGGTGAAGGCAGTCGCGGACTTGGTGCCCCTGGCCCCCGAAGCCGATGAATTTCAGGGGGTGACGATATAAATAACGGTTCATCCAGTAAGCTACGATGCCTTGGTCTGCTCGCCCGAATTGTCCTGCACCTGCCATCAAGCCGCATCGGTTGATCCAGAGTGGAAATTCAAATGCAAAGGCGTATTCTTTGGCCATCGTCTCGGAAGCTAGTTTCGTCGCACCGTATAGAGACAGAGGTGCTTCGGTGCTGAAGTTTTCGCGGACCCCTTGTTCGGTGATTTCCGATGGGAGTGGAGTTGAATCGAGTTCGAAGCGAGTGGTAGCAGTGCGAAGTGGCAGTCCAGCGAGGTGTTGCGTCGAATACACTCGCGAAGTGCTTACGAGTACCAAACCGGCTTGATGACGTTTGCAGTATTCGAGCAAATGAATAGTGCCTAGGAGATTGTGGTCGACCAAGTCCAAGGAAGGGCTCAGTGGGGAAGTACCAGCAAGGACGCTTGGGTTTGCCGCACAGTCGATGATCCAGTCGCTTGGCGGTAGGTTTGCGATGCGATTGCGATCGCGCAAGTCCCCTTCGAGGACTTCGATTCCCAAGCAGTTCAGGGGCAGGCGATTGCGTTCGCTACCCGGGCGGGAGAAGTTGTCGAGGACTGTGATATTCCAACCGCAACGAGTCGCCAAATACTTGGCGACCAGAGAGCCGACAAAGCCGCAACCACCGGTAATGATGATTCGCATGGTGCTTGGTAGGGGCAAGCGGACGGATCGGGGGATCTTGAACCGCGAGGCTAGGAAAGAGAGGAGCAAAAGTAAAAAAGAAAGTCGCGACGTTTTCGGTCGCGACTTTGGAGGCTTTCGTGCTAGGGCGTGAGCTTATGCGAGTTTCCAAGCGGCGATCAGTTGTTCGGCACCAGGGCTCAAGCGGCGGATTTTCGCTGCGATGATACCCTTTTCCGACTTGCTCGCTTTCTCACAGCGTCGCTTGAGTGTGGTCAGCTTTACTTTGCGGTGCCGTCGACGACGCAATTCGCGGGCTCGTTCAATTGCCATGATGAGTGCTCACTTCTGGGGGAATGGTAAGCCTTGAGGGTCGGGTGGACTTCAAGGGGTGTAGGGACGGTGGAGGTCTGAGGAAACGCACTGGCGTTCACAAACCCTCTGAGCACAATAGCTTACGGGGCATTTTTCGTCAATTGTGGACCTGTTCGCTTCTTGGGCGTTATGGCAAGATAGGGATTACTTCAGCGGCGTTTTTGCCCATAATGTTCGAGCTTGAGCGAACCGGCTTGCTCCCCCGGTTTCAAACGTATGCTTTTCAAGGGGAAAACGACTGTCGATGACTGATTTTGCTACTCAAACGACCGCGATTGTCTTGGCTGCTGGTAAGGGAACGCGGATGAAAAGTGAATTGCCCAAGGTGTTATTTCCGGTCTTGGGCAAGCCGATGATTCACTGGGTAATCGATGCGTTAGAGGGAGCCGGTGTGAGGCGGATTGTGGTCGTCGTTGGCTATCGAGCAGACGACGTCCGCGCCGAGTTGGCAAAGCGTCCGAAGTCCGCTAGCCATGCCGAGTTGGAGTTTGCGCTTCAAGAGCAACAGCTTGGTACCGGGCATGCCGTACAGATGTGTCTGCCGTTGTTGCAAGCTCAGGGGACGGCCCAAGGTCCCGTATTGGTGCTTGCTGGGGACTCGCCGCTGGTGCAGACGTCGTCTATCAGCGAATTGTTGGCGGCGTTTCAGCAGGGCGAGTATGCGTGTTTGTTAGGTACATTGCTCAAGGACAATCCTGAGGGGTTAGGACGGATTGTCCGAGATGCATCGGGGCGTTTCGAGAAGATCGTCGAGCACAAAGACGCAACGCCGCAGCAGCGTGCGATTCGCGAAGTGAACATGAGTACTTATGTATTTGACAAGTCGCGACTGATTTCAGCGTTAGGGCAACTATCGAACAACAACTCGCAGTCGGAGTATTACTTGACCGACTGCCCTGCGATACTTCTGCGAGCCGGCGATCGCGTCGACGCGTTGGCGACACTCAAATCCTGCGAAGCACTGAGCATCAACACGATCGATGAGCTTGCAGCGGTTGAAAACAAAATGAAAGAACTGGGATATCCATGCGTGAGTTAAAGATCTTCAGTGGGCGAGCCAATCCGCAATTGGCGAAAGAAATCTGCGATTTCCTCCACTTGAAAACCGGAGCAATCACCCTTGGGAAATTCCCCGATGGTGAGAACTACTGCAAGATCGAGGAGGATGTGCGTGGGCGGGATGTCTACTTGGTCCAACCGACCTGCCCTCCGGTCAACGATAACTTGCTCGAGTTGCTGATCATGATTGATTCGTGCAAGCGAGCCAGTGCTGCGCGGATCACAGCGGTCATTCCTTACTATGGCTACGCGAGACAGGACCGCAAGGATGAGGGGCGAGTTCCGATCACAGCGAAGCTTGTAGCGAACTTGATCACTCGCGCCGGTGCGGATCGCGTTCTCGCAATGGATTTGCATGCACCGCAAATCCAAGGCTTCTTTGATGTCCCTGTCGACCACTTGTACGCTGCTCCTGCACTTACGAAATACTTCCAAAACCAAAATCTTGATCCGGAAGACATCGTCGTGGTCAGTCCCGATGAAGGGAGCATCAAACGTGCGATGGGGCATCAGAAACGCATTGGAGGCAGATTAGCGATTGTCGATAAGGTGCGAGATAATCCGCTGCAGACCAAGCAGAAGAACATCATCGGCGGGCCGGTAGAAGGAAAAATCTGCTTGATGTTCGACGATATGATCAGCACGGGTGGTTCGATTTGCGGGGCGGCCAAGTTGGTGCACGAAGCCGGTGCGCGTGAGATTCACTTAGCCGCCACCCATGGCGTGCTCTGCGGCGAAGCCATTGCAAGGTTGAGAGAGGCACCCATCAAGAGTTTGGTGATCACCAATACGATTCCGCTTACTCCCGAAAAACGGCTCGAGAACATGCACGTTTTGTCAGTTGCACCGTTGCTTGCAGAAGCCATTCGGCGGATCCATTCGAACCAATCGATCTCGTCGATGTTCTCGATTGGTGGAGCGGTTAGCTAAGTCGTTTCGATGACTTGAATCGGAAACGTCAATTCGACCTTTTGTCTCGCAATCGGAACGGGCAAAGGATTGTTCCAAAACTCACTTTCGTTTTGGGTATTGCAAGTGAAATGCTTTACCCTGAAAATCAGATGCGATGCGTCAATCCATCGCAGCAACCTTTCAACGTCATCCGCAAGCTGGTGCAGATAGCTTCTTTATGATTTCCAATCGTATCCCGCTGACTTTCGAACAGCTAAACATAGGTGATCGCTGGCAGAGTGACTCTCGAACGATCGAGCAGAAGGACATCCAAGGGTTTGCGGATTTGACTGGAGATCATGATCGGTTGCACACGGATCATGAGTTCGCAACCAGTAGCCCATTCGGTCAGCCGATCGCCCACGGGATGTTGGGAATGTCGATTTTGATCGGGCTGAGTTCTACAGCACCGACGGTGCGTACCGCAGCATTTGTCGACGTTAGAAATTGGACGTTTCACAAACCCGTGTTCCCTGGAGATACCGTCCATGTCGTCACGGAGGTGATCGATCTTAAACCCCATGGAAGACGCCATGGCCAAGTCCACTGGTATCGCCAACTGTTCAACCAGAGGGGAGAAAAAGTCCAGGATGGCATTTTGGTCACATTGGTCTCTCGTGAGCACCCGGTATCAACCAAGCCACGGCGAGCGGATGGAGCGCATGCGAGCCCCCCTGCCCCTCCAAGGTTGGAAGAAGCCCTGTTACCGAGCGATCCGGCAACTTGAGCCGATCTTTTCGAAATTGCCAAAATAGAACTGCGACCCTCTCGCATGTAGTGATTGCAGTGATGCTTAGGGGGGCCAAAGCCCATTTTCTCGTGCTTGGGCACTAGACCGGCGCTCTTGGGAAGGTAAAATTATAGTGCCCTAACGCAAGGGGGGGACTGGGACGCCAAGCGATCCGGTTCTTTCTTGCGGCAACTAAGCTTCGTTCTCATGACCAAAGGTTCAGTTTTTACACACGGTTTAACCTGATATTTACTTGATAAACCGCGTCCGAGTCCGAATAACCGCTCGTCCCCTAAGATTACGAAAGATCACGCCTAAGCTTCGACGATCCCTCATTCGCGTCAGATAAAGCAACGGTCGCTTAGACTAGCCTCTTGAGATGGCTCTCGACCGATTCCAACGCTAAAAGAACACGACCAAGGAATGAATCGCCGGGTGAATAGCAACGGGAGAGCCGGACTGCGGGTACCTAGAAATTGGATGGTCATGGGCAAGCGGATTGTCCTTGGGCAGCAGGGAAGCTCGAGTTTGGGAAGTTCGAATTTGGTCGTGTTCCAGTCCATCAGTAAAAATCGACTGATGTGGCAAGCATTGCGGTTTTCTTTACGAAATTCTTCACTCTTCGTTTTTAACGAATTAGGATGGGGAACGTTTCGTGAGATAGCCGAATTGCAGTCGGAGGCTCTGACTCGACAGAGGCCATGGCAGGCTTCGCGCAATCGTAATTATTTACCAATTCAATCGAGATTTCGATCTACTGCGATAACGGTGCTACACTTCCTTTGCCTTGCTCAAGACTTTGGGTCGGCATCGCTGGGAAGAAGCCAGTCCTTCGCTTGAATAGACCGACTTCTCCTGCATTCCTTTCGTGGTTTGAGGAACTATGACCTTGTTCGACGGCCTGTTGGATTTCGATGATGATCTGCCGCGCAGCGCTGATGACTTGGATGGCTTACGCAAACTATCGCTTGAAGAAGAAGGCGATGAGCTGACCGATACCGTAGTCGACGTTGTGGTCCCGGAAGACCAAGTCCAACTCGAGAGCGAAGATGATTTGCTCGCCGGGATGGATGACGTTGAAACGTGGTCGGATGATCCAGTTCGCATGTACTTGACGCAGATGGGAGAAATCCCGTTGCTCACGCGCCAAGAGGAAATTCGTTTGGCAAAGAAGATCGAAGTCACCCGACGACGATTCCGAACCAAACTCCTCGAGTGTGATTACGTCATTCAATATGCGTACAAGATTCTCCGCCGTGTTCACACCGGGGAACTACCCTTCGATCGTACGGTCCAAGTCTCCGTAACCGATCGGCTTGAGAAAGACCAGATTTTGGGAAGACTACCCAATAATCTGAAGACATTGGACGTGTTGCTCAAACGCAATCGCCGAGATTACCGTGATGCCCTAAGCCGCTCTCTGCCCGCGAAAAAACGTGCAGAAGCTTGGACCAGCCTTGGTCGCCGACGTCGTAAAGCCGTTCGGTTGATCGAAGAACTCGGTCTGAGAACCCAGCGGATCGAAGCCATGATCGGTGTTCTCGAACGATTGTCCGCACGCATCGACGAGATCAAGCATGATTTGGCGACTCTCAAGTCCCACCAAGTCGCTCCTTCTCAGTTGGCTCAATTACGTCGCGAGTACCGCCAAATCCTCGTTGCCACCCAAGAAACCCCCACCTCGTTGCGCAACCGCGTCAACATGGTCAAAAAGGTTTTTACGGAATATCAACAAGCGAAAAAGCAACTCAGCGAAGGCAACCTGCGTTTGGTTGTGTCGATCGCCAAAAAGTATCGTAACCGTGGGTTGAGCTTCTTGGACCTCATCCAAGAAGGCAACGCAGGTTTGATGCGGGCCGTCGATAAATTCGAGTATCGTCGCGGTTTCAAGTTCTGCACGTACGCAACTTGGTGGATCCGTCAAGCCATTACCCGGGCTGTGGCGGACCAAAGCCGAACCATTCGGATCCCGGTTCACATGGTCGAAACCATGTCCCGCGTTCGGAATGTCTCGCGCCAACTGCTACAAGAACTCGGACGCGAACCGACCCTCGAAGAAACCGCGCGACGTGCTGAGACCACCGTTGAGGAAGCTCGCCGCGTGCTCGCTATGAGCCGCTACCCGATTTCCCTCGATCGTCCAGTAGGAAATAGCGAAGACAGCCAGTTCGGAGATCTGCTTCCCGACGGCGCGGCCGAAAGCCCCGCTATCGGCGCAGGCCAAGAAATGCTTCGAAATCGCATCAACTCGGTTCTGAAAACCCTCAGCTACCGAGAACGCGAAATCATCAAGCTCCGTTACGGCCTCGGCGATGGATATAGCTACACCCTCGAAGAAGTTGGCCACATCTTCAAGGTCACCCGCGAGCGTATCCGTCAAATCGAAGCCAAAGCGGTGCGGAAGCTGCAACAGCCTAGCAGGTCGCAAGAACTCGTTGGATTCTTGGACTAGTCTGCATCTAGATCTACATCCTGAATTTGAAAATCAAAAACCCCGGCGAGCCCATCAAGCCCGCCGGGGTTTTTTATTTGGCAAGAAGATAGAGGCAGGAAGATGGTGGCTAGAAGAATCGAGGTGTCGGGTGTCATGAAGCCCCCTTTTGCTCCTAAGCCGCCCGACAAACAAATGCACCCCAACATAACACTTCACTTGGAGCCCAAGTTAACCGCAAGCGTAATGCTTCTGCAAATCGTTCAATCAAGTCCTCGGAGACTCCCGTGGAAATCAGTTCCCTGCGATGCTTCTCGATCTGCTCTAGCATTCTGCGGAAATTCTCCGGTAATTGATCGCTCCAATCTTCATACTCAATCTCAATGAAGCCCGCGCGGGTTAACTCCCATTCCATTGTCTTGCGACTTTCCAAGCGAGTTACGGCATTCACGTTTGTAAATGCCTCTAAAGCACTCGCGGGGCACTGGTCACTGTACAAGATATCTGAGCAAACAAATATCCCACCTGGTTTCAATACTCGCTTCGCTTCGTTGTACACATCCCCTTTTTTGCGAGCGTGACAGATCGCTTCTTGACTCCACACCCAATCAAACCGTCCTGACCAGGAATTCGGTAGTTGCTCAAACATTCCCGTGTGAACAGCGACGCGATCTTCAAGCCCTTCCGCAGCAATTTGCTGCAGATTGAGCAAACTGTGTTGTTGACATAGATCTACACAGGTAACCCGGCAATCGGTTTGACGAGCCAGCCACCTTGCTGTTGATCCGGTACCAGAACCCAGTTCCAAAATCTCAACCTTTTGCAAATTCACTAAACTATTTTCACCGCCATTGGTTCCCGTAAATGCGGTGGGGCTTGCCGCACCTTTGGCGAAACAGCTTGCCTGCCGTTTCTTGACCGCGATCTCCAATAATCTTCTACTAGATCGCTGTGTCGCTTGTTGCATCGTATCCGAGTTGTCTTGGTAAATGCCGTAATGGATGTCTCCTCCACCATCCCCCATGACGCAACGATAAAAAAAATCGGCCCCTTGTTCGGTGTACTGTGCGACGACTCGCTCTAAATGCAGGGCGTTTGAATCTTCTGACATGCGGTTGTAACTCCTAAGCTTTCGACGCAGTGCTCCACTCCATAGTACCAACCAGAGCGGTATCTAGTAAAAGCAACCGAGTGCCATCGTAAAATGTCTTGTGACAAACAATTTCTACACGATCAAATGACTTGTCAAAACTATAGATAGGAAGTGGTTCAGGGGTGATTGGCGGGATATCCGGGACCAAGTCTTCACCAGGAAAGTGAGGCCAGTTCATGCACACGCGATAAAGCGGATTGTTTATGTTGCGACGTATGCCGTCGAATAGGTTCCACAGCCCTTCGAGACAAGCAGGTTTTATCATCCCCTCTCTCAAGCACCAATAGTTCTGTGGTGACCAATAGTTCTGTGGTGAATTGGCAAACCAAGGCCCAAGCCACGTGGATTGCAGTTTCTCAGGAGTGTCCTGGAGTGCATAAAGTTTTTCTCGTTCTTCTTCTGTTCGTACCATGCCCCATACTCCGGTACGCAAGATCTGGCGATCGATCGCAAGCTTTGTGTCGAACTCTGAATGCATATTCAGTAACATCGCATGAGTGTGGATGTCCGTCAAAATCGTATCGTAAGGAACCAATCGGCAGACTGGGACCGCACAAGTTTCCCCGGTTACTGTGCGGACTCGGTAACTATACATACGCATCGCTGGGCTGTCCCACCATGCCATCAATAGATCGGCGGCGTCTCCTAGCTTAGCCCACCGACCGGCATGCCCCGTCGCGATGTACTCTTGGTAAATCCGCCATCGGATCGATCCAACCCACACCCAAGCTACAGCGATGCAGAGTGCTGAACCAATCCACAATGCGATGCCAAACGCGGTTTCTACTTGTGGCAGTAATATCAAATGCCCTCGCTCGATTGGCCAAATTCCGATTACTGTGCCTATTAAGACTAGATGGTTGACTACATAGTGATACGCCAAGAGCCCCGTCATGAGAAATACAGCGACATGAAAAGCAATAGCGGCAGTCCATAGCAAACAAGCGAAGTTTTGATCTAGTAACAGAAAAAGAAAAGCAAATTCCAATCCTAACGCTGCGGCACAACAATACACTCGCCCTCTGCCAATCTGTTTTGCGATTCGCAGAACTTGGGCCGAGCTCAGCCATCCCATCCACCAACCTCGCAGATAAGCATTCACGAACAGACATTCGATTCGATTATGGCATATCCAAGAATACCATTTTTTCCCCAGCCAGCATTTCGCAAGTGCATGATTCACGTACGTGGAGGCTTGCAAGCTCAGGACTGCAGTGAATGAAATCGGTTCCCAATTG
Source organism: uncultured Pirellula sp. (assembly GCA_964483385.1). GTDB lineage: Bacteria > Planctomycetota > Planctomycetia > Pirellulales > Pirellulaceae > JBKCUI01. Next base: position 7,477 of record CAZACJ010000048.1, on the reverse strand, counting down.
CTCGTTGCACTTGTAGCAAAATCTAAAAACTCCGTCCCTTGTACAGTGGGTATGATCCTCGCAAAAAAACAGATTGCGACAATACTACTAATGGTCATCCGAAGGAACTCAAAGCCCAGCAGATTCGAATAGCCAGGTGATAAACTCCACGACGAGACGACGTATTGAAAGCGACATGTATACAGCAGCCATGGAAGCAATATGCAGGGATGAAAGGTCGCAAGAATTGCGAGCACTAAAATCATGAATCGATCAAAAAGAAAGAATGAATCAAGATCGACCGCTCCTAACCTCAACACTGCGCTTAAACTCAGTACCCAGATACTCGTGCAAAGAACAGGAAACAAGTGTGGTAGCTGTTCCCAACTCAATGGATAGAGAATCAAGAAGCTCAACACAACCAATATGACTGTTACAGGGGTTTTGAATGCCCCTAGTCCAATACTATGAATGGGCTGTTTATGGACCCTAGTACTCCAGCACGATTGATAGACCCACCATGAAGCAAACTTGCCGGTAACGAAGAAAAGAATAAGCAGAACAATAGAATCCATGGGAATCCACAATAGTGTGCTTGGACGGATTCGTGAGGTAGTTGCTACCTGCGTTCCTAACTTTGGATTTCGAAGGTCACGACGCTACATTGGATAGAATACCCAATTGCTTACAACGCTGCACTAACATTTCTTTCTCTGCGTCAGGCAAAGTCGCTTCGACCATTACCCCCTTCCCGTCCGGTGTGCCTGCTGTTCGAAGACCATGTAAATTCCTGGTTAGCATTTTGGCAAAACTAGGAGGAACTCCAGCCACATCCGATGACATTCTCGGGTAAGTTACCATATTCAAAGGTAAGACTTCCGGACGCATCCCGTTCCAAAGTGGCAAAATCCCATTCAATTCGGCTTGTTTCAATGCACGGTACGTATTGGTAATCTCAGCAAAACCTTTGGGTGTCGCTACGCCGTGCAACGATCGTTCAATCTCAGTTGGACTCATTGAAACCAAGGGAAGGTGCAAGTAACAACCGGTATTGCCAGTATACGTTTTTGGGATACCGAGCAACCCTCGCGTATTGCACCACAAGGCTAATTCTTGATATGCGGGATTGTATTCCGCAAGCCAATGAGAGAGCAAAGCCGAAACGCCTGTTCGTGTGGGAGTTATTCCATTCGAATCAAATATGTCAACGTTTTCAATCCCGACGGTCCAGTATTCGGTCGACTGACTCATCGTGCTCTCCCAAGCTTGCATCATTTCGGGAAGGTTCGCAAGATCGAATGCGGAGTAGTGGGATGGCAAGCGGATCGATTCGACCGGTACCGTAAGACCTCCCGTTTTGCTGTTAGCCCCCGTATCCAAAAGAACATTTTGCAAGACGCTGCGGTCGTGAGTCACGCTATATCGTGCTTTCTCTCCCGTCGTTCCTGCTATGCAATGGTTCAAAAACATCGCTAAACCAACACCATCTATGGCGATGTGAGAAACCATCAATACCACAATACTCATCGGCACCCGGGGTAAATTAGTCAAACGCGCGGCAAATAACGGAAGCCCTTCGGCGAACTGGGATAAGTCAACATCTCTAGCAATTGATGGACCGAACCGTTTCAAAATCTCTGATGCGGATAACGACTGTAATTGCGAGAGCCCTAGTTCTTCATCTGTGGCCTCGAACTCGACCTGGATCGACTCTGACGACGGAACGATGCGATAGTCCATCGACATCCAATCTCCGTCAAGTTTACCCGTAAGGTGTGGAAATGCATCAAGCCCCGTCTGTGTCGCTTGGGCAAATCCCTGCGGGTCTGTCACAAACGGATACGCCAACGCTAAAACCATACTCGTTGGGACAAAGTCATCGACAGTTAACGCAATACTTCCATTCCACTCGGGATTCTTAATGCTAAGCTGCGGCATGATCTATGACTCTATTCGGCAATCGGGCTTGTAAAATAGTCGGCAGAAGATGGGTTGCCCCTTATTTTTTGCCTTGGTCCTCGATTAGGACAAGACCGGGAAAAGCACGTTGCCGTGAACATCGGTCAATCGATAGTCTCGACCTTGGAATCGATAAGTCAGTTTCGTGTGATCGAATCCTAGTGCATACATCCAAGTGGCCTGCAAGTCATGGATATGCACAGGATTCTCTGCAACGGAGAAACCAAGTTCATCCGTTTGCCCATATTCAAACCCACCCTTGATGCCACCTCCCGCCATCCACATCGTAAAACAATCCGGATAGTGATCGCGACCGAGCGAGGCTCCATTTGCGGTACGTCCTTCACGGAACGGTGTGCGGCCGAATTCGCCCCCCCAGATGATAAGTGTCTCGTCGAGCATTCCGCGATCTTTAAGGTCTTTGATCAAAGCAGCAACCGGGCGATCCATCGTCTCGCACTTTTTGGTTAACCCATCGCGAATGTCTTCGCCGGGGCCAGTGCCGTGGAAATCCCATCCCCAGTCGAACAGCTGAACATAGCGCACCCCCGATTCCACCAAACGACGAGCGAGCAAGCAGTTATTGGCCAAACTCGCCATCCCCGGTTTGGCACCGTAAGCGTCGAGTGTCGCTTGGGTCTCTTTGCTGATGTCCATGACTTCGGGGACACTCGTCTGCATACGATAAGCCAACTCATACTGAGAAATACGAGTCATCGTTTCTGGATGCCCAAACTCAGAAGCTTGGATCGCATTGAGTTCGTTGAGGGCGTCGAGGCTCTTGCGGCGCAGTTCGCGGTCGACTCCGGGTGGATTCGAGACGAACAATACCGGTTCCCCTTGGGAGCGGCATTGGACCCCTTGGTAGACGCTTGGCAAGAAGCCACTGCCGAAAGAGCTCTTTCCTCCGTTGGGTTGTACACCACTGCTGATCAACACCACGAAGGCGGGAAGATTTTCATTCTCACATCCCAAGCCGTAAGTGACCCAGGACCCGAAAGAAGGTCTGCCACTGCGAGGCGAGCCAGTGTAGATAAGTAACTCGGCTGGAGCATGATTGAATTGTTCGGTGTAAACGCTGTGCACCAAACACATTTCATCTGCCACCGTCTTGAGGTGTGGCAAGCAATCGCTCAAGTACAATCCACCTTTTCCGACCCGCTCAAACTCATGTTTGGTACCAAGCAGTTTTGGGGTGCCGGTCGTGAACGCGAATTCTTTCCCTTGAAGTACCGATGCAGGGGCGTCTTGGCCGTCGAGCTCGATGAGTTTGGGCTTGTAGTCGAACAAATCCAGGTTTGGGGGTGAGCCTGTCATGTGCAGGTAGATCACCCGTTTCGCTTTGCCTGGAAAATGAGGGGACTTCGGTGCCAATGGCCGGTCAATTTCCGAAGCGTTTAGCTTGCCTTGGATATCTGCAAGTGCTACCGCACCGAGACTCAAACCGGTCCCGGAGAGAAACGCTCGGCGGGTTTGCATTGCAAAGTGGTCGTGGATCGGTCGTTCCATGATTCTATTCTCAGTTCGCTACGGTGATGGTCGGCGGATATTTGCTTTGAATTCGATTTGATTTGCAGACGGTTTGATTTATTCACTGTGCAAGCTGCACAGTTATTGCTGCTGACATTTGGCTTAGGGGGTCATCAAGAACTCGTCGAGGTTGAGCAAAATGTTTGCGACAAGCGTCCAAGTAGCCAATTCGGCTGCATCGGCACCAGCGGGTAGTGGCCCAATTGGATCGGTTGCAAGCTTCATCGCTTGCTCACTTTCCTTGGCGAACTTCTCGCGAGTCGATTCGATTAGTTTCCCAAGCGTGGCTCGTTCCCGTTCCTCCGGTGAGCGGCTGAGCACCCACTGGAACATAGCCGCAAGCTTTTCCGAATCACTTTGGCTTGCCGCTGCTTCTTGGATTAGGACTCGGCGAGCAAGCCCCTGGGCGGCTTCCATAAACGCAGGATCGTTCATCGTCACGAGTGCTTGAAGGGGCGTATTGGTGCGGTCGCGTTTCAATACGCAGACTTCCCGATTGGGGGCATCGAAGGTAGCCATCGATGGGTAGGGATTACTTCGACGCCATTGGGTGTACACAGCCCGGCGATACCGATCAGGCCCCTGGCTTGTCTCCCAGTCGGTTCGAGAGCCGAAGGCTGCGCTTAAGCCCATGTTGGGTTGTGGGGGACGGGTAGGCGGCCCAAAGTACTTTTCGGTCAACAGACCCGCCGACCACAATGCCATGTCTCGGACTTGTTCTGCAGAGACACGGAAGCGAGGACCGCGCGAGACGAAAACATTTTCCGGGTCGGCTTCGTAGCGCTCGGGGGTAACACTGGAGCTCTGCTGGTAGGCTTGGGAAAGCACCAGCGTTCGGATGAGCTGTTTTTGGTCCCAACCGTTTTCCATGAAGTCCACCGCAAGATAATCCAACAGTTCCGGATGGGTTGGCAAGTCACCTTGGGAACCAAATTCTTCGCTCGTACGCACGATTCCGACGCCGAAGAGGTACTCCCAAGTTCGGTTGACTTGCACGCGGGCCGTTAATGGATTGTTTTTTGAGACCAGCCACTTGGCGAGGCTGAGTCGGTCTGTGACTTGTGAATCACCTTGGCCGAAGGCCTGGGGGACTCCTGGGGTGACCGTCTCACCGGTAACTTTATAGTTCCCACGAAGCTGAATCTTCGTCTCACGACGTTTGTTTTCGGGGAGTTCGCGCAAGATTGGGACAGTGGTTTCAGGTTTCATCGCAGCAAGTTCGCTTTGGATGCCACGCAGTTCATCGCGTAGGGGTTGGCGTGCTTCGGCGATTTCGCGGACGAAGTACCGATGAAGTTCTTCGTTGTCTTTCGGGGTTCGAGCCGGATCAGCCGCAATCATGCGGAACTTGGTCGGGACACGCAATTGATCCTTCAGTTCGTTGGCGTTGGTTACGGCGATGCGGAAACGAGCTAGAACCAGTTTTGGATATTGCGAATCGAAGGCGATGTTCAGTCGCAGGACCCACGGGGCGTTTGAGTTGGTCGAAGCGTCGTTCGGGTTAGGAGTGCCACTGGTCGAGCCGGCGATGCTCAAACGATGGGGTTGATCGATCGCACCGCCGACGGCCCATCCAGTTTTGGGGTCTGCATCGATCGCGTGTTCGGGAGGAAAGCCGGCTTGTGCGAAGTCGCTGGCGGCGAACGAAGGTTGCCAGATGACCTGCTGTTCGAGCGGAACGTTGTGTTCGGCTTCTCCTTTACCGATGTTGTTGTTGAAGATCTCCTTGCGAGCTTCGTCGAGAAGTTTAACCAATGCGCCGGTGGAGCGATTCATCAAGCCGTTGTCAGTCCGATTGAACAGAGCGATACGATCGAGCGGAACGGGTTGTCCCAGGTCCAGTTCCCACCAAGGGTTCTCGCTGGTGTTGGTATGTGTAACTGAATTTTCTTCCCATTTCCCTGAAGTGTTTCCATCGATGGCGCGCGATGGAGCACCACCGAGTATTTCAGAGCTTTGGGTCGCCTTGCCTTTCAGGGCAACGTTTTCCGCACCGCTCCAAGCTTGGACTTCTGCAAGGGACAGAATCTTATCTTTGCCGGGTAGTTCGACACGAATGTAACGTGCCACGGGGCGTTGACGTGGATTCTGGTGGAAGGATGCGGTGAGGTTGGTAAGGACAAAGTTACCATCGCCGTAGCTGGCACCTTGGCCAGGGAGAGCAGGATCGGGGACCGATTCGATCTGCAATCCGGTGACAGATTGCGGCGAGAAGTTTTCTGGCAATGGGACTTCGATGGTCAAGCTATCGTTATTAGCTTTTCCTTCGAGAGAGATCAGGCCATCGGGTGAGGCGGTGATTGCGTCGCCAGATTTCGTTTGTAGGACGGGTGGTTGCAAAGAGAGAGGAGAGGTAAGTGTCCAAGGGGTGTTGGTCCGAAGCAACGATTCCCATTTCGATTGAGCATCGGCAAGTTCCGGTGCGGGTGAATCGAGTTGGGATTCAAGGGTTTCCCGTTTGGATTCTAGTTGTTGTTTACGAGCGCGTTGTTCGTAAGAGAACCATTGAAGGATTGGAGATTCGTCGCCCCGATCCGCGTCTTCGGTTTGGTTCAGCACTGCGAAGACTTGGAAATATTCTTTTTGGGAGATGGGGTCATATTTGTGGCTATGGCATTGCGCACAGGCCATCGTAACCCCCATCCAGACAGCCATTGTTGTATTGACACGATCGACGACAGCGACGTTTCGGAATTCTTCGTCGTTGGTCCCACCTTCGTTATTGGTGAGGGTGTTGCGATGGAATGCGGTAGCGACGAGTTGGTCAAGAGTGGGGTTTGGGAGTAGATCACCGGCGAGTTGTTCGATGGTGAATTGATCGAACGGCATGTTTGCGTTGTAGGCACGGATGACCCAATCGCGGTAGGCCCAGATGGTGCGAGGTGGATCGTCTGCATATCCGGCGGAGTCAGCATAGCGAGCGAGGTCTAGCCAGCGACGTCCCCAGTGTTCCCCGTAGGCTGGGGAGGCGAGTAGTCGATCGACAGCGCGTTCGAAGGCTTCTGGAGTTGGGTTCGCAAGATACTCATCGAGGAGTTCTTGGGAGGGGGGCAAGCCCGTTATATCGAGGCTGACGCGGCGTAGGAGCATACGAGGGGAGGCGGCGGGGGCGGGAGCCCAGCCTTTCTCATGAAGTTTTCGAGCGAGGAATCGATCGACGGGGTGTTGATTCCAAAGGGCGAAGGGTTGGTTGTTTGGGTCGTTGGTAGTGACAGGGTCGGGCAAAATCGGTTTACGGGGTGGATCATAAGCCCAATGGTTTGCGTAGGGTGCACCGGCTTGGATCCAAGCTTGAAGGAGTGCGGTTTCTTTCTCGGAGAGTTTTTCACCGAAGTGAGGGGGTGGCATCCGGATATCATCGTCTTGAGACAATACGCGGATCATAAGTTCCGACTTCGAGGGCTCACCGGGTACGACCGCGATTTTTCCGGAGTCAGCAGTGGTCCGAGAAGCGGTTTGAGAGTCGAGGCGTAGACCCGACTCGACGGTCGCTTCATCGGGACCGTGGCAAGCGAAGCAACGGTTGGAGAGGATAGGACGGATTTGGGTTTGGAAATCGGGCGCGGCGTTTGGTAGTTCAGCGAGGGCAGCGGGGGCGAGAAAATAGGTGCAGCAGTGGAAGAGGCAGAGAGCCAGAGGGAAGGCGGTTTGGAATCTGAAGGACATTGGATGGATCAGCGTGGGACGCATGGGAGGGAGTATCCAGCAGAGTTGCAGTAGGAAAGGAAAGGCGACGTTGGGGAGTGGAATGGCTTGTAAGCCGAACTGTAATATTTTACAACCCCGGAAAGGTGAATGATAGCCTTCGCACCCCATTGTCGCGGATCGCTCCTGCGATCCGTGTTGCAAGTTTTAAGGCCCGCCGCCATTCAAAGAAACGTTTTGGTATTTGATTTCGATGGAGTCACCAATTTGGGAATTCGGTGCCTTCATTAGTTCGGGACTCTGATCGCGGGAGCGATCCGCGAGTGCGCCTTCGATGGTGTTTAATCAGCCGGGTGAAAGTCCT
>CAZACJ010000047.1:10834-38651 GCA_964483385.1 uncultured Pirellula sp. | reverse complement strand
GTGCTCGCGCATTCCGGCTCAAAAAACCACCCGGTGCTCGCGCATTCCGGCTCAACCAAACCACCCGGTGCTCGCGATTAATGGCTCAGAGTACGTCCCTGGAACCAATCGAAATAGCGATTTGACGGCCTTTGGGTTAGGTCGGTTCTGTGTGAGACACCGATTGCATCGTTTCTAGCTTGCTTCTCAAAGTTGAATTCTCTTCCTGAAGGCTCTTGAGCATCCCACCGATGTGAAAGAAACAGATTGGTAGGAAACACAAGAATGCGATCATCCCCGTATTTCCTTCTCCGGTCAGGGACTTACCAACAATATCCGAAACCAAAGTGATCATGCACAAAGCCGAGCAGTAAATGGCTGGAATCCAAGGCATCCATTGAGGTCGCATCGCTGTATCTCCAAAGCTCTAAAAGCATTAATGGGCCACACCTCAAATTCTAAGCTGAACGAACCTAAAAAAAAGGTTATTGAGGATATATCTTCGGTGAAGGATATCGGGCTTGGACTAGTGAATTGAATTCCAACTCGTGCTCAGTGGTACGGTACTCGGGCGCGTAATCGAAAAACTCTTGTCGCAAACGAATTGAGCGTTATCCGAGCAAGAGAACGAATGGGGACAATAATTCTATACGCGTATCCACGATAATTCCTCAAAAGCCTAAAAACAGACAAACCAATCTGGTGCTATAACCTCATCAGCACAACCGTTCGTTCCTGTTAGGCCTCACTGCAGTCCAATTACTCTACTTACGCTACCGTTTATCAACGCCGGTTACCGAGCGAATGTAGTCCACCTCGGTTTGTCGATACGGCGTACCGTCCCGACGGAAAATGTCGTGGAACCATAGCTCTGGCTCCTTTGCATAGGGTTTCTGCCAACTATCCCAAGGATAAATTGTCTGACTCTTGCCGTCGACAAATCCCCAATTGTGCGCTCCGACATTCGCTTCTTTCATGATCGCTAGATTCGGATCAAAGTGACTATTATTGCCTCGCGCCATGTATTCCGTGCACAGAATTGGACGGTCGTATCGACGCAACGCTTTGATCGCTCGCTTGAGACTTTCTCCATCGCCATAGTTATGGAAAGTGATGATGTCGGATTGCTCCAAGCAGAGTTTTTCCATCGCACTGAGCTTGCTCTCGTCTTCCCAAAGTCCAATCCATACGCCACACGTTAGCGGCTGTGACGGTGCAACTTCTCGCGCCCACTCGAAGCATCGCTGGGCGAATAACGTCCCCATCTCGGCCTTATTGAGCAGTTCGGCTTTTGTGCCATTGCGACCATACGAATTTGCATTGTCGTTATCGAGCTCATTGACCAAATCCCATGCTTGGATACGCGGGTCGTCTTTGAACCGCTTGAGTATCCCTTGCAGGTAGGGTTTCACAAGCACATGCTTGTTCGGATCGCTAAGAGTTGCAGCACCAGGGCTTTGAACCCAACCACTATTATGCACACCAGGTTTCGGTGCCCGCTGCTTGCCTGCAACCGGCTGAGGATCCCAAACCGAATCAAATGGTACAAACACTATTCCAATCTTGTGCTTTTCAGCGATGGACAAAAACTGCTCCATTCGTTCGAGTAAGTCCTTACCATCACCCGTCCAGAGCAAATCGTGCAAAAAGACTCGCATGGAGTTAAAGCCGAGGCTTTGTGCCCACTGAAGCTCTTGGTCAATGCGCTCTAGATCGAAGGTTCCGATTTGCCACATTTCCAACTGGTTGATGGCATACGCTGGGATGTAGTTTGCGCCAACTAGCCAACCATGTTTCTGTTCCCACTGTTTGGCTTGCTCGACGCTCCAACGCTGTTGAGAAAATCCTAATTGCGTACCTCCGACCAAGAAGGCCACGAGAAAAAGGATCTGTTGCAAACCTGCGAATGATTTGAATTGCGACTTCATTGCCTTAACCCAAGAAAGCTTCCTAAGACTGTTTAAATTCCGGCGACGCTAACTTTCAAATGAACGCGCGCACCGAAGAGTATACCGAATTTCAAATTGCAACCGTAGTAGGGAGAATTCGATGTTGCTTGGATCGAGGCTCGAAGCCGCTGTCCAACCGTATTAGTAGCCATCAAAGAAACCAAGCCAATGCCCATTGGCTTGGTCGTTGTAAAACCCGACATCTAAATGATGCAAGCAACGAGCATACCAACAATCCTGTTTTGGGGATAGAAAAGGCTCGTTCGATTTGGTCATTGATCCAACCCAAGCTTGCTCGCGGAACCACAAGCGGTTCATTTTCACAATTTGCATAGCTCGCAACTGATGGCCATAGTGCTTGCGATTGTCTTGGGCGAATCGAATCAATGACCGACCGACCTTAACTGGTCGTCCTCCAGGCCGCACGTCGCGTTTGCTGTAAAGCCTTGCTATGGGCTGCCAGTGAGCTTTCCACGGGCCCAGGGGAGAATTCGCGTAGAACAAACGCATCCAATAGGAGTGCCAACCGGCGAACATCCAAAACCGTCCTTCATGCTCGACCAAGCTTGCGTCCATCACGCGTCCATGAATCAACGGTCCGACTTTTTCCCATCGCAATGGAAAGTCAACGGCGCGGTATAGATCTACGCGTCGCTGAGACTTCGATTCGGGCATCATGTAGATCTGGCCGGCATATTCGAAGACAAACGGATAGGACAAGTGATACGGTTCTTGAATTGCAACGCCGTCGACTTGCCAATGCTCCAGGTCGTTGCTCGATGCGACCGCAATCACCGCGTTTTGTTGGCCTCGCACGAGCATTTCGAAAAACACGTAGCAAGTACCATCGACCCAGAGTGCAAATGGATCCGCAGCGCCGTAGCCGTTCCAAGGCAAGAGTGCTTGTGCTGTGAAGATTGGCTGATCCGAGAGCGAATTCGGAATCTCATCGAATGATCGCGAACGAACGAATCCAATCAACCAAGCATCATGTCGATGCATGGATCAAAAAACCCCGTCACCAAAGGATGCAGCATCGGAGGTTGAATCACCTTCGATTGGTTCGGGTGTTGCCTCTTTTGGCTCAGTAAAAGGTTCTACCACTGCGGGTTTGTCGAATAAATGAGGTCTTGGAATGGCCGATTTACCCATCCCCGGTCCCGGATGAACGGTTTGTTCAACATATTCTTCGTCGTATCGAGAGACGTATCCCGGCTGCTTGGCACGTTCGAGTTCGAGTTGGTATTCTCGAATGACAGACTGTTGGATTTGGTCCCTGCAAGCCTGATTAATGGGATGAGCGATATCCGCATAGAACTTGTTCGGTGCGCCTTCGATATCCCGAAGATCTTGGCCACGGAGCCGCGTTCCGCATTGATTGCAGTAGTTGCTACGCATGTGGTTTTTGTAGCCGCAGCGTCCGCACCGGGCGGTCATCTTGCGACTGGGCATCGCCACAAAAGGACCATTGGTCCCTTCGATAATCTTCAAATCTCGCACAACAAACGCTTGATCAAAGGTGATGGAGCAGAAGGCTCGCAAGCGATCCTCCGACTCTTCCATCAACTTGATACGAACCTCAGTAATGTCCATCTCGATGCTTCTCATTCCGTTGAAGTCCAAACCTGATCGACCTGCTGGGTCAATGCTGGCGTTCGCCAACTGGATACCGAATAGGCTCGGTAGTCTCCCTCTTTAAGTATTTCTTCAGCTATTTCGTCGGCTTGCTCCCGACTCGAGCACAAGCAAAACCGGGCTGATCCACTACCGCTTAGGCACTGACCGTGCGGATTGTAGCGATCAAGCCGAATTGCTGCGCGTTGTACCCAAGCGGTTGTATTTTTCGCCGCGTCATCCAACCGATTATACAGCAAGCTGCCGAGCTGATTCCAATCGTTTGCCGAAGGATTGGTTGCACCTGCGGATGAAAGTACTGCAAGGGCCTCAAGGAGTCGCTCTGGGGTGCGTCGAGGACCATCGAGTGCTCCGTCGTTTCGCAATCGAGAGAATACCGCTTGGGTGTTGCAACCTTCGCGTGGATGCACGATTACGCCGTGCAGATGAAGGTCGATATCTAAAGGTTCAACGCATTCCCCTCGACCTGTGCATCTTGAAGTCCAACTACGCAGTGAGCTCCGATCAGAATTGCAGACGAGATCAGAATGGCCGTCGATAAAGAAGTTAAGATCGCTACCGAGTTGTGCAGCCAGAGAGCGAATAGATGAAAAATCGACCTTCTGAGCCCATAGCAGGGAGCCTAATACAAGGGCGGCAGCAGCATCCGCGCTACCACCCCCCAACCCGGCTTGTGACGGAATCCGTTTTCGAAGGATTACTTTGGCACCCGGCAGTTGTTGATTCGATGTAGCAAGTACCTTGCGGAGTGATTCGAGCGCGCGGACAATCAGATTGCTGGCATCGGAGGGAATGTCAAATGCTCGATCGCAAGCCGTGTTCTGGTCGCTGAACGCTGTGATTTGTTGTGCCTCGCTCGTATCGATGCACAATTCAATTGCCGACGTTTCGCTGGGGTAAATCTCTAATAGATCGGTCAAGTCGACTGCATGCATGATGGTATCGAGATCGTGGTAACCATCGGGTCGTCGTCCGAGAACTTCTAGGTACAAATTGACTTTCGAAGGAATCTCGCATCGCAAGCCTTCGATTCGCCGTTTCTTGAACGCGTCTTTCGCAAGCTCGTTTCGCAGTGCCAAAGAACCTGAGTTCTCGATAGATAGCGAGGGAACCGCAGGGTGTTGGATGGCTGAGACGAGCATTGGCTGATTGTTTTTGTGGTGAAACGAGTCTGGATCGGCGAAGTGACGCAATCACGTCTAGGTTTGGGACGAGGGTTGTTGTACTGGGTAACCGGCTTCAGTCCAACCGCGCCAACCGCCATCGACGCTGACGACACGCGTATAGCCCATTTTGCGAAGGTTATCGGCGGCCAGTGCGGAACGGAATCCTCCACCGCAAAGGAGATATAGTTCGGTGGAAGTATCCGGGTAGCGGGTTTCGATATCTCGCTCGATGATTCCTTTGCTCAAGTGAACGGAGCCTGGAACGTGTCCTGCGGCAAATTCGCTTTCTTCTCGTACGTCGATCAAGACGGGTGGGTTGGGAGCATCAAGACGTTGCTTGAGTTCTTGAATGGTGCATTCGGCAATGTTCGCGCGAGCGTCTTGGACAAGTTTCAGGAAGCCTGGAGTATGGTGTTTTGCCATGGTTTTTTGTTTGTTGTTTAGAGGTAGTAAAGAGGTCGAAGAGAACGTCGTTGGTAGTTTAGGGAAGCCGGGCAGTTGTTTAGAAAATGGTTCGAGAAGTTTGAAAAAAATCATCTGCTAGGCTGCAGAGTCCATCCATTCTACGCCGATAGAAACTTCGCGGACAAAGTGTAGTTTCGTCGACGCTTGTTTTTGTTGGTTTTCTCGAAAGGGAAAGCCAGTAAAGCAGTGCTGCGACGAGCAGCTACTTTGCTCGCTCAACGGAATTGTAAATCACACGTACGAGAACAGCGATGGCCCGTTTCACCGCCGCCACCTACGGACTGACCGCTTTGATCGCCCAACTGCTGTTGGGGCTAGGTCAAGGTTGGGATACAGCCCAGGTGTTGTCGCAAGGGTTACTCGCACTTTTGATCGCATCCTGCCTGGGATGGATCGTCGGCAGTCTTGCACTGGTTATGGCCTCGGGAACCCCCCAAGGAGCTGGTTTCTCATCAGAAGAGTGATGACTCGGTAATCTGGATAAACAAGTCAAACCGGATTTCTGAATCTTTGCTTAATTGATGTGGAATTCGTCGGCGGAAGTCGGTAGAGTCCGCCTCTCAAGTGCCACAGTGAGAAATCGATCAGGCCGGACAAGGATGTCCAGCTCGATGCGCAAGAGTCGGGTCGTTGTTCACGAAGTGGCGCACGACGAGATAGCCAAGAAAGCATGGAGGTTCGAATGGCGACAACTGCAGTACATAATGTCGACATGACTGAGGTCTGGACGAAGTTCAAAGCGGATCCGACCAACATCGAACTGCGGAACCAACTCATAGAACGATACACACCACTCGTACGCTACAACGGTGAACGGCTTCGGTCGAAACTACCTGAAGGAGTCGAACTCGACGACCTTATTAGCGCGGGTATCTTCGGCTTGATGGATGCCATCGATGCCTTCGATATGGAACGGGGTGTCAAGTTTGAAACATACTGCGTCCCCCGAATTCGCGGAGCGATGCTCGACGAACTTCGTACGATGGACTGGGTTCCGCGACTGGTTCGCAGCAAAGCAAGCAAGCTCAATGAAGCGACCAAATTACTGGAAGCTAGATACGGTCGGCCACCAACCAACCATGAACTATCGGTCACGATGGGGATCTCCATCGATGAACTGGAAAAGATGAAAGCAGACGCAGCCGCTGTCGGTTTGGTATCACTGAACAAGAAGTGGTACGAGACGGATAGCTACAAAGACGTGCGTGAAATCGACGTTTTGGAAGACAAGCGAAGTGAAGACCCCACACGTCGGATCAGCAAAAGCGATCTGATGCGACTGGTCACCAAGGGGTTGAACCGCAACGAACGGCTCATCATCATCCTCTACTACTACGAAGAGATGACGATGAAAGAAATCGGAGCAACTCTTGATTTAAGCGAGAGTCGCGTTAGCCAGATGCATACGAGTATTGTCCAGCGACTACAAGAACAGCTTGGACGTCGCCGGGTCGAATTCGGCTCCTAATCGAATTCCGCAGTACATTTTTATTCCATGAAACACGGGCATCTTGCCCGTGTTTTTTTTACGTATGGAGTTGATTGCCATTTCGGTTATCTCGTTGGCCTCGTTACTGGTAAGCCATGATCGCTGATGTGCTGAGCTCAAGGACAATTACTTCACCGAAGGCCTGTCGACAGCCGTAGAGATAGCGTTTCGCTACTTCCCTCTGCAGGGGGGATTCTGGCTCGAGATGTTTCGGTACTAGTCAATTTTTGCGGTGAGCGTTACTATTCGACCTGTAAAGAACTATTGATAGACACGTGCCTATTGAGCTTGCCTATTCTCTACCGCCTGAGAGTTATTGATTGGCCAGGGCTCCTTTCTTTTTAGGGCTTCTGACATGGAATCTGCTCCCAAATCCCAAGGATTGTCGCTTCGTTTTGATACCGTGCGGGTCGAAGGAAGCGTCAAATCCCAAAAGGATCCCGCACCGATTCTGCAGGACATCGATTTCCAGATTGAGCCTGGTGAATTTGTGTGTGTGTTGGGCCCGAGCGGTGCAGGGAAATCAACGCTTGTTCGCACGTTACTCGGCGAACATCGCGTAGCCTCTGGGAAGATACTGATCGATGGCAAGGATCTAGGAACGTCCAGTGATAGCTTGCGAGGAAGGATCGGCTATGTTCCACAAGTAGACATTAATCCACCAGAACTCACGGTAAGAAGTGCGTTGGGTTATGCAGCGGAGATTCGTTTGCCTGAATCTTTCACAGGCCAAGCCCGGGACGCGGCAGTGAATGAAGCACTAAAGGAACTTGGGTTAGTTGAGGTTGCGGATCGGCCAATCCGATTGCTTTCTGGTGGTGAGGCGAAGCGTGCGAGTCTGGCTGCGGAGTTACTGTCTAATCCCGGGTTGCTTATTCTTGACGAAGCTACCAGTTCTCTGGATCCGGCTACCGAGGCGCGAATCATGGGCTTGCTTCGAGAGCAATCGCGACTTGGCACGTCGATTCTCGCGATCACTCACCACTTGGATAACGTCGATCGTGCGGACAAGCTGTTGATTATCGGCAATGGACAAGTGGTCTTTTTCGGAACTTCAAACGAAGCTCTGAGTCACTTTGCAGTCAAGCGACTTTCGGACATCTACATTGAAATTGAGGATAAGCCTGTTGGGTATTGGCGAGGAAAGTGGACCGAGTCCCATTTGTACTCGTCGGTGTTGTATTCGTCGGGAGTTTTAGAATCGGTTTCATCTCAGGGCTTGAATCTTGAAAAGGTCATTAGGCCAACGAGCGAGACTGTTGTTGCGCCGATTTCGTTTGCCAAACAATTCTCAGCATTGTTTCGTCGCGGCATGGAGTCGATGCTTCGTGACCGAGCATCGGTAAGACTTGCCCTTTTCTTGCCCGTAGCTCTCGCTGCGTTGGTGCTAGTGAGTTTCTCAGCGACCTCATTTCGCGGGCCACTGATGATCACACGTTTTCTTGACCCACCGGAGAAAGATGTTCTCGCGGATGTATGGGGGGAGGTTCGCGATGCAATTGACGCGGAGACGATGCCGCAAAACTCCTCTATCGCTAGCCAAATCCGCGTGTTTCTCGACAGCCAACCCAAGCTACTGGCGCACTTGCGTGAACCTTCAACCGAACGAGTGATTCGAGATGCACTGACGGACGGCGTACCAATTGCGCCTGAAAAGGAAGTAATCGACCCGGCTGGGACCTACAAAGTGATTTCGTTGATGAGCATCATCATGATGATTTTGGGGTTTGTGGTTGGGTACAAAGAAATCGTGAAAGAGCGAGCGATGTTCGAGCTCGAACGCATTCATGGATTGCGGTGCGTTCCGTATGTATTGGCCAAGATCCTCAATCTTGCAATGACTTTGGCAGTACAAGTCGCAATATTTACCGTCTGTGTGGAGATCGGATTTCATTTGCGTGCAGCATTGGGCGGCGAGGTTCCAATGGAATCCTATCGACGGGGTGCTCCCTTGGAGTTTGTCTTCAATTGGTTATCTGCACTTTCCTGTGCAGCGATTGGGCTGATTGTCTCGGCGCTCGTCAATGCGACGGACAAGGGGGTGATGAACATTCCGTTGTTGATTACTCCGCAAGTCCTTTTGAGTGCTACGATTTTGCCGATCAGGGGAGGTGTGTTGAAGTGGGTTGCGATGGTCTTTTCACCTTTGTATTGGGCGCACCGAGGATGCCGCAGTGAAGGAGATGGTGTACCGTCGTTTTGGAGAAATCTAGGAGAGTACAACCCATCGATTTGGATACCGATTCTGGCTCTGATTTTGCAACTCTGTGTCGCGACAATCTTGACCATCGCAATTCTTCAGTACCAAGACAAAAGGAAGTCGCGATGACAGACCGTCGATCAGATCTCGATGCGTTGCGCGGCGTAGCGATGCTTTTGGGCATCGTACTGCATGCTTCCGTTAGTTTTTTTGGATTGCCTTGGAGCATTCACGAACAAAAAACGAATGCGATTCTCGCCATTGCAGGTGTTTGGATCCATGGTTTTCGAATGCCACTTTTCTTTATCCTGAGCGGTTTTTTCACGCAACTCGTTTTTGAGCAGCGTGGCATAAAGAAACTCATCCGGCAACGTTTTGAGAGGATTTTTATTCCTCTCGTACTAGCGACTCTGTGCATTGTTCCCCTCAACGAGTTCGTGATTCGGCGCGCGTCCGATGCGGTTTACCGTGAACCGGTGATCGAATCTATCGTTAGGGGTGACTCAGAATTCTTGAAGACTTGGATTCGCTCCGGTGGAGACCCGAATTACCAAGACGGAATCTTTTTCCGGCAGCTTGTAGGTTGGGCAAGTCTTTGCGACAACGTTGAAGCTCTAACAATCCTCAACGAGCATCAAGCGACGCTTGATGGACAGGATCCTTCCGGAAACACTTCTTTACACGTCGCAGTCTTTTTCGGGTGCGCGGATTCGTTCGAGTTTCTGATGAATCATGGAGCGAATCCATCGATCACGAACAAGAGCGGAAGGGATGCTTTCGAAGGACTTACGGGATCAGAATATATCGCATCAAATGTCTATCAGCTAATTGGTGCTTTGAAAACACTCAGTCCGGAAGAGATTCAAGCAGGACGAAAAAGAATAAGTTCCTACTTGGCAAAACATCCTGCACCCGTTCAACAACATCTAAGTTCCGATCACAAGAGTTTTGTCGAGTCGATCGTCGCAAAGTATTGGGCTGCTAGGTCCTCGGATCGACTGATAGTCCCGATCGGTAGTGCTTCTGTACACCTTGTGGATACCCAAATCTTCGACCATCTATGGTTCCTAAACTTTCTCTTGTGGATACTTCTGATTTACGTTTTGTTTATCACGATGGGTTGGAAACCGGCAACCCACCATATTGTACTTGCGGCGATCTGCACTCTTGCTGGCCAGTTTTTTATGGGGACGTTTGGAGCTACCTTTGGTCCCGATACGGAATTTGGTCTTCTACCTGGCCCTCACCTATTGATGTACTACACCGGTTTCTTTTTCTTCGGCGCCATCATGCGATGCTCCGAGCCGATCCAAAGTTGGATTAGGCGGAATTGGTGGTGGGTTATTTTGGTTTCATTGTTCATTCTCTTTCCTGTCGCATTAACGACTCGATTCCATCGTTTGATCGCTATGGTTCTTCAACCTCTCTTCGCCTGTGGAATGTCCCTTGGGATGATCGGACTGTTTCAGCATTATGTGAAAACGCCTTCGAGGAAAATCCGGTGGGTGGCGGATTCGAGTTATTGGCTGTATTTAGCTCACATTCCGATTGTCATTGCAGCTCAGCTTGTGGTGGTCCATTGGAATGTACCAAGTTGGATCAAGTTCATTTTTGTGCTTGCGATCACCATCTTGATCTTACTTGTCTCTTACCAATGGCTAATCCGTTACTCCTGGGTGGGTCGCCTTTTGCATGGGCCGAAACAGGTTCCCGATCAACAACCAAACCAACTCGAGGCGAAACCCTCATGACCCGACACAAACTGTTGATTCTCTTTTTTGGTCTTTGCGCAAGCTTCTGGTTTTTCAAAGCCGGTTGGGGCTACCAGCAATCGGAGGTGCCGTCGGCTACCCTGCAGCTACCGCTTGCCGACCTCAAGGCAAAAGATATTGCTGGAAATGAAGTAGCTTTCAAAGATTTTTTGGGTTCCGAAGGTTCGGTTGTATGTTTTGCGTTTCTGTATCCGGATTGTCCGCTCAGTCAGCGTTACGGGCCGGTCTTGGAAGAAATTCAGCAAGCCTATAGTGAGCGGGGCGTACGTATCATCGGGATCATCTGCGAATTGAATTCGCTGGAAGAACTGAATTCGTACAAAGAGGAGTACGCTATCGACTTTCCAATTTACACCGATGAAGACTTTCATTTGGTGAAGCAAATGGGGGTCACTGTCACGCCGGAAGTGGTGGTAGTAGATTCAAAAGGGAGTGTTCTATACCAAGGGCGCATTGACGATCGGTATCGAGAGCGTGGCGTAAAGACACCAGGTGAGCCGGAACCAGAATTGCGAAATGCTTTAGAGGATATTTTGGCCGACCGGCCCGTTCGAGATCCTAAAACGGAACCAGCAGGCTGTCCGATTGATCGACCTGAGCCTGCTGTGCCCGAGCCCAATACGACACACGAAACTACTTTCTACAACGACATTCTTCCCTTTCTGCGATCGAATTGCCAAGTTTGCCATAGCCCAGACAATACGGCTCCGTTCTCACTCTTAACCTACTCGGATGTTGTCGACTGGATCGAACTCGGCGTTGACGAAATCGAGGCGCGGCGGATGCCACCGGCGCAAATTGAAACCGAAACGACAATGAGAGGCCCCCAGAAGCCGACCGACGAACAGATCAAAATGATCAAAGATTGGATCAGTGCAGGTAAGCCAGAAGGTGACCCAGCTAGTGGTCCGAAACTCGAACCGATACCGGACTATTCGCAGTTCGACAGCGAACTTGGGACTCCCGATTTGATTCTCGAGCAAGTTGAAGAGACGACGCTCGGGGCAACTGGAAGTGACCTCTATGCAAACTTGGTTTTGAAACTGAATAACCCACAAGATCTAAGGGTACGGGCTGTACAGTTTCTGCCGAGGAATCGGAAGATTGTTCACCATGCGCTCATTGGGCACATTCCTCATGAGATCGTAGAGGATGCGATCTTGACCGCAAGTCCGCTCGTGTCTGACAACAAAGATGACAAGATTAATGGTTTATTTGATCCCCATAAGATGGGCTTTCGAATCCCGGTACCACGTCCTGACGGTTATCCACGTATGGCATTTTTGTGCGGATACATACCTGGCACGCGATCGATTAAATCACCGGAGGATTCGGCTATGTTCATTCCATCTGGTTCTGACATCGTTGTTCAGATGCATTACTCTCGCAGCGGAAAACCCGAAGCCGATTCGAGTCGACTGGGGATCTGGTTCGAAAAGCCGAACGACAAGGAGAAGGTGGAGCACAAACGCAATCTACAGATGATTTACTTGTCCGGTGACTTTGTCGTTATTCCTCCGGGAGTAAAGGATTTTCGGGTCAAAGCAGAGTATACGCTTCCCTATGATTCAGAATTGGTTTTGTGCATCCCACACGCACATCAACTCGCGCGTTGGATCGAGATCAATCTCCATGAACCCAATGAAGCACGGCCGAAGCTGCTTCTTCGGATTCCGAGATGGGATTTCAACTGGCAGTCAGCGTACTACGCTGGTCCGACTGTTCCACTTAAAGCTGGGACGCGTATCGAAGCGATCGCGTCGTATGACAATACAAATGACAATCCATTCAATCCATCTAATCCGCCTCAACCAGCATGGCATGCAGAAAATACAGTCGATGAGATGTTGTTGCCCATGTTCGGTATTAGTTCTGACCATGTTCTAGATGCAAAGCAGCAAACTTTCACGGATTTCGTTGGGAAAATTGCGCGCTCTAAGTTTGTCCGACGACTTGTAGAGCATCGTTACAAGTACCTTGCCAATCCAGACGGCGGTCTGAGAATCTCACCTGATTTCAACACGGAGACGGATGAGTAGTGTGCTCATTCGAGTCGGAGGAAATTAGAAACGCAGTCGCTTGGGCAACGGTCTTAAAACCGACTTGCTGATAAAGGGGTAGTCCGTCGGGGGTTGCCAAGAGCAGCAACTGTTCTGCACCGAGAATTACCTCGTTTGCCATCGCGAATGATAGAAGTTGTTTTCCGATTCCCTGCCGTTGCAATTGGGGTTCTGTCGCCATGCACCAGAGTCCTGATGTCGTGTCTACTTGGCTTACTCTCAAGGAGCACACAACCCTACCGGAACGCTTCGCCACGTAGGCTCGAAGTCCGGAATGTGTTGGTAGCTGAGAGCCAAATGCCGAATCGATAGCTTGACTTGGTAATCCAAAAGCAAGGCTAACGGTTTGATTGGCTTGTGAAACATCGTTATCGCTGATCGCAATACTAAGCTCGATAGAGGTATCATCCAAGATCGCCTCATAGGGATGGATTGATGATCGGTCGATAACCATCAATGGAAAATTCCCGACGTTGCTCAGACATTGGGATTCGCAGAGAGCATCGACTCCATCGGAGAGGAGCAAGCAGGGAAGATTGCGAAGTTTGCAATGCTGTACGATCTTATCTAGGGCTGCTTGTGTCTCGAGCGTTGTATTTGGATCTTTTGTCCCTGAAACGATTGCCATGTTCAAATCGGGATATGGCAACCCTGTTAAAACGCAGGCCGTGTTGGAAGACTGGAATTTGTAAATAAGGTCATTTTTCTCATTTGTTTGATCACTTGCAAAAATTTTCGCAAGTGATTCACGCGCCAACGCCCAGAGGTGTTCCATGGTTACATTACCCTCTATCATCTTCTTTTTATCTCTAATCGTCGTTATTCTATCCAGGGACCAATTATAAATCGTCGATCTCAGATGCCGAGCCTCGCATTTGGATGTGTTTCATATCACCCATAAGAATTGTCGAATATTCCACATCAACGATGATCGCAAAACTACGACCTCTCTCTCCCCCCCACAAGGGCCTTCGCCATGTTTGGGGATTACTTTCCCTGAATTCTGGGAATTGCGACCTGCAAGAACCGTACAGCATTCAACGTCTACAAAAATGTGCTCAAGATCTTCAGTGCCTATGCAAGGATCACGAAACCAATGAAGAGCAGTTTATCTTCAAACCGTTATTTCAACGCACAGAGACGGATTTACGACCTTGGCAGCATCAGCATGCAGAATTGAGTGAGCTTACAGGCAAGCTCTTCGAGAAAATCTTGCGTGCACTTCCGAGCGATGCGGAAGAACTCTACAAGCTCCATTTGGAAATTTCAGCTACGCAGGCTCGATATTTGGATCTTATGTACTGGGAAGACACTGTCATTGAGCCGCTTATGCGCGAGCATTTTACCGATCAAGAAATGATCGAGCACCAAGTATCGATTATGGAGAAGACATCGCCTGAGACGCTTTTGCTCTGGTTTCAATACATCGTTCCAGCACGACAATTATCCGAGAACATCCAAGTCTTAAAGGCCTACCGAGACCATGTTTCTCATGACGCATTCGATCGTGTTATCGAAGTGCTAAAGCACTCGATGGAGCTACAGTCGTACAAGAATCTTCTTGTCGCAATCAATGAATTCTAACAGACTGTCATTTCAGAGCTCACTTCCACTCGATCAGCTGTCCTTCAACGCAGAGGATAATTCTATCGCCTCGTGTAGGTTCGATGGGGTGAGTACCGACCCATCCACCAAAAGCTGGTAGAACAATTAGGTTGTTACGGATCCAAAAACAAGGTGTTCGCGTCGTTCGTTTGGCATCGATTGGCACGCGAAAACTCGGATGTATGTGTCCTGCGAGGGTGGTTCCAGCACGCCCGGATTTTGCACCTTCCCCAAGCAGGTCACTTGGGTCGTGAATCCAACGCATGGATCCTTCGACAACATCACCTTCCTGTACAGTCCACCCTAATTCGCGCAGCCGAGTATGGCTTCGTCGGTCGTGGTTCCCGGCGACCAGAATCCAATCGAGTTTCCGATGGCGTTCGAGCAAGTCGGAAAGATCGGATTGCAATTCATCGTTCCAACCTGCGGGTGCATGAAGCAAATCGCCTAAGACGACCGTTCGGTTGCATGGGCCTCCCCACCGAGCGATCAATGCATCTAGTCGATCGAAGGTTCCTCGCGTCGCACCGCGAGGAATCGCAATCCCGGACTTCTGAAATGCGGTTTCTTTACCGAGATGCAAGTCGGCCACGAGCAACGTTGTTCCCCATCGAATTGCACCATCACCCAATAACTCTAGGGTATGTCCACCATGCTCAATCTTCAATGGATTACTCATGCGGATGGATCATCTTCCCAGACGGCTGCTTTCTCAAGTTGTGTTTGCATTTTCCGTATACGATCTACAAGCGATTCGCTACCGATGCGATCGCGTACTCGTTCAACCATTAGGGGGAAGGAGAAAGGTGTCCATTGATTCAGTTCTCGAATTTCCCAGCGTTGTGAGTGCATTCGTTCCAACGCCCCCTTTAACCTATCGATTTGCAATTGATCCGCAAGCACCTCCTGTCGGGCTTGATGCAATAGTAAATTGCCAGGATCGTATTCCTTGAGGACGTCGAACACCATGGTCGCTGAGGCTTGCAGGTGACGCATCGATTTACTTCTGCCCGGCATTCCATGGTGAATCAGACCAGAAATACGCGCGATATCGCGGAAACAACGTCGCGTCATTTCCGTAGCATTAAGGCTCGACAAGATGTCTTCTTCGATGCCGTGCATCTGAAGCCAGTTGGGAAGTGAGTCTAGTTCGATTGGGATTGACTCAGGGCAAAAGAGCATCAGTCCATAGTCGTTTACTGCGATGCTGATTGTCATGGGGTGGAGCCGGGACAATCGAAAGGCGAGCAGGGCCCCAAGTCCTTCGCTCACGCTACGGCCTTCGAAAGGGTAGATCATGATCGCGTCACCCTCTCTGCTGCGGAATCGCTCGATGAGCAACTCATCGAGTTTAGGGATATGGCTCCATCGCTGTTGCAACCGCATCAGTCCTTTTAGTGCAATTAGTCCAGCGGGTAAGTCAATTATGACTTCTTGCATCCCATTCTCGCGAGCTTTTGGTTCTGCATCGCGATTGTCGTGAGTTTGTTTTGTACTCCATTGCTTAGCCATCTGATCAATAAAGCGCCTCACGCCCGCAGAAAGCTCACTTGATAATGGCAAGTTCCCTCCGAGCCAGCGTGGTACGGCATTCGGTTCCCCTTTCCCCTTGCGAACCCAAACGGTACCTTCTCGAATCCATTCCAGTTGTAATAGTCTTCCTCCGAGGAGAAAGCGATCTCCAGGTTTGAGTCTTGAAGCAAACGACTCCTCTACAAAGCCGATCTTCCCACCTTTTAGAAATTGCACTTGCAGCATCATGTCAGCCGTTATGGTGCCAATTGCCATTCGATGCCGTTTTGCAAGCCCGACGTCTTGAACGCAATAACGATCGAATTCTTTAACCACTCGGCGATAGTCTGGGTAGGCGTGTAAGCAACCTCCGGTGGTAACAAAGTCTAGTACCCAGTCGAGTTGTTGATCGCTCAGCTCTCGATAGCTCGCTGCCGATCGAACTTCTTGGGCAAACTCTTCACGCGTGTAGGGGCTTCCCAAGGCTCGTGTAACGGCATGTTGGACCAGACAATCCAAAGGAGCACTTGGAGGATGCCGTTCTTCGATTTGTTTTTCTTCGATCGCTCGCCGTGCAGCTTCGAGTTCGATGATTTCGAAAGCATGTGAAGGGACAAAAGCGAGCTTGCTTGTCTTGCCCGGCGAGTGACCACTGCGGCCCGCACGTTGCACCAACCTAGCTGTCCCTTTTGGTGAGCCAACTTGGATCACTTGATCCACCGGCGCAAAATCGACGCCCAGATCCAAGCTTGAAGTGCACACCACAGCTACGAGTTTTCCATCGGATACGGCTTGTTCTACCCAAGAACGGAGTTCATGCGCTAACGAGCCGTGATGGACTGCCAATCGACCTGCCCAGTCCGGTCGTTCTCGCAAGATAGCTCGATACCACAGCTCCGTTTGATTGCGAGTGTTGGTAAAGACCAAGGTTGAATTTGCTCGTTCGATCTGATCGATCACTCGCGAAAGCATGGATAATCCAATATGACCGGCCCATGGAAATCGTTCTATCTGTCCGGGTAGTAGTACTTCCATCGCAAAGGAGCGGGATTGTCCGCCAGTGATCAGAGTCGATTCCCTAGTAGGGTTGTTGCCGACCAACGCTCGCAACGCTTGTTGAGGGTTTCCAATCGTTGCTGATAAAGCCCATCGCTGCAACTTGGGCGCGATTCGTGTCAGACTCGCAAGAGCTAGCTCAGTTTGGATTCCACGTTTGGATCCGAGGAGTTCATGCCATTCGTCCACAACGACCGTGCGCAGTGAGCGAAAGGTTTCGCGCGATTCGGGGTAAGAAAGGAGTAGGGTGAGACTTTCTGGGGTGATCACCATCGCGGTTGGGGGCGTCTGTCGCTGTCGAAGCTTCGCGGAGCTCGATGTGTCGCCGGTTCGTTGCTCGAGGGTCCAAGGGAGTTTTAATCCGTCGATACATACTTGGAGCGCGTGGCATGTGTCTGCTGCCAGGGCTCGCAGGGGTGTGATCCAGAGGGCTTGGAGTGGCGGTGAGACTTCGCGTTTGCTTCGACGTGTCCACTCGCTCGGATCGATGGGATCGGCGATCCATTGTGCGAGTGGGCCGAGCCAAGCGGCGCGTGTTTTACCCATCCCGGTGCTGGCCAGAATCAATCCGTTGTTTCCTGCGAGATAGCTTGCCCAAGCTTGCATTTGCCAATCGAATGGTGTTTGACCTGAATGCAGCATCCAAGCAGAGATCGTTTGCAGGGCGCTCGATTGAATGTCGCTCACGCGGAAGTCTCGTTCACAACTGGGTTCTCTCAATCGCGGTCTACAGGTTCTTAGGACAGTATCCGTTGTTGTCTAGGGTAAGCTGCTTTCTTCTCGTTTTTCTGCATTTGTAGTTTTGCTGATGTATTCGGCAATGATCACTTGGGAGCGTTGCATAAAGACGGTCCATTCACCGTTTTGCCATTGATCAAGCGGCATTTCAAAGGGTTCATCAGTCCAAAGGTTCATCCAATTCTCAGGTGCTAATGGATGAAGCCATTTAGGCAAAACAACGGTACCTTGCGCTTCGTGGTCTGCCAAGTTAACAACGCAGAATGCAACATTTGTTACTCCTCTGTACCAAACCCAAGCGAGTAGGCAATCAGAACTCCAGTTGTCCTCCCAGGCCCTTTGAATCTCGAGTAGTTCCCATTCCCCTTCGTGAAAAATTGGATCTCGCAAAAGATCGAGTATGCGTTGATAAATGTCCTGGATTTGCGGGTCGATTCTTTCACTGGGGCCACGAACGAGATGCGGCGAAATTCGCTTTTGAAAGCCTTCAAGTTGACCTTGATGGAAGAACCGCAAGCCTGGTGTTAAATAGGTTACGGCAGAAGCTGGAATATGGCGTTCGATCGGGAATGCTGTAGCTGCTCTGGGCTCGTCGTGGTTTTCTAAGAAACGAGCTAACTTGGACTGGTACTCAACGCTTGCTTGCAGGTGATTGCGCACTGCAGAAGTCTCGCCATCTCTTAACCGGTCATAAAGTCTTTTGTCGTAACAATAGTCGAATCCTTGTTGTTGCAGTTCCCACTCCATATCCCAATAGACTTCTGCCATCAAAAGAAATTCCGGGAAACGCGACTTGGTCGCACGAATCGCCTCACTCCAAAAAGGCTTCATCGGTTTACCCCAAGTCTGTTCAAAGACACGAGGTGTAAGCAGCATCGCCATATCGCACCGCACGGCATCGCACTGTTCTGCGACCCTCATCAGCTCATTTTGCATTGCCTGCTGCAACTTTGGATTTGAATAATCCAATTGGACGGTGTCGACCCATCCGGAGAAAAAAGGATCGCGGCCATGCGCGAAAATTGTTCCCGATTGAGGATGTCGGAAGTAATTTTGCGGTTCGAGTTCCAGCAGTTGCTCGTTCCCTTGCACAAGAAATTCAGGATTTGAATCCATCCAAGGGTGGTCTAAGCCCATATGGTTCGGAACAAAATCCAACATGAGCTTGATCCCGCGTTGGTTTAGTCGCTTGCGAAGGATGGCCAATGAGTTAGGACCACCGAGTTGCTCTGAAACGTGATAGCTTGCGAGTGCAAACCCAGATCCACCGATGTCATTGGGATACAAAGGGTGTAATGTTTGCTGAAACTCGGCAACCCAGTGGGGATTTGTGCGAGACATTTGCTGGGAGTGTTTACTGGTTTCCCAAACGCTTAGCAACCAAAGGATGTCTATCCCAGCTTGTACCATCGCGTCGAGGAACGAATCTGGGAAGTCTTCGAGGAGGATAGGATCTCTTGGGAGCGGAGAAGGCCGAAGAGTCAATCCGTCACCGGGCTGCAGATCGCGAGCAGCGATTCGTGTGTTGCACTGGAACAAGACAGGATGTTTTTGCATGGAGCTCCTATTAGTCAAACAAAAAAGCCGATCGTTCCAACGGATCGATCGGCTAAGTGGTCTCTGTGGAGATCTCTGTGGAGATCTCGGTAAAGATCTTCTAGGAAAACCCAGTGGAGGAAACCCAGTGGAAGGATTCTCCTAGAGAGATAGGATCAAGTCTTAGACCATGTCCTTGAGCTTCTTCAGAGGACGAACCTTGACGGAGGTCGAGGCTGGCTTTGGATCAGCCCACTTCATTTCGCCGGTTTGTGGGTTGCGAACTTGACGCTTTGGAAGAGCCTTCTTCTGGATGCGAACAACTTTGCAAAGATCAGGAATCACAAAAGTCCCGACGCCCTTCTTGCCAACCGCGTTAGCGATTTCGGCCTTCAATGCATCGAAGACTTCTGCAATTTGCTTCTTCGACAAACCGGTGGCTTCGGCGATATTGGTATAGATCTGGACTTTGGTGAGAGGCTTTTCTGCCTTCGCTGCTGCTTTCGCCATGTGAGGATCCTTTGTATCTGACTCTGAAACGGACTGGAATTGCTTCAGGTGTTCGACGGGAACAACGCTGTTTGGCTGAATTAAAGGTTCCAGGAAACAAAATGCAACTGGGAGAAGCGAAAAACAGCGGCATTTCCTTGGATTTTTCGCGAAATTGTAAAAAAACCTTGGGAAAAACATCTATTAGCAGCAAAAACCTAGAGGAAATCCAGGAGAAATACCCAATGATGGGGTTGATTTGTGCAAGAGTAATTTGTGTGCAAAGTGGTGCGTAGCCGTATCTCGCACTTGTTCACATCTCGACCATTAGTCTTCTCGGAATCGATAGCCTACGCCGCGAACCGTCTCGATGGCGTCAGCTTTCTCACCGATTTTCTTTCGCAAGGCTCTGATGTGCACATCGATGGTGCGTTCGAGGACCAAGGTATCTTCTCCGAGAGCCGAGTCAATTAATTCGGTGCGATCGAAAGCGCGGCCGGGCTGGCGAATCAAAGTATCCAGCAATCGGAATTCACTTTTGGTTAGCTCGATCAGTTGCCCATCGACAGTGACTCGATAGCGTCGTCGGTCCAACGTGATCCCTGCGCGTGTGATGGTCTCAACATCGTCGTCTGCTGTCGCACTCTTGCGTCGCTGCAACGCTTTGATCCGTTCCATCAAGACGCGGATGCTGAAGGGTTTGGTAACGTAGTCATCAGCCCCGACAGAAAAGCCGATAAGCTGATCTGCTTCTTCAGTTTTGGCGGTCAGCATGACGATAATCGCGTTTGCTGTTTCCGGTTTTGACCGCAAACGTCGACATACTTCGACACCGTCGATAATCGGAAGCATGACATCCAGTAAAACTATGTCAGGAAGCTTCAGTTGAGCTTGATTCACGCCGTCCCGGCCGTCGATTGCCAAGGACACTTCGTAACCCGCTTTGTCGAGATTGTAGATAAGAATTTCGGAGATCGCGCGGTCATCTTCGATGACTAATACTTTGCTTTTCGGCATACAGATTCAATCGATGTGGTTCATGACGAAGTGCGAGTAGGTTTCTCGGGGAGGTCGCGTTGAAAGACTTGTCGATGCCTAATGATCACCCCATCGACCATGTAGATGACGTCTTCCGCGATGCTGACTGCCAAGTCGCCAATCTGCTCGAGGTGTCTCGAAGCAGAAAACGCGTGCAATGCAACTTCTACCGCAGAAGGGTCTCTTCTGATCGCGTTCGCCAAAACTCCGATCACCTGCACGTTTTTTGCATCTAGCGGGTCGTCCATCAAGATCACGCTACGAGCCATGTTTGCGTCGTTTTGTACGAACGCATCAAGACTCATTCGGACCATCTTGGTGACCATTCCCGCCATCTCGTTGATGCCCTCAGGGATCGGAAACTCTGGGTGGGGACACAGGCTGTCGGCTCGCTGGGCGATGTTGCAGGCCAAATCTGCCATCCGCTCGAGGTCATTGTTGACTTTCATCATGGTCGTAACACGGCGCAAGTCCGCAGCGACCGGTTGGTGCAATGCCAACATTTTCAGACAGTCTTCCTCGATTCGAACTTCCGCTCGATCTACATCCGAATCGCGTCGGATGACATCGCTCGCCATAATCCCTTGCCGTTGCATCAGCGAAGTTACCGCTAACGCGATCATGTCTTCAACCATGCCGGAAAGTTTTAGTAGCGATACTCGGGCTTCGTCCAAATCGTGGTTTAGGTGCAATGACATCTTCCTCTTCCAATGTTGGGAATGTTAACACTTCGTTGTGAAGATCATGTTAACATACCATGAAGAAGATAAGGAGAGCGGTGTTATCCTTCCAAGACTTCTCGCACCACCCGCTGGGGTTCCACCCCTGTCAAACGCTGATCTAACCCTTGAAAAGGAAAGGCGAATCGCTCGTGGTCGATTCCCATGCAGTGCAAAAGGGTGGCGTTGATGTCGTTAATGTGAACTGGATTTTCCAAGACGTTGTAGCTGAAATCGTCGGTAGTTCCAAATTCGACTCCTCCACGGATTCCACCTCCAGCCATCCACATGGTGAAACACTTCGGATGGTGGTCTCGTCCGTAATTCTCTTTGGTTAAACCACCCTGGCAGTACACGGTGCGTCCAAATTCGCCCCCCCAAACCACCAAGGTCGAGTCGAGCAATCCGCGTTGTTTGAGATCCTTGATCAAAGCTGCCGAAGCTTGGTCAACATCGCGGGCTTGGGCTGGTAAATCTCCGGCGATGTTTCCGTGCTGATCCCAACCGCGATGCAAAATCTGGACAACTCGCACCCCCCGTTCCACCATGCGCCGCGCAAGCAACGCACTGGCAGCGAACGTTCCAGGTTTCGTAACTTCTGGTCCATACATCTGTAGAATGTCTTGTGTCTCGTCTTCGATCCCCACCAAATCTGGAACGCTGCTCTGCATGCGATAAGCCATCTCGTATTGCGCTATCCGCGTTTGGATCTCCGGATCTCCCAACGATTCAAATCGGTGCCGATTGAGGTTCCCAATCGCATCGAGCATCGCCCGTCGATCTTGAGATGCAATGCCTTCTGGATTCTTCAAGTACAACACGGGATCCGCACCCGATCGCAAAGCGACTCCGGTGAAGCGGGTAGGCAGGAACCCGCTGGACCACATCCGTGTAAACAGTGCTTGTGCCGGCGCGGTGGCCGACCAAGTAGGGGTCAAGACGACAAAAGCGGGCAAGTCATCGCTTTCGCTTCCGAGCCCGTAGGCTAACCAAGACCCCAAACTTGCTTTGCCGGGGACTTCGCTTCCCGTCATGACAAACGTACATGCAGGATCATGATTGATCGCGTTGGTATGTACGGTCTTTATTACCGCTAACTCATCGACCACTCCAGCTGTATGTGGCAATAGTTCACTGACCCATCGTCCGCACTCCCCGTGCTGCTTGAAGGCAAACTTGCTCGGCGCGACGGGCAATCTCGCTTGCCCACTCGTCATGGTGGTGATTCGTTGTCCTTTGCGAATCGAGTCGGGCAGGTCTTTATCGAATTGTTCGCTCAGATTTGGTTTGTAGTCCCACAAGTCGATCTGGGAAGGACCACCATTCATGTGAAGATAAATAATCGATTTGGCTTTGGCGGCGAAATGGGGCAAGCCCGGTAGGGGTGGATGAACAGTACCTTGAGGTCGCATCGCTGCTTGGACCGGTCTGTTTGTGCCAATGGGTAAGCCACCTTGCATGGCTGCCAAAGCGATCGGCCCCATCTGTAGGCCGGTGCGTCCGAAAAATGCTCGACGATTCATTCCGAGTGTTGGTTGCATAGTATTAAACCCCTAGGAGAGGCAGGCTGGTGCGTTCGGTAATTTTGGAGAGAACTCAGTTACGCGTAACTGTTTCGTCAAGGTTTAAGACCAAGTTGCTCAGGAGCGTCCAAGCTGCGATTTGTTCGGCAGGGATGGCAACCGCAATATCCGGATCAACCCAACGTTCCCCGGCCTTAGCAATCCGTTTTGCGTCTTCTGGGTTTGTATTCATCCGTTCGAGGGACTTGGCGAGGAACGTCTCAAGTTGTTGTTGTTCATACGCATCGGGTGGTCGCGATAGGACCCATTGAAACAATCGTACTACCCTCGATTTTTCGTCTTGTGGCGATGCCTTCAAAACACGTTCAGCCAGACACCTTGCGGCTTCGATGTGCTGGATGTCGTTCATCAATTGCAACGCTTGTAGCGGTGTATTGCTTCGTTCTCGACGCGTGCAAGTCGTCTCGCGATTGGGAGCATCGAAATTGGACATGAAGGGTGGAGGTGCTGTTCGTTTGAAGTAGGCGTAGAGGCTACGGCGATACAAATCAGGTCCATGTTGTTGGATGTAGTATCGGGTATTTGAATCTCCATATCCGACGGGTTCCCAAATGTTCGGTGGCTGGTAACCTCGGAACCCCGGGCCCCCGATGCTTGGGTTCAAAACGCCGGCGACTGCCAAAGCGTTATCGCGAATCTGTTCTGCATCGAGTCGGATACGTGGGCCGCGGGCTAAGTAGCGGTTTTCGGGGTCCTTCGCGTACGCTTCGTCTTGGACTGTCGCTGCCCGTTGGAAAGCTTCGGTCATCACTAGTTCTTTCATCAACGCTTTGGTGTTCCAGCCATTGCTCAGGAAGTGATGCGCGAGATCATCGAGCAATTGCGGATGTGTTGGTGGTGTACCTTGTGTACCGAAATCATCCGACGTCTTGACCAAACCGATGCCGAAGACCTGTTGCCAAAATCGATTGACCGTTACTCGGGCGGTCAGTGGATGATTGGGAGCGACAAGCCATCTTGCCAAATCAAGGCGGTTGAGGCTCGAGTCACTCTTTCCGTCATTCGCTTGTTGCTCAGCGGGTTGTCGTTCGATCGCAGGCAATGCGGCTAAGACGCCGGGGTTTACGGCATCTCCCTTAGCGTCGTACTGTCCTCGCACCATGATGTGTGCTTGTCGTGTTTTAGGTGCATCGCGATAGATCATGGTTCCGGGGATGCGATCATCTAGTTTTTCGCGTTGCGCTTGCAGTTGAAACCACGCCTTGCGAGCTTGCAGGATTTCTTTGGGAACATCGCTTGCAATCCAAGCGATGAAGTAAGCTCTGACTTGGCCTTCAAGCTTCTTCCCTTCGTCGGAGTCCGGACCTTTTTGAATGGCTTGAACAAGTCCATTGCCGCCGAGTTGTTCGGTAGCGTGAGGTACTGGTTTATTGCCGTGTTGTTTCCACCAAGTTTTCCAGTCCGATCGCAAGTTGTCTTGTTCGCGAAGGTCGCCGGTGATTGAGAGTCCGTCCCAATAGCAGATACCTCCGAAGAGTCCGAGTTTTAACTCGGTCACCACTGCACCGACTTCCAATCCCTCGGTCGGTACCGAAAGGAGTTGCCATTCTCCAGGTTGTGGCAGTGGACCGACAACTCGATCAGGACCAGCGTCGACGCTTCGTGCTAATTCCGGATCGTTGCACCATACCCATCGCTTGGCACCTTTGTTGGTGCGGACTTCCAAGTAGATTGCTTCGGGTGGTTCTTGCAAATCGGTTTGGGCCCAGACGCTGATGCGGCTAT
The DNA here is from genome assembly GCA_964483385.1 of uncultured Pirellula sp. Lineage (GTDB taxonomy): Bacteria > Planctomycetota > Planctomycetia > Pirellulales > Pirellulaceae > JBKCUI01. Next base: position 13,935 of record CAZACJ010000047.1, on the reverse strand, counting down.
TGTTCAAGATCCAGTTCGGGATCAGTCCACCTTGGATGGTTTGTTCGAATTTGTTGCCAAATTCCGTTACCAACGCGCGTTGTCCCATCGGGGGAGTGACTTCGTCAACGCTCCAGCGATCGGCATTGCGGCTTGTGTTGCGTTGAGTCGCTCCTAAAGGCAATGCGTCATCGAGCCAAACATGGGTTGCGGATTTACCGATCGGTTTTGTGGGTGTATCGGAAGTCCATGGTGCTTGGATGCTCCAACGTTTCGATAGGTCGTAGAGGCTCGTCAAAGAGTTCTTCAGTCTTTCATCCAGGGCGGCGAGCTCCGCAGACTGTGCTGGCGTGGGTAGTTTAAGGAACGGTGCTGTTGTCGAAACGTTGCCATCCATCGCTGGATCCGCATTGCTGTAGAAGAACGCGTACATCGAATAGAACTCACGCGTCGAGAGGGGATCGTATTTGTGGTCGTGACAAACGGCGCATCCACCGGTGAGACCTAAAAAGGTTTGGATGGTGGTGCTGGTGCGATCCACGGCGTAGCGAAACTGAAACTCATCAACGATGGCTCCACCTTCCGAAGTCGTGACATTGCATCGATTGAAACCGGTCGCCACCAATTGCGAAGGGGTAGGATTGGGGAGCAAGTCCCCTGCGAGTTGTTCGATCGTGAATTGATCGAAGGGTTTGTTCTCGTTGTAGGCTTGAACCACCCAGTCGCGATAAGGCCAGATCAGGCGATCGTTATCCAAGTGCAATCCGTGGGTATCACCGTAGCGGGCAACATCTAGCCAATGTTTTGCCATTTCTTCGCCGTAGTGCGGTGACGCGAGCAAGCGATCGACGTAGGCTTCGTACGCTTGAGCGGTTGGGTTTTGGGCGAAGGATTCGACATCATCGGGATTTGGAGGCAGGCCCGTGAGGGTGAATGCGAGACGTCGTGCAAGGGTGCGAGGGTCTGCGGGGCCTTGCAAAGTCAAACCGCGGCGTTTTGCTTCAGAAGCGATTTGTGCATCGATCCAGTTGCGAGGTTGGCCCTCAACAGAAGGTTGGCCCTGCGCGGTGGGTCGGATAGGTTCGAAGGCCCAATGGTTTTCGTATTTCGCACCTTGTTCGATCCAACGTTTGAGGATTTCCTTTTCGGGATCGGAAAGTTGTCGTGTGGCGTTTGGCGGAGGCATGACAAGATCGGGATCGGTGGAGAGTATTCTCGACCAAGCAGTGCTAGCGGCAGGATCGCCTGCGACCCATGCTGCGCCGGATTCACGTTGTTCGGTAGCGGTATCTGCTCGATCGAGCCGCAGATCGGCTTGACGATGCTCGGCATCTTGGCCGTGACAACGGAAGCAAGTCGCCGACAGAATCGGTCGTACATCCCGATTGAATCGGATCTCGTCATTCGAGTTCTGTGTTACCTCTTGCGGGGCGATTCCTGCGTTGTCTTGGGCTGTAACCAAACTCGGCAAAAGCGCGACGACAAAACAAAAGACAATGCATCTAGGGATTGCAACCATCTTGAGAAACAACGTATGGGAGAGGTCAAGCATGATGGAATAGCGGTCGGTAGGCTAGGATGTTGGCGGGCTAGGAAGTCGGTGGGTCAACAAATTCTGCTTGGCAAATCGCCGAGCGGCATGTCAACTGGTATTGTACTCTACTGCAAGTTCGTTGCGACGGACAACTGTCCTATGGAATCGGAACCAAAGTGACCATAATCAACGCGGCAACAAGGTAGCGTCGAGCAAGGAAACCTGAGACGACAAACCCAAAAAGTAACAAACCCCAGCGTAGGGAAATAGGGAACTTGGAAACAGAGAGGATTGCGTATGAAGTCATGGATGCTTTTGCGGCACGCGAAAAGTGATTGGAACGATGCTTCGCTGCACGATAAAGATCGACCGTTGAACGCTAGGGGGCGCAAGGCTACTCAGTTGCTCGGCGAAAAACTGATCGAGAAGGATTACCTTCCCGACCGTATTCTCTGCTCCTCCGCAGTGCGCACCCAGGAAACCTTGAAAGGTCTCTTGCGAGTCTGGGCACAGCATTGCGATGGCCCACTGCCCGAAGTCCTGTATTTCGATGCGTTGTACTTGGCCGCGCCCAATACCATCCTCGGTCACCTCCAAGAACACGCAGGTGACAGCCAAAGGATCATGACGATCGGACATAACCCTGGAATCGAACAATTAGCTAGCGAACTGTTGGGCATCCCAATTGAAATGAAGACGGCTCATCTTTTGATCGTACAACAGGAGGGGAACTCCCGTTGGAACTTGCTGGAGAATTTTCGGGGCGAAGACTGATCGGAAACCCTTTAACCTTGTCCTGAAACCCGGGATTCACTAGCATCCCATCCGGTTTCCAAATGGACTGCCATTAGGTAGCATTTCCCCAGGGTTTTCAACGTAATTGCTTATCGGATTCGACATTCATGGTTTGGACGATTCTCCAAGTTAGCTTTCGACGGTTGAAAAACAATCGTTCTGAGCTGCTCCTTACCTTTGTCGTACCGATCTTATTTTTTAGCATTTTTGCTTTGATTTTCGGTTCGCGAGGAACGTCGGGATCTTCGACCCCTAGGATCAAGATTGCGTTGGCGGATGTTTCGCATTCTCCTTTGACTCTGCGTGCGGTGGAATTGCTACGCGAGCAGTCGTCGCTGAGGATCACTGACTCGAAAACAGCTTTGCTACATGCTGATAGTGTTGAGTCTCAGGCTGCTGAAACGGTTCCGCCGGCAGTGGCTGAGGATTTGGTTCGCCGAGGATCGGTTTCGGCTGCTGTGGTTTTTTCGCCTCCGGTCAATCAACCATTGGTGTCTTCATCCCCCGCTCCGCTCCCTTTACCTAGTATTCAGCTACTTTCGGATTCGTACGATCAAGTCGCTTCGCAAGTCCTATCTGCTCTCGTACAGAAGGCGATTCTGACGGCTTATTCTGAGTCCCAGCGAGCGGAACAAGAGCGGATGATGCAGCAACGGGCACTTGGTACTCGCGAACCACCTGCGGTGTTACCGGCTAGTTTTCTCTCGAATAATCCTGCTTCTGCTGAATCCAACATAGCAGCACTGCCCTCGGCTACACTGTCGAATGCTTCAATGGCGAATGCTTCAATGGC
>CAZACJ010000047.1:0-10734 GCA_964483385.1 uncultured Pirellula sp. | reverse complement strand
CGAATGCTTCAATGGCGAATGCTTCAATGGCAAATGCTTCAATGCCGAATGCTGCACTGCCGACTGCTTCAATGCCTGCGATGGGTTTCCCCGAACCTCCGAAGATCGAGTGTGTCGATATTCTCGGGAAGAAGAAGGCTAATCCTGTGATTGCGATGTACGCAGCGGGAATCGCGGTGATGTTCCTGTTGTTCAGCGCGACGACTGCAAGTGGCTCGTTATTGGAGGAACGCGAGAATTCTACGTTGGACCGATTACTATGTAGTCGTTTGACGATGGATCAACTCCTTTTGGGCAAATGGGCTTACCTGACCTTAATTGGGATGATTCAAATGACCCTGATGTTCACTTGGGGTAGCCTAGTGTTTGGAATTGAGTTGCTTGCACACCTTGAAGGATTTTTCGCAATGACCTTGATCACGGCGGGGGCCTCTTCAAGCTTTGCGTTATTTTTAGCTTCGCTTTGCAAAACGCGCACGCAACTTGGATGGGTTTCGACGATTGTGATTTTGAGCATGTCTGCACTTGGTGGTTCAATGGTTCCCAGGTATTTGATGAGCGAATCAATGCAACGCGCCGGTATGTTGACTTTCAATGCTTGGGCTTTGGAAGGATACAACAAAATCTTTTGGCGCGAGTTGAAGTTACCAGACATCGAGCTTGAGCTCGGAGTATTAACTCTTTGCGGCTTCTGCTTCATCGTCGCCGCTCGTGTGTTCGCGGTCCGTTGGGAGCGTACATGACTCATCCGTCCAACTCTCCATTGGATGCGAGCAGATTATTACGGCATGATGCCATTCGATTGCAAAGACAGTGGGAGCGCATCCAGCGTGTTTCCCCAGATCGCAAGTCTGTAGATTTGCAACGTTGGTATGCTTCGCTCGACGCTGCGACGCAGCGCTACAGTTCTCGGCTCGATACACCTTATACGTTGTCCTACGATCCAGAGCTACCGATCAGTCGATATCGGGACGAAGTGATCGATGCAATTGTTAATCGGCAAGTGACAATTGTCTGCGGTGAGACAGGCTCTGGGAAAAGTACGCAGCTACCTAAGCTATGTTTGCAAGCGGGCTTTGGAAAGCAGGGTTGGATCGGGCATACCCAACCGCGGCGACTAGCAGCCCGTTCGATCGCTTATCGTTTGGCAGAAGAGATGGAGTCCCCGTTCGGAAAAGTGGTCGGATACAAAGTTCGATTTCAAGACCACACGGAATCGACTTCGCTGATCAAATTGATGACTGACGGGATTCTGCTTGCGGAAATTCAGCGTGACCCGTTTCTTGAAGCTTACGACTGTATCATTCTCGACGAAGCTCACGAGCGATCGATACAGATCGATCTTCTTATGGCTTACCTAGCACGTTTGCTCCCTTCGCGTCCGGAGCTACGGATAGTCATCACCAGCGCGACGATCGATGCGGAGCGCTTTTCGGAGCATTTTCACGACGCGTTGGGACCAGCCCCAATTCTGAATATCGAAGGGCGTAGTTATCCCGTCGAAGTCCGTTATCGCGGTGCACAAAACGTAGCGATGCAACGCGTGGCGGACGGAGGTGCGGATGATTCGGATTACGATACGTCCCTCTTAACCCGTTTTTGTGACGCGGTGGATGAGTTGTTGGGGGAAGGACGTGGGGACATCCTCGCATTCTTTCCGACGGAACGGGAAATTCGAGACGCAAGCAAGCGATTGCGTGGGTTCTTGACCCAACGCAACTTGCATCAATCGGTCGAAGTTCTACCGCTGTACGCGAGATTGACAGAGGCGGAGCAGCAGCGGGTCTTTCAGCCACATCGCTTGCAAAGGATTGTATTAGCAACCAACGTTGCCGAATCGAGTTTGACGGTTCCTGGTATCCGTTACGTTATCGATACGGGCACGGCGCGGGTTTCACGCTATGCTGCAAAGAGCCGTGTACAACGCTTGCCGATCGAGCCGGTATGCCAAGCGTCTGCAAACCAGCGATCTGGGCGCTGCGGTCGATTGGGCCCTGGGATCGCTATCCGCTTGTACGACGAAGAGGATTTCCTCAGTCGCACACCTTTCGCTCAACCGGAGATCTTGCGATGCGATTTAGCTGGCACGATTCTGCACGCGAAGTCCCTTGGAATCGCCGATATCGAATCGATCCCATGGCTTGATCCACCTCGTCCTGAAAGTGTGCGCGAAGGGTTGCAAACGCTTCGCGAAATCGAAGCGATCGATGATAAGTCGAATCTAACTACGATTGGACGAACCCTTGCTCGATGGCCCGTTTCGCCCCGGATCGGACGATTGCTGCTCGCTGCTTCTGAGCAGGGATGTTTGAACGAAGCGCTAGTAGTTGCTTCGGCTTTGGAGACACAAGACCCTCGTGTGCGACCACCGGAATTCCAACAGGATGCCGACAACGCACATCAAAAATTCAAAGATCCCAACAGTGACTTCCTCAGTCTGATTCGTGTTTGGGATTTTTATCAATCACTCCGCGAAAAACTTGGTCGTTCCCGACTCGAAAAAGCTTGTCGCGATTCCTTCCTCTCTTTGGTCCGCTTGCGGGAGTGGGGAGAAGTTCATCGGCAACTGGCAGATCAATGCCGTGAGGCCAAGCTACCGATATCCCATCGTCGCATAGAGTTATCCGACAACACGTCTACGCCGGTGGCAACTGGGAATGCACCTGCATCGGCAACCGGGAATGCAACTAGGTCGAATGGTCCTCAGCGAGGGCAAGGCAGCGGCAACTCATCCCAAGGATCGAACAAGCAGCCTAGCGCGAGTAACTCGAACAGCGGCAATCCCATTCAAAAGTTGCCCAAGGGGTATGCAGAGCTACATCAAGCACTCTTAGTAGCTTTTCCGTCAGGTGTTGCGATGCAAGATGATCGCGGTAAGTACCGAGGTGCATCGAACATGGAGCTGCAGCTTTGGCCCGGCTCGACGGTGAAGAACCAACCACCGAAGTGGATTGTTTCATCAGAAATTATTGAGACTCGGGAACGATACGCGCGTACCGCTGCCCGTATCGATCCCACTTGGATCGAACGGACTCTGCAGCATTGCTTGAAGTACTCCTACGATGAACCTCACTTTAGTCGCAAGCAAGGTTCAGCGATGGTGATGCGTCGCGGAACACTTTTTGGATTACCGGCTGTAGCGCGGCACGCTGTCCCGCTAGCGCCACTTGATCCTAAGCTAGCGCGTTCTCTGCTAATCGAGCACGGGCTTGCTGAAGAGCAACTCGAATCGCGGGCCAAGTTTTGGCGAGAGAATCAGAGATTTTTAGAGGATCTAAGGAAGGTCGGGGAGAAGACCCGAAGGCGAGATTGTCTTGCGGATCCATTTGTGCTGTTGGAGTTTTATCGCAATTGCGTTCCGGAGCACGTTGTCGACCGAACAACGTTAGAAAAGTGGGACCGAACTCTTACGGATACGAAGAGTCCGCCCTATCTTTCGCTTGAGCAACTACAACTCGTTCTTGATTTGCACGAAGTAGAGGCTGAATTTCCTGATCAACTCGAAATTGGGGCTGTAAGTCGACTTCCGTTGGCTTATCACTTCGAACCGGGTTCGGAGCGAGATGGAGTGACATTAAGCGTTCCGCTACCGGCGATCGATCAGCTTCATAATGAAAAACTCGAGTGGCTAGTTCCCGGTTTGTTGCGGGAGAAGTTGCAGGCGCTTCTCAAGTCACTACCCAAGAGACTGCGAAGGCAGTTTGTGCCAATTCCAGATACGGTTGAGGTTCTATTACCGAAGATGTTGCGAGCTGCCGAGCAGGCGGCACCTTTTTGGAAAACACTGTGTGAGCTGTGCACCAGTGCGATCGGTGAACCGGTTCAAAAGTCTGATTTTGATCCACAAGCTTTGCCGGAGCATTTGAAGCTACGCATTGCAATGCACGACGAGCGAGGCAAGCCGATTGCAACGAGTCGCGATCTTGCAGAAGTGCAGTCGAAGGCGCAGCAGCAAGCGATCAAGATTGCGGAGCCTGCAAGTAAGTCAGGAAGTAATAAACCGATTGAATACCCTTGGCAACGTGTGCAGATGACCAAGTGGGATATCGAGGACTTGCCTCGTTCGATCATCGAACCGATCGGTGGAGTGCGCATTGAGCGATTTCCGACATTGGTTCCCACTGTTTCAAGTTCGGCGCAGAAACCGAATGCCCATGCTTTACCAACTGCGATAAAACCTCCGGCGGCAACTTTATCGGGTATATCGACTGGGATCGTGGACCATCCGCATCTTGCTGAACAATGGCTGCGTGAGAGTGTCATACGGTTATTCGCTCAGAGCGAACAGAGAGAGATTAAAAGTCAGATTCAGTTCTTACCGAAATGGAAGGAGTGCAGTTTATGGTTATCGGATCGATGGCCGGGGAATCTCCTTTCAGAGGTAGTTTCCGCATTGATGGCGAGATTGGCGCTCGTAGAGACCGACTGGAATCGAGACCGCAGTGATTTTCAACCTGTTCCTCGAACGTTGATTGAATGGGAGGCGATTCGTATAGCTAGAGTTAAAAACATCGGGCTTGCGGCAGGCGAGTTAGGACGGTGGCTACCGAAGTTAGCAGATGCATATCAGCAAGTTCGCAAATTGCGTGAGCAAACACCCAAGTCATTTGGCGGGGTGTTGCAGGAGATCGACCAACAGCTTGCTGCGTTGCTCGATCCGGCGAACGCCTATCACACTCCTTGGGTCTATTGGAAAGACCTACCTCGTTTTCTGTTGGGGGTCGCAAGTCGATTGGAGAAGCTCAAGTCGGTCGGAGCGGCGAAGGACCAGCAGAATGACCAACCTGCTGCGAAGGCTTGGGCTGACTACCAAGAGCGGATTGGAAGGTTAGAACAACTCCCTGCGTATGCGCAGAAGTCGGTGCGTTGGGCGCCGAGCGGTTCGCTTCTCGAATACCGGTGGATGATCGAGGAGCTTCGTGTATCGATCCACGCGCAGAAGCTTGGTACCCGGATGAGCGCGTCGCCGAAACGGATTGAAAAGCTTCAAAGCCAGCTTGATGCGGAACGGGGAGCGTGATTCTGTCTTGACCAGAATGCCCCTGTCCACTAAAAATTCGGTGTCGGTAAATCCTTCCTAGGTCGCGCAGATTTCCATTTGAGGTTCTGCGAGAAGTTGGAATAGCGTTGAATTAGCGAATCGACTGCAATGAAAGTTGGTCGAGAGTTTGATTCAGCGGCGGGAGTGTCGACAGGACGGCGTGAGCTGTTCGACGAGGACTCAAGTTACAGTTCGCGGTGGATTCCCCCCTCAAAGTCGGGAATTCTGACCTGAATTGTTCCGAACAATCGACACAATCGGCCGATAAACGTTTAGCACGACAGCCGACAAAATCGCTGCGTTCATTATTAGGCTCCGTAGCCAAGTGGCTAAGGCAGCGGATTGCAAATCCGCCACGCGTGGGTTCAACTCCCACCGGAGCCTCTTTCGAAAACCCCGAGTACTGCTCGGGGTTTTTTCGTAGGAGGATTTTTTAAGGCATCGCGAGCAAGCAGCCAACCGAAACCTTGAGACGAGACCTATTGAACCATGCGAGTTGAAATAGTGATTCCTGCCCGGTTGGCTTCCACTCGCTTGCCAGAGAAGCTTTTGCTCTGCGAAACGGGTCAGCCATTGATTGCTCACACTTACCATGCGGCCCGAAAGAGCCGGCTAGCACAAGGCGTGACATTGGCGGTTGATCATCCTCGCTTGGCTTCCGCTGCTCAAGCAGTTGGGGCACCTTGGGTGATGACCGACCCCAATGCGCAGAGTGGGACCGATCGCATAGCCGAAGTCGCACGCAGTCGGCCGGAGGTGGAGGCTTTTGTAAATGTCCAAGGGGACGAGCCGGAAATACCGGGCGAGGCGATCGATCAAGTCATCGGGTTACTCATGGCACATCCTGAGTGTTCGGTAGCTACCTTGGCTACACCGATTCGTAAAAAGGACGATCTTGAGGATCCGGCTTGTGTGAAAGTGGTTTGCAGTCATCGGGGGGAAGCCCTTTATTTCAGTCGATCGGTGGTACCCCATCCGAGGCAATGGGATGATGCGTTGCTGTTGGAGAATCCCCCGTTGTATCTGCAGCATCTTGGGATCTACGCCTACCGTAGGGACTTTTTAATGTCTTTAGGTCAGTTGCCGGAAAGTCCATTGGAGCGAACGGAAAAGCTGGAGCAGTTGCGATTTTTGCAGGCAGGGCATCGTATTGTTGTGGGGATTGTGCCGAGTGCGACGCGAGGGATCGATACTCGAGCCGACTACGATGCATTTCTTGGTCGGCATCGAAATTAACTTTCTCACGCAAGGAAGCGGAGAGCCACTGGCTCTCAGAGAGTTGAAGGGAGAGAGTGGAAAGTAGTAACGTAGGGTATGTGCATCGGTCCACGTTAAACCATCATCTGCCACAATTATCCACCACTCACCAACCATTCAATGCGTCCGGTTTAAACCATGGACCGCGAAACATACCATTGCCCCTCCCCAAAGCTCCGGGCACATGGGAGTTGCGGTTTTCTTGGCGTCTTGAGCGGAGCGGGCGTGAGAAATGGTTTGGTCGGGGAGGGCTGTCTCCGCAAAGAAGCAAAGAAGCAAAGACGCGGAGAAGCCAGGGAAACACAGGGAATCGCGGTTGGAAAGGGAATCCAAGGTGACAAAATCCGGGATGCACCGTAGAATCTAGGGAATTCCAACCTTTCTTTCGCATCGAGACTGCATGAGTACCGCATCCACAGAACCGATTCTCTTGGCAGATAATTCCAAGACAGTCGCAGATAGCATTGAGTCCGCCAAGATCGCAGCGCGTATTGCCGCTGAGAATAAGGGGCAACATATCGTTCTGCTCGATCTATCCAAGCAGACCAGTGTGTTTGACTGTTTTCTGATCGTTACGGGGACTAGCCGCAGGCAGTTGCATGCGATTGCCGAAGAGATCGATCGCGAGCTGAAGAAGCGGGGAGAAGTCCGCTTGACGATGTCTGGGTATGACGAGAGTCAATGGATCGCCATCGACTACGGCGGGATCATCGTCCATCTCTTCGACGACGAGCACCGCACCTATTATGATTTGGAAGGTCTCTGGGGAGATGCGGTTCGCGTCGATTTGAGCAGCGTGTTGCAATCAACCGGAGCGAGACCGATCGACCAAGATTAATTTTTGCGACGGACACCGACTGTTATAGGGTGCCCCGATTTCATGTTTCAACGATCAATGGTTTGCTGACTTCCATGGCCGTATCGCTCGTTTATGTTCTCTGGTCCATTCCTGTTTTGATCGTCGTAAGCATTGTTATGGCTGCGACGCGACATGAGCGATGGGATTTGATCCGCAAGCAAGCGATCAGTTCGGGAGTTTGGACGCTGACGTTCCTCGGCGCGATCGCGCTGTTTATTGGAGCAGCGATTTGGTGGATCGGCTGAGGTAATATTCAGCAATTCGCCTTCTTTGAGTTGCTATTGCCGTGTTCGCAAGCAGTGCTGTGTTAGCGATTGATTCCTTGCATGGTCAAGACAATCGAGCGGGGAGTTGCTGCATCGCGGTGTTCGCACAGGTAGATGCCTTGCCAGGTCCCTAGGGCAAGTCGACCGTCTTGGATTGGTATCAGCAGACTTGCTCCGAGCATGGAGCTTTTGATGTGGGCGGGCATGTCATCCGGGCCTTCGATTGTGTGAATATAGGGCAGGGATTCTGGGACGATGCGGTTCATTGCCATTTCGAAATCGACTCGAACGTCGGGATCGGCGTTTTCATTGATCGTCAAGCTTGCAGAGGTGTGCTGCAAAAAAAGCTGTAGCCACCCAATACGCACTTGACTGAATTCGGGAATCGCCCGTTCGACTTGCTGCGTGATCAAATGGAATCCCCGGGGGTATGGCCCGAGTCGGATCGATTTCTGTTCCCAAATCATAGTATTTTCAAGCACTTTCGAATCGAATCCTCTCGCAGCGAGCTTTGGAGGGAGGTTATCGGGGTTTGGTTCTTGCCGGTCTGCATCATACTCTTGACGGTCTGCATCCTACGGGGATACTGCTAACTCCGAAATTCCTGGCGAGAACCCTCTTTGTCCAGAAGACGGTTGTCCAGTATATCATCCCCGACGAACCCATTTCACAGAAGGTGAGCTAGAGCATGCGACGCGCGAAAATCAGCATCATTGGAGCAGGAAACGTAGGAGCAACTTGTGCCCACTGGTGCGCAGCTGCGGAACTCGGGGACGTAGTCCTATTGGACGTTCCACAGACCGAAAACATGCCTCGTGGAAAAGCTCTCGACTTGATGCAAGCTTCCCCGATCATGGGTTACGACAGCAACGTAACAGGCACCAACGACTACAAAGATACCGCAAATAGCGATGTGGTTGTGATCACCGCCGGGATTGCTCGCAAGCCTGGAATGAGCCGCGATGACTTGTTGAGCACCAACGCCAAGATCGTTTCGAGTGTTGCAGAACAGGTCAAGACCTCGAGTCCGAACGCCGTTGTTATCGTCGTCAGCAACCCGCTCGACGCCATGGTTCAACGCGCTTTCCAAGTTCTCGGGTTCCCTTCGAACCGCGTGATTGGCCAAGCTGGGGTGCTTGATACCGCCCGCTACCGTACCTTCATCGCGATGGAGCTTGGGGTGAGCGTCGAAGATGTATCCGCGATGCTCATGGGTGGCCACGGGGATACGATGGTTCCGATCGCAAGTTGCACGAGTGTCGGCGGTATTCCTGTTTCGCAACTGATCCCGGATGCACGGATGGCCGAGATCGTTCAGCGAACTCGCGATGGTGGTGCTGAGATCGTTTCCCTTTTGAAGACCGGTTCGGCGTACTACGCACCTGCTGCTGCGACTGCCCAGATGGTCGAGGCTGTTGTGCGCGACAAGAAGCGATTGATTCCAGTCGCTGCACTTTGCAACAAAGAGTACGGCGTTGGTGGCTACTATGTCGGTGTTCCGGTCATTCTTGGTTCGGGTGGCGTCGAGAAGATTGTGGAACTCTCTTTGACCGATTCCGAAAAGGCGGCTTTCCAAAAGAGCGTCGATGCGGTCAAGTCGCTCGTCGCTTCGATGGAAACCCTCTTGAAGGGTTAATCACTTGGCTCCGAACTCGAGTTCGGACCGTAGTATTTAGCGGGGTTTTTGATTCTTTCTCTGCTGGTGGATTCAACTTCCAGCAGAGACTCTCAAAGCCCAGTAAAACCAGAGACAAGCATCGCGATAGTTGATCGATCGCGATGCTTTTACTTTTTACCGATACAGTACAGACTTGTTCGTGTTCTCACGATCAAGTCATTTCCGACGATTGCTGGGGATGCCAAACATCCTGCATCGAGAGTGTTCTCGGCTAGCACGTTTCCTTCGGCGTCCACCACATGGGATCGCCCTTGTTCGTCAAAGCAATAAAGCTTTCCGGCGGCGACCACGGGAGAGCTGCTGAAGTCCCCACCGAGTCGTTTTTGCCAAACGACTTCGCCGGACGCGGGATCCATTGCGCTGAGTACACCGCGATCTTCCAGGGAGCAGATTCGTCCACCGAGGAACACCGGAGATGGCTTGCATCCAATAGCGCGGGTCGCTTGCCAGACAACGTGTGAGTCGGTTACGTCTCCCATTCCATCTGGGCGGATTGATAACAGTTTGGCTTTGCTAAAGCCGGAGCTAATGAACAAATGTTTTCCGTCGAACAAGGGGCGGATTGCGCTCGAATGTTCTTCATAGCGGACCTTCCAAAGTAGTTTACCGGTTTGCGGATCGTAGGCGATCACCGCTTTGGCTGCTGGGCTGATGAGTTGTCGTTGTCCTGCGACTTCGATGATGTGCGGGGTGCTGTAGGCTTTCTTCCAGTCTCCGTCGTCTGTTCCATACTCGATGTTTCGATCTTGTTTCCAAACGGTTTTTCCCGTTCGTTTATCGAGAGCTACGACATATTGAGTATCAAAGCCATCCATTGCGAAAATGAGCAGATTGCCGTAGAGGATGGGACTAGCGCCGGCACCTCGGTAGTGATTGCAGGGCAAGTCGCGACGTTCCCAGACGACGCTAGCGTCTTGTGGGTTCAAAGCAGCGGTGCCGTACGCACCGAAGGTTACATAGACATGTTTTCCATCACAGATCGGTGTGGGTGAACCGTAGGAGTTGAATTCGTGATAGTCTTTTTGGGTCACTTCATTCTTGAAGATCGGACGATCGATCAAGACTTTTCCGGTTTGGCGATCGACGGCAAGTACCGACATGGTCAGGCCATCTTGGGTCGCATTGGTAAGCCAAATTTTGTCTCCCCAAACTACAGGTGAAGACCAAGCTTTACCGGGGATGGTCAGTTTCCAGAGGACATTTTTGTCTTCGTTCCATTCGGTGGGTGGATCGCATCCCTCGGGAGCTTGTCCGTCCCCGGAAGGGCCCCGGTACTGTGGCCAGAAACCTGTCCCAGCCGCGCGTACTTCTTCGTCGCTCCAAGCCCAAGCGTGGGTTTTGCCATCGAGGCCTAGATCATCAATTCGCAGCCCAGGTTCTTGAACCTCTGAGGCTTTTGGAGTTATCGTCGGCTGTTGAGCGATTGCAAGGGTACTTAGGTTGCAGGTCACAGCGCTGATCAAGCAGATGGGCTTGAGGGATTCGCAGTATCGAGACCATAGCGAGGAACGTTGCCATTGAATCTTCATTGTGGGGAGCTCAAAAGTGGATGAGTGAGTGAGAGGAATCCAGGGCCGTATTATACCAAGGAGACTGGCCGGGTGGTCTAATCGCTCCGCGATCAGCGACATTG
>CAZACJ010000046.1:5902-38969 GCA_964483385.1 uncultured Pirellula sp. | reverse complement strand
CCGGCTCAAAAACCACCCGGTGCTAGCGCATGCCGGCTCAAAAAATGAGCCCGCTTCGCGCAAGCCGCGGGGTGTTGGCATCGGGCACGCTCACCACATTGCACGATCCAATCAATCGAAAACCACAATGTTGTAGAAGCTGATTGGTTGGGCGTGCTGATGAATAGAACCGTGTACCGCGAAGCCACCCGGTGCTTGCGCATTCCGGCTCAAGATCAATCACCGTGTCTTACTTCGGCGTTACCTTGATCGTCAATCCGGCGGAATGCCCGTTGAACTCCGGTGCATACATGCATTCAATACTCGCATGACCCATCGGATACACACCAGCATGCTGCACTCGAATCGTATACTCGAAGACATAAGTACCACGCCTCAAGTAATCGATGAAGAAATGGGTCGCCGTATCACGGGTGCTCTGATAGTAAAACAAACCGTCCTGGAACTTGTATCCACTTAAAACATCTACCGGCTCGGTTCCACTACCTCGGTAATCTTTCAAGTGAACGTATTCCATGTCCCGATCTGTTCGCAACACTACGCGACAAACCATCTCATCCCCAACCTTCACCGATGGCAAAACCCCATTGGTTTCTTGTCCATCGACCGCAATCTTTTCTAGCATTGGACCTGCATCCGTCAGGACTCTTCGATACAGCTCCTTTTCCAGCTTCAATGGCGTATCACTATGAGCGGATACTTTGCCAATTTCTTCGAGGTACTCCCAATGCAACCCTCCCCAACTTACACCTTCGTCCGATTTTGTAACGGTCACTTTCCCCATCTCGGGTCGAATCTCGCCACCAACGAACTTCTTTTCATAAAAGCCAGTACCACGCTCAATATCGGCAGGCTCAACAACCCTGTCCGCTAACTTGACTTCGACAAGACTGTCCGAATCAAGCAGATTTCGGCCACGTCCAATCAAGGCATATACAGCATCCGCAGTGGCTTTAGTTGTTTTCCAGTCTTGTGTCTGCTTCTGCTTGAGCAACCATACCTTGCAGTCCTCGACCGCCTGCTCGTCTCCAGCCACTTCATCAAACGCTTCGATCATCATCGCTTGAGTCTCAATCGGTGCCTGATACCACATCCATGACGCACCGCTATCCTTCCAGTACATCCCGAGCTCTTCGTCGTTCAAACTCCGCTCCCGGAAACTCTTCAAAATCGCTGCCGGAGTCTCGTTATCGCCGAATCGTTTCAAAGCCACTGCTAGGTGTGCTTGGGATTGACGATCCAAGCTCGTCCAGTGCAACTTCGATTGCTCCAACCAGTACTTCAATCCCGGTTGCCTCGACTCATCGATCTGACGATCGTTTAAGAAGAAACTACGACCGTACAAATAAAGGGCAATCGTTGACGAAAGATACCTTTGGTCTTTGTTTTCCTCCTTGATTTGCAAATACAGCTTTTGCATCCAAGCATCCAAACCATCCAACGATCGAATCGCAAGATCCTCATCGACGGCGATCTTCATGTGTCGAAGACGCCCAAATCCGGTGGTGATATACAACGTGATGTACTCGTTGTCAGGTCCGCCTGGGAACCAAGGCCACATGCCGCTCTCGCGTTGCATCTCCGCAAGTCGCTTCATGTAAGACTGTGTTTCATTCTGCAGTCGATTGGTGTCAAACAAAATCCCTACATTGCGTCTTGCTTGGGACTCCCGCTGCGCGTCACGCAACCATGGAGTTTCCTCCAGAACAATGGATTGAATCTCCTTGTTCTTGCTCAACGGTGACTCCAAAGCTTCCGGTTGCATTGTGCGCCATGTTTCAAACACTTTGGCAATCTTCGGTCGACTGTTTGCGATGTGTTGCGCTAGAAGGTTTGCGAACATTCGATTGAAGGTCTGCTCGCTGCACTCATAGGGATACTCCATCAAATAAGGGAGAGCCAAGATGGCATACCAAGCAGGTTGCGAAGTCATCTGCACACTTAGTGACTGACTGCGCAATGTCGATGAATTGCCCGACTCTAAGAGTTTCTTGAATTCAAACTCCTTGGTGCTCTTGCCGCGGATCGGTAGCGGAATCGCTTCGCGCACCAGGATCTTGTTCGATAACACCGGCAACATCGCTTGCTCGCCATCAGAAAGCTTGTCGGTCGCTGCCACCGCTTTGAAGGTTATCGGACGAGCACCCTCAGGAACTCGGATCCGCCAGAAAAAAGTCTTCGACTCTTTCTCACCCAACTCAAAGCTCTGCTGATTGGATTGGTTCTCAAAACGCGCATCAACATTCGATTCATCCAACGCATCAAACAACTGCAAGGCGACCGTCCCCCGCTGACTTTGATTCGATTGGTTCGATACCTTCGCAGAAAACTCCAACACATCTCCTTCGCGCAAAAATCTAGGAGGGTTCGGTTGGATCATCAAATCCTTAGCGGTCACCACCGAATCAATTAACGATCCGCTTCTAAGACCTCGGTCGTGTGCCAATCCTAAGAAACGCCATTTGGTCAACGCTTCTGGCATCGTGAACTCCAACGTCACCTCCCCGTTACCGTCGCTTACTAACTGCGGAAAGAAAAACGCAGTCTCATTGAGGTTCGTCCGCGGAGAAATCGAGTCCAGCGACACTGTCCCAACGACTCCCCCACCTCCTTCTCCGGCTCCCATTTCCATAGCGACGGAACCATCGGCCATCGGCATGCCACCCCCCATGCCACCCATTCCCAGGCCGCCTGCCAGCGAATCGGCGCTAGAAGCGCTCTCCTTATTCAAAAACCGACCACGCATTCCACCAGGACCGGCGGGAGCAGGGGCAGGCATACCAAAAGAGCCACTACGGGAACTAGAACCCATACTAAAAGACTTCACACCTTCGAACGATGAAAAAACTAGTGACGAAGCAAAACGTCGATAGGACTCTTCGACCGGAAGCCTCTGGTCAGGTATGTTGCGGAGCAACATGCTCATATACTGTGCTTGGTTCTGAAACTGAAAAATCACCTGCGTTGACTCGCGATAAAACGAGCCAACTTGATTTGGCCACTGATGAGGCAAGAACGCATCGAGAGAAGCGTCATAAAGCGCCGCTGCAAACTCTGCTGCAAGTCCCTCTCCCTCAACCGATTTGCCGGTGATCTTCGCTGTCCACTTCTCCTTTGACCCCGGTTCCAACTTATTGCGGAATCGCTCCCAACGAACGGCGAGATCTTTGTTGCTCCAAGGAACTTCAATCACTCGGGACTCGGAGTACAACCGATTGTTTCGGACATAAACCAAACGAACTGAAAATCCACCTCGCATCGATTCAGTGATCGGCTGCTGCAACACTACTTGTGTTTTTCCAGGTTCCGTCCAAAACGACTGCAACACCGCTCCGCGATGTGAAATCTCGACGAATGCTCGCCCCGCTTCATATCCAGTGCCCCACAGGGCTGTCCAAGTCTCACCGGGCTCCCATTGCTGCTTGGGACTTGAAAACACAAAAGGTAGCTTGCTCGGGAATTTCTCCAATTGCGGATTCAACACTCGCAACTGCTTCTCCGTTCGCACTGGCTTACCCAACGCATCCTGCGTCTCGAGTACTGCCCGGTAAATGCCAGCCTTAAGCTCCAACGACAGCTTGGCGTCCCCCTTCTCATCCGTCTCAAAAATCTTTTCTACGACAACATCCCCAAGTGGCCAGTACGAATCTGCAGTTGGATCGGGAACCGGCTCCGTGGTCGGAACTCCCGTACGGCTCGAAGCGTCTCCGAGCTTTCTTTGCAACACACGAGTACGCCCCCCTAAAAGATACGGACGCGGAACTTCTTTCGGCTCCACCACTCGATAGACCTTGAGCACCCCCTTAGACTTGACCGATTCGTCATCAAGATTTGTCGTTCGAATACTTAGCTCTACAGGCTTTTGTTCGACTTGCCACTCGCTTGCATCAAGCATCGCTTGGGTGGTTACATACCCCAGCGAGATCATACGATTGGCCGAACGCGTCTCCCCCGTCCCATCGGTCACATCCGCCATCACCTCATATTGAAACGTTGGAGAATCCTCCTCGGGTATTGTACGATCCGGTTTCGCAACGAATGCCACTTCAAAACTCCCGTCTGGCTTCGTCTGCGACAACCCTTGTGCAATCTCCTGCTCGTTCCTTCCGAGCGACTGAATACGCCAAGCGTACATCGATTCGAACCAAATAGACCAACGAACCCTGCGTACGACGCGGTAACGTACTTCTCCAGCTTGTACCGGTACACCGGTATAACTAATTGCATGCCCCGTTACTCGAACCGTCTCCCCTAGCTTTACTTGGTCTTTGATCGGATCGACGGTAACTTGAAATTTCGGTCGCTTGTACTCTTCGACTCGCACCTCCGTCACGCCGCGATTCTGATCTACAACAATAAACATCGCTCCCGTTCCGCGATTGCGAGGAGCATTAAACGACCCGCTGAAAGAACCATAGTCGTTCGTGCGCACATCCAACGCTTCGATCACCTCTCCATTGGGATCCTTAAACTCCAATTTAAAGTTGCGCCCCGCAATCGGTAGATACTTGTTCGACTCTTGATCTGCAGAAGTCGCAATACCCTTGAACTGGATCGTCTGACCAGGTCGATAAATGGAACGGTCGGTAAAGAGCACGACATTCTCGCTCTTGCCATCGACCCGCGTTTCGAAATAGCTAGTTTCGTTGAGAGTAGCCAACCGGTCGGCTTCGTGCCGGACCATTAAAAGAGCATTGGCATTTACCAAAGGAAGCAGAAAAGTTCCATTGGGTTTTGTAAGTACTTCCGTACCAGGAGCCCATTCATTGTTTCGTTGGTTCCTCACGTACGCCTGCACGGAAGCGCCGGCAATCGGCTCTCCCGTTTCATTGTTGACGACGACACCTTCGATTCCGGAAGACTGTGCGTCGGTACTAAGCCCCCCCCAGCGCTGCCGAAGGACAACCGACAAATTGCTTACCCATACTTCACAAGCCCCAATTTGATTATTCGCGGGGTTGAACGATTCATTCATGCTATAGAGCAGGATGTAGTACCCTAAAGGGACGTCATTTGGCGATTGAATGTCTTTCTCAGCTTGCTGATAGTCTGTTGTCGGATCGAGATCAGTCGACCAAGCTTTCACTGGCGGCTTGAGGAACAATTCCTCTCGGTCTTCATTTGTCATCTGATCTGGACGCCACCGAGAACCACCAAGCCGTTCGGTCCAACTTGCCTTAACCAATCGAAAATGGACTTTCGTCAAGTGCTTGTAAAGGATCCGTATGTTTGGCGACGGAGAATTTGTGTTCCAAACCCGCTCGGTAACCACGTGGAGCGACTTGGTCTCTAAAAATGCGCAAGTGTTATGACAATTCCGGCCACCGATACTATCCGGAAAGGCATTTGCTCCCTGCTTGGCCACTACAAAAGCTTCCTGAAGTTCATTGCGCTGGATTAAGCGTTCCGCTAATCGATCACGTGCGTCTGCTGAAAGAGGATGCTTAGCGTTTTGGTCCGCAAAAGCTCTTAGCAACGCCTCGATCCGCGCATCCTTTTCCTCTCCAACCGCGTGCGCCCCCACAAAACGGATACGCTCCAACTCCGCAGAAAGACGCGCATCGAGTTCCTTGGGATCGCTGTGACTGCGAATCAACTGTTGCAACAGTCGTATCCCTCTGAGCTTGGGCGACTGTTCATCGGTTGTTTGGGGATTCCAGTTCAAAAACTCTTCCGTCGGCCCCAGTGCCGCTGTAGCCGCATCTATCTCGAATGCATCCATACGCATTGTCCCGGCTTGCTCACCAGAAGCGTAGAACTCCAAGGCCTGATACGCTACGAAATCGAATAGGGTAGGGCGGTAACTCTCCGGTGAAGCCCCACGTACAAGTAATGCGTCGAATTTCTCTATGGGAATCGCTTGTAACTTTTCCGGTTCCCTCAGAGCGTTCGCATACTCGCTTTGGATTTCCTCAAAGATGCGAGGCAAGTCCCAAGTTGCAATATCCTCCGAGTCCATCGCAGCACCCTGAGTCCGCTGCTGGAAACGCCATCGATTGGTTTCAAAGTACGACCAATACCAATTCGCTAACAATGCGTGCAGTACCGGTTGGACTTCCTCATGCGATTGAGCGATCGCACTACGCAGCCGCAAAATTCCCTTCTCATTCGATTCATTCTCGATCATCGACTCGGTGATCACGATTTGCGCTGCGGCACGCGCCGCCTCAGGATAGGACTTTTGGGCTAATGACTGCTCCAATATCTTTTGGAGTTCTTCCAACGCAGTTTTCGGAAGCTCTTGTCTCAGTGCTTGGTCAACTTTTTTCCACATTTCCAATCGCTCCCTAGGTACGCTATCCGCCGGTGGCAGTTCTTCTTGAGATGCCTGAAATGCCATAGCTCTGCCAATTTTCCAACTCTCCGAAGCACCATTCCCCGCAATGAGCAACACCAGGACGGCTAAAAACTTCGAAAGTAAACGAATGTAGTTACTCAATCGAGTTGTCCCGCCTCGGAGTGAATCGCGATGATACGACATCGAAGGTTTCCTAACAGTTGATCAAAGAAAAGCAGCGATACGGAAAGCAACAACATGTACAGTAGCAATGCCGAAAGTAACAACATCCAATCCGGCAACACTATTGACCATCATCGTTTACGGACAATGGTACGGTTTTATTAGAACAAAAATCAACCTAAACGGACATTCCAGGAAAGAATCTTCACCAAGCCTCACCCAAATGCAGAGATTATCCCCAACGACACCACTGTTTCAATCGCACTGTTTCAATCGCACTGTTTCAATCGCACTGCTTTGGTCATACTGCTTCAGTCAGACTGCTTCAGTCATACCGAGCAATCGCTCCCTAAGTCCGTGAAATCTCTCGAAATTGCGAATCGTCAATTCTCGCTCCGTTCCGGTCGGATCTTGGGTATCTAAATGTACCCACAAAGTCTCTCTAGGCATGCACTCGGGAAATCGATTCGCCCATTCGATGACGGTAATCGCAGGACTTTCAAACAACTCTTCGATACCTAACTCCAAAAATTCATCGCTGTCGACAATCCGGTACGCGTCGATGTGGTAAACCGCAGGGTCGGTTGCCAATGGATGAATCAATACAAACGTCGGGCTCGAGACGTCCGACGCATTCGCACCGAGAGCCTCCGCAAAAAACTTGGTCCACTGCGTTTTCCCCGCCCCTAAGGTGCCCGTTAGCCCAACAACACTTGGCAGTTGCCCTCGAAGCACCTCCGCGATGCACCGCGCGATCAACTGGCAATCGAAGAGAGATTCCAAGCGAAACGTAAGCTCAGCCTCAGATCGCTCCACAAGTCGAATCATTTCGAGGCTCTCCCTTTGTGTTCACCTTCAGATCATGGCGATGCATAAATACATTTTTGCATGCCGGCCTTGCGTTCTGACAGCCCCGCTCACCGGCCGCTCCAGTGCTCAGCGAGCAATTCACCCGAAATTCTACCCCTCGAGCTGCTCTTGCAGTTCCGCCCACCGCAATTCTGCCGACTCCAATTCGGCGGATACGCTCTCAAGCTCGGTATGTAGCTTCAAGGCCGACTGAGCGTCCGTTGCGTTCATCAACTTGTCGTGAATCTCTTTGCGCTGCTGATCCAACTTGGCAATACTCTTTTCCAAATTGTTGATCTGCTTGCGCAATGCTCGCTCGTCGTTCACCGGAGCTTTCGGAGCACCCTGAGCGACAGGCTTGCCCGTGGCCTTCTTCGATGCTGCATTCGGATGCCGGGTCGCTTCGGTCTCATCAAGCTCCTTTTGCACCATATACATGTATGCATCGTAGTCCCCGCGATACTGAGTGACTTTACCATCGCGGACTTCGATGTACGAAGTCGCTACACGCTTAAGGAAATGCCGATCGTGCGAAGTAAAAATCACTGTGCCACGATAATCAATCAACGCATCCGCTAAAGCTTCGACAGTCTCGACATCCAAGTGGTTGCCAGGTTCGTCCAATATCAAAATGTTAGCTTTCCCCAAAAGGAGCGAAGCCATGCAAAGCCGAGCACGCTCCCCACCAGAAAGCACGCGGATCTTTTTGTTCACCGCGTTCCCTCGAAACAGCATCGCACCCGCCATGTCGAGAATGGTCTGGTTCTTCGTTCCAGGTATCGCTTCGTATTCCAAAAACTCTAACACGGTCTTGTTCTCCGGAAGACTCGTGTAGACGTGCTGAGCGTACGTACCTAATTCACAACCATGCCCCCATTTCACCTCACCGGCAACTGGAGTAAGAGAGCCGACCAGCGTTCGCAGTAGCGTTGTTTTCCCTTGACCGTTGTCCCCGACAATCGCTGCACGTGTTCCGTGATCGATCTCTACGCCAATCCCCGCAGCAATCGTCCGCTCCGGATATCCGATACTCAAATCGCGACAACGCACCGCCGGGCCTTGCCTCGGCTCGACTTGCGGCGCTCGAATGGTCGCGTTCGACTGCGATCCCGCAATCTCTTTAAGTTCAAGCCGCTCGAGCATCTTGCTCTTGGACTTTGCACGGGTCGCCGTCGAAGCTCTTGCGCGGTTGCGATCGATAAACTCCTGCAACTGCTTGCGTTTCGCCGCAATCGAAGCATTGGATCGTTGATCGTGCTCCTGCAACTCTCGTTGGTACTCTAAAAACTCATCGACCTTCCCTGGGAATAGCGTCAGTTCGCCAAGCGAGAGATCCAGCGTCGAATCGCAAGTCGCATTGAGGAATGCACGGTCGTGCGAGACGATCAAACATGCCTCTTGAAAATTTTTCAGGAACTGCTCGAGAAGCAACTGCGTACGCAAATCCAAAAAGTTTGTCGGCTCATCAAGCAACAAAAGGTTCGGCTCATGAAGCAATAACGCGGAAAGTTTCACGCGCGTTTGCCATCCCCCCGATAGACTTTGCATCGCCGCCTGTAACATCGGCCCCTTGATCTCAAATTCACCCGCAACTTCTCCACACTTCCAATCCGGCTGTCCTGAGTCCCGCATCAGAAACTCCAAAGCCGTTTCGCCGGGGAGAAAAGGGTCGTGCTGCTTGAGATACCCAATCTTCAGCTTCGGATGGCGAATGATCTCGCCAGTATCCAACTCATCTTCACCCAATATACACTTCAGTAAAGTCGACTTGCCCGCCCCATTGCGCCCGATGAAACCCACTTTTGTGTCGCTCGAAAGCGTACACTCCGCACCGTCAAGCAGAATCTGATCACCATAACGCTTGTGAGCATTTCGAATTTGTAGCAGGACCGTCATGGAAGCTCGCTGGTTGAGTGGTACTCGGTTTTGGCTAGGCAGTAATTGACTAGGCAATAGTTGGCTAGGCAGTAGTTGGCTAAGTAGTTGAGGAACTTCGACCTCCCTCTCCCTGATCATTTCAACGAAGTTTGCTATGTTAACAAGATCAAACGAGAATTGCTCGAACCAAGCTCGCTGCGAACTTTAGCGGACAGGATTTCCAAGTGGCTGAAATTTCCCAATCAGTAACGGAATTGGTCGCCCAATTAGGAAGGTTGCCAGGAATCGGAAAAAAAACGGCCGAACGACTCGCTTACCACCTGCTGCGCGTCCACGAATCGGAAGCTTTCGCACTGTCCGATGCCATTCGAAAAGTACGAGAAAACGTCCGATACTGCAGCGTCTGCTTTAACTTGGCCGAAGAATCCCTCTGCGGTGTTTGCCAAAATCCACAGCGAGACACAAGTCTCCTTTGTATCGTCGAACAACCACGCGACCTGATTGCCCTTGAGCAAACCGGTATCTATCGTGGACTCTACCACGTCCTCTTGGGCCGAATCGCCCCCCTTGACGGCATCGGGCCAGACCAACTGACCATCGAAGCCCTCGTCGATCGGATCCGTTCAGGAAACTTCAAAGAAGTGATCATGGCCACCAATCCAAACGTAGAAGGAGATGGCACGGCCTTGTTTATTTCCAACCAACTAGCCCCATATCCTGTACAATTAACCCGGCTCGCTCGAGGGGTCACCAGCGGCAGCGTCCTGGAATTTACCAACAAGGAAATTCTTTCTGACGCGCTCTCCGGACGCCAAAAACTATAATCCAACATCGCGTTAATCGATTCGAATGCATTCTCGCAACCTACCTTTTCAATACCCGCAATCCCGTATGAACCTACGCCACACCTCCGCAGGTCCAATTCACAAATTGCTGCTGGCATCACTCTTCGCCTGGCCAATCCCATGCACCACCTTCTCGTGGACAGGTGCTACCGTTATCGCGCAAGAATCAAACGAACAAACTCCTGCCGTCACGCCCCCAACAGACCTCGACTCGTGCAAACTTGCCATCAAACAAGCCGAAGAACTTTTCAAGGAGAAAAAGTTCGGCCAAAGCTCCGACTGGATCGAAGCTTGTAACGGTGTCTTCGTCGATCTGGTAATCCAAGCCGACAAAAAGGACTTAGCCGAATGGGAAAGACTCCACCGAAAACTAGTCAAAGCTATCGATGTGCTGTCGATCGAAGGTGCAGAATTCAGTCCCCTACCTGAATGGTCAGCCATCCAAGCCAAGGTGCGGGAGATGGGAAAGGACAAGTCGAAATCATCGGCTTCCCCGAACAGTAACCCAGCAAGCAATGCCGGAGTGAGCTTCACGAAACAAGTCGCACCGATCTTGGTGGAACACTGCGGTCGCTGTCACGTCGATAAGGAAAGCGGCGGCTTCGGAATGCCCACCTACGAGCAACTGATCAAAGGCTCGAAAGGTGGTGTAGTGCTTTTCCCTGGCGACCCTGCAAGCAGCCCCATCGTCACGTCCATCGAAGGTGGTGTGATGCCCCCAAACGGAAACAAAGTCTCCGCTGAAAAATTGACCATCCTCAAAAACTGGATCCAACAGGGAGCCAAATACGACGGTGAAGATCCAAAAGCCAATCTCAAAACACTTGCCACCGGCGAAGCTCCAAAACCAGCCGAACCCACCAAACCCGTCGAGGTCATGGAACGCACCGGAAAAGAAACCGTCAGCTTCGCAAACGACATTGCTCCAATCCTCGTAGCCAACTGCAATGGTTGCCACTACGGCGGAAACCGTCCCTCCGGTGGCCTGAATTTCACCAACTTCGCAGGTCTCCTGCGCGGCGGCATGTCCGGGGCTGCTCTGACCCCAAAAGACGGCAAAGGAAGCTTGCTCGTCATGAAATTACTCGGCGAAGCAGGACAGCGAATGCCCGCCGGAGGACGTCCTGCTCTGAAAGCCGAAGAGATCGAGAAAATCACCAAATGGATCGACGAAGGGGCCACGTTCGACGGCGAGAATCGCGACGGGCAACTCGAAAGTGTCATCATGAAGTCGTGGGCAAACAAAGCTTCCCACACCGAATTGATGGAAAAGCGAATGGAACGTGCGCGCTCGCGATGGAAAGTCATGTCCCCCAATGCACCAGCCGAAGAATCCCACAACGAAGAAATTCACGTTCTGGGAAATGTCGGCAAATCAACTACCGAACGAATCTTGCAAAGCGCTGAGTCCGCAATTAAAACTGTACGCAAACAACTCAAACTCTCCCCCAAAGAACCACTGGTGAAAGGTGGAGTTACAATCTACGCGCTAAAGTCTCGCTACAACTATAGCGAACTCGGCAAAATGATCGAAGGAAGATCGCTTCCACAAGAATGGACCTCTCATTGGCGGAAAGATGTCGTTGACGTCTACGTCGCCATCATCCCCGAATCGTCCAACCCAAAACTAGATGAATCAGCCCTCGTTCAACAGCTAACCAGCCTGTGGATGGCTTCCCACGAAGGGGTTCCACGTTGGTTCGCAGAAGGCTCTGGACGCGCGGCGCTCGCCGCCACCTCAGGTCAAAATGACCAACGCGTCAAACCTTGGCTCGCCCAGCTCCCCAAAGTCGTCGGCGACCTAAAAGATGTCAAACCACTAACGGAAGGGAAAATGAACGAAGAGGAAGAAGGCATCGTCGGGTTTGCCCTGGTCCGTACCATGCAAAGTTCATCGATGCGCAAACAATACGATGCTTTGTTGAGAGCTATTCAAGCCGGCATCCCATTCGAGCAAGCTTGTCAAAAATCAATCGGTCCAGTCGATCAGTTTCTATCCCAAGCACTCGGCAAAAAGAAGTAGCGCAAGATTCGTAATTGCTAACCTCTCCGTCAGTGTAGAGTGAACCGACTCGATTCCACACATCGGATAGAAACTGGTGCTATGACTTTAAAGTTGCTTTAGCGGCCAAGCATCGGCTGCGCGTATCCTGGCGGATAACCGGCAGAAGTTGTTCCAGGAATCGGTTGGCCATAAACCGGAGGCTGACCAATCATTGGAGGTTGAGCCACCCCGGGTTGCCCATATCCACCCGGCGGCATCGCTCCCGTAGCGGGTGCCATCTGACCAGGCATCGCCGGCGTGCCAGCGGCTGATGGATATGGTTGTGGGTAAGCAGGATAAGCCGGGTACTGCGGATATCCAGCAGGGTATTGTGGCTGCGCGCAACTTGTTCCCGCACAACCAGCGTTGAAGAAGAGGCCTGTGGTACCAAGTAGCAAAGCCGCGAGGTTCGCTCCAGCCGGTTGTCGTCCATGTTGCATTATCAGAAGTCCCTTTCCTTAAGTGGGGCGATAATCCAAGGTTTACCCAACGACGTCTACAGCAATCTCCGCATGTGCCAAGCGTTCCCAAGCAAAAAACAGAAAAAATCCCAACAAGTGCTGATCAATTGAATCGTATACCGCAAAATCACCCGGAGCTGGCTCCGACTCGAACTCATGCTATTGCGATTACACCCACTATTTTGCTACTTCTACCGGTGCTTCAAGTCAGCTTGCGACCTGCCTTTTTGGCAGATGAAGGAGCCTTCCTCCTTTCGCATCAAGCCATTTTGGAGCAGGAAATGCAAGCCAACACCAGACGGGTGATAGACAGGGAAAAAGAAACCCTAATTCCGCCACTAGACGATTGCGAGAATTTCATGGGCCAAGCCTTTCATGCTGGATTGCGATTCGCGATCAATTGCTGGCCGGGCTGGCGAGAAGCGTGGCAACACGGCAGTTTTCGTGGAATGCTCATCGCTTGGACATTTTCGATGCTACTGTGTTTAGCTTGGCTAGCCACATTCCTCTGGCCAGCTCTGATGGGAACCTGGGAGGGACGGTTTCTGTGGGGAGTGATTCTTTGCGCAGCTATGGCAACCCTTCTACTCCGAGTCGCACGAAGCCTAAGCCGAACCAACAAAGCCATTCGGGGATGCCCCCCACAAGACTTCCTCAAGGCCCAAGAAAATTATTTGCTCGAAAACTATTTCGAAGCTGAAACCAGCTTAGCCCCATTTTCCAAACCGAATGAAGTTTCCGACGAAGATCTGGACATCGAAGCAGCATTACTTCTAGCCACAATCTACCGCCGAACCCACCGTTTTGACCTAGCAATCGACCTCGTCGACCATCTGCTTCGACTCGAACGAGCCGAAAGATGGCACGATGAACTACTTCAGGAACGCAAAATCGCAATCGAACGAAAAATCCGAAGCCGCACGGAATCTTCTTGATTCAGCCCTTGCATCCCGTTTGCTAGTTCCAGCATTGTCCTATAATTCGACGCCACGGCGCGAGCCACGTACCGAAAGTGGTTCTCTATAACTTTGGAGACTGTCAAATGGCCGTCTGCATCCCACAAGAGAACAATTGGCGTTTGGTACGGTGTTTGCACTGAGCATATTGTACCAGAGTCGTTTCATCCTAGCGCACTTACCAAGCAAACACGACGGAACACAATCCGGTAAAGGACATCCAAACGAACAGCATCTAGGCAGTGAAGGTCTTGAAAGAGGAGCCCACACCGATGCGAAGCGCGAGGCTGCACCCCATAAAGTTTGCTTGTAAAAAGGTGTTTAAGGTGCAGAAGACTTGACGTGCAGAGACATTGACCTGTCGATGAACAAAGTCGACTGGTCGATCAGACGGGTTGGGGTGTTGAGGCGCAATGCGAGTTGCAAATCGACGTTCGATCCAAAGCGAGATCCTGAACACTTGCGTTCAGGACGGTTGGCTGACTAGTTCACCATACCTTTTTAGGAAGGAAAGCCATGTACGAGAGATTTACAGATCGAGCCCGCAAGGTGATGCAGTTAGCGAACCAAGAGGCCCAGCGTTTCAACCACGAGTATGTCGGTACCGAACATATTCTGCTTGGACTGGTCAAAGAAGGCAGTGGCGTTGCTTCCAACGTGCTGAAAAATCTCGACGTGGATTTGCGCAAGATCCGCCTTGAGGTAGAGAAGCTCGTCCAAAGTGGTCCAGAAATGGTCACCATCGGAAAGCTTCCCCAAACGCCGCGCGCACGCAAAGTCATCGAATACTCGATGGAAGAAGCCCGCAACCTGAACCATAATTACGTCGGTACCGAGCACATCCTCCTGGGATTGTTGCGAGAGCAAGACGGCGTTGCTGCTCAAGTCCTCATGAACTTGGGCCTGAAACTCGAAGACGTTCGCGAAGAAGTCCTCAACCTACTCGGGCATGGAATTGAATCAAGCGACGGCGAACGCGGCGGCCGCGAATCCAGCAACTCCGGCGGATCGAGTAGCGAATCTGGAAGTAGCGGGAAGAGTAGCAAGAGCAAGACGCCTGCTCTCGATAGTTTTGGACGCGACCTGACAGAACTTGCGCGACAAGGAAAACTTGATCCAGTCATTGGACGAGAACGGGAAATCGAGCGGGCCACGCAAATCCTTTGCCGACGCACCAAGAATAATCCAGTGCTCTTGGGCGAAGCCGGCGTTGGAAAGACCGCCATCATTGAAGGTTTTGCTCAGAAAGTCGTCAACGGCGAGGTTCCCGAAATCCTCGCAGAAAAGCGAATCGTAGTGCTCGACCTTGCAATGATGGTCGCCGGAACAAAGTACCGCGGACAGTTCGAAGAACGCATCAAAGCGGTCATGAACGAAGTCCGACGCGCACGTAACACCATCTTGTTTATCGACGAACTCCACACCCTCGTCGGAGCCGGTGGCGCCGAAGGTGCAATAGACGCTGCGAATGTGCTCAAACCAGCTTTGGCTCGTGGAGAAATTCAATGCATCGGCGCAACTACCCTTGATGAGTACCGCAAGTACATCGAAAAGGACAATGCCCTCGCAAGACGGTTCCAAGAAATCGTTGTAGAGCCAACTTCCAAAAGCGAAACGATCGAGATCCTCAAAGGTCTCAAGGAACGCTACGAAGAGCATCACCGTGTCCAAATTACCGACGACGCTATCGTCGCTGCTGTCGAGATGAGCGAGCGATATATCACCGCTCGTTGCTTGCCAGATAAAGCCATCGATGTGATCGACGAAGCCGGTGCACGCGTGCGACTTCGTACCATGTCCAAGCCACCCGACTTGAAGGACATCGACGAAGATGTTGAACGGCTTAACAAAGAAAAAGAAGAAGCTGTTGCAAACCAAGACTTCGAAAAAGCCGCAGCGCTAAGAGATCAAGCTGATAAGCTCCGTCGCAAGAAAGAGCAAATCACACGCGAATGGCGCGAAAAGAGTCGCGAAGCCGACGGTTTGGTCGACGAAGAAGTCATCGCAGAAGTCGTCTCCAAGATGACGGGTATCCCTTTGACCCGTCTCTCGACCGAAGACTCTCTGCGGTTGATGAACATGGAATCCGAACTTCACAAACGCGTCGTCAGCCAAGAACAAGCCGTAGCGGCTGTCGCTCGCGCTGTACGTCGTAGCCGCAGCGGTCTGAAAGATCCGAAACGCCCCACCGGCTGCTTCGTCTTCGCAGGTCCCACCGGTGTCGGTAAGACTTTGCTGGCCAAAGCCCTCGCTGAAAGCCTCTTCGGTGACGCAGACGCGCTCGTTCATATCGACATGAGCGAGTACATGGAGAAACACAACGTCAGCCGACTCATCGGTGCCCCCCCAGGCTACGTCGGCTACGAAGAAGGTGGACAACTGACCGAGAAAATCCGTCGTCGTCCCTACTCCGTTGTGCTGCTCGACGAAATCGAAAAGGCCCACCCGGACGTCTTCAATATGCTATTGCAAGTGATGGAAGAAGGTCGCCTGACCGACTCGTTCGGCCGGAATATCGACTTCCGTAACACCATCCTAATCTTGACCACCAACGCAGGCGCTGAGGCGATCAAGAACGAACAAGCTTTCGGATTCCAAAAACCATCCGATGACGCTTCGTACGATAGCATGAAAGCTCGCGTGATGGACCAAATCGAACGCGTTTTCCGCCCCGAGTTCCTCAACCGTCTCGACGATGTCATCATCTTCCGACACCTCAACGACGAGGATCTGAAGAAGGTGATCGATTACGAATTGGCCAAGGTACGCGATCGGCTCCGCGAACGCGGTTTCGAAATTGAACTGACCGATGAAGCTAAAGAGTTCATCATCAAACAAGGCTCAAACCTCGATTACGGCGCTCGACCACTTCGCCGTGCCATCGAACAACGCATCGAAGATCCTCTTTCCGAAGAACTCCTCCGAGGAAGCTTCGAAGGAAAGAACACCATCCAAATCGATGCCTTCAAAGATGACACCGGTAAAGTCACCCGATTGGAATTCAAAGGTATACAGCGAGACGGTTCCCCGGAAACCTCTAGCGTAGCAGAGGCAACGTAGAACTCCTTCGAGTAACAAACTCACTAGGATCCCTCCTGAGTTTGTGCCTCAATCGAAAACGAGCCTTAAACGGCTCGCTTAAAAATTCCTAACAAGCACTCTTCCGCAGAAGAGTGCTTGTTGTCTTTTATGCGGCCTCGCTCCGACACTCCAAACGCTACCGGCGCCTCGCGTCTCTCCTCGCAACCACCTCGTTCAAGCGCCCCCAATGCTCGCGAATCGTCCGCTTGACTACTGCACTCGTCGCGTCTATGCTTTTGCATACATATTGCACTTGCGCAAGTGACCACTTGCCTACGTATTGCATCAAGAGTTGCTAGTAGAATCCTATCGCCGCTTTCCAACAAACGGAGAAGTAAAACAATGCGTAAATCAAAAAGCCCAGCAATACCGACCAAGTGCCGTAAATCCCAAGCAGAACGCTCAAAGGCTCGCCGAGTACCGCGTTTTGAACATTACGAAACTCGCCTACTGATGGCCGCTGACCTGGGTACCTTCCTTACCAACGGACACCTCGACATCGAAATCTCTCGCGCAGACTCCGCTTGGCAACTCGAACTCTCTAGCCAAACAGGAACCAACGTTGTCAAACATCCTACCACGGATGCCTTGATCTACGCGGGAACTCCCGCAACGACCGTCCGGCCCCAATCTTCCGCTTACAACTTTACCGGCGTACCTGCAGGTGGAACACTCTACGTTCTGCCACAACAATTCTCAGATTCACTTCCGTATCTCGGCGTCTCGGCACCCGGACTCGGCACCTCCGTCGATCGGTATAACCCTGCAACCGAGTCGAAAGGGCGAGTGTCTGGATTGGCTCGCTGGTCGAAAATGAGCCTTGTCGATGTGCGTCACCAAAATCTTGATGGATCCGCAGACGATGGCGCGTTTTCGGTTTGGCAAGTCGGTGCTTTTGGAAATGTCAACGTACTAATGTCCTCCTACAACGATGCGATACAAAATGGGAATGCAAATGGTTTTGATGCAACGGATGGTATCTCCACCGATGACGCACTGTGGATTTCCTCCGGCGGGCATGAGCATTACAACTACGGATTCTCAAAGCCAGGACGCTACGAGGTCGATGTAAAACTCTCCGCGTATTTTAACGACGATGGATTGAGCACCCCAAATTCCTCAGGGTTCTCCGAAAGCGGTGTCTTCACACTCTACTTTTCTGTCCTCTCCGTCGGAAAACTCCAACTGGAAACCTCAAACAAGGATATCGCTGAAAACGCTGGTGCTATTACCGTAGATGTCATCAGGACCGGTGGATCCGCTGGAAAAATTTCCGTGCAATATACAACCGCTGATGAGTCTGCACTCGCGAATTCCGACTACTCCCACGTCTCTGGTCAACTTGTCTTTCTTGACGGGGAAACACGCAAAACCATTCAAGTCCCAATCTTGGCTGATTCCGACTCCGAACCAGACGAGTTCTTTCAAATTCTCCTAAGTCAACCGACTCCGGAATCTCTTAGTAACTACCTAAGAGACTTCGAAGGCAGCCCCTTCGGACTGCTTGGTGATGTTCGCTCGACACAGATCAAGATCCTAGAAAACCAATTCAATCACCCTCCTTCTGACATAAACCTCTCATTCTCGAATGTTCTTGAAAACAACCCTACAAACATCGCTGTCGGCAACTTGACAACCGTTGACCCCGATGCAGGTAATACGTTTACGTACTCCCTGGTCCAAGGTTCTGGCGATATCGACAATGCTTCCTTTGCTATAGACGCCAACACTCTAAGACTATTGATAAGCACAGATTTTGAATCCAAATCCTCATACTCCATACGCGTTCGCTCCACCGATCAAGATGGACTTTTCACCGAGAAAGCATTCTCAATACAGGTAATCGATAGCGATGAAAATGTGTATGTTACGGGCTCGCCTGCCGGAGATACTTTTGTAGCTTCCTACGTAGGGACAGGTTCGAACGCTCTCTGGACTCTGACACGCAATAGCACAAGCATATTTTCGAATCGGCTGATCCCAAATGGAGGCGCGCTGCTCATCGATGGACTTGGCGGCACCGACACCCTGCAAGTTAACGGTAGGACGGTCGATGATAGTCTTCGACTTGTCGGTTCACTCCTCGTGATTAACGGCGCGCCGCTCCAGTTTTCGAACACCGAAATCGTTCGAGTCCTTCCCGGCCTCGGCAATGACTCTCTGATCATCGAACAAACCCCATCAGCAGGAGTAGCTCTGACCTACGATGGAGGCACCGGCACCGATATCTTGGAATATTGCTCCGGTGAAAACCTCTGGAACCTTACAGGGACCGGAACCGGTACAGTGAACAACGCCGTCTCCTTTCTCGGTACGGAATCCCTTCGAGGGGGTACCGGTAATGATCAGTTCATTTTTGCCAATGCTGGTAGACTAACCGGCTCATTGCATGGCGGGATGGGACAAGACACTCTGAATCTCTCCGCAAAAACAACAGCTCATACGATCAACCTTCAAACCAATACTGCTACTTCCACCGGAGGTTTCAGCGGCATCGAGAACTTTATCGGTGGAAATCTTCCCACCATCACCGATGTCCTCATCGGTCCGAATTCCGCTACCACATGGATCATCAACGCTACAAACGCAGGGAACCTCTCAAATTCCACCATTGGAACAGTGACCTTCAGCGGCTTCGATAGCCTCACCGGTGGCACAGCAGCAGATTCGTTTATCGTTACAAACACCGGTAGCATCTCCAAGACACTCACAGGCGGTACCGCTACAGGTGTTTTCGATTCGTTGGACCTCTCGGACAAAGCCGCGGCATTGGACTTCCGACTCGATACGGCAACGAACAGCATTCCCGGCTCCGTTGGCGCTTATACCGGATTCGAACAAGTTATCGGAAACGCATTGGCAGACACGAAAGTTACACGTGTCAACAATACTACAACTGCTTGGGCCATCACTTCAACAGGCCAAATTGCAGTCAACGGTGTGAACTATGCCAATGTCCTTCAAGTCGTCGGAGGCCCAGGTGTCGATACTCTCACCGGCCCAGCGCTTGCCAACGCAGCAATAACCACTTGGACCTTGAACTCAAATGGCAGTGGCTCGCTGGCAATCCCAGGAGCCTCCATCGCATTCAGCGGTATGAACAACTTGACCGGTAATACCGGAGCGGATTCGTTCGAAATCCTACCAACAGGTTCCTTGCCAGGGGCAATCAACGGCGGAACCGGCGCTGGTCTAAACTCGATCAGTTATGCTCAATGGTCGACCAACGTCTCGGTCAACCTCGCTCTAGCTACCGCTGCGAATGCTACCGCTGTCGCAGGAGTCACAAGCAATATTCAACTGGTGATCGGAGGAGCGGGCAACGACACCCTACAAGGCCAATCAAGAAAAGCTACCATCCTTGTCGGTCTCGGTGGAAACGATATTCTCACCGGCGGTAGCCAACGCGATTTGCTGTTCGGTGGAACCGGAGCCGATACTCTAATCGGCTTGAGCGGGGACGATTTGCTCGTTTCAGGTTCCTCTTCCCACGACACAAATCGCCAAGCCCTATTCGCAATCTATTCCGAATGGATTTCAAATAGAAGCTTTGCTATCCGAACAGCGAATATATGGGGCAACGGTACAGGAACAAATGCTAATGGTGCGTTTCGACTCAACAGCGACCCGAGTGATTCCATTATAGATACCGTCTTTGCAGACAACGAAAACGATGGATTAACTGGTGGTCTAAACCAAGATTGGTTCTTCGCTAGTATCAACGACACAGAAGATTTCATTGGCACCGGAACAGCACCAGATCGCCTTAATCGATAGTCGTCCTTTGACTCAATCCACGAACACTTCCTCAACTTCTTCGCTTGTCTTCGTGCCACCATCCGATTTCAAAACACCAACAACTGCAGCGCAGCGACGATGGAGAGCACCAAAATGACTCGTTCGAAACTCTGCTGAGAAATCCGTTTGGCAATCGAACGGCCAGCGATTAGCCCAAGATAGATAAGAGGGGCAAGCATCACATTGACCAATAAGGACTGCTCCCCAATCAATCCCAAATTCCAACTCAACGGAATTTTGATCACATTCAATATCAGAAAAAACCAAGCAGCCGTTCCGACAAATTCCTTTTTAGGAAGCCCAATAGAAATCAAGAACAGCCCGAACACGGGGCCAGCTGCATTCGCCAGCATCGTCGTGATTCCAACAGTAATACCCATCGCCCAAGCGAAAGAATGAGAATGCGGAATATCCGCCAACCATTCTTCGTTTCGCAAGCGAGCGAGTTGCATTGAAGCCAATAACAAAATGATACAGCCGGTAATCGGACGATAAAGTGTCTCACTCAGCCTATGCATCAACAACCAGCCCAAAACAACACCAACCAATGCGGGAGGCATCATTCTGCGTACGTAAACCCAGTCGGCATGTTTACCAAACATCAACATTGCCAAAACATCCCCAACGATAAGCATCGGCAGGACCACCCCTGTCGATGCTTTCGCTCCAAACACATGCGCGAAGACCAAGACGTGCAGCAAGCTGACTCCCGAAAACCCGCTTTTGGTGATCCCGATACCAACAGCCGCAATGACCAACAAGAACCAATTCAAGAGCGATAGCTGATCCCAAATTCCGTTCATCAACCTGTCTGACCTTCCGATTCAGTTTCATTACTTTTTCGCCCTAAAACGACGCGACTCTCGCGATCAGCAATCTCTTGCAACACCTCATCCGTGCTCTCAGGATCCACGCGTCTACACCCTTCCATCAATCGTTCAGCAAGCCGATCGAATGGTAACTCCCACTCCTCCGGTGTACTATTTTCTGGTGCGATTGCACTGATTTCTGCAAGCAGTAATACAAACCGAAGAACATGCCGAAACAGCATCCCCTCTTGCTTCTGCAATCCTTTCGCGACGATGTACTTATTGAAATCGCATTCGAACTCTAGCAATTCTCCGACCATCCATACACTTCGGGTATGCACATCGTGCACACCTGGAAAATCATAGTCGAACATGCGACGCAATTTCTCACCCAAGGCAAGTGGTCGCGGTGGTGGCCCTTGTTCACTCCACTGATCTTGCTCGTCTTCTTCCTCGTCGTCGTTCCCCCATCGACCGGTAATCTCAGCCGCTCCAACCAAGCCCAACTCCAGCAACCTCGGATGCAGATGGTGCGTTGCTAAAGGCCCAAAGGGTAACACCTCGGGACGCGGTACAGACACGAGCTTGCTGATGTTTGGAGGCAACTCCAAAACACTTTCCAACGCCTGGATCCGCTCAGACATGTCCGCAAAATGCAATTGTTGGATTAGATACAAACCATAAATTGGGTTTACGCTACGAAATTCACGAAGCAGTTCCAACCGCGGTTTGGCATGAATACGCTCCGGCTTGTAGTTCTCCAAATCGTATCCTCTGCCAGCGGTCTCGTCCGTAATCGCGATGAGACCATCTTCGACAGACTCGTCATCCTCTACAGAATCATCGGTAGTTCTATCCTGATCTTCTAAACCCGAGGTTTGTTCCGCCGGAATACGTGGTGCACCCTCATTTTTTGGCTTTGCCGTTGCCAGTTGGCTCGAAAACCAACCCTTTGGCTCCTGCGTTTTCGAACCGCTTCCACCCTTACTACCGACACCACCATTTGGTCCTCCCGATTTCGGCATCGGTTTCGGCTCTAGCTCAAGAAAACCACCAGTCCATAAAGTGACAAGCATTTGATTGAGTTCCTTTTGTGCTCGAATCAAATCGCTTGGAGCAAGCAATCTGCGACCGACCAAGTTGCGCAAAGGATCGATCGAAGGATCGCGCTGCAACATGTGAGCCAATAAGCGCCAAGGAAGAGGTCCGCGACTAGCTAGATGCGAAGCCGGTGCCTTTGCCAATCGTTCAAACTGATCTTTCGTCCAATACGTTTCACCTTGACGACGCGTTGGCATTTTTTTCTTGAGCTGCTTCTTCGCCTTAATCAAATTCGGATCCTTCGTATCCTCAGGAATCTGATCGTACTGCAAACGCCAACGATGCAATTTGACGTCATCCTCGTGCGCGACTGCATAAACGAACCCTTCGCGGTCATACTGAGGTCGCCCCGCTCGACCGAATATCTGCTGAGCAGAAGCCGACTCAATCAGCTTCTTTTTTCCATAAGGCCCTTTAACCAGACTCGGTAAAATCACGCTACGAGCCGGAAGATTGATCCCGGCCGACAAAGTCTCCGTGCAAACACAAACTGTCAATAACTTCTCCTGAAATAACTGCTCTACAAGTCGGCGGTACTTGGGCATGATCGCTGCATGGTGAATCCCCACGCCACGAATCAACAACTGCTTAATCTTTGGACCCGCACCTTCTGAGAGAGGCAAACCCTCCAGTCGCTGTGTAATGATCGCCTGCCTCGCTTTATCGATCAGTTTCTTCCCCTTGAGCAACTCGGCAACCTGCCAACACTGATCTCGATTAAAACAAAATACCAAGCCAGGTGTTCGTCGCCGAACTTCGTCACCTTCGGCAATCCGCTCGAGATGTTCATCGAGATAAGCATCCTCAACCCACTCAAATTGCAATGGAACTTTTCTCTCGGTGCCTTGCACTAACTCGAGATTGCGCCCATGAGCACGAAATAACCACGAACAAAACTCGACACTGTTCCCGATCGTCGCTGATAACAACATCAAACGAACATGCTTGGGCAACATCCCAATACTCAACTCCCAGACGATCCCTCTCTCCGGATCATTGAAACTGTGAAACTCATCCATCACCACGGAGTCAACATCCTCAAAACCAACGATGCCATCACCATCCGTAGCTCCATCAGCACCCGGTTGCATTAGCTTGTTCAAAAGAATCTCAGCGACCACGACCAGTATCGGCGCATCGGGATTCACTTTTCGATTGCCGGTAACCAAACCAATCGAACTTGCTGGGTATCCCCAACGCACCGCCGCAGCTTGCAACTCATGGAGCTTCTGATCGGTAAGCGCAATCAACGGTGTCGTGTAGTAACATCTCTTGCCCGTACGCAACGCTTCGAAAATCGCCCCTTCGGCAATCAATGTTTTTCCTGTCCCCGTCGGAGCACACACCAACACGCCATGGTCGGAAGAAAACCAAGCGAATAACGCGTCTTCCTGAACCGGATACGGCGGATAGGGAAGCTGCTGCAAATATTCCGCTACAATATCGTCGCGATTCGGCAATGTAAAAACCATGCACGCTCCACTTGCGGGAACGCGT
This sequence comes from uncultured Pirellula sp., assembly GCA_964483385.1. Classification (GTDB taxonomy): domain Bacteria; phylum Planctomycetota; class Planctomycetia; order Pirellulales; family Pirellulaceae; genus JBKCUI01. Next base: position 15,190 of record CAZACJ010000046.1, on the reverse strand, counting down.
CCTCTCGGGACTTTCAATTTAAAACAAAACTACGCTTGCCTGTATCCTAGCAAAATCCTCCCCTTCAAAGGAGGCGAAAATCGATGAGTTACCGCACCCTCAGAAATCTCGTTGTACTCCTCATGGCCTGCTTGGCTTGCTACGCCAATGCCGCTTGGCTACGACCCGTCCGCGACCTAGCCCACTCTCTGCACTGGATCGAATCATCCTACGTCGAACCGAAATCTACCAGTACCCTTCGCGACGCCGCAATGAAAGGAATGCTCGAGTCCCTCGATCCATACTCCGCATACATCCCCGAATCCTCCTTCTCCCGTTTCAATGCGGTCTTCGAACAACAATTCGCAGGTCTGGGGATACAAATCGAAGGCCCTCCACAACGCCCAAATCCGACCATCGTAGCCACTCTGTTCAACTCACCCGCGTTTCGCGTAGGACTACGCCCCGGTGATGTCCTATTGAAAATCGATGAACGCTCTCTCAAGTCTGACGCACCCCATAGCACCTCGTCAAAACCACCCATCGAAAATCCCCAAAAACAAGTCGAACAGCAATACGACATGGACCAGATTTCTCAATGGCTCAAAGGCCCAGTTGGCTCCAACGTCTCGTTGATCGTCGATCGCTCTGGTGAACGCCTAGATTTCCATGTCCCCAGAGAGTTTGTTTCCGTCGAGAGCGTCACCGGCGATCGCCGAAATCCCGATGGATCTTGGGACTACCGACTACAGTCTGCTCCGCAAATCGCATACGTGCATATCGAACTCTTCGGTGAACGCACCGCGTCCGAACTCAGCGACATTCTGAAAGACCTACCTGAAAATTGCCAAGGACTCGTCATCGATCTTCGAGACAACAGCGGTGGTCTACTAGAAGCTGCGATCGAGATATGTGATCTCTTTCTCGACGATGGCCCAATCGTCTCCACCATCGGTCGACAGAAAGAATCTGACAAAGAAGTCGTCCAAGCTACGCCGGGTGTTATCGTCCCCGACCAATTACCACTGTGCGTCTTGATCAACCGCGAATCGGCGAGTGCGAGCGAAGTCGTCGCAGCGTGTCTTAAAGACCGACAACGCGCAACCATCGTCGGTGAACGATCTTATGGTAAAGGGAACGTGCAAAGTATTGTCCCCGTCATCGGCGGGCGAGCTGCAATCCGTTTAACCACCGCATACTACTATCCCCCCAGCGGACGACGGATCCATCGCCGCCCCAAAGATTCCCCTACCGAAGAATGGGGCGTTCTTCCTGATCCAGTAGGACTCGTCGAATCCAACGAACAAGACGACCTAGCAGTGCGCACACGGCTGCGTCTACGGAGCGACCCACTTCGCAACGGACTACTCGCTGACCATCCACTTGCACAAGTAGAAGATCCTGATGATCATCAGATTTCAAACGATAAGCCACTCATGCGAGCGATTGCTCTCCTTCGCTCCACCCATGCGACCCCTTAATTCCTTTGGGACGTTCTCGTCGTATGAATATCTGCGAAGCATTGAGCTTACAAACTCCAGAGCCACCACTTCCGATCTTCTCAAACGAACTACGGATTCTCCGTAGCTTTGGACTCTTGGGTTGACTCCATCTCTACTCCATTGAGTACCGGTTGCGATCGTTTGCCGTTCGCCCGATCCACAGAATCAATCCACTTGCCTGATCGCAAAACCTGCAGCCGATTTGCAGGTGATCGACGCAGTACCTTTGGTTCCGATCGTTCCCCTGCATAGGCTTCCTGAAACGCTCGCAAGTTTCCACTCCTAGCATCGATTACTTCGGTCTTCACCTCAGAGGATCGCTGAAAATGTCGCTCAAATGCAGGTGGCAAATCGATGGTCTGAACGCTTCGCAAATCTTTTGCTGGCCCAGACGCTCGACTGAAATTTACTTCGCTCATCTCCCTCATCCCCACGTCCTGCGCTAATGCTGTCGACGATGCACCATCTACGGACTCGCGAGGATCGGAATTGGTTACTTGGGTGAAACTTGCTCGCTCAACACCGTTAACCGTTCCTTTGTTTGATTCCGCAATCGCAACACTTGTGCCAGAAGAGTCTGTGATCTTCCCCTTGGCACCACCTGTCGTCGCAGTTGCTCCCTTCGGCTTCTCGTCAGACGCATCACGCTTGACAATTCCCGGTAACAATTTGATCGTTGGATCAGAGATGGTGGTACCACCCTCGACCCCTTCAAACCTCGCAATGATACTGAGCTTCATCTGCGGCCCACCGACTTCACCCCAAGGCAACCAAACACTGTAAGACGGACCAATCGACGTCTTACTCATGTGACTGGCGAATTGCTCTGCTGTAAAAAGATACTTGCGCAGTGGCTTCTGATTCATCGGGTCCGCGTCTTCTGCATCGAATACATAGACTGCTAGCCGACCATCCACCTTAATTGGATCCGTTTGATCTTTCAGGTAAAAAAAGATCCTGCCACCAAATCCACGAACACCGGGTTGATTGGGTTGATGCAATACGGTGTCCGTCCAAACGGCCAATATCCGATCCGGAACGGGAAGCTTTTCTTCCTCTCCCCATTTCCAAGAATCAGGTAATTTTTTCGGCGCGAACTGACAGCCCAGCGTGCTCAAACACAACAAGGCAATCATCCAAAATGTCGTCACCTGAAAATGGATCCGAACTGACTTCATTTCCGGGTCCTCATGGTCGAGTCGTAGGTGGGAGCCGCAGCGGTCGTACCATTCGCTTGCGACGTGTAGGCGGGAACTTCCGGTACCTGAGGTGCAGGTTGCACACTCGGTGCCGGAAGTGTTCTCGGTAAACGCAGTAGACCAGCAGAAGGTTTGCTGCTCGTCGGGTTCGCTTCCACGCCCCGTACCGGAGGGACGATAGCTTCCGAATCAGGAACAAACCCCTCTGGCATCGCAGGATTCGCAATTTCTAGAGTCGATTCCAACGATCCGCGTGGATCACTGTCCGGATAAACGACTGGACAGTCACTAGTATCTTCCACCCAATCCTGCATCATCCCCGTTCGCGGGAATACATTTCCGTGAATCTCGAACACGTCCGCTTCGCACCAACTCATCCTCGCAAACTCAGCTTGTTTGAGCCGTTCCATGTCCGCTGGGTTGCGAACCACATGCGGAGTCATAATGATCAATAACTCCGTGCGAACCATGTCGTTGTAGTCATAGCTGAACAAATACTTGATGATTGGAATATCGCCCAACCAAGGCACTTGGCGATGGTTTGTTCGGGTCGATCGCGAAATCAATCCCCCCAAAATGATTGTCTCACCGTCTGCCGCACTGACCGTCGCTTGAGCTGTAATCGTGTCAACCCTAGGAGAACGAATCACCGTCCCATTCTGCGCAATCGAAATCGGAATACCTTCATCCTCAGGCCCCAACTTCGACTTCTCCGCGTCAATCTCCATGACCACATTGCCCTCAGGGCTAATACGAGGTGTCACACCAATGATCAACCCGACATTCTCCAATGCCACAACGTTCTGAGTACCGTTCTGATTGATAATCGAATTGACAATTCGCGGAATTCGTTGACCAACCTGAATAAATGCTTGCTGGTTATCCAAAGTCAAAACCTGTGGTCGTGATAGAATTTCCAAACGTCGCGAATCCTGCAAGGCTCGCAATAGAAAACTAACATTCTCACTGCTGGCCGAAAGCACCAACCCACCGAATCCCAATTCATCGTTACCACGCCCAACTGCAAAATTCGAGATTCCCTGACCGCCAACGCGATTCGAAGAATTCAATGCCTTCGCAGATCCGCTATTGCCCAATGGATCGACGTTGTTGAAATTAAAACCGGGAACATTCGAAGCCGCAACGATTTCCTGTGCCGTCTCTGTAACCACACCAGCCGGTGTCGATGTTGTCGTAGTCGTTGTACGGGTCGCTAAATTACCAAGCAAACTTCGATCGAACAGCACCGAATCTTGTAGTCCCCACTCGATTCCGAACTCGTCGGTGTTCCCCAACGAGATTTCGGCAATCATCACCTGAATCATCACCTGCGGTGGTTGCTCATCCAATCGTTCAATCAACTTCGCAATCTCATCATAATAACGAGGTGTCGCACTGAGGATCAATTTGTTCTGCACAGGCTCCGGAACCACCACCACTTCGCGCTCTAACTGATCAAAAGGATTGTTCGTCCCAGGCGCTGCTAACTCGACCACGCGTTTGTTTTGCAAAAATTGGTTAATCGCGGTCGCTACATCAATCGCCGGTGAGTTCTTCAATTGATAAACGGTGCTCTTACGCTGAGACAAATCACCTTCATCAAGTCGCAGTATCAACGCTTCGACAATCTTCAAATCCCCATCCGAACCGATCGCAATAATGTTGTTGCCTCGCGTATCGACCGTAAATCGCAAAGGTAACAGCGACATCTCTCCAGGATTACTCGATAACTGCACTCCGTTCGCCGCGCTAGCAGTCGCTGTCGCCGAAGACGATGGGATCAAAGCCCTCAACGTCTCAACCAGCGAAGCAGCATCACCGTTCTTCACAGGAAAAATCTTGATCTTGGCCGTCGCACCCGGCGTATCCAACTGCTCAATAAATCGCTCGATCAATGGCAGCGTTTCCGGAGAACTGGAAACGATCAACGTGTTGTTTCGATCATTCACCGTGATCTTGGTCGATCCCAAAATCCCGCCCGATACAATCGGATTCCCTTTCTCGTCGACAATCTGAAGCGTTTTGTTGCGATCCGTCGTCGTCGTAGAAAGAGCCTCCTCAAGAGCTTCAGCAATATCGGCTGCTATACTATGGCGAATCTGAAATACACGCGCCGATTGCATCAATCCACTCTGCGGCACATCGATCTTCTCCAATAACTTTCGAATCTCTTCGATGTCCCGAGGCGATCCATTCACAATGATCGCATTGCTACGCGGGTCGGCAAACGAATTGATAATCGGTGCCAAGCCATCTTTACCCCGATAAAAAGACTGCAAGTCCGATTGTACCTCGCTAGCCAACGCATGCTTAAGCGGGAATACCGCCAAAGTACTATCATTGCGAGTCGGTTGATCTAACTTCAGTATCAACTGCTTCATCAACTCCATCGACTCTCCCCAACCGATCAGCAATAACGCATTCGGAGATATCAACGGTGCTACCGTTACACGCCCTTGACGCGTGCCGATGAACTTCTCCTCAATATCCTCAATAATGTTCGAAAGCGATTCTGAATTCACGTGCTGCAAGGGTACAACTTCGATCTCAGGCTTGCTTTCCTTACTCGCAGCATCCAGACGTTTAATTATTTCTGACAAATCGGTTAACTGCTGATCACGCCCTCGCAAGATCACTGCATCGAGGTCCGGCAACATCTCGATCTGAACACCCTCAAACTGTGGCAGCGGTAACTTGTCCGGCTGACCACCCTTGGAGTTCTCCTTGCCATCCTTCGATCCCTCGCCGGCTCCAATCGGTGGATCTTGAACCCCACTCGCTAATCGCACAGTAGAATCCGTCGGATTGCGTCCCGACGCAACCACTTGATTACGCGACCAACCAGACAACGCTTGCTGCCCCTGACTCTTCAACGACAGAAAACGAAAACTTCGGTCCTTTGAGACTGTCGACTCACGACTATAAGCCAAAGCAACACGATTCAATGCAACGACAATCGGCTCAGGCCCCTCAATCCTCACCACCCGACGTGCCGGATCATGATCCAACAGCACAAACTCGTTACCAAACTGCACCAATAACGCTTCAGGTTTCGCAGGATGCGGATGAGATTTTCCTGCGTATGCATCGCTCAAAGCCTGCCGCATCGCCAACCACTGATTCGCGGTTGTCACCAATTCGGACCGTATCAACGGTACCGTCGCAACCTGATGTTGCCCACCTCGCGCAGCATCGCGAACCTGCGCATTTGCGTTCGATGAGAAACCAAATAAAGCAACGAGCAGAAAAATCGCGGACACCAATACCATCCGCGAAGAACTTTCATAACCACCCTCTCGATACTGAACAGGATCTGTGCAACATGAAGCGGCCCAGCCGCATTTCAAAAACAGCATGAATATCCTCATCGATACCGTTCGAGCACGAATTTTTAAAGAAGAAATGGCAATCGCTACCAATCCTTCAACAATGACAGAATGGACACTAGGAAAACGCATTCCAACGCGTCAAGATCATTACCCCCTCTTAGTGGTGGTCAACGAACAGGAATCACTTCCGCTCATCCTCAACTGCTAGAACTCCAAGCTTTGCCAGGTTTCCAGCAAACAAAGAAGCTTTTGGATCATCGCTTTCGAGCAATTAACCCGTTCTTCACAAAACGACGGGAAACGACGAAACTGAAACGAGTTAGCGGTGTTCACTACCAAACCAACAAGGAAAAATCGAATGAGTAATAGGTGCCGAGTGTCGGGAATTCAAGGACGAAAGGTGCTTCGCAATGCCTGAGTCTTGGGCTTCCCTACCAGATTGGCTAGCACAAGCCAACGGAGATGTTTCTGGAGTTGATGTCGTAACACTCGCCTACCGACTGATTCTCGCTGCCCTCGCCGGATGCATCATCGCTTGGCTCTACACTTGGAAACGGGGCCCACATCACGGTGTACCTAGCTTCCCACTAACTTTGATTTTTCTAGCGATCCTTATCGCTATGGTCACCCAAGTCGTCGGCAATCATATCGCCAGAGCCTTCAGCCTCGTCGGCGCACTGTCCATTGTTCGATTCCGTACCGTAGTTGATGACACCCTTGACATCGGCTTTGTCATCTTCTCGGTCGTCGTCGGAATGGCGATCGGTGCTGGAAACCTAGCGGTGGCGTTAGTCGGTGGGACGATTATGGCGGTCTTGATCTATGCATCTCGTATGTACGCACACTGGTCCAAAAAGCCGGAACGCCCGACCTTTGGGAAGCTGTCCTTTAAAACCGCAATCGGCGACGAAAGCCACCAACAGGTTCAAAAGGTCTTCGATACGCAAGGCATCTCTTATCGCATTGTTGCTGCCGAATCAGCGCGGGGCGGCACCATGATGGAATGGACCTACGAATTCCCCAACGTCTCTTTTGAAAACGGGACCTTGATTCCAAACGCAATCGCCAACCTACCGGGCCTGCAATCTATTTCTTGGAAGGTCAGTGAACGATGAAACGACATCGAACTTGGCAAGCCTTGCTTGCTTGTGCAATTTCCTTCAATGCTGGATATACCCAAGACCCCGCCGGGCCTCCTGGATTCGGCCCGCCAGGCTTCGGCGGCCCGCCAGGCTTCGGCGGCCCTCTAGGTTTTGGAGCACCTCCCGGACAACAAGCCTTCAATGCGCTCGGCCCCCTGATGATGCTCGGTTTGGCACACCATCCAGTACCACTCCTGCAACTACCCGAAGTCCAACGAGAACTCAAACTCTCAGAGAAACAAATCGAAGCCCTCTTGGCAGCCCAAGACACACTGCAATCCAAAGTCTTCGAAACAATGGAACCCATCGCTCCACCTCGCATCTTCGAACTCGACGAAGAACAACGCGACAATACCATGCGCGATGTCCGAACAACCATGACGAAACTCCTCGAGGAAACAGAGCTTGCGCTGCGAAAAGAACTCGACGAGAAACAGCAACGCCGCCTGACCGAATTGTCCTTGCAGCGTGAAGGAGTGGCAGCAATCGGTAGACCAGCGATTGCAGAACTACTAAAACTCTCAGAGACTCAAATTGCAACCATTGAAAAAGAACGCCAAGCACTAGACCCAATGGCGATTCGACTCGGACCTGGCGGCCCACCTGATTTCGAGAAGATTGCACAGTCGCGACAAGACGCTCAGAAGACGATCCTCGAGAGCCTTTCGCAAGAGCAACGCAACCGGTGGCAATCACTGCAAGGAGAAACCTTTGCATTCGAAACTCCAAGCGAATTTGGATTCGGACTCGGACAGCGTGGACCTGGTGGCCCCGGTGGACTCGGTGGCCCCGGTGGACTTGGCGGACCTGGCGGACCCTTTGGCGGTGCCGACCGTCCACTCGTCGCTAAATACGACAAGAATGGTGACGGTTGGCTCGATCGCCAAGAACGTATACCTGCACGCGAAGAAGCCAAATCTTCGGGCGGCGGCCCCGGCCGCGGTGGGCCCCCAGGCTTCGGTCCTCCCGGGGCCGGCGGTCCTCCGCAAGGCCGTGGGCAGCGCGGTCAACGAGGCCCAGGAGGCCCAGGTGGACCAGGTGGACCAGGCGGACCAGGTGGACCAGGCGGCCCAGGCTTGTTCGGTGGACCCGGCTTGTTCGGTGGACCCGGTGGCCCAGGCGGCGGTCGCGAACCAGGAAAACCAGGCATCAAACTCTCCAGCAACGATGTCACTCATTATCAGGAACAAGACCTCTACGACCGAAGCGTCGTACGGACCCTATTCCTGACATTTGAAAACGATGACTGGGAATCGGAATTAGCCGATTTTAAACCCACAGATGTAGATGTCGATGCGACGTTACAAGTCGACGGCAAAGAGTATCCACGCATCGGTGTGAGTTTTCGAGGAGCCTCATCCTTCGGTATGGTACCCGCAGGTTCCAAACGCTCGTTGAACCTCTCCATCGACATGGCGGATGAAGATCAGCGTCTACTTGGATACAAGTCCCTGAACTTGCTCAACAGCAACGGGGATCCAACATTGATGCACTCGGTTCTCTACTCTGCCATTGCTTCAAAGTATCTCCCCACCCCAGCTGTGAATCTTGTACGAGTTGTGATCAACGGCGAAGACTGGGGCATCTACCAAAACGCACAGCAGTTCGATAAGCACTTCATCACACAACATCTAGGCTCCTCGAAAGGTGTCGTGCGATGGAAAGTCCCCGGCAGTCCCGGCGGTGGCGGTAGCTTGCGATACCTTGGCGAAGACGTCGCTCCTTACAAACGTCTCTATGAGATCAAGAACAACGATAACGAGAAGTCATGGAATGCGTTGATACAATTTTGCAAAGTCCTCAACGAGACTCCGATCGATCAGCTTCCTGAACAACTCGAGCCAATTTTTGACGTCGATAGTGCATTGAAATTTCTTGCGCTCGATATCGCGCTGATCAATAACGATGGATATTGGGTGCGTGGTAGCGACTACAGTATTTACCTTGATGCCCAAGGCAAATTTCATCTTGTACCTCACGACATGAATGAGTCTTTCACCGTTGCAATGATGGGCCCTGGCGGTTTCGGCGGCCCGGGTGGCCCCGGCGGCCCCGGGGGACCCGGCGGTGGAAGAGGCGGTCGAGGCGGTCGAGGCGGTGGTGGCCCCGGCCCAGGTGGACCCGGCGGACCAGGTGG
>CAZACJ010000046.1:0-5802 GCA_964483385.1 uncultured Pirellula sp. | reverse complement strand
GGCGGGTTTGGTGGACCTGGTGGGTTTGGTGGCCCCGGTGCAGGGCAGGGCAGGGGTGGCAACCCATTCTCCCTCGATCCGTTCACCGGCCTGGATAATCCAGATCGCCCCCTTCGCAGTCGACTGCTACAAGTCCCACAATACCGCCAACGGTACATAGAGTTGCTAAGACAGATTGCTCAAGAAGACCTCGATTGGCAGAACCTTGGCCCTATTGTGTCGCAACTGCGAGAATCAGTGGCCGAACAAGTTCGACTCGACAGCAGAAAACTATCTCGCACCGAAGACTTCTTCAGCTCGACCGCGGACAGCGATTCAAGCCAAGAGCCGGCGCAGGCAAATGAGGGCGCGGGCGGTCCACCTGATCGACCAGGTCGTGAAGGCCGAGGGGGCCGCGGACCAGGAGGCTCGAATTCATTAAAACAATTCGCAACCCAACGACGTGAGTATTTGCTCAGCCATCCCGAGATTGCAGGCAAGCCATAAGAAAGTAAAAGCATTGCGATTACATCATCGACACTGCGTATCGCGGCGGTACTTTGTTACTGAAAAGTGACAATCTTCATACATCACCTACCCAGTAGGACGTTTCATGTTCCAGTCGATTCTGTTACATAGCGGTCGTCGTGATTTTTCTACGTGGCCCACTTCGTAATCTTGTCTTGGAAGATATCATCCACCTTGGAAGATTTCATCCACCACGCATGCGGTCGGTCTCGTCCAGTAGCCCCCCAAGAATCTCTACTACTCATTAAGGAAATGCATACAGAGTAAGTCTGAATTGCAGATCCAGTCGTGGGGTTGACCGCTATCCAAAAACCGAATAACTTCGGCAGCTTAAGTAGTATTCCCCACTTCAAGCAGCCCCTTTTCAAGCCGACGAAGTTCTCTTCCTCTCGCTCGAATACGCAGTCCGCCGAGACCGTATCAAACCTCCCATTACCCATGGCAGTAACATTTGCCGCTTGCATATTGACTCGCGCAAACATCCGTTACGCCTATATTTTATAAATCAAGAATTGAATTAGGACCGATCATCATGTCAGACTTGATCAAGCAATTCCGTGCAATACGCAGCAGGGCTCTTCGAAGAAAGCAAGCTGAAAAACGGGGGCTTCGCCGGTTGATCATCGAATCACTGGACATTCGAATTCCGTTGGCTGTCGATGTGCAACTCCCTAAGGATATCAATTCAATCGTTGATACGAGCGGTTCAAATCCAAATGAATTCGTTCAAGTCGGAAACACCCTCTTTTTCACCGCAATGAAAAGCGCGACAGGTCGCGAATTGTGGAAAACAGATGGCACGCTCGCTGGTACGACAATCGTTAAGGACCTTAGAGGAACGTCCAGCTCAAACCCAAGCAGTCTAACGAATGTCAACGGGACATTGTTCTTCCGAGCGAACGGCGGTACCGGTTCCGAGCTGTGGAAATCGGACGGAACCGGTGACGGTACCGTACTGGTCAAAGAGATTTTCCCCGGCACAGGTGAATCTGATCCAAGGCAATTGACCAACGTCAACGGCCTCCTCTATTTTGTCGCTATGGATGCCGATCACGGCAGAGAATTATGGAAATCCGATGGTACTGAGGCCGGAACAGTGATGGTCTCGGACATCGTTCCGGGTCCAGAGAATTCCAATATCGAAAACTTGACCAACGTCGGCAGTACAGTTTTCTTCAGCGCTGACGATACTTCTGGTGGTCAAGAACTATGGAAGTCCGACGGTACTAGCGAAGGCACACAACTCGTTAAAGAGATCTATACGGGAAGTGGAGGTTCGCACCCGCAATCCTTGATTAATGTAAATGGTATTTTGTACTTTGAAGCAAGGACTGAGACCTACGGATATGAACTCTGGAAATCTGATGGTACCGATTCCGGGACCCTGATGGTACAAGATATTAATCCAGGTCCCTCAGACGCGAACATTCGAAACATCGTCAACATCAACGGGACGATGTTCTTTAGCGGCAATAACGGAGAGATCGGACATGAACTCTGGAAGTCCGATGGAACCGCAAGTGGAACCTCGCTTGTGAAAAACATTTCCCCCGGTCATTGGAGCTCATACCCCTCCTCCCTAATCGATGTCGGTGGCATCCTTTACTTCCTTGCGAGCAACGATGAAGATGGGTCTAAACTGTGGAAGTCCGACGGTACCGAAGAAGGAACTGTGGCAATCGAAGTGACCTTTGAAGGCGGTCCATCGGTTATTCCCATGGCCAATGTGGGAGGGATATTGTACTTCGGCGCTAGCGACGGGATCCATGGACGCGAAATCTGGAAATCAGACGGTACTGTTGACGGAACCGTCATGGTAAAAGACATCTTCGAAGGAGAAGACTGGTCGTCCCCAGTTAATTTGACGAATTTCAATGGTAGTCTGTACTTCAGGGCAAACGACGAGATTCACGGTCCTGAGCTTTGGAAAACAAACGGGACTTCCGAAGGAACTCAAATCGCCATCGATGTCCGCGAAAACACATTCGGCTCCAAGCCCGCGGATGTCACGGAAATCAATGGCACTGTTTATTTCCTCGCAAACGACGGGATCAATGGCTACGAACTCTGGATGTCTGATGGTTCATCCAGCGGAACTCAAATGGTCAAAGACATTTTCGAAGGGGAGGAAAGCTCTAGCCCACACCTTTTAACGAATGTCAACGGAAAACTATTCTTTCTAGCGTACAACTGGGAAAATGGTGTGGAACTTTGGACCTCCGATGGAACATCCGAGGGAACGCTCCTCGTGAAAGATATTCTTCCCGGTGGTGAAGGCTCCTATCCATCGGCATTGCTAAATGTCAATGGAACACTCTACTTCCGAGCAAATGACGGCGAATATGGTGAAGAACTTTGGAAATCCGACGGTACCGCTGACGGGACAATACGGGTCAAGGATATCTTCGAAGGACCCGATAGTGGAATGCCCAGGACCTTCACAAACGTCAACGGAACGCTGTTTTTTCGAGCGACCGTCGACGGAAGTAATTACTCACTTTGGAAGTCTGATGGAACGGAAGACGGAACATTGATGGTCAAGGATGTGGGGATGAGCAATACCATGCTCAATCTTAACGGCATTCTCTATTTTCGAGGTAACGATGGCACCAGCGGCCAAGAATTATGGAAATCCGATGGTACCGAAGAGGGGACGGTTCTGGTCAAAGATATCCGAACAGGATCTGGCAGTTCGAACCCTCGATATTTGACAAATGTCAATGGAACGATGTACTTCCGCGCTAACGCCGGGACAAATGGAACTGAGCTGTGGAAATCCGATGGAACATCCTCTGGAACTGTCTTGGTTAAAGATATTTTTCCGGGGTCCTCAAACTCCAATCCCTTCAATTTGACCGCAGTTGGCGATCAACTATTCTTCCAAGCGAACGACGGTGTTCACGGAATAGAACTCTGGGTCTCCGACGGTACCCCCAATGGAACCATGTTGGTTGATGACATCCGTCCAGGGACGGCAGATGCAAACCCGCAGCTTTTCACCAATGTCAACGGCACATTGTATTTTGCAGCTGCAAATGCATTGGGAGGGAGCGATCTCTGGAAGTCAGACGGTACCGCCTCCAAGACGCTCCCTGTCTCGACTTTGCTTCCAACCGCAGATTTCCTAAATCTTGTTTCACTCGTTTCAACGCAAACGGATCTTTACTTTGTCGCAAACACCTTTGTTGTTGGACAAGAACTGTTTCTGCTACGTGAAAACAAACATACCAATTTAGATCTTTCAACCAATGAAATCACAGAGAATTCCAATTTAAATGCAACCGTTGCGCAGATATCAACGGTCGATGTGAATTCCGGAGACACCTTTTCCTATTCGCTTACCAACGGAGATGGAGCAACCGACAACGATGCGTTTACCATCTCCGGCTCCACTCTCGTCGCTGTCAACAGTTTCGACTTTGAAACAAAGGAGAGCTACTCAATTCGAATTAGATCGACAGACCAACAAGGACTTTGGATCGAGAAGGCCTTCACCATTAACGTTACCGACGTCAATGAAACGCCTACCGACATCGCCCTGTCGGTAAACACCATCGCTGAGAACGCTGGAGTGAATGCGGCCGTAGGAACCCTTAGCACCACCGATCCAGATGCCAACCAAACGTTTACCTACACGCTAGTCTCTGGCAGTGGTGATACCGATAACGCTGCGTTCAACATCAGCAGCAATACACTGCGAGCCACCAACAGTTTCGACTTCGAAACGAAGTCAAACTATACGGTTCGCGTGCGTTCGACCGATCAAGATGGACTCTGGACGGAAAAACAATTCACGATCACCGTTACCGATGTCAACGAATCTCCATCCGACATCGCCCTGTCGGCAAACACCATCGCTGAAAACGCCGGAGAGAACGTGACAGTAGGGACGCTCAGCACCACCGATCAAGATAGCGACCAAACGTTTATTTACACCCTGGTCGACGGCAGTGGTGATACCGATAACGCTGCATTCAATATCAGTAGCAACACCTTGCGAGCCACCAGCAGCTTCAACTTCGAAACCAAGTCAAGCTACACAGTGCGGGTGCGTTCGACCGATCAAGGTGGCCTCTCAACCGAGAAGGCCTTCACCATTAACGTTACCGACGTCAATGAAACGCCTACCGACATCGCCCTTTCGGCAACTACTATCGCTGAAAATGCTGGAGCGAACGCGACCGTGGGAACACTCAGCACCACCGATCAAGATGCCAGCCAAACGTTTACTTACACGCTAGTCTCTGGCAGTGGTGATACCGATAACGTTGCGTTCAACATCAGCAGCAATACACTGCGAGCCTCAAGCAGTTTCAATTTCGAAACGAAGTCGAGCTACACCATACGCATTCGCTCGACCGATCAAGATGGCCTCTCAACCGAGAAGGCCTTCATCATCACCGTAACCAACGCGAACGAAACTCCAACCGACATCGCAGTCTCTCCCGCAAGTATCCAAGAGAATGCTGGGACAAACGCAACTGTAGGTACACTTACTACCACCGACCCCGATGCCGGGAACTCTTTCACATACTCCTTGGTTTCTGGCGTCGGTTCGATCGATAACTTCATGTTCAACATCAATGGAACAACGCTACGCGCAAACAATAGCTTTAACTATGAAGGCATACCGTTTTACCAAGTACGAGTACGTTCTACAGATCAAGGTGGCCTCTCAACCGAGAAGGCCTTGATCATTATGGTGACGAATGTCAATGAGGCACCAACAAATATCTCCATTTCCGTTACGTCCATCCCAGAAAACGCTGGCACAAATGCAATCTTGGGAACATTGAGCACTACCGATCCAGACATGTTCCAAACCTTCACTTATGCCCTGGTCTCTGGCAGTGGTGATACCGATAACGCTGCGTTCAACATCAGCAGCAATACACTGCGAGCGTCGAGTAGCTTCGACTTCGAATCGAAGTCAAGCTACACAGTGCGAGTGCGTTCGACCGATCAAGGTGGCCTCTCAACCGAGAAGGCATTCACCATTACCGTCACCGATGTCAACGAAACTCCATCCGACATCACCCTTTCGGCAACTACCATCGCTGAAAACGCTGGAGAGAACGCGACTTTAGGGACGCTCAGCACTACCGATTCCGATGCCGACCAAACGTTTACCTACACGCTCGTCGCTGGAGAAGGCGACACCGATAACGCTGCGTTCAACATCAGTAGCAACACACTGCGAGCCTCGAGCAGTTTCGACTTCGAAACGAAGTCGAGCTATACGGTTCGCGTGCGTTCGACCGACCAAGGTGGACTATGGACGGAAAAACAATACAC
>CAZACJ010000045.1:0-39226 GCA_964483385.1 uncultured Pirellula sp. | reverse complement strand
TCGGCTCAGGCACTGCAGGGGGGCCGGATGAAGACAGACTTGCGACACGAAAACCTATGAAGCCGCCCTCGCCGCTAGGGTCGCTGCCCTGGAGGTTCCACGACGCCTGAAAGTAGGAGAAGCTGTTGAACCAGTAGCCGCCGCGCCACACTCGAGGAGAAGAACCGCTACTATTAGCCAGGTCGAAGGAACTCTCTTCCCATTCGTCGACGTTGCCACCTAGGCCCATCACGCCGTATGGGCTCAAGCCACCTGCTTGGTCCACATCTGCTGGACCCTGGGCATTTGTTTGGCCGTACACGGCCGTGCCCGCAGTTGTCCCGCTTGCAACCGCCGTTGGTGCCGTGTTACTGCCATTTGGGAATTCGTAATAGGTGTTGTCGTTAGGATTGTAGTAAGCTGCCTTGTACCACTCGTTGTAGCTAGGCAACACATAGGTGGCTCGCAAGCTGCGATACGGATTGAGTGGATCGTAATCAAGCGTGTCAGACACATCCCATAAGGCGATGTTATCGTTGACGCCACCAGTCGTGAACTTATAAGCCGCAAAGCCACCAGTGCTGGTATTGAGCCAATTAACGAAACGGGCTGCTTCGTTCCAAGATACATCTGTCGCAGGTTTGTTTGCTCCATTGCCCCCGTAGAAGGACATATCTGCAAGCGTTATTTCTAGCGATTGCGAAGCGTTGAACTTCGTAATCATATCGCGGCTAACTTCGAACTTACCGATCCCGTACTCGTAAGCTACGGCACCTGCAGGATTCGGTGAACCCGTGATATCGGCTGCATTGCCCGGATTGCCGATTGGGACAAACTCCATGTTAAACTGATTGGCACCAGATCCGAAGGTCACCGTGCCGGCTTGGCATTGGGCCGATCCGGCAAGCAAACAGCAGGCTGCAAATACATAACGCATGAGTCTCTTTCTCATGTTATAACTCCTGAAGATTCATCTGAAACTTGATTGATTGCACAGCGGACATGCACGGTGCATGTCTGCGTTCCTAGGTTTTGAAGATAGTACTTCGAACCTCCATTACCGTATGACGATCCTAGGCAGAAGTGTGCTTGGGTCACGTCTGCGCGTTGCATAAGGGCAGCGAGCAAAGAAAGTGATAATCCGTAAAAGATCGCGTGGAAAAAGGGTTACTTCTTCATCCGCCTCTTAGCAACTAGCCCCCCTAACCCAAATAGTGTCCCTATCACCATCATGCTCGGCTCAGGCACTGCAGGGGGGGCGGATGAAGATAGACTTGCGACACGAAAACCGTCGTAGTAGTACCCAATGCTAGGGTCGCTGGGGAGACGAAACGACGATGACAAGTGGTCGGAGTTGGAGAACCAGTAGCCGCCGAGGTGCCCACGAGACGAAGAAACGCTACTATTAGCCAAGTCGGAGGAACTCTCGTCCCATTCAAGGACGTTGCCTCCTAGGCCCATCACGCCGTAAGGGCTCAAGCCACCTGCTTGGTCCACATCTGCTGGACCCTGGGCATTTGTTTGGCCGTACACTGCCGTGCCCGCAGTTGTCCCGCTTGCAACAGGCGTTGGTGCTGTGTCGCTGCCATTTGGGAAGTCGTAATAGGTGCTGTCGTTAGGACTGTAATACGCCGCCTTGTACCACTCGTTGTAGCTGGGAAGCACATAGGTGGCTCGCTTGCTGCGATACGGATTGAGTGGATCGTAATCAAGCGTGTCAGACTCCTCCCACAAGGCGATGTTATCGTTAACGCCGTTGGTCGTGAATTTGTAAGCAGCGGTACCACCTTTGCTGGTGTTGAGCCAATTAACGAACCGTGCTGCTTTGTTCCAAGAAACACTGGTTACCGGCTTGTTTGCTCCATTGCCCCCGTAGGAGGTCATATCTTCAAGCGTTATTTGAAGCGATTGCGAAGCGTTGAACTTCGTAATCATATCGCGGCTGACTTCGAACTTGCCGATGCCGTACTCGTAAGCTACGGCACCAGCTACGGCCTCTGCAGGATTCGGTGAACCCGTGATATCGGCTGCATTGCCCGGATTACCGATTGGGACAAACTCCATGTTAAACTGATTGGCACCAGAACCGAAAGTAATCGTTCCAGCTTGGCTCGGTGCGTAAGCCGCCCCCGCGCCCATGAGTGCAAGTGCAACTCGTGTGAAAAATAGTTTCATCCCTTTACTCCGTGGCAAATAGCCAAAAGGAAACTCAATTTAACGCTACGATACATTTAACCAACCCTTTAGTGAGTGAACGTGAAACACACTAGCACAAGGGAAGCTTCACCGAGGGAAAGTTCGATGAATTTCTTGCGTGTGGTTAAATAGACGTAAGGCCACGAAAACTTTTTCAGTGTTCACGAAATTTTTTTTGGTTATTCAGAACATTTAGTGGATGAAACATATCAGTCCTGCTCGTGCTCAGTGAAACGGTGCGGGTAATCGTTCTCGTAATGGAAAAATTCTTGCCGCAAATCAATTGATCACGATCACGAGAATCCAAAAACAGCCGTGCAAATCTTGGCAGGAAAATGGGGGCATGAAAATTAAAAAACGGAGGACATCAAATCGCGAAATCAAATATCGTGATCTGCTATCCCGACAGATTCCTAGTATCGCGTTAAGCACAAAGCGCCCGCCACGCCCGATACAATGGAGCTAAAGGGTCATTTACACTACAAGCCACGCCGCATAGATTCCACAAGTTACCACAAATAACGTTATGTAAAAAGCTTGCCAACCAGTGAGCTCGAATCTGCGTGTACCAGATTCGGCGAAATGTTCGCGGACGACTCGCGTTCCGTAGAGTCTCATGAATACGGACGAAGAAATCGCAATACCAAGAGTTACGTAATACTTGAACGAACCAGGTCCGTTCTTGAAAAAGATATTAAACGCATGCATGACTATCGTGAGTATCCACGAGTATGTTCCGATCAGAAGCACAAATATTGCGAATGTTGGTTTGTACAATCGCAAATAATCGGAGGCGATAGTGGGCTCTTTCTCCCACGAGGTGAAGGCAGCTGACGCAGTCGCAAAGCTTCCAACGAAAAATAGTGTAGCTGGAATTCCAATTAGCCAAGCACCTTGGACATTGATAGCGACTCCAGCGAGCAGTGTGCCGACTGTGAAGCATGCCAAGCTGATGGTCCCAGCAAATAGTGGGTGCGGAAACAAACGTTTCGTTTGACGAAGCCAAGCAGGATGTTTAGGAGGTGGGTTTGGTATCATCATAATCCGTTTTGAATTCGGTGAAGCTTTTATGATGATACGATTCTATCCTGTGATTACGGATAGGAATGAAACAGGTCCGTTTGAGCCTGGTTTTTAATGATCGGCAAGGTTGTTGTGACTGAGGGCTGAGCGAGATACTCGTACGCCTGCGGCTGACGGCTAAACGAGATTGGATTGCTGTATGGATTGTGGCGATGGCGTTTGGGTTAAAAGTTCCACTCGATGCAAGCATCCGCGCCATGGAAGAGGATGGTCTCGTCTGAGCTAAGGGATAGAGTCATCGATTTATGAAGGTCGCGAATGTTTTGATCGTCAACCGTTGCAATACCCGTGAGAACCCACCAACGATATCCACCAACCAACGTCCAGCGATCGCTGAGTTGGTAACGAGCTTTCAAATGGGCTCCAAAAAGTGCTGACAAGGAGGTTTCGTCGTCTTGCAATTGCACCTGCTGCGAGATGCCATCGGACGCTAGTATCGAGGTTTCTGCTAGGTTGATAAACAACCCGGAGTCCACCATTCCGCCGAACGCGAGTTTATCAGCAACTGGATGCCAATGCTCGAGCCCACCCGAAAAACCTAGCAACCAATTCTGTGTTTGGTTTTCGAATCGACCTACTCCTTGTGAACCCTCTGTTCGCAAGGCGAAGGCTTCGTTGTATTCGATTCCTTGAAATCCGATTCGATAATTATTGATTTCATCGGTCAACCATCGCTTGTGAAACCCAAAAGATCGGTAGTCTGTCGATTGAACTTGGTGCAAGTGCGATACGTTCTGAAAGTTGGTCAACCAGTTTGGGTTGGGGGAAACTAGACTCGCATTTAAGGGGCCTGAGGAAGTTGGACCATTGGCTGAGTCGTTGCGATTCCAGTTCAGGGAGCCCAAGAATGAGAACTCGTAAGCGTCCATAGGGTTGGTCATCGTGCCGATAGCGATTTCATGAGCGGTGTCGGCACCAAACGGACTGAGGATGCCTGATTGCGAGTAAGTCAAGTTCTCATCGCCTGAGCGATGAACCCAGACGGGGGCATAACGGAGCAACCAGCGAGGTCCATCAAATTTGCCAAAGTTGTAGCTGGACGATGGAGTAAACGGTTTGGAGGGTACAGCAGGAATGTTATTCGGTTGAACGCTGTTGTAGGGTGGCTGGTATTGCTCTACTTGCGTTTGTGGTGGTTGCCAATGAGGCTGTTGTAGCGGTGCGTTTGGAATGAATGCAGAAGGTGATAGCGTAGCATCTAACGGTATCGTTGACGTCGGTGAAGGAGTCGGTACAGGTGTCGGAGTTGCTGTAGATGCAGGTGTCGATTGGACGGGTAGAGTTGGGACTTGCGCAGTAGGTTCTTCAGATGGTACCGGGCTTGAGCGCAGGATGGCTCTTGGGTACTTATTCGGTTTCGTATCTGGAAGGAATAATGGTTGTTTCGCGGGGAGTGGTGGCTGTTGCGGCGGCGGAGGAGGCGAAACGATTGTCGTGGTTGGCAAGCTGCCAGCAGGCCGTGGCCGTGCGCCAGGATAATTGCCGCCACCGGCTTGCACACCGTTGCGTTCGTTGGCTTGTTCCATGAGTCGCAAGTAATCTTTCGAACTCATCCCATTGGTGGGTGGTTCTTGGTTGACTTGCGCGAGGAGAGTTGGCGAGAGCGTCAATAGGAGGAGCGACATGCAGGGAATGAGTAGCTTGTGCATGTCTCGATAACTTCTGGCTAGAACTTCAGAGGAATGAATCGCTAGAGAAGTGGGAAGGCAGATTTCGGGATCATGCCTTCCGATATTCTGTTTTTGGTGATTAACGAATCTCCAGTGCGTCGACGACTGGTACGAGTACCATCTTGCGAATGGAGCTAACGATCTTCTTGGCTTGTTCTTTTGATTCGACCATGCCTTTGACGACTAGGCTTCCATCGGCTTGTGGTTGTACTTCGACTTCAGCATCGGGGACAAGGTGACTGACGATGGAGGCTAGTTGGTCGACGGCCACACTGGCCTTGCTCGCTTGTTGCCATGGTTTAACGACACAGACTTTTACGTAGGTTGGTTTTGTGCCGTTTTCGTTGGAGACTTCGACGAGAGTTTCACCGGGTTGATCTCCGACGACAAATAGTCGATTGCCGTTTGCGACGACTCGGCAAACAGATCCGTCGACTATATGGATTTTCGAGATGCTTCCTTTGGTTTGTAGAGCTCGCATCGCTTGCGATTCGACTTGCAGTTTCTCAGCGCGGTCGGCATCCATTTGGGTGCTACCGAGAGTGATCACTAGTGGACCTGTGCTAACAGGTATGCCGCTTGTTTGTCGCGACGAAGACGAGGTTGGTTTTGCAGCATCCACATCGGTCGGGAGGTTTGCGGGTACTCCTGACATGATGGGAGCTGCGATGACGGTATTGGTCGAGCGAGGTTCGAAGACCGGAGCTGGAGTACTAACGACTTTGGCACCCAAGTCACTAGTGTTAGGTAATTGTGGAGTGGTAGGAGTGGTTTCTGTTAATCCCGTTGAGACGGTAGGAAGTGCGGGTATGGTTTGTATTTCGTCGCTTGGTGCGGTTGCGATGTTTTCTGTCGTAGTGTTAACTTCCTGAGCAGTGATTGCTTCCTGAGCAGCGCTGTCCTTTTCGGATTCGTTCGACATCTGGGTGTCTTGTGAGACTGATTCAATCTCAGTGACAAGCGGTTCATTCTCAGGGGCTTTTGGTGACAGTTCTGGTGCGAGCGGAGTGGAATCGCTTGCGGGAACTTCGATGGTCTTTACGGATGAATCCGTCGGGAGAATATCGGTGGATGGAGATGTTGTGGATGGAGAAGTGGGGGGTGTGAGTGGTGGGAGTTCGAGGGTTGGTAGTGGAATGATGCTGGGTGCTGTGTTGTTTGCAGCAGGGAGCGTGTTGATGGTGTTTGTGACGGTTTCTACGCGAACGGGTATTTCGATGCCCGATTTTGCGTAGGGGCTATTTGCGCTTGGGAAGGCTGGCAGCGCGACGACTTGGTCGGCATTGAAGCTTAGTTTCACGGGAGTTTCGGCTGTGATATCACCGGAGCGAGTGACTTTGATGTTCGACGAGTTTGATTGTCCGGGGAGGCTAGCGACACCAGAGTTGACAGCATCGCTGGTGATGAAGCTTCCTGCGCTGAGGCGAACTTTTGCGCCGATGCTACGGGAGGTTGCCATGTCTTGTGCGGTTTGATTTTGGACGACGGGCAGATCGACCTTCAGTGCAGGTATTTTGACGATGCTAGGTTGTCGGTCTGCGGAGGTAGCCAATGCGCTAACAACGGAACTTGGAGTTTCATCGTTTCCGGAAGCGAGTTGGATGGTCGACTCAAACTCGGGCAATTGTGTTGGCAATTGCGCTGGCATTGGCGTTGGGAGTGCCAGCGGCATGGGCGCTGGAGGTTTGATTTGTTTTGGTTGCAAGCCGATGGCTCGCATTGGTGCGGATCGATTCCAGTCTTGAGCTATTGTTGTTTCGAGGTTGCAAGCGGAGGCGAAGAGGGTGTTCAGCGCGATGGAGCTGAGCAAGTAGGAGCGAAATTGCGATCTTCGGATTTTGGAACGATGAATTTTCGACGAGACCATGACATAACCCCCCGGATCGAATACGGCTTTGCATTTCGAATGAGCGACTTCGCTTCTTCTCGTGGACTATCGGAAGGGGCTGGGGGGTGAGTTGAGGGTTTTTAATGATTCTGATGGTTGTAGGTAATACGACGGTTGGGGGTATGGTGCGGGTGTTCGCCGCGGACTTTCGGGGGTGATTTTGTCTTAAATTGAGAAGGAATAAGAGGTTGCGCGTTTGAAGGGTGTGGTAGTGGGATGCATAATTGCACTATGCAAATCCTTTGTTGGGGCTGACAATTCAGGTTTTTGCGGTTCGGCAAGAGTTTTCCCAGCGTTTTTCTTCTTCGTTTTTTCCTCCGACAACGGAAACCTATCGCGTGGAACGTAACAACCGTTTTCTGGTTTGGCTTCTTTTGGGCTTGGCGATCTATTTGTTTGTATCGAGTCTACGTCAGCAGCAAGCGATGCAGGAGTTAGCAGAGCAGAAGAAGCAGCAGGAGCTTCAGGGGGTGCAATCGAAGCGAGTCGAGGAGTTCAAGGCTCGGTCGGCGAAGGTTTTGGAGGAGAATCCAGGTTTGACGGTACCACCGGAGCCGACTCGCTCGCGATGGACATTGGGGACGATGAATCCGAAGGATGGATATCGTTTTTTGGTGACGCTGGATAATCGTGGTGGGACGATTGAGCGGATTGAGTTGGTCGAGCAGAAGGAGCCGGGGCATTTCAATTTTCGTTCTTTGCAGACCAAGAACATTGGTGGCTACTTAGGGTATTTGGCCCCAGAGGAGCGCTCGGGTGGTGGAGTGATCGTACACAATGTGCCTTTGGGGTCCGCGGCCCACTTGGCAGTTTGTCAGCAAGAGCAATTGACGGGGCTTCAACCTGGCGACGTGTTGGTTGGATGGGATGGATTAGAAGGTCCAGCAACGTTATATCAGTTGAGCAAGGTCTTGAATCGGCTTAAGCCTGGAGATGAATTGCGGCTGGAGGTTGAGCGGGGCGAAGCGGGTGTAGCAGCGAAGACGTTTATTGCCAAGTTGACGGAGGAGCCGGCGGCGATATTGCGAGCGGAGGATGACTTTACCATCGAGCAGGTGATAGGCAATACGCCCAAGGGGTCGTGTGGACTTACGTTTGCGAAGATTGATGGCGTTGAGATATTCGGTAGCGATCGCGTCATCACGGGGCTTGAGGGGACTTTGGATGCCAATTGGGCGGCGAGTGAGTTTCCGGTCGAGGGTGGGATGGGTGTCGAATTTCGATTGCCGCTTGCGGAGCGTTTGAAATTAGCGGGTATCGATGCGAACTTGGAGTTGATCAAGCGTTATCGGTTGCTCAAGGGTAAGGAGGGTGTGAGTGAGTTGAAGACGCCGGATGATTGGCGCTATCATTTGGAGTTATCGACGGTCGTTCGAAATTTGGATGACAAGCCGCATGAGATTGCGATGCGGCAGGAGGGGCTCAATGGGATATCGTTGGAGGGTTGGTGGTATCCGACGAAGTTATCTCCGCATTTCTTTAGTGCGCCTGGGGCGCGAGATGTGATCTTTGGGGATGGGCAGAACAATCATGCGATCAAAATGACTCGAGAGTTGGTTGATTACGCGAAGAAGAATCCTACTGATCCAGACATGCAGTTGTTTGGTCCTCAGGATGCGCCGAACCAGCGGAATATGGCTTACATAGGATTAGACACGCAGGTGTTTGCAGCGGCGATGCAAAGTGGTGGTTCAACGCCCGAATCGATGCGGGATTTGTACAAGGCGAAGGCGGGTGTGATCAACAACACAGTGCAAGACGTCAGTAAGTTTGATCGTTATCGTCAGCAGGCGTACAACACTGAGTTTTGGTTTGTTACGCCGAGCAAGACTTTACAGCCAAAGGAGGAGTTTGTCTCGGACTATCGAATTGTTGCAGGTCCGAAGTCCCCTGAGTTGTTAGCGGCTTATGGGATGCAAGAAGCGATCGAGTATGGCTGGGACATCTTCGGGTTCTTTGCTGTGCGTTTAGGATGGATCTTGCACTTTTTCTATTACATCATCGGCAACTATGGATTGGCGATCATGATGTTGACCGTGATGGTGCGTTCTTTGATGTTCCCGGTATCGCGGCGGATGGCGGTCAATGCGCAGAAGATGCAAGCGATACAGCCGGAGATGAGCAAGCTGAAGGAGGCGTTGAAGGAAGAGCCGACGAAGATGATGGCAGCGCAGCAGATGTTGTTGAAGAAGGCTGGGATCAATCAGTTAGCGGGTTGTTTGCCGGCGATGATTCAATTGCCGATTGTGATTGGCTTGTACCGCTGCGTATCGGTCGACGTTGCTTTGCGGCAGCAGCCGTTGCTACCTGGCATCGAGTGGTGCTCGAACTTGGCCGGTCCTGACATGATGTTGGATTGGCAGCGATGGATGCCGGATTTTATCGCCGGGCGTGGGTCGGGTTGGTTTGGTCCTTATTTGAATATTCTACCGTTGATCACGATCGCGTTGTTCATCATTCAGCAAAAGGTGTTGATGCCTAAAGCGACGGATGATCAGACGCGTACCGCGCAACAGATGATGATGATCATGACGATCTTCATGGGTGTTTTGTTTTTCCGGGTACCGGCGGGTCTTTGCATTTACTTTATCACTTCGTCGACTTGGTCGTTGATTGAAAGATTTTTGATTAAGAAGTACACACCGAAGGCGGAGATTGATTCGTTGCCAGAGGGGACGGTCAATGAGATCTTGTCGGCGGTAGCAAACGCTGGTCCTGGGCAACGGCCAACGCTGCCATCGGTGGCGAATCGATCGGACAAGCCAAAGTTGAAGAACACGAAGCCACCTGAGACTTTTGCAGAGTTGTTTGAACCGCTTTTCAGAAAGAAACAGGGGGCGAGCGGTGGAGGTTCTGGGGCTTCTGGTTCTGGCGGAGCCAACACGGGTAGTGATGGAACGAAGGGAGCCAGGGGGGGGAATCGAGCAGATAGAGGCCGCCCGGTGAAGCCTGATCAGCGCAAGGGGAAGTCGAAGAACTAGGGGACTTAGGATACGATGCGTTCGTATTTACTATAGGATAGACTGGTACTCACGGTAGATTCGTACTTGTTCGGATCGACTTACATCATGGGAGGCGATGCGATGTTGAATTGGGCTTTGCACAGGAATTCGAACGGTTTGATTTCTGTGATGTTGTTGGTCATGGTAGGTACGTTGTTTGGGTGTGGTGGTAACAAGAAAGAGGAGTCCAATAAGGAAGCGGCGAGTGTTGGTGGAGCGACGAAGGTTGAGGGGAAGCGGATCGGAATATCGATTCTTACCAGTGCGAATCCGTTTTTTCTTGAGATCTCCGATGCGGTAAAAGCTGCTGCAGGGAAGGCTGGATATGAGGTGATCAGTGTCAGTGGCGACAACGATCCGAACAAGCAGCAGAATCAAGTGAAGGAC
Source organism: uncultured Pirellula sp. (assembly GCA_964483385.1). Classification (GTDB taxonomy): domain Bacteria; phylum Planctomycetota; class Planctomycetia; order Pirellulales; family Pirellulaceae; genus JBKCUI01. Next base: position 29,021 of record CAZACJ010000045.1, on the reverse strand, counting down.
TTTATCGTACAAAAGGTCTCTGCGATCATTTTGACGCCTTGCGATAGCCGAGCGGTGGGTACTGCGATTCAAGAAGCGAATGCAGCAGGGATTCCAGTCTTTACGGCGGATATTGCTTCGATTGCTTCGGGAGCAAAAGTCATAACGCATGTGGCGACTGATAATTACAGTGGTGGACGGCAAGCGGCGATTGCGATGATTGAGGCGTTGGGGGGGCAGGGGAAGGTAGCCATATTGGACTTCCCGCAAGTTGAGAGTGTGATGTTGCGGACGAAAGGATTTCGGGACGAGTTAGAGCAGCAAGCGAAGGAGAAGGGGGTATCGATTGAGATTGTTGGGGTGTTGCCTGGTGATGGACAGAAGGACAAGAGTTACAAGTCGACGCAGGATTTGTTGCAAAGTCATCCTGATTTGAATGGTATTTTTGCGATCAATGATCCATCTGCTTTGGGTTGTTATGCAGCTTTGGAGAGTGCGGGAAAGGTCGACAAGATCAAGATCGTAGGATTCGACGGTCAGATTGATGGCAAGCGCGCGATCCGTGATGGAAAGATTTATGCGGATCCGATTCAGTTTCCTGTTCGGATTGGTGAGGAGACGGTTGCAGCGATCTTGAAGTATTTGAATGGTGAAGAGGTACCGGCAGAGATATTGATTCCGACCGAGTTGTATCGGCAAGCGGACGGCAAAGCGGATGCTTCGTTGTAGTCCGCACGATTCCCCCAATGTGTATTTTCCGGGATTCAGAGGTGTCGGATGGGCAGCTTAGAAGTACCCCAATGGGTTCGAATGGCGGTGATGGCAAGCTTCATTGTTGTGTCAGGGTGCAATAAAAATCCTGCGACCGACAGTGTGCTTGGGTCTCTGCACGGCGAGCAGGTCGCCGTCTTTGTGCGGCATGACGCGTTAGGACAAGCCAGTGAAATACCTTCGTCGCTCGAGGCCGGAGTCGTCAATGGAGCGAATGTGGGTCTTTATGGTCGATTGATTCGTAGTTCGAAGGATTGGATAGTAGTAGAGACTGCCAAGGAAACTTGGACGATTCCTTGGACTAGCGTCTTAGCGCTACGGCAAATCCGGGTGACTATTTCACCGGAGCCTCAGGTACAATCTCAGGATGCGCACGGGGAGGACCATCATGAGTAGTACAAGTTTAGGAGTTGGAGCTGAGTTTGCGCGGACGGTTCATTTGCGGGATGCGAATGGAGAGTGGTGTTTTCATTTGGATCGCGATCCGTGGAATCACTTGCGATTGCGCGATGCACAGGGTCGGGAGTATCCAGAGGTCTCTGTGATTCCTTTGTACCCGGTGCTGGCACCGAGAGAGTGGGTTTCGATTTTATCGAAGGATGGTGAGGAGTTGGTATGTATGAAGAATCTCGATGGGTTAGCTCCCCAGGAGAGGGCTTGGATTGAACAGGAGTTGGAGTTGCGTGAGTTCGTTCCACAGATCATGAAGGTGCATTGGGTATCTGGAACCCAGGAGCCTTGTGAGTGGGATGTTGAGACCAATCATGGTCGCACGCGGTTTGTGCTCAATGCGGAGGAGGATGTGCGTCGCGTGAGTGCTTGGACGGTTCACTTTGTCGACGCGAATGGATGTCGGTTTCGGGTGGATGATTTGCGGAAGTTAGACAGTCGATCTCGATCGTATGTTGAGTGGTATGTTTAGGGTCAGATCGGGGCGAAGGAAGCGATAGAAGATTCATGGTTCGATCCGTCGACATCACAGGTTCGATGATTTTGCTTGGTACGGGTACGAGTGTGGGGGTGCCTTGTATTGGTTGTGACTGTGCTGTTTGTACGGGGGGGCATCCGCGGAATCAGCGTACGCGAGCGAGTGCGATATTAGGATTGCCGCAGGGTAATTTGTTGATTGACACGCCGCCTGATTTACGGATGCAGTTGTTGCGAGAGGGGATAGGATTGGTTCATGGAGTGTTGTACACGCATGAGCATGCAGATCATCTGCACGGGTTAGACGACGTCCGGTTATTTCCGTTTATGTTGGGGCATCCGATACCGATTTATGCCACGGAGGTTGTTGAGGGTCGGATACGGAAGATATTTGATTACGCATTTAGTGATCGCGAGCAGACGCATCCTGGGGCGGTGCCCAAGATGCAGTTGCATCGGATCGATGAGAGTCCGATTGAGATATTGGGTAGTAAGTTAACACCGGTTCCTTTGGTGCATGGGCCTTATTGTCGCGTTTTTGGTTATCGGATCGGTAATGTGGCTTATTGTACCGACACGAATTGCATTGAGTCATCGAGCAAGGAGTTATTGCTTGGGTTGGATGTATTGGTATTGGATGCGTTGCGAAAGAGTCCTCATCCGACTCATTATTCGGTGGGAGAGGCTTTGGATGTGATAGAGGAGTTAGGGCCGAAGAAGACGTATTTGACCCATTTGTCGCATGAGTTGGACTATACGACATTTTTTCGCGAGCTACCGGAGCATGTGGCTTTGGCTTACGATGGACTACGTATTGAGTTAACTTAGTAGTTTTGCGATGGGTTTGGATGAGTGACGCGTAAAGAAAGTTCAGGACAGAGCGGATGAGCGATCGATTGCTGCTGGAGTCATCGGGTAGAGTTCCGCCTGTCTCTTTGGATAAGTTGTTATCCTTGTTTTATGAGAATAGTGGCGAGTTAGCTCGATTTTGGCGGGTCGAATCGAAGGATGTACCGGCGGACTATCAGCGACTCTTGGCGCATGCTTCGCACATGACGGTGACGGTGGAGGATTTTTACAAAGACAGGTTAGATGTGCGAGTCTTGCGTTCGCATCAGGATGGATTGCATTACTGCAGAGAGATATTGTTGTCGACGCAGAGGGGCAAGAAGGTGGTTCAGTATGGGATTGTGCGATTGCACTTGGGGATGATACCTGAGGGTGCGAAGCGAGAGATTTTGTCGGAGGGGAAGCCATTGGGACGGGTGTTGATCGAGCATGATGTTTTGCGTCAGGTGGAGTGTATAGATTTGTTTCGAGTGGAGGCTGGCGAGGGTTTAGCGAGGATGTTTGGTTGTTCGGTGGGTGCTATCACTTATGGCAGGACTGCGTTAATTTACTGCAATGGTGAGCCGGCGATTGAATTGATAGAGATCGTTGCACCGGTGTAGTGGTTGGCGACTTTATCGTTAGTGTTTTCGAATTGGAATTGGAAGTAGGACCAGGAATATGGCCATCTATTTTGCAGAAGGTAGTCCGACGCATACCCTTGGGATGGATGATTTTCTTCGGGGTTTGAAGGTTTCGATGGAGGCTTTTTGCAAGGCGCATGGGCGAGGGGTGCCAACGAAGGTGTTAGCGATTCCGCCGGATCACACTCGGATGGATTCGCAAGCTGGGCCGATTACGCGTGCAGCTTATCAGTTGCTTGGAGATCGTTTGACCGATGTGATGCCGGCGTTGGGAACGCATGAGGCGATGAAGGAAGCTGAGTTGCAGAAGATGTTTGGTGACTTGCCGCGAGAGTTGATTCGCGTGCATCGGTTCAAGACGGACGTGGATACTTTGGGGATGGTGGATGAAGCGTTTGTAGAGAGAGCGACGGAAGGCATTTATAAGAAGGCTTGGCCTGCCCAGGTCAACCGGATTATCTCGCGTGGCGGACACGACTTAATTCTGTCGATTGGCCAAGTGGTTCCGCACGAGGTGATTGGGATGGCGAATTACACGAAGAATATATTCGTCGGTACAGGTGGGAATGAGGGGATTGATGACAGTCACTATTTGAGTGCGTTGTATGGATGCGAGCGGATCATGGGCCGCTGCGATAATCCGTTGCGACGGATATTGAATCGTGGCGCGGAGATGTTTTTAACACCGTATCCGATTTTGTATGTGCTGACGGTGGTGGAGTCGACGGATCATTCGGGGCCGGTGGTACGTGGCTTATTTATTGGGGATGATCATTCGGTCTTTTTCCAAGCTGGAGATTTATCGGCGAGAGTGAATTGTTTTCGGTTGGATCGAGCGCCGCAGAAGGTGGTGGTTTGGATGGATCCGGCCAAGTACAAGAAGACTTGGGTGGGGAACAAGGCGATTTACAGGACGCGGATGGCGGTTGCGGATGGGGGAACGATTGTGGTGGTTGCACCAGGGGTGAATCGATTTGGTGAGCATGACGAGGGGGATGCTTTGATTCGGGAGCACGGTTACCGCACCACGAAGGAGATTTTAGAGAGGACGCGAACGCATGAGGCACTAGGGCGTAATTTGTCGATTGCGGCGCATTTGATTCATGGATCGCCGGATGGTCGATTTAACGTCGAGTATTGTCCTGGTGGGTTGAGCAAGGAGGAGATCGAGGCAGTTTGTTATGGTTATGGAGATTGGCGAGAGGCGATGGAGCGGTATCGGATCGAGGGTTTGACCGATGGGTGGCATCGGACGGCTGACGGTGAGGAGTATTATTTTGTTCGTAATCCGGGATTGGGATTATGGATGCACCGTGGGCATCGCCATGCTTTTGAGCAGCAAGAGCGAGCGTAGGGCGAAAGGAAGTCGGGCGGAAATCATCTATGTGTTGCGTAATGGGGGACTCTGAACATGTTTTGCGGAACGAGCCCCGCTGTTGTTGTTTGTGATAAGGGAGTTGTATTACGATGGCTTCGGTAAGCTTAAAGGGCGATTTAGCTTGATAAAAAAGAAAGAGGGGGGCAGTGTTGCATACCCTCCTCTTTCCTAATTGATCAATTTGGCTACCAAGTGGTACTGATCAGCGCGCGGGGAGGGGTTTCTCCTTGGCGTTTCTCTGCGGTTGAGATCGAAGCGTTTCCAGCTTGGGCAGTGAATTGAAAATTGAAAGTCGATCCAAATTTCAATTCGCATAGGGAGCGTCCTTTTGACGCATTCGTTCTGGATACCAAAGCCACGTCATTGTAGGCTCCACCTCGTGATCCTGGATTGCAATTGAAGCTTGCCGAGGATGTTACAAAGTTAGAGTCCGTCAAGCATCGCGCTTCTTGGCTCATGTCGGCTTCTATCGACAGTAGTTTATCGACCAGTGACCCTGATCCCTTGAACACTCTAGTGGCGGAGCAGACCGTCGAGTTGACTGTAGCGATTTGTTGGGCGACTTGGACATTGCCATCCGCTGCAAACTTGCTTTGGAAGCAGATTCGCAATTCACTGATCGGCCCAGCAGATGCACGGTAAACCATGATCTTGCTGGTGTCGAACTTGTAAGACAGACCGCGTAAGTCCACATTAAAATGTTTCTTTGAAGCAACAACGTTGCTTGAAAAAGACACGGATGCTGCGACTTTCTTGTCGTCCGACGAAAAGCTTCCGCCTACGGTTTGACTTGAGCCCAAGTTTCGTTCGACGGATCGAGCTCGAAGACTCATGGAGCCTTCGAGGATTGGGTCGCTTCCGAATTTTGGAGTCGTGATGGTCAGCTTTTTCGCGCGTGCATCCCACGAGATGTAATGGGAGTTAGTGAGAGAAAGCAGCGTAGAGCTTACCCCATCGACGATGGAGCTCCGGGCGCCATCAAGTCCAAAGCTGAAATTGTCAAAGCTTCGGAATCCTGTTTGGTGTGAGATTTCGATTCGACTTGCCCAATCATCGAGAATGGCGTTTCTTTTCACATCGGTGAGTGACCAAACGCGAATCGATTCTCGTTGCGTCAGTCCGAAATCACCGGTGTTTCCCCCGAACGAGCGCCGTTCGTCTTTCATGGTCTTTAGAATTCGATATAACCCGCGAATTTCTTCCGCCGCTCGGGCATCATTCATTAGGATTTCATATCGATCACCTGAGACCCATCCACCGACCAAATTCATTCGCATCGGGACATCCTGGGCCTTGATCATCGCTGGGGCCACGAGGCAGGCGATTAGAGCTAGAAAATGTAGTACACGCATAAAAACCTCTCCAGAAAAAGAAAATGGACTTAACTTCCTGTAGGGAGAACTGCGTTGCGAAGTGTTGTGACGAAATACAGTGAAAAATTTTCGTATTAGCTCTGCTGATCGGTTGTGCTCTATGGATCTTGGTATGCAGGGGAGTTCGGTAGGCTTAGAATAGGGGTCGGTAGCTGGCTTTAACTGTCGAATACGGAAAAGCATGTCGCGCAACGTGGAAGTTATCAGGCATATTTAGTATGCGTTTTTAGCACTCTTACCTTTTCGTACAAGCTATGAATCATCGTCCGGAAGATTCCGAGGAGTCGGAATTGTATTTCTCAAAACTAGATACAGAGGGAGATATGATGCATTGCGATGCATCACATCAATCGAGGGAGGATCGCTACAAGATTGGGGTGGAGGTTGGGAAAGGTGGGCAAGGCCGGGTGTTTTCATGTCAAGACACAACACTTGGTCGAATTGTAGCCTTGAAGGAACCGCGAGAGGTGCGAGGTTGGTCGCGATTGCAGCGGGAGGTGATGATTGCGGCGAAGTTGAGCCATCCGAATATTGTCCCTGTTTACGACATTACAACAGTTGATGGCAAACCGTGTAGCGTGATGAAGTTGGTTGGAAACCAGACGTTGACTGAGGCGATCGAGGAGTATCATCGAACAGCGTTGAACCCTGTACAGCAAACGTCTGGTTCGTCGGCTAAGGAACGGGAGGAAAAGCCTGTATGGACCCTTACCGATCTTTTACGCATTCTCAAGGAAGCATGTAACGCAATCGCCTATGCACACTCTCAAAAAGTGTTGCACCGCGATTTGAAACCTCAAAATATTAGCTTAGGGGAATACGGTGAAACCATCGTTCTTGATTGGGGACTAGCTTGTTCGATCGACGATATTCAGAATTCGCAATTTTCGCATAAGAGCGGCAGTTCTGGTTATTGTTCTCCGGAGCAGTTGCGTGGGGATAGCAGTAAGATTGGCTATGCAACAGATGTGTACAGTCTTGGGGCGATCTTGTTCAAGATTTTAACGAATACGACGGGGTTGGAAGCTCAAGGGGGAGTCGTAACCGAAGAGGCCTTTGATAGAAGGATTATTTCACCAATCGCGTTGCGACCGACGGTTCCAGCGGATTTGGATGCGATCTGTCGCAAAGCTTTACAGTGGGAGCCAGGAGATCGTTACGCGTCGGTTATTGACTTCGCGAGGGATCTGGATCGTTTTGCACAAGATTTACCGGTGAGTGTTCGCAAGCCGAATTGGAAGGATAAATTGAGGCGTTTTTCCAAGGTGCACTACGCAGGGTTATTATCGACTGCGACGGCGGCGTTGATCGCGGCACTTGCAGCAGGAGTTATCATCTCATTGGTGCTCTTTAAGGATAAGCAGATCACGGCGGCTAAAGATGACATGGCGACCGCACTGACGGTTGCAGATAACACGTTGCGGGGATTCGAAAGCCAAGGAATGTCTTATTATGCGATCGCCGACGCAGCATCAGGTCGGATGGACAAGAATGGTTTTTCATCAAGAATCGATTCTGCATTACCGCTTTACAAAGGCTTATTGAGGTTAAAAGAAAGGAAATCCGAAGAGGCAGTACCATTATTTCGGGAAGCACTTGAGAATGATGACTCGAGACATGCCGCACGTTTTTTTCTATCCCTCGCGCTTGGCAATACTCGAAATTACGACGAAGCTCTTTCGACGGGACTGACTCTTGCCGAAATGGAGCCCGAAAACGTTTACTCGCAGCAGCACGTAGCAGATCTTTTCTTGATAAACGCACTTGCTCAGGAAGACAAAGCCAAGCGAGGGGAGCTTCTAAAAAAAGCGGAGGAATATGCCTTGCACGCACACGCACTTGATAGCAGCTATGACCAGGTTGTAATTCTGCTTGGAGAGATTAAGCAAGCGATTGGTGACTTAGACGAAGCCAGTGATTTTATGAGAAAAGCTGTTGAGCTAAATCCGGATTTTTCAAACAGACAGCGGTTAATGGATTTATTACAAGAGCAGGGGCGCAATGAAGAGGCATACGAAATCTCGAAGGAGCTTGTCGAAGCTAAATCAGAAAGCCAAGTAATCTATCTTCAGCATGCTCAGATTCTTCGATCGCTTGGCAAGCTTGCGCAATCGCTTGAGTATTTTAAACGGTTTGACGATCTGCAAGCACAGCTTCCGCTCGAAAAGCGGAAGGACACATCGTACTACAACGACTGGGGAGTGACGCTTGCAGCCCAACGGCGATTTGATGAAGCACTAGCTGTCTACGAAAAAGGAATGCCGGAGTTTTCCGGGAATCCTGTCTTTGAAAGTAACGTAGCATATTCGATGCTTGGAACTGGAAAGACCAATGATTGTGTTGCTAAAATGATGAAGGTGTTTGAAGTTGATCGATCACCAGGGACTTTTTGTTTAATGCTTCAAGCTATCATTGCGTCCAGTGATTTTCAGCAAGCAGTCGACATGGAATCTGCGACTCCTTCGTTTGAATCGGGCGCTGAGAAGCGATTCATCTTTGTTCGTTCTGCGTTGGCGTATATTGCTTGTAGGCTTGCAGACCGTCCTCTTACGCCCGCGGCAAAGCAATGGGAAGAGTTGTCTCAATCGCCAGCGATTGAGAAGGAGACTTGGGACTATTATTACTTAGAACAGTGGTTGAGTAAGCTTCCTGAATCTCAGCGCGGGGAAGCGGAAGCAACCATTCAGAAGCTCTCGTCGATAGTTGCTCCCCGGTACTCAGTAGCAAAGTGAGAATTTGTTTAGAGAAAGGGCCGACGACTGTCGGCCAACACATCGCGGACAAATTTGATCGAAAGCAGGCCCAGTTCTGCAAGTTCCTCTTCTAGCGATTCGGGGGCGTCCGTTGCGAGCATATCTGCGACGGCTTGAACGAGTGCTCTTGCGTAGATTTGACTACCGCGGCTTGCCCATTTCTTGGCCAAGTCACTTGATACTGTCTCTGGGTGCACGATCGGTTTTAGCTTTTCGACCAGTTCTTGTACATCGGCAGTGGATCGCCCGGAGTCAAGTCTGTACTCTGCGCATATCTTTGACGCGACGATGTACTTCCATCGTGAATCTCCCCTTTTTGCTTTGTCCGCTTGAGTCGAATCCCGTTTTGATTGCTTGTCGATTTCCCGTGATTCCTTTTCAATCTGATTTAGCCTGTCGGTCGCCGAAGATTGTAGGATGCGACGTACGATGGATTTGATTTCGTCTTCGCTCGCTAACAAATCGCCGAGCTTTTCGGATTCGTCTGTTTCCAATGAGTTCTCCAGTCGCTTGGTGTAGTGTTCGATGTCATCAATCGTCTGTTCGTGCATGGCTTTCATGGGATGTGTTTCTTCGTTTATTTGGTTATCTGTAAGGTTTGATATAGGTTGGTCGCCAGGAGTGATATGTTTGAGATACTTCATTCTGTTGTTTGAAGTAATGTCGAGAGCGTCTCCATCACTCAAGGTGAGTTTTGCATTTTTGCTGCGGTAGCTATTAATACTGCTGTTTAGGATAGTTCTCAAATACTTCCTGAATGTACCTCGACCTCGATGCTCGAAATTCATAGTCATGAATTTCTTCCAAATGGCTTCGCTGATGTCGGCTGGAGGAGGGTCTTGATTGAGCGCTTTTCGTAAGTAATTTTCGAAGGCGATCGCGTACTTGAAGTAAAGTTTCATGCGCTCGGGTTCAGGTGTCTGATTGTCGAGCTGCAAATCGGTACTTGTGGGTATATTAGACAAGCGACTGTATATTTGGCTGTCGTTGCGGTTGTCTGCGTTTTCCTCCGAATGGTCATGGGGGGGGTCTTTGTCGCTCATAGTTGCTTTCTCCGTTGAGTATCAGGCGATTGGGGTTGGCATTTATGGGTAGACGGACGAGTGATTTGGATTGCGAGAATAGTTTCGATTAAAGCTATCCATTTCCATTCTGCGTCGAAGAGAATCCATGTTGAACGAGTCCGAGGAGGAGGAGTTAGGCGTAGGGCTACTCCAAGAGTTCGTGGAATCATCGCTATGATCGAAAGACCAGGAGCCTCCTTTGCTTCGTTTAGGTGAGGATTGGGTAGATAGCTTGGTCCGATACGTTCTTTCAGTGCTGCGATCCAAATTTAGAACTGTAATTTCCGCTTCTCGCGGGGATGATGCCAGTAGTTTCTTTGCATCGGCGGTATTTCGAACGCGTTCTCCATTGATGGCAATAATGACGTTGGATGACGACAGGTAGTGGTAGTTATTACAGTCTGGGCAGATCATTTTTTGCGAGGCAGAGTTGGGGAGGGTTTGGGTGATCCGAGCACCCTGACCGTCTCCATAATCCTCAAGATATACACCAAGATTTCCTGCCGTGGCAAATGAATTAAAAATACCTTGGAGCAGTAGAGGCAGGACAATAGTCGGAAGAGGAAATTTGTGCATGGTTGCAACCTATCATCGTGAGGGATTGAAGCCTTCGTTCGTCGCCTTTTGGTGACGCCATGGGAAGAACTTTTTCGCGATAAGTTGTGACATTGAGATTTGAGTTTTTTTGATAATTTTCAGATACTCGATCTCTCTAGGTTTACGTGGTGGACGGGGTATTGATTTTTTTTATACTCTAGGGAAGAGTTGCAACAGCAAGGTGCGTCAGGGGTGCGAAGGTGTAGGTGTACAGTGCCATTCATGTGGGGCAATGAATTCCCAGCTGCCTACCATATAACCGTTTGCGCGACACGGCGAGCTTTTTGCTGGCAAACGCCATTTTTCCACCCCGGTTCGGGCTCTGTCCCCAATCCGTACAGTGAGTTGGCATTCCTGATCTTGATGTTTCGGCCCTCCGGGCCTTTAGCACCTTCTTTCGTCAGATCACCGGGGCCTACGACCCCGGCAGAGGATGTGTCGGCCTTCCAGGCCTTAGGACCTAGGGGGTTGCAGCAGGGGATTATTCCGTGCGAGCCGATGGCTCGAGAGAGTTGAAAGGAGAGAGTTGAAAGTAGAAGCGGGCGGGTGAGATGCTCTGCGGTTTTCTTGGCGTCTTGACGTCTTTGCGTGAGACATTGGCGCAATGGTATGTTCCGCGGTCCGTTTTTTGAACCGCACGCATTGATTGGATGCTGCTTGAGGGAATCTGCGTTAGCTGGAGAGAGTCTGAGGGTTGGTGGGGATGCTAGCTATCCCAATTTTGACGACTGTAGCGAGAAAAACTCCGTTTCGTCGAACGTTTGCTACCGGACGTGCCGATAAAGCGGAAGGTATAGGGTATTCCTGCCATTCCAATTGACGGGATGGAGACGGAGGAACCGGTTGCAATCGCACTGGAGTGAAATCGATGAGGCTCTTCAAAGGCTGGAAACTTACTTTGATGGCGAGCATGGCCCTGGCTGGGTCGAGCGGACAGGGAATGGCGCAAAAGCCTGGGAGCTGGGGGTCGAATAAACCTACTGCGTCCGGTGCCCAAGTTGCGATGCCGGTCAGTTACGTGGTGCAAGATGCACCTGTGACCGCTGTGCCTTCTGGGGCTATCCCCGTGGAAGGTTTTGCACCTGGGGGATATCAAGCTGGTCCTTTGCCGGCTTCTATGAACCCGGCGATGGAAGGGGTTTCGATGGTAGGCCCCGCACCTGCGATGGGTGATCCTATGATGGGAGCTCCCATGATGGGTGGTCCAATGGGCCCCGGTATGATGGATCCGGCGATGATGGGCCCCGGAATGATGGGACCCGGAATGATGGGACCGGGTATGATGGATCCTGGGATGATGGGACCCGGGATGCCACCACCCCCATGCCCTGAATGCGGTGGTCCATGCCCTGGATGCGGTGGATCTCACTTGGACCGTTGGGGAAGAAATCCTTACGGTCTGTTTGGCAACTGCCGTGGACTTCTCGCTGGTTTACCTGCTTTGTTCATTCCTTACGGGGAAGGTGGGATTGCGAGCCAGAGATGGTTCGACGCATCTCTCGAGGGGATTGGATTGCAGAGGACGTCTGGCGGTAGTGGATTTGCTGTATCGTCGCTCGGTGCAAATTCTGGTAACTATGTGTTGACCACTGACAGCGTCGCCCCGGATGAAATGCAAGCAGGCTTAGCTGCACAGATCAACGTTCAAGTCGGTCCTGGGTCCAATCTGGAATTTGGGTATTTTGGGATTTTAGATCCTTCTGATGCCTATGCTGAGGCTCGTAGTGCCAATGCGAACTTGTATAGCTTCATCAGCAACTTCGGAACGGTCCCACCGGGAGGTTTTGATGATTCGGATCGATCGTTCCTACACACTCTGGATTACCGCAGTGAGCTTCACAATGGCGAGATCAGCATTCGGCGACGTTGGTCGGAGCCTGCTGGATACTTCCAAGGAAGTTTCTTGACCGGTGTGCGTTACTTGGATTTGGACGAAGGCTCACGGTTCACAGCTACGGGAGAGAACAACAACGGTGCGGCGAACAATGGGTTGCGTTTCTTCGACTACAACGTTGCGACTCGCAATGCTTTGGTCGGTTGGCAAGTCGGTGGTGATCTGTGGTACAACTTTTTGCCAGGGATCAAGATGGGGATTGAGCTGAAGACAGGTATTTACAACAACCGGTCTCACCAAGACACATCGATCTATGCCAACTCGCTTCCAGCATTTGGTATTCCTGAGATTCGCGAGTCGGTGCTTGATAACCGAACTGCTTACATCACTCAACTGTCGCCACAGTTGGTGTATCGTTTGAACCACTCCTTCGCGGTTCGCACTTCGTACCAAGTTCTGTGGATCGACAATGTGGCGTTGGCATCGGATAACTATAACAGTGCACCACCATCGTTGTTCTTACCCGGTTTCGCTCGGATTCCGACCATCAACAACAGTTCGGACGTGGTGTATCAAGGGTTCACGATCGGTGGTGAGTTCACTTGGTAGTCCCAACGGAACAACCTCACTAAGCAACAGCTAGATATTGAACAAGCCTACCGGAATCGGTGGGCTTGTTTTGTTGTTGGCTTTACTCTTGCTTAGTTGCTAGCGGGATGGCGAGCATGTCTTGGTGTGGTTCAATGTCCGCTTGGTGAGCAGCGATTCGTTCGAGAAGTTGCGATACGATTTGCGGATATTTGGTTGCAACGTTGAATCGTTCCGACACGTCTTTTTCCAAGTGGTATAGCTCGGGAGAAGCTGGAATGACTTCTTTTCCGTAGTTGACTGGTTCTCGCATTTTGACGTGGAGTTTCCAGGGGCCGACACGAACTGCGTGCAATTCTGCATTGGTCCAATAGAACATTTCCTTGCGAGGGCTCGGTTCGTTTTGCAGAAGCGACTTGGAAAGATCGTAGCTATCTAGTTTGCGATCTGTTGGAAGCGTTGCACCGCTGAGGTTGGCGAAGGTTGCCATGAAGTCGAGGGTGGAACCAAGTTCGGTTCGGACAGCGGGTGCAATGGTTCCAGGCCACCAGAAAATGGTGGGTACTCTTTGGCCTCCTTCGAAGGTTGTACCTTTGCCGCCACGTAGTGGGCCTGCCGATCCACCGTGGGTATCGAAAGAGAGCCAAGGGCCATTATCGGAGGAGAAGACGACCAAGGTTTTTTGATCGAGTTGAAGTTTACGTAGGGTATCGAGGATCCGTCCGACGCTGTGGTCGATCTCTTCGATGACATCGCCGTAGAGTCCGGCTGGGGAATGGCCTCGGTGCGATGGGGAAACGAAAAGTGGGATGTGGGGCATGGAGTGCGGCACGTAGAGAAAGAACGGTTCTGAACGATGTTTTTCGATGAATGCGACGGCTTCGTCGGTGTACCGTTGTGTGATGGTGTTTTGGTCTGCTGGGCGTTCGATGACTTCTGTGCCACGCAGTAGCGGGACGTTGTAATGGGTACTATCGGGGTAGTAGTTGTCGTCTTTGACAATTGCAGCGCGATATCCCGGTCCTGCGATCTTGTCCATGTCGTTGGAGTAGGGAATGCCGAAGTATTCATCGAAGCCTTGGGCATGCGGAAGGTATTGCGGTAGGTGTCCCAAGTGCCATTTGCCCACGATGCCAGTGGCGTAGTTTTGGGATTTAAGCATTTCGGCGAGGGTGATTTCTTCGAGGGGTAAGCCACCGCCGGAGTCGGGAAAGAGGACGCCCCGTTTTGCGCTGGTCATTCCATTTCGAATGGGGTAGCGACCGGTCATGAGGGCTGCACGGCTGGGGGTGCAGACGGGTGCTGCGACGTAGAACTGCGTCCAGCGTTGTCCTTCGGCTGCCATGCGATCGAGGTTTGGGGTGCGAAGGATGGGGTTGCCGAAGCAACCGAGATCTCCCCAGCCGAGATCATCGCAGAAGATCACCACGATGTTGGGTTTTTGTGGAGCGTTGTGAGCTGGGCCTTTTGCATTTGCTAGGGCTAGTAGATTGCAGAAAGCCAGTAGGGCAAGGGAAGCGTGGAAGGAACGCATGGATGGTAACGGGAGATGTCGAAGGGTGCGGGGGGGGAGCTCAGTGGACAGTATAGTGTTCGTATACTGTTCGTTGTGGGGGTGGAAAATTTGAATTTCTTGAACCCTCCTATTGACGCAGGCTGAACGGGTGTAATACTTAACTAGAACACCAGTCCAATGTCTTTGGAGGGCCAAGTTTATGTTTTTCTCGATTGATCCGAACAACGGGATCGCGATCTACGAGCAGATAGTTCGGCAGGTGAAGTTTGCGGTTGCCGACGGAGTTTTGGTTCCTGGCCAGTTGCTCCCCAGCGTGCGAGCGTTGAGTGTGCAGTTGGCGATTAATCCGAACACGGTTGGCAAGGCGTTTCAGTTGTTGCAGTCTGAGGGGATTGCGGAATCGCTTCGCGGACGTGGGCTTGCGATCTGTTCTAGCGCGGTTGAAGTTTGTAAGCGAGCTCGACGTGCACTTTTGGAGGAACGGTTGCGTTCGGCCATCAGTGAGGCTCTCCATGGGGGTCTAAGCACAATTGAAGTGCGTCGATTGATGCTTGATCAGCTTGATCAGCTTGATGGCAACGTTGCTACGGTTGCATCGGCGGTTACGACATCTGAGCCAGTGTGAAGCGCGGGTTCCATTCTTGCTCTGGATTCGCTTTGGCTAATCCGAGCTACTAATCACTTTCAAAAATCTACCCTTGCCCATCTTTTCTATTGGGAGGTTCGCGATGAACGACGTCATCCAAATTGATGGATTGAAAATGCATTTCCGAGGATGTGATGCCTTGGACGGTGTGGACTTGCGAGTCCCGGCCGGGACGGTGATGGCATTGCTTGGTGAGAATGGTGCTGGTAAGACGACCATGATTCGGATCTTGACTGGGTTTCAAGCGCCGACGGCTGGGAGTTGTCGTGTGTTGGGTTTTGATCCGACGCAGCGGGATCAGGCGTTGGAGTTGCGCAAGCGGGTTGGGTATGTATCCGATGCGCCGGCGTTGTACGATTGGATGACGATCGGTGAGATTGGTTGGTTCACGGCATCGTTCTATCCTGCAGGATACACCGAGCGGTACCGCGAGATGATCGATCGGTATGACTTGCCGGTGGGGCGTAAGATCAAGCAGTTGAGCAAAGGGCAACGATCGAAGGTTGCGCTGTCATTGGCTTTGGCACACGATCCGGAGTTGTTGATTCTCGATGAGCCGACTTCGGGTTTGGATCCGATCGTACGTCGTGAGTTCTTGGAGAGCATGATCACGGTAGCGGCTACTGGCCGAACGGTATTTTTGTCGAGCCATCAGATTTCTGAAATCGAGCGTGTGGCGGATGACATTGCGATCATGCACAAAGGCAAGTTGCAGTTGGTGGGGCCCTTGGCGGAGCTCAAGGACTCGATTTCGATGGTAACGGTTTCGTTGAGCGATCCGTTGATTGCGTTAGCGGATCCCCCTGAGCCTTCGCGGATCCTTGCGGAGATTACCGAGGGGCGTCAAAAGCAGTTGGTGGTTCGTGATGATGGTCATTCCGCCGCTGATTTTTGGCGAAAGGCTTCTGGGGTGCTCAGCGCGGATTGCCGTCCTGCTTCGCTCGAGGAATTATTTGTCGCTTGCACGCGTGGAGACAGTCTCTACAAGCGTCAATCTGTTGACGGGAGTGGCCGATCGTCGAAGAACATGGAGGTTAGCCCATCATGAGTACTCAACAAGTATCGCAAGTAGGGAGGTCGCTAGGTTCGTCGTTGAACGAAAATACATCTGTCATGTCTTCAACGAACAAGTATTGGACTCCGCCGCTATTGTGGAAGGAGCTCAAGCAGTCTTTGCCATTGATAACGATGGTCTTGGCGGGTGGCATTTTGATGACGGTGCTCGTGCTGATGTTCGAAGCATTCGGAGGTAAGCTTACTGCATCGAATTGGGATCGTGGTAATTGGATGATGTTCGTGGCGATACCTATCTTTTTTGCGACGGGCATCGGGGTCTTGCTCGTTGGGAATGAGAAGGAGCATCGTACGCTGTATTGGTTGCAGACGCTGCCGATTTCGCCCCGTGCGATTGCATGGAACAAGATCTTGGCGATGGTTTTTGCGTTGATCTTTGTTTGGATCTGTGCATTCTTGATTTGGTTCGTGGCGGGATTCTGCCATGGTGTTTGGCCTTTTGCCAACATGTCATCTCCTGTGGATGGCTCTGCGAGCGATCTGACGTTGTTATGGAACTATCTGCTTGTTTCGGCATTCCTCGCGTTTGGGGGGCTTGCTTATGCTTGGAGGTTCCAATCGTCGTTGTTGGCATTGGTGATGTTGGTACCTTCGGCGATATTGGTATGGGTTTTATCCTACTATTTTTCTGATTTATTGGACGGTGGGTCGAGTTACGGTCGCAACCTCATGGAGTCGGCGACGTATCGCGTGTTGTTGATGTTTGGAACGATATACTTTGCGATTGACGGGTGGCGCACAAGTCAGCGGCAACTCAATGCGCAGGGGGGGGCCGCCGGTGGCGTGTTGGGAGCGTGGCTTCCAACCGCTTGGGGGGCGAGTGCTTCTGGTCGTGTTACCGATGCGGAGACGATTCGGGAGCGTGGGATCGCGGCATTGAATCGAGATACTGTATCCCCGGTTGCTGGGATGATGTGGCAAACATTGCTACAAAATCGTTGGTGGTGGATCGCTTGTTTTGGAGTTGCGGCAATTTGCACGGGGCTTTCGGCTGGGATCCCGAGGCGACTCGTAGGGGATTATTCGTGGAGTATCAGTCGATTTGAGCAACAAATTGCACCGGTGTTGCTCTATTCGGTTATGGTTGCGATTTGCTGGCTGGGAGTTGTGTCGTATCAGGGGGACAACATACGTGAGCGTGCGAGGTTTTACGCGGACCGCGGTGTGTCTCCTTGGTTGCTATGGGTAACTCGGCATTGGATTCCGATCCTCTTGATTGTGGCTTTGACGTTGTTGCGATACATTGCGCGTCTAGGAGGCGAGTTCCCATCGGAGATCCAAACCTCGGGGGCATTAGCGCTCGATGCATCTCTCTTTCTGATCGCCGGATTGGCGGTTTACTCGGTGGGGCAATGGACTTCGCATTGGCTCAACAGTCCGGTGATTGCGATTGTGATCGGGACGGTATGTGCAAATGCTATGTTGTTCTATTGCCTCTTTGCTTCGATTCCGATGGAAGCACCTTGGTGGATGTTGCCGATTCCCTTTCTGTTCATGTTTGCTGCAACAGCATGGTTGATGCAAGATTGGATGGAGCGACGGTTTGATTGGAAGTTCAAAGCCAAGCATGTTGCGTTTGCGGCTGTAGGGATGTTGATTCCCTTGTTGCCAGGACTACAGAGGCTTGCAACTTTGCCAAGCATCTCACGTTCGACGTACGCAGAGGTTGAAGAGTTAGCGAAGTCGGCCGCTCCGACTGGGGATAAGTATGTATCGCGATATCGCCAGTTGTACGAGGTTTCGGATACACCGCTGAATGTGCCGAGTCGCTACGCGTTGAATGCGGATCTGCGCCGAAGATCCCGGGCGGAGATGATTCAATCCGGTTGGGACTCCTCCGATGTGTGGGATCTACAAAGTAAGGGCGGAATTGGTGTGCTCATCTCTGAGCTGATCGCTTTGCGCCATGAGTTAGAAACTTCTGAGTTAGGCGATTCCAAGGACACTTCTGAAACGTTACGCAAACAGTATCAATCGATGCTCACGAATTGCACGAAGCTGGTTCGGGAGCTGCGTGGAACCCACTTCTTGTTCCTTTGCGATCAAGCGGAGGAGTTGGAAATTGCGTTGTTGAACGAATGCCGTCACGCAGGAAATCGGGAGCGGATGGGCGAGTTGGTTTACTCGCAAGTGGTTCGGTTGCTTGGTGAGAGTGACATGCGGGATCGCGCTCGCAAGATTGCTTTAGCGGCTGCTTACATCGAACAGGGGCGGCTTGCGAAGACTTCAAGCGTTAGATTCAATCAATCTTCTAGCTATCTCTACGAATTTGGTGGTTACGCCAGTTACTTGTTGAGCGAGTACGGTGTTTCGGAAGGGTTAGGAGGTGGAGGTAGTGCAACGTTTTTGGGAGCCTTACGAATGAGTCGTGCTTCGGGGGTCTTTACTCAAGACGTGTGGGAGCTGCTGAAGCTTAAGGATCGCAAACAAAGGCAGGAAGCTCGGCGAGCGATTTCGGATCGACTTGGTAGTTACAGTTACGCGAATCCATCGGATGTGTATGGCGAAGTGACTCAGATTGGACAGGAATATGTAGGGGTGCCTTGTCGACTTTGGCGAGGTGACTGGGAGGATGTTGCTCGAGAATTAGGTACTACGTTAGACGTTCAACCGAAGAAAGTTTCGGAGGTGGAAAATGAATAGTGCAACGAAGAACACAATGGCGAGTGCTTCCAGAGAAGGCGCACCAGACAGATCGCGATCTCGTGTCGCGACACCTTCTTGGATGTGGTTATTGCTTGCGATCAGTGCTTTGGCGGTGATCGTAAGCGGGGTTTGGATGACTAGATTTCTCCAAGGTGAATTCGAAGCGCAGCGGATCCTCGCAAGCTATCAACGGGAAATCGACAAGACTGTTGTTGGACCGCTCGCAGAGGAAAAGACAATTACACAATTCATGCAAAAGCGGACCTCTAACAAGGATACGCAAGCATGGATTGAACTGAATGCAGAGTTGCGAAACACCTATTTAAAGACTCAGATCAGCAACTTGATGACGTTACCCGATACGGGTAATCCTGTCGGTTATGAATTTCAGAATTCGGAGCGACAGGTTAGCGAGGGAGGTGCGATCGAAGGTATTGCGCAAAGCGTTGTCAATCCCACGCAAGTCGCTTGGAAGCTATATCCTGAGTTGGTAAGTAAGTTTGTGTTGGAAAACGAAGCTCTGATAAACCGCGCCGAGCAACTTTGTGGGGATGACACCTTGGTGTACCTCCCGGTGGTCGATCACGGTCGAAAATCGACTTTTGGATTTTTCAATGAGAACTGTCGTGGTTTGTTGTTTCTCGGATTGGTTCAAGCGATCGCCGATCGCGAAGCGGAGGTTGTTGCAAAGCGGTTGCGAGCGATGGACCATTTGAACCACAAGTTCGACTACTTGGGTTTGTGGCGTGCATCAATCGCTCAAGAATTGATTGCAGGGCTTCATTTGGCTCTCGATGCGAATCTTCTTTCGCAAGAAGAACGGGATTATTGGGTTGGGAGGGTCAGTGAGAGCGGTTCGGGTGAGCTTTATGAGCAAGTAGCGCGTCAATCTCGCCGTATTATGGAACTTGAAAGAATGTTTGTGCAGGTGCCTGGAAATGTCCTACCAAGTCTTTTGTCGGGAGTCCTGAGTGATAGCGTGGGGAGAAGTGCGGGAAGTACCGGCGTTGACTACTGGAGAACCTATCAAGAGAGGCTGAGTGAATCGATCCAGACGCGGTTGGCAATTTTGAAGTTTGTTGACAAGACCAAGCGGTTACCGATGGACTTGGCGGAGGTTAGTGAAGCGGGTATTCCTTTTGCAGCCGATCGGACAGCCGTTCAGTATGAAAGGATTGACGAGAAGCATGCAAAGTTGGTGTCCAACTTTGGGGGGCCTTATGAGGACAAGTACCAGATTCCGGCTGAAGTGAACATCGAGATACCGTAGGGGCAATCGCGAGGTAGAGGGTGTCACGTCAAGGCGCAAAGACGCAAAGAAAACCACAGTGCATTTGGTTCGCCCGTTTCTACTTTCCACTTTCTCCTTATACGATCTACCAAGCACTATGCATTCAATGCGTGCGGTTCAAACAACGGACCGCGGAACATACCAGCGAACTGTCAAATCGATAGCCACTCTGCTCCCGAGTTTTTGAGCCCGCTTCGCGCAAGCCGCGGAGAGCCGATGGCTCTCAGAGAGTTGAAAGGAGAAAGTGGAAAGTAGAACGCGGGGGACGTTTCTAAGAATTCGCGTTTTGGTTCTGTTTGATTTGCTTTCCCTTTGCGATCTTGGCGTCTTGAGCGGAGCGGGCGTGAGAATCGGTTCGGTCGGTGGGACGGTCTCAGACAAAGAGGCCGTCGGAATATATCGATTTGACGGTATTGGGCGTGAGCCCCGAATGGGTGTTTTTGTTTCGAAGTCAGCCGGAGGCCCGTCCTGTGTTAGCGAGATTTCGGCTTGGTTACTGTGGTTGTTTCTCAGCGAGTTTGGCTTGGAGTTCGGCGACTTCTTGTTGCAAGCGTTGGATTTCTTGATGGAGTGAGGCGACGTACTCTGGGGTGAGCATGTCGGCGTTCATGCCGATACCTTGATTGGCATTTGGGTTTCCGTTGATCATGCCGACTGATAGCAAGGGGACTTGGACGATCTGTTTTTGGCGTCCGCGGTAGAAGGCGATGGTGATTGAGTCGCCCAAGGGGATACCGCGAATGGAGTCGACAACATCTTCGGCGCGAAGGATCATTCGCCCGTCTATTTCGGAGATGCAGTCACCGGGTTGTAAGCCAGCGAGTTCGGCGGTCGAGCCGCGAACGACATCGGAGACCGCAGCGCCTCGGTATAGGGGGATACCGAATTGTTTTCGGAAGGTTTCTGAGAGGTCGGTTACCGAGACACCGAGGAATACGTTTCCTCGGTCGGTTGCGACTTGTGGAATTTCTGCGTTAGCAACACCGAGTTCCGGGGAGATGGGTTGATAGGGTTGTTTTGGCGGTTGGAGGGGCAGGGCGGTGCCAGGCTCCATTCCGTGGAGTTTACCGGCGAGAGTTCGGTCTTGGGGTACAGCGACGAGATTGGTACTTCGACCGCGGCGTTGAACAAGGAACTTTACTGGGGTACCTGGTGCATAACGTTCTAGTTCTGTGGCGAACTGATCGAGTGTTGTTACGGCTTGTCCGCCCACACCGACGATGCGGTCCCCAATTCGGAATCCGGCTTTCCAAGCGGGTGACTGGTTAGTGACATCGACCACAGCGAGACCGAAGCCACCACCTTGAATTGGTTCAGCGATCAGGCCGAGGTAGCCACCACCACCATCAGCACCGACGGGTAGATCTTCATCTACGGTCGAGGGTGGTGCAGATTGGTTTTGTGTCGGAGCAGGATTTTTTCGTGGAGTAATAACAATCGGGGCACGATTCCGGTTTGCTGCTGGCGCGTTACCGGCGGGGGGTGCGAGTTGCAGTCCCGGCTGTGGGGCTTCTCCAGGTTTGTTCGGTGCTTTTGGTTGAACGGCTTCGGGTAGAGGTAAGTCTTCGACCGGTCCCGGCACTGGTGGCTCGGGAACGGGAAGTTCTTGTGCGTAGCTTGAGGCGCAGTTCATCAGGGTGAGCGTCGCTATGGCGCCAACTGTGCAGAGCAAGAGGCGATGGAAGCGACGATTAAGGCTACGAGTCAACTCATCTTGTAGAACGAGACGTTTCATGGCGCACCCCCCCGATGATAAAACCGCGATCCCTTGGAAAACCCTCCAAATACTACTAGGTCCGGAGCTTAACGGTTCAGAGTGTTTGGTGTCGACGCTAGTTCCCCGAAATTTGGAAGAAGTGGGGAGGGGGGAAGCTAGCGATTAGCTGATGATTTCAAAGATGGGTTTACCATGATCGATTTCGAGACGTTTGCGTCCTGGGATTTCGAGTTTACGAGAGTCGAGACCGAGTTGGTGAAGGATGGTAGCGTGGATGTCGGTGACGTAGTGACGATGTTCGCTAGCATGGAAGCCGATTTCGTCGGTCGAGCCATGAACGGTACCACCGCGGATGCCACCTCCTGCGAGCCAGATGGAGAAGCCGAAGATATGGTGATCGCGACCATCTGAGCCTTGGGTTCCTGGTGTGCGACCGAATTCCGTGGCGAAGACGACAAGTGTTTCGTCGAGGAGTCCACGGCGTTGGAGGTCTTCGAGTAGCCCACCGATAGGTTGATCGACGGCGCGAGCGTTGTTTTCGTGGTTAGCTTTTAAGCCACCGTGGGCATCCCAAGCGCCGGCGCCGCCGCCACCGTGTTGGATTTGGATGAAGCGAACGCCGCGTTCGACTAGGCGGCGTGAGGCGAGCAGTTGCATGCCGAAGTCACGGCTGTGAGGTTGATCGATCCCGTAAAGTTTTTTTGTCTCTTCGGTTTCTTGAGAGAAGTCGACGACTTCTGGGATAGATTGCTGCATACGAAAAGCGAGTTCGTAGGAAGCGATTCTTGCGGCGAGAGCTGGATCGTTTGGGTATTCGACGCCGCGTAGGCGATTCAAGTCGCGAACTAGATCAGCACCGACACGTTGGGCATCGAGGGAGAACGGAAGTTCGGGGCGACCGAAGTCGAGCGGAGCATTTGGGTCGACGCGGAGGGGGACGGCATCGTGAGCTGGTCCGAGGTAGTGACCATCTTTTTTGTTCCAGTATTCTCGCGTACCCATCGAGATGAACTGAGGGAGATTTTCGTTGAGAGTACCGAGTCCGTAGTGGATCCAGCCTCCGAGGGTAGGGAAGTCACCATCGTTTTGATGTCTTCCCGAATGGAACTGCGTTTGAGCGCCGTGATTACTATCGGTGGTCCACATGGAGCGAACGATCGCTAGCTTGTCGACTTGACCTGCGATCGCGGGGAACCAGTCGCTAACTTCGATGCCGCTTTGTCCATGTTTGCGAAAGCCGACTTGGAGCGGATAGAGGGTGTTGCGTTGGTTTCCATTTCCGTCGGGAACCACAAGACGTTCGATGGCAAGTTTCTTTGGATCTTGGGCGTCAGCGAATGGAGTTTCCGCGATGGTCTTGCCTGCGTACTTCGTCAGCATGGGCTTGGGATCAAAGCTCTCCATGTGGCTGACACCACCGTTCATGAAAAGCCAGATAACGCTTTTTGCTTTTGGGGCGAAGTGAGGGTTTCCGTCGGGAGGTCTCCAGGACGAGTCTGTAGGTGAAGCCGCCAGACTGCGATGGTCTCGATGCAAGATTGCACCGAGAGCCAGTCCAGTGAAGCCGAGTCCAAGATCGGCGAGAAACGTGCGCCGAGGAAACATCGTTAGGCTACCGATTCGGGTTCGTGGCCTTCGTTGAGCATATCGGCGGGGACCATCTTTTCGTTCTTGCGGTCCCAGCCCATCATACGATTAGATCGCCAGCTTTCGTTGGCCATATTGACGGCAACAACGCCTGCGAGACCCAATTCGATTGGGCAGTTGAGAGGTTCGCCGTTTCGAATATGGTTGTGCAAGTTTGTATGGTGGAGGTTTTGGTCTTCACCACCGGTCTTTTTGTGTTGACCGAGTACTTTGCCATCCGGATCTTTAGCGACCCAGCCATCGTTGTTGAAGAAGAGTGTTCCGTCGTAGCCCCGGATCAAGTGATCGACTCGGACTCGGTTACCCATGGTGCCGAGTACATAAACGGTCATACCGCGAGGGTATTCGCAGATCATCTCGACGTTGTCTGGCAGATCACGTCCATCTGGCCATTGCCAAATCCCGCCCATACCGACGACGCGGCGTGGGTAGAGAAGGTTGCAAGCCTTCATGATGCGCGTGATACGGTGGATGAACAAATCGGTGCAGATACCACCGGAGTAAGCCGAGTAGCAGCGCCATTCGAAGTAGTGGTTAGGGTTCCATTCGATTTTCTTGGCTGTACCGAGCCAAGCATCCCAATCGAGATCGGCAGGTTTTGTCTTGTGCTTTTCGACCAGTTCTGGTTCTCGCCATGGACCAGCGCCTTTGGAATAGCGGCGGACATATTCGATCTGTGCTTGAAGGACGCGGCCGATCATCCCATCGGCGATGGCTTTGCCTGCCGAGATGTAGCTATCGTCGGACATCGCTTGCACGCCGACTTGGACAGGGCGTTTGGTTTCTTTTTGTTTCTTAACGACGGCTTGGGCCTCAGGGATGGTGTGGGTCAGAGGCTTTTCGCAGTAGACGGCTTTGCCGGCTTCCATCGCATCGATGGTCATTGTCCAGTGCCAGTGTTCTGGGGTGGCGACGATGACGTAATCGATATCCTTGTGTTCGAGGAGTTTGCGGTAGTCTGTTTCCGCATGGTCGGCATTGATGGTCGCTTTGCCTTCTTCTGCGCGTGTCTTCCAGCAGTCGGCGACGCAGATGGGATGAAGGTTGTTCTTTTCCTTTAGGTTATTGATCACCCCCATGTGAGCTTTGCCGATCACTCCACCGCCGATGAGACCGACGCCCAGGCGGTCGTTGGCACCGAGTACGCGACCGTAGCTTTTCGCGGATAGTTGCGTAGCTCCAGCTGCCGCGACGGTACTTGCGGCTGCGAGGAAGGATCGACGTTTGAGCCCTTGAGATTCGGGTCGGTTTGGAGGTGAGGGTACGTCGTGGCTCATAGAAGATCTCCTTCGGAGGGGGGATGTGGTGGGAAAGGAGCTTCGAGCATAACACTCCGAAGGGTCCGACGCAAATATGAGAGTCGGGTGGGTACTTCCGCTGCGAGAAGGTCAGCGTTCGAGAGATGGGTGAATCAAAGAATTGGGCGCAGAGGGGAGGGGGCACGGGCGACGCCCCCGCCTCTCACCAAGTAAATTCGTTTTAGGTTGAGAAATGTGCACAACAAAATCCTTGGGTAGGGAGGATTTTTAGGAACTTTCTTCGAAAGCCGCGCATATTGATAAGTAATGCTACTCCAGCGGCGAGTGCTAGGAAACTTTTGCTGATAGATTAGGTTCAACTGGCCCTAAAAGTCTGCGTAATTTACTAGACCCTGCCGGGTAGCTGGTTCATAATTCGACACAGTTTGGATTGGGGCTGGGTAGTTGTGAAGAAATAGAAAAGTTTTCCGGTTGCGCTATCTGTGCGGTTTGCGCCGAGTTCGACCGTAACTTCCTTATTTTCCTTCTGCTCAATCTCATTGCGGGCTTGGAGTATGAACTAGCTTTTGATAGGTCATCGCGCTGAGATCAGCTTGGATCGAAGGTGGGTTGTTCGATGACATTTGTTTTTTACTTTCTTGGAACATGCGAATGAAAAGTGATCATTGTCGATCGAGATTTCGGACGCTCGCCCGCCGCGCGGTGGTTGGGTTGAGTTTGTTGTCGGGATTGTTGTTACCGGGTTCTATTCAAGCACAGGAGCAGGGTCCGGAGTATCCACCATTTGACAAAGTGGTGGAGGGGTACACCAAGGTGGAGTCGAAGTCTCCGGATCGTGGGGCTTTGTGCAAGCTTTGGACGCGTGAGAAAGACGGTCAGGTGCTCATGGAGCTACCGAAGGATCTTTTGACGAAGAAGTACTTCATTGCTTTGACGGTCAGCAGTGGGGACAAGTTCGCTGGGTTGCAAGCTGGCGACTACTACGTTTATTGGCGGATGTACAACAAGCGTTTGGCTTTGATTCTTCCGGAGTTAGAGATTCGTTCGAATGGCGAACCGGAATCGAAGTCATCTGTCAAGCGATTGTTTACCGACACGGTTTTGTTGGACATTCCGATCATTACGATGGCACCGCAGGGTGGACCGGTGATCGATGCCGATGCGTTGTTTGTAGGAAATGCGTCGAAGTTTTTTGGTCCGAGCATTCGCATTCAGGATCCGCAGTTGACCAAGATTGTCAAAGCGAAGCCGTTTACGAAGAATGCGGAGTTAGCGTTTGAGGTTGTGACGGCTGGTGGAAAGTTGCAAACGATTCACTATTCGTTCAGCGAAGTACCTGAAGACACTGGGTATCGTCCTCGCAAGGCGGATCAGCGTGTTGGTTACTTCGTGACCAACTACACGGACTTGGGCAGCTACGACGACGACAAGAAGCGGGTACGTTACATCACCCGATGGCGATTGGAGAAGCGGGATCCGAGTTTGAAGGTCAGTCCACCAGTGACCCCGATTCGTTTTTACATCGAGCACACTACACCTGTTCGTTATCGACGATGGGTCAAGCAAGGGGTTGAATATTGGAACAAGGCGTTTGAGCAAGTTGGATTTTCCGACGCGATTGAGGTGCTTTATCAGGATCCACGATCACCTGCGACGATGGATTTGGATCCAGAAGACGTCCAGTACAACTTCATTCGTTGGCTCAACAATGACGTGGGGACAGCGATTGGCCCTAGTCGCGTTCATCCGATGACAGGAGAAATCCTTGATGCTGACGTTGTTTTGACCGACGGTTGGATTCGTCACTTCAACTTCCAATTCCATGACATGATGCCTGAATTGGCGATGGAGGGAATGAGCACTGAAACGCTAGCTTGGTTGGGGTCACATCCGAACTGGGATCCACGAGTGCGTTTAGCACCTGCGGACAATCAGAAGCACTTGCAAAGCCTTTACGCCTTGCAATCTCAGATGCCGCATGCTGGGCATCCGTTGACCAAGCTGGATGCGAAGTTGATGGGTTCGAGTCCCTTTGATGGGCTTGTGGGTCGCACGAGCCAAGTCAATGGATTCTGCAATGCGATGCACGGCAAGCAGATGGAGATGTCGATGGCCCGATTGGCTTTGGATTTGATGGATGAAAACGGCAATTTCATCGCTGAACAAGAGGGTGCTGCTCCTGGGGCGAAGCCTGAGGACAAGAAGCCTAAGGAAGACTTGCTCGATGGGATGCCTGAATCGTTTATCGGTCCATTGTTGGCTGAGTTGGTCGCGCACGAAGTTGGTCACACGCTTGGTTTGCGGCATAACTTCAAAGCATCGAGTGCATTGAGTCTCAAGGAGATCAACTCGAATGCGGTTAAGGGTCAGAAGACCATCGCGACTTCGGTGATGGATTACATTCCAATCAACATGCCTTACCAACTCGATAGTGAGACGCGTGGCGATTACACCATGATTGGGATTGGCCCTTATGACTACTGGGCGATTGAATACGGTTACACGCCGGAAGAAGGCAAGTTGCCAGAGCTTCTCAAGCGGGCTAGCGAGCCAGAATTGCAGTACGCCACAGATGAAGACACCAATGGACCAGATCCATTGGCTCGACGTTACGACTACTCGAAGGATCCTTTGGATTACTGCGAGAACCAAATCCGATTGGTCAAGCTTTACCGCGATCGGTTGCTCGACAAGTTTGTCAAGGACGGGGATAGCTGGAGCAAGGCTCGTCGTGGATATGAGTTGACGCTCGGTGAGCAAACGAAAGCGATCAGCATGATGGCAAACTGGATTGGTGGTGCGACCGTTAACCGTGACAAGAAGGGTGATCCGGGTAATCGTCAATCGTTGGTTCCTGTGCCTGCAGAGCAACAGCGCAAGGCATTGGATTTCGTGATGCGTAATGCATTCCGCGATGACGCTTATGGATTGTCGAATGCGATCCTCAGTCGACTGACGGTCGACAAGTGGATTGACGAAGGAGTTCGTTCGATGGGTGAATCGACCTTCCCCGTTCACGATCGTATCTTGGGAATCCAAGCGAGTGCGTTGACGATGTTGATGAATCCGACGACTCTGCGTCGTGTTTACGACAATGAGCAGTTGGTTCCACGGGATCAAGATGCTTTGACGTTGCCAGAGATGCTGGACAAGGTCCAAGGCGAAGTTTGGTCCGAGGTGGGTGCAGCGGCTGAAGGGGAAGCGAATGCACGCAAGCCTCGCATCAGTTCGTGGCGTCGCAGTCTGCAACGGGAGTATTTGGATCGTCTGATCGATTTGACGGTTCCTGGTTCTTCGAGCAACAAACCAATCACCAGTTTGTCTTTGATGAAGCTCAAGGAGCTCAAGCAAAAGATTGATGGTGCTTTGGGGAACCCCGCAGGGTTAGATCCATACACTGTGGCTCACTTGACCGAGTGCCAGCTTCGTATCACCAAGGCGATGGATGCTATTTATGTCTACAATCAGCCCAGTGGTGGTGGAGCACCTCCATTGATGATTTTTGGTCAACCGGTCGGTAACGCGGTGGTTCCCAACGGGCTCGTTCCTGCGGGAGTACCTGCTGCAGATTCTTACGTACCGCAGGTTGCACCTGTGAGTGCTGAACCGGCTTCTGTCGAACCTGCTACTGTTCCCTAGGGATAGGCAGTTGTAGGACGGTAAGCTTGAATAGACAGCTGTTGAAACGATACGATTTCGGCAGCGAAAAAACAGAAATGACCGATAGGACTGAGGGGTGGTACCCGGACGTCGTATCGGTCTTTTTTGTTGGTAAGTACGGGGGGAGGGGGAGGTTGGGGTAGGGATTTGACGGCGAGTCCGAATAGTTTGATTCAACTTCTAGAATGTTTTGTGCCGAAGATTCCTTGTAGTCCGGTGGCGTTAGGCCCTTAGGACACCATTGAAATACTGTATCCTTGGGGGGAAACATGATACGTAAGGCACTTTTCGTGGCTGCCATCGCTCTGGTCGCCGGACTTTCGACAGCGTCAGAAGCTGACGCACAGCAACAGCAACAGGCCTACGGCAGGTCTTGGGGTGGGGCAGCGAGCAACCGCGACTATGGTCGGTTCTATCACTATCCCTACGTGTATTATCCACAGAACTTCTACGGCAATGAGTACTATCGCAGCAGCGACAGCATGTATCATCGCTATGCGCCAGAGATGCAGATTCCCGTATACAATCGTCAGTGGTACAACTATTACCCTACGAATCGTCCTTATCACTGGGGCCATCACTTCATTCTTGACGTGTTCTAGGCTTGAGCAGTGGAAAGACGCTTGCCGTCCATCGGCATAGCAACACATAAGGTTTCCAACCGCGGAATGTACCGTTGTGCGTCAAGTCGCCAATGGTGGGTTTCGCGGTCGGTTGCTTTGTATTTATGGTGTTGTGATTGCTTTGATGTCTCGTCCCGAACGAATGGAGCATGGGCTACCCGGTGCTGGCGCATTCCGGCTCAGAGGGCTACCCGGTGCTGGCGCAT
>CAZACJ010000044.1:11269-39484 GCA_964483385.1 uncultured Pirellula sp. | reverse complement strand
TGCAGAAACCATCAAAATCGTTGGTTTTTCAATCGGCGGAGAATTTTTTGGATAAAAGTCCAAAATGATGACCAGATCGGTGTCAGTACCAGGGTCAAAAAGCTATTTCTATTATGGAGGGCGTCATCGTCTGACGTCCTCCAGGGCGCAACACGGAGCACACAGAGAGAGAGTTTGTCCTTGGGAGTGATCCCGAGACGAATTCTGTGGCTCCGTGTATTTTTTTGCGCCGACTGGAAGGTTTGATTGGATTTAGCCGTACAAACCCTGGGCTCCATAAGGCGTCGAGCACACAGAGAAGCCACGAGTGTAGAGGTTCCGAACAACGATTGCAAATTTTTGGACGAAAAAAACCAGAAATTTCGGAAATACTTTGTGTGGCTTATCTAGCCAATAATCTCGCGTTTTCGGTGGACGTAGTCCCATAAGACAAATCGGTCGAGGTTATTTCCGCTGGTAAAGAAGACTCGGCCACGGGTTTGTTCTGCCATCCGGTGTGCGAATCGAATGTCTTCTTCGGACTGTGACCAGCTGGGAACCAAAAACAAATTGATGGTGATTCCCTCTTGTCCGCAGAGCATGGCTTCTCGCATGGTTTGTTGCTCAGTCCGTGGGTCTGGCGGGTAGAGCAAGTATAGCATTTCGTCTTCGAAGTGGGCTGTTGGTAGTCCGTCGGTGATGAGGACGATCTGTTTATTGGGTGTGTCGACAGTGGCGAGGTTTTGTCTCGCAAGACGCAGGGCGTGTTGAATATTTGTGAAGTGGGGTGGAATATCGGATTCACCGATCCGCTCGTCGCTCATGTCCGCTTTGAGCCGCACGACTGGATTGTGAATCGTCACGGGTTTTGGCATCACATCGATGATTTCGCCCGGTGCGCGTAGCTTTGCAAACGAGTACATTTCGATGAATCGCAGAAAGTCTCCCGGATACTCGCTACTGATTAGACCTTGTAGGGCGAGTGCCATCCGTTTGACATTCATGTATTGCCCGTCGTACCGCATCGATCCGCTCATATCCATTACGACAACGGTAGCGCATTTTGGGCTGTTACGTGTGCGGAAGACTTCGATGTCATCGGATCGCAGGCGAACGGGGTTTTCATCGGGACGGCGAAGCAAAGCGTTGGTTACCGTTTGAACGATATCCATATTGGCGATGGAGTCACCGAATTCGTAGGGTTTTGTCGAGGGCAGTTCCACACTACCATCGCCAACGATTCGTCCCGTATGACGACCGGTTCGCGAGGCCTGCAAGTCGGAGAAGATCCGCTCTAGAAGTCTAGCTTGGAATGTCTTGTAGGCTTTGGGCGTGAGCCGAAAGGCGCCCGAATCGCTTCGGTCTAAGCCTTGTCTTTCGGCGAGTTCTCTTACGACGTTTTTGATTTGTTCACGGATTTCCTCCAAGGCGTTCAGATCGCTTGGTTGAGCGAACTTTTCCAAGGCGTCCATGTTGATCAAACCGATTTGTGCGGTTTTGGCGGCTTCCTCGAGTTGTTTGAGAAGCTCACCGATTTCTTCGAGTTCTTTT
Organism: uncultured Pirellula sp.; assembly: GCA_964483385.1. GTDB lineage: Bacteria > Planctomycetota > Planctomycetia > Pirellulales > Pirellulaceae > JBKCUI01. The sequence continues at coordinate 37,954 of CAZACJ010000044.1, read as the reverse complement.
TTCAGTTCGATCGCTTTGGGGATGTCGACTTTTTGACGCCCAGTGAACGTGTATTTACTGATCAAATCATCGATTTGATAGCGGTCACCAAGGGCTTCCATCGTCTGCAAGACGGCTTGTGCAAAGTCTTGGTCGGCTCGATCGGCTTGGTACCACAACTGTTCCAGCAGGTAAATCTGGGATTGCCGTACCGCTCGGTCGAAGAGGCTTTGGAGTTTTTGGGGGGGGCGAGCTCGTCGGGCGATTTTTTCAAAGCGATCGGCGGCTTTTTTATCGAGCCCGTCGACTTGGTAAGTCTCCAAGATTTTTCGTTTGCGTTCTTCGAGGATTGCTCGAAGGTGGTCGAGGCTTGGTCCAAGTCCCGAGATTTGGCTTGGGTCTAACTCGATTGCTCGGGCTAACTCTTCCTCGGTCAATTCCCTGAAGTTACCGTAGGCGAGCGCATGCTCGAATGCACCGGACACAAGATCCGGATCGGGTTCGGCCAGCGGACTGGGAAACTCGGTCGGGTTGAATTTTTGGTAGACGTGGATAATTCCACCGATATCGTTTCTGCGTTGGCTCATGCCCCTATTGTACGCGCGCTGTCCAGATCTGAAGCCAAGAAGTCCCTCTCGGTCGCGCATTCCAGAAGAATCCTGCCCCATCCTTGAGGAACTGTACCGGGCCGATGACTTCCTCGAAGCAGGCCACAGCGTGGTTTGTCTGCTCAATCCACCCTTCGACTGGGATTTGTTTCTCTGTGACTAGGTCGAGCAGGTGCAAGGACCGACTCGAAAGGAGGCTTACCATACGTCCGTACGGGTCGAGTGCAGGTGGATGAGTGATGGAGAATCCGGGTTTGCTGATCGGTCGCACTGCGCCGGTGCGAGAACAAATTCGGACCAATCGGACACAATCTGTAATGTCCTTGAACAATCCGAATATCCAATCGCCGCACGGAGAAGCGAGCAGCCAGTGCCTTGGGCCTTGAATCCCTCGATGGCTTAAATCCTTTGTTGTAAGCTCAGGGCAAAACCCTATCGCTCTTGTGCTATTTCCGTCTGTAAGATCGGAGTCGCTATACGTAAGGCGTCGGATTTGAATTCCTGGTGGTGCTTGGAGTCGTCCTGTCGTCGGATCGGTCGGTACACAACCTTGTAACTGTTTTGGCCAGTGCAAAGCTTCCTTGGGGAATTCCGCGATAAATACTTCTTCGATACTTGGTCGCAACGCTGTCTGAGGGACTCTACCCACAAAGGCCAATCGAAGAGGATTAGGTACCCAGCACTCTTCGCGAGCCCATTCGCAGTGGGCAACTGTACATCCATGTTCGTTCGTTCGTTGTTGTTCGACGTTGGATTGGCCCTCAGAGGTCGGTTCGATGGGATCAAGGGCGAGAGCGGCCCAAGCGATTCCTTGAAAGTTTTCCGCGTCGGTTTGTCGACCCCAGGAATTCAGTGAAGTGGAGTTGGTGATCTTCTCGATCTTCCTGAAGGCTAGGCTGCTGTTGTCTTTATCAATTTCTTGTTGCGTCGCTTTGGTGTCTTGTTGAGGCAAGAGAGCGAAGCCGATCGTGCGCCGATCCGAGGAGGGATTATTTTTTGCGATCCAGGCGTCGTTGTAGGTAAAGCTAATCCATCGTCCATCGGGCGAGAAACTGTGCGCGTGGGAACCGCCGCGTAAGCTTCCCCATGGAACCGCTTCTGTCATGCTGCGGCTTTCTAAGGGCCGTACATCGTGAATCGTTGCTGGGCTTTGGTTTAGAGAGCATAGGGCACCGAAGCGTCGGCTAGTAGCGTAAGGGTTTTGTGAGCTGCAATTTTTCAGGCCATGAATGAACAGAACGCGTGGATGGTGAGGATCTGCGACGGCAGCACCAACACCTGGACCGAACGGTTGATCGCTTTGGGTGTCATACAAAACCTTTGGGGTATTGTCAGCTAAATCAAGCGCTTCGATCCGTCTTGTTTTAGGGATATCTGGATCTGCATTGCGTGTGTCGTAGACCAAGTGCTCGCCATCGTAGGTTTGCGCTTGGCGATGGTTTAAGAAGTGACCGTAGGGGCCGAAGGTGCGTTGTTGGAGATCGACCAGTTTGAACTGCTTAAACACCGGATGGTACTTGGTAGGTCAGTCGAGAAACAAAAGAGCGACATTGACGTAGATGAGAATTCCAAGAAGGTCGCTCAAACCTGCTACGAATTGATTGCTCATCAGGGCTGGATCTAGCCCCATTCGTTTGAACATTAGAGGGAGCATGCTACCCATGCAAGTCCCACAGAGAACGACGCACAGGATGGTTACGGGAATGACTAGTGCGACGAAGTAGTTGGGCGCTAACAATAGAGCGCAGAGATATCCCATGGTGCCCATGATCCCGCCGAGGATCATTCCCATGATGACTTCGCGCCGGACGAGGGTCCACCAATCGCTAAGTTCAACATCTTTTGTGGCCAGGGCAGAAATAATAAGTGTCGAAGATTGGCTTCCGGAATTCCCACCGCTACTGATGATCAAGGGGATGAACAGAACGAGCCAAGCGTATGTGTCGAGCCAGTCTTGATAGAGCCGTAGCGCGAAGGCTGTCGATAGGGCGGCGAAGAACAATATCAGGAGCCAGAAACCTCGTTTCCATGAGAGGGTCAAGATGGGGGTGCGGATGTAGGAATCGTTCAAAGGTTCCACAGCGACAATGCGCTGGACATCTTCTGCGGCTTCTTCTCGCACGACGTCGATGACGTCGTCGTGGGTGATGATTCCCATCATATGTTGATGGTCATCGACAACGGGCACGGCGAGGATGTTGTAGAAAGCAACTTTCTGAGCAACGGATTCTTGATCGTCATGGACATTGACTGAAACGACATCGCGTTTCATCAAGTCAGCCAATTTGGTGTCTGGGCGACCCATGGCAGAGATCAAGATTCTGCCGCTGACGACACCACGCAGGTGGTTTGTGTCGTCGACCACGTAGATGTAGTAGATGGTTTCAAGCCGTTCGGCTTGTCGACTGAGAGCTTCGAGGGCTTGCCGCACCGTGAGGGTTTCAGCCAAGCATGCGACTTCGGTGGTCATCAATGCCCCTGCGGTGCCTTCGGGGAAGGTTTGCAAGCGGCGGATATCGCGTCGGTCTGGGGCAGGGACGAGTGCGAGGACCGAATCGACGCGAGATTCGGGGAGTTTCCGCAGGAGGTCAACGGCATCGTCAGCAGGGAGTTGCGTTACGAGTACTGCAACCTGCTTCTCGTCTTGGGTGGCCAAGATTTCCACTTGGCGATCCCAATCAAAGTACTGAAAGATTTCAGCTTGAAGGGTGGGTTGAGCGTGTTGTAGGACTCGCCAAGTTTCTTCGACATCCAATCCTTCCATGAACTCCGCGGTGCGTGCTGGGTGCAGCGCAGTACAGAACTCGCGGAGTTCGTCCGTGCGATCTTCCGCGAGCATTTCGCGCAGTTCAGGGAGGAAAAGAGTTGTCATCGGGTGAATGTCATCAAGCGGTAATCCTCAAAGCGGTTTCAATACAGTTTAGATCGACAGATGGAAGTCACCTGTCAGGTCGCGCCAGACCGAGTGGATGTGATTCGCTGTTGTTCCTTGGGGGTCTGTTTGGAAGTTACAGAGTTCTGCAATAAAGGTCGGTCCTTGCAGTCGAATAAAGTGTTGTTCTTTTGGATCGGTTCCGCCAGCCCATCCGAAGTGGATCGCTCCACCATTGGCGGCTGCGATCAATTTCATGCGGTCTTGAGCAACGACGCTTGGCATTGTGGAGAAGTACGCATTGAGAATATCGGTGAGCATTTTCTTTTGCTCTGGGGTTAGTTCTGTCGAAGCGATTCCGACGGGTGCAGCGATTTTGGGTTGGGGTTCACCTGGCCATTGAATGTCTTCAGGGCAGTCGCTCAGGAAAATCGCTTTGGCTTGTTGTTCTTTCGACAATGCTCCCAGGAGTGCATACGCGGCTTGTTCCTCAGGTAGCAGCAATCGGGTTCCGGCGGTGTATTTGGTCTTACCTCCGGACTGTAACGGATCGGGAGTTTCAAAGTCGCGCAAGAGTTTGGCGGGGTTGACGCCGAAGAACTGCGGGGTGGAGTCGACGAGCTTGTCCCCTTCGTAGGTCATGTTGACCGACAGGTGGTGACCTTCGATGCTGACTCCCCAAGGAGCATTTGGTTCTGGATTTCCGTAGATGGAAAAATAGAACTTACGGTAATCCCGACGTTTGGCCTGCGCTGGGCCTTCTAGTTCCAGCAGGATCGCTTCGTAAGCCATGATATCGACGGCGCGGCGAAAACCGGATTCGCTGAGGATCGCTGCCATCAGACCCATTGCAGCGGTACGTTGAGTGTCGTTCATCTCGCGCAGTGGCAATCCCTTTCGGGACTCCATTGGGATGAAGTGCCATTGCGACCGCTTTGCGTCTTTATAGTCGATTTGAGCCAAGTTGCGTTGGTCGTTGCTGAGGCTTGCGAGAAACCCGTTGGCCGTTTCTCTGGCGGTGACTTCAGGGCGCATGGCCCAGAGTTTGTTGGAGGAGAGTTGAGCGATTGTTGAGCCTGCGGCACATGCGGCGGCGGATCGAATGAGGAATTCCCGGCGCGCTAGGTTGATCGAGGCGGGATGTTTCGAGGTTTGAGAGGATTTCGAGAAATTCATAGTCGCGACTCGTGTGGGGTAGGAGGGAAAGGAAGGAGGGACTTGATCTCAATTATGAACCAAGCCCAAGGGAAACCAAAGCCCAACACGGGAACAACGTGGGTGAAATCAAGAAAAGGCGAGGGAAGCGAATTCCCTAACCCATTTGTGTTTCGTATCCACGACGCGGTTCGCGTGAGAGTAGCCGGTTGGCTTGTTCGTCACCGAGGATTTGCTCTTTGTTTGGATCCCAAGTCAACTTGCGGTTCAAGCGTGCGGCAATTCCGGCGAGGTGGCAAGTCGACAGAGCTCGGTGATGAGTATGGACATCGGAAATTGGCTCGACGCGATCGCGAGCCGCTTCGAAGAAGTTACGGAAGTGGTCGGAGAGTGGTCGGTTCTTGTAAGCCGCTTCCATCGCCCCTTCAGGTAGAGGATTGGTCTTGAGATCTTCCACAGGTTTACCGCTGATGCGACCGCGATTGACGAACAATCGTCCTTCGGTTCCTTCGAAGAGGATGCCGTTGTCTCCATCATGTCGGATTTCGATTTCAATTCCGTCTTCGAATTTGGTGCGGATTAAGAATTCGGTCGCGGTGTTGTAGCGAGAGGGATCGACTGGAAAACCATCCCTAAACTCGACGGGGTGTTTAACTTTTTCAGGGATGATTTCGATGGGGCCGGTATCGGTTTTACCCAGCCCCCAGGTGGCGATGTCGACGTGGTGAGCACCCCAATCGGTAAGTTTGCCACCTGAGTATTCGTACCACCATCGGAACTCATAGTGGCATCGTGACCAGCTTTTTGTTTCGCCGTTGTCTCCGGCGAGGTATCGAAATGGGGCGGCGGCAACGGGGCCTTGCCAGAGTTCCCAGTCCAGTTCGCTGGGGGGTGTTGCCACCGGGATTTCTGGGCTTGTGGGAGAACCACCGATGTGGCAGATGGCTCGTTGTACTTTGCCAATGCGACCGTGTTGAAGCATCGCAATCGCTTGGATGAATTGTTTTTCGCTGCGTTGTTGTGTTCCGATTTGGACGATGCGTCCGGTTTTCTTGCAAACTTCACAGATGGCTCGACCTTCTGGGATTGTCAGCGTCATTGGTTTTTCACAGTAGACGTCTTTTCCGGCCAGCATCGCTTCGATTGCAATTTTCGCGTGCCAGTGATCGGGGGTGGAAATATGAACAATATCGATTTTGGGATCATCGAGGATTGCGCGATAATCGTGATGACTGCTGGGTTCCACACCGGTCCATTCTTTGACGATTCCGGCTGCGCGTTCGGTCCTTCCACGGTCGGCATCGCAGACTGCAACATAATCGCCGTACTTTCGGAAATCGGGAGCGGAGCCCCAAGGACCATTGATGCCGGTAGCTTTTTGGCACCAACGGCTACCCGTTCCTATGGCTGCCACTCTCGGCCGATCGTTCGCTTGGATAAATCCCCAGGCTCGTCCATCTCGTGAAGGAAGAGACACTGCGCCGGCGGTTCCAAGAGTCGACAGCAAAAAGCTACGTCGGCTGGGGGTAGAACTTCGATTTATTCTCATGGTTCGACTTGGCTTTCGAGGATAGAAAGGGAGGAATTTGCGATGGGCTGAATTCTAATTGTAGATCGATCTGGCCTCTGATTGTGCCCTGTTAGGTGTCCAGGACCTTGGCATCGGAACATCCTGGGAAAAACTTCAACCAAATGATCCTACCGCTTAACTCCTAGAAGTCCCCGTCGATCTGTGTTAAAACCCTATAGTTTTCCGTAGGACACCCCGAAAAGTTTGGGGCATGTTCCGTCGGTTTTTCATCGATCTCAGCACACAGAATCCAGCCAAGCATGAGTGATACAAAGACCAGGTCCCACGATAGCGATTCGACAGAGAAACAAGGTAAGGTGGAGAATTGTGTCATTATTGGGAGCGGGCCTGCTGGCTGGTCGGCAGCCATTTACGCAGCCCGCGCCAACCTTCGGCCACTCCTTTTCGAGGGGGCGATGACCGAAGAGAATCGTATCATGGGGCGGTTCCCCATGGGGCAATTGGCACAGACGACCGAAGTTGAAAATTATGCCGGTTTCCCTTCGGGCAAGCTCAAGGAGTTCATCGACTCGGCGATCGATCCTTCTCGCCAGTACATGTATCCACCTGTCGAGGAGCATCCGCACGCCGTTACCGGTCCTGAGTTGATGGAATTGATGCGTCAACAAGCGACGAACTTCGGGACTCGCATCATCACGGACGATATTGTTAGCGTCGATTTTTCGAAGCGACCATTGGTGTTGAACACTAGCGAGAACGGGACTTTTGAAACTCACACCGTAATCATCGCGACGGGTGCGAGCGCTAACTACTTGGGAATCCCAAGCGAAGAAAAGTTCCGTAACCGTGGAGTCAGCGCTTGCGCGGTATGTGATGGCGCTTTGCCTCGATTCCGAAACAAGCCTCTCGTTGTAGTTGGCGGCGGGGATTCTGCGGTGGAAGAAGCGAGTTATTTGACCAAGTACGCATCCAAGGTCTATATGTTGCTACGTCGAGGTGAAATGCGAGCGAGCAAGATCATGCAAGAGCGAGCATTAGCAAATCCAAAAATCGAGCTTGTTAAATTTTCGGTTGTAGACGAAGTCTTGGGTGACGATGACCCACGCATTGGGGTGACGGGTGTAAGAATCCGCAACGTGGAGAACAACACGACGATGGATTTGGAAGCTACCGGTATGTTTTTGGCCATCGGTCATACTCCCAACACCAAGTTTTTGGGTGGCCAGGTCAAGACTCGCGAAAATGGCTACATCGCTTGGCAACAACCTTACCGTACCATTACTAGTGTCGAGGGAGTCTTTGCGGCTGGTGACGTTGCAGACGATTACTATCGCCAAGCGATTACATCGGCTGGTACCGGATGTATGGCTGCACTGGACGCAGAGCGATATTTGGCTTCGGCTGGTATCCACTAGATCTGGTATCAGTCTGGCACCGACGAAGTGTATTTATTCGCAGTACCGGAGTTCGTTGATAGGGCATTCCGCACAATGAAAAAGCTCGTTGAGTTTTTTGAGGTTGACGGACTGCCGCTGAGAGTAGTTCTTTAGGACATAATTTTAGACTATTAGCGAATGATGGATCGTGGCGAAGAAACGTGGAAAGATACAGACTCCTGAGGTGCCCGATCGTCAGAGACTTTTTTCATTGCCGATTGTTGTCCGCGGCGCGCGCGAACATAACCTTCGCAACGTAAATCTTGAGTTACCTCGCAACGAGCTCATTTGTTTTACGGGTGTCAGTGGTAGCGGAAAAAGTTCTCTAGCATTCGATACATTGTTTGCTGAAGGCCAAAGGCGTTACTTAGAGAGTTTATCGACTTATGCTCGCCAATTTGTCGGGCAGATGCCCAAGCCCGATGTGGACTTTCTTTCGGGATTAGCACCTGCGATCTCGATCAGTCAAAAATCGACAGGTTTCAATCCGCGTTCTACTGTTGGAACGATTACCGAACTGAATGACTTTCTGCGCGTCTTCTTCGCGCGTTGTGGAACGGCTCACTGTCCTAACTGTCACAAGCCTTTAAGCCGACAGACACAGGAGCAAATGCTGCAGATCATTGAAAAGCTGCCGGCAGGGCCCTACGCGTTGCTTGTTCCATTGATTCGCAATCAACGTGGATCTCATGAAAACCTGTTTGTTTCATTGGAACGCTCGGGATTCAATCGCGTTCGTATCGACGGGGTGTCTTATACACTGGAAAATCGACCGGAACTCGATCGCTCGGTCAAGCATTCGATCGACGTGGTCTACATGCATCTTGATTTACCTCTGCGCGATTCGGCCGTCCCGGATGAACTGCCTAATGCTCCGAGTGAGTTGGCAAGGCTAGTGACTGCAATAGAGGGCGCGCTGAAATTAGGTCGAGGAATGTTTATTCTCGCGCCCGATAACCCCGGCGCGGCATCGGCCGTGGGAACCCAAACAAAGAAACCGCGCGGTCGGACTGCCAAAGCGAATGCAACTTCGTCGCAGGCGAATGCGAGAGATGTAAACGAGGGATTCGCCAATCAGAGAATTACGGGAAGTGGCGCAACCGCTCCTGCTTCGGTGAGCGACACGCTTTTCGCAGAGAACTTCGCGTGTTCGACTTGTCAACAGTCGTACCCCGAACCGACACCTCAGCTTTTAAGTTTCAATTCCAAGCAAGGGGCTTGTGAAACATGCCAAGGCTTAGGTATCGCTTCTTACTTCACCGAAGAATCGTTGGTCAAAGATCCGGAGGTGTCGATTCAGAGAGGTGCTATTCCTGCGCTTGGGCCCTGGAAAAGCTTATCGATGTGGGTCAAGCGAGGGCTCAATGACTACGTGTCGTCAGTGAGGCGATTGACCAAGTTCAATCAGGATCTATTGAAGACTAGTTGGAAATCGATACCGGCAGAAGCCCGTCGCTTATTGCTCTTTAATCAGCTTGATGGCGACTTCGCGATCAGTTGCCCAGTGTTCCGTCCGGGGGATCAAGACTTTTGGAATTTCCCGGGTTTGGCAGGCTATTTTTCGATGTTATGCGATTCCAATCCGGCGCACAAAGAGCGGTTGGAAAAGTACATGACGCAAGTGGATTGTCCGGATTGTACTGGACACCGTTTGAATCCTTACGCTCGATCGATTCGGGTTCGAACGCGAAGTGAGCAATTTTCGGAAAGATCTTGGTGCTCGATTAGTGAGTGCGCTGAGATGTCGATCGATCAGGCGGCGGCTTTCTTCGAAGATGTTGAGTTGACTTCTACGCAGCAGATCATTGCTACGGAAGCGCTCAAAGAGATCCGAAACCGACTTCGTTTCTTGAAAGACGTAGGACTTGGATATCTTTCTTTGGGGCGGGGTGCGCCCAGTCTGTCCGGTGGCGAGTCCCAGCGGATACGCTTAGCAAGTCAGATTGGCGCGGGGCTTACTGGGGTGCTGTATGTGTTGGATGAGCCTTCTATTGGATTGCACCCACGCGATAACGATAAACTGCTTCGGTCGCTCAAGCATTTGCGAGATCTTGGGAACACCCTGATTGTAGTTGAGCACGACGAAGACACGATGCGTGCGGCAGACCGGTTGGTCGATTTTGGACCGGGACCAGGAGTTAAAGGTGGCGAACTGATTTCTGCTGGTTCTTTAGAGGAACTCGCATGCAATCCGCAGAGTGTCACGGGCGGTTTTCTTGGGCGTCGGTTGCGCGTTCGCTTTCCACATTCACGCCGACATGGCAACGGGAAACACATCATTGTCAGGGGCGCGGCTCATCACAATCTCAAGGGAATCGACGTCAAATTTCCGTTGGGAATGCTGGTAGCCGTCACAGGGGTAAGTGGATCTGGAAAAAGTTCGCTAGTTACTGACATTCTCTCTCCCGCACTTCGCAACGCGCTCAATGGAGCAGAGGATACTCCTGGCAAACACGAAACGCTTCAAGGTTTGGAGCACTTAGATAAAATCATCGATATCGATCAAAGTCCGATTGGTCGAACGCCGAGGAGCAATCCTGCAACTTACACGAAGTTGTTCGATGAAATCCGCGATCTCTTCGCAGAGTTGCCGGAGAGTAAACGTAGGGGATTCGCACCAGGAACTTTCAGTTTTAATACCGAGTTAGGACGCTGTACCGCTTGCGATGGTCACGGTGCGAATCGCCTCGACATGGAGTTCTTGCCAGATCTGTGGGTGCCTTGTGCCGTTTGCGAAGGGAGGCGGTATAACCGAGCGACCTTGCAAGTTCTTTTCAAGGGCAAGTCCATTGCGGACTGTTTGGATTTGGATGTACAGCAAGCGATTGAGCACTTTGGTTCGATTCCAAACATAGTAAAGAAGCTCAAAACACTCGCGGACGTCGGACTGGACTATATCAAGCTTGGGCAACCTTCTCCGACTCTCTCTGGAGGCGAGGCGCAACGCATTAAATTGGCCAGAGAGTTGAGCAAGCGATCGACGGGCAAGACACTTATCGTTCTTGATGAGCCGACGACCGGTTTGCATTTTCACGACATCGATATGCTGCTTGGCGTTTTGCAGAATTTGGTTGATAAAGGAAATACGGTAGTCGTTGTCGAGCACAATTTAGATTTGATTCAAGCTGCGGATTGGATCATCGACTTGGGCCCGGAGGGTGGAGCAGCAGGGGGGCAAGTGATATGCGAAGGGACTCCGGAGGAAGTCGCGAGCAGTCCCGATTCGCACACGGGCGTGGCTTTGAAACGCTACTTCGAAGACCATTGCACTGAAGAGCATGCCAGTGCTGAGCATGGGGCTTCGATTGCGGCGTCAACGAAGAAGGTTAAGAAGGCTAAGAAAGCAACGGCGAAGGGAAAGGGAGCTAGCGACGAGTCGAAGACGTTAGCAGCGCAAAGTGATAAAGAAAAATCGACTGCTGAGACGAATAATAGCTGCAAGATTGCCATGCTGGATGTGCAAGTGGTGGGAGCAAGCCAGCACAATCTCAAGAACGTAGATGTCACGATCCCAAAGAATGCGATGACGGTTTTTTGCGGGTACAGTGGGAGCGGCAAAACATCGATGGCGTTGGAGACGATTTATGCGGAAGGTCAGCGACGGTTTGTCGAGAGTCTAAATCCGTACGTTCGGCAATTTGTCGGCCAGATGCAGAAACCTTCCGTTGAGCGAATTGATGGACTTAGTCCTGCCATAGCGATCGAGCAACGTGCGATGTCGCACACACCTAGGTCGACGGTCGGCACTGTTACAGAAATTCAAGATTACTTGAGAGTGCTCTATGCAAGGTTGGGGGTGATGCATTGCACGCAATGCGATCAGCCTGTAGAGTCGCAAACGATTGACCAGATTCTTGATCGGTGGATGCAGTGGATCGAAGAGCAGTTAGCGGATCCGAATGGTGCACGGCGATGTATGCTGTTGGCCCCGGTGGTTCCATCGAGCAATCAGACGTTGGAAAAGTTCTTCAATGAACTTCAACTCGAAGGATATACGCGGGTCCGCATCAATGGACAAACTCGAGAAATTGGCCCGGAGCAGGGAGTAGTACCGAAATCGGTGCAGGAGCTCCAGGTTGTGGTGGATCGTTTTACGTTGGATCAAGTGGATCGCAATCGGTTGGCTGATAGCGCGGCGATTGCGATGAGTTTGGGGAATGGAATCGCACAGCTTGCGGTCGTGAATGAGAAACTGCCAGAGAAGCGGTGGATCGTACAAACGCATTCTCTGCAGTCGGCTTGTCATGTCTGCGGAATTTCATACGCTTCATTGACGCCGCATCACTTTTCTTTCAACACATCGATTGGTTGGTGCCCATCGTGTTCGGGGTTAGGGGTAGAGCAAGGTGCGGATCCGGCTCTGTTTCTACATGATCATCTTTCGTTGCTTGAGGGTGGGTTCGTGATGTGGCCTCATCGCGAGCATCCATTTTCGCAAGGAATGTTAAGGGCTTTGGCTCGCAATGCGAATTTGCCACTTCAGCTCCCGATTGGCAAGTGGACATCGCGGCAGCGACACGTGCTCTTACAAGGCTTGCCTGACGTAAGTATTTCGGTTTTCCAAAGCGATGTGGATCCCGAGCTTGAAGCGGCAAAGGATCGTGAGGTGCTTCGTTACCGGTTTCGAGGATTATTTCCTGCATTGGAATTAGAGTCCAAGCGAAGCAATGAAGTGCGGGGCATGCTTTGGGAGGTTCTCGCAGATGTTCCTTGTCGAACTTGTCATGGCGATCGTTTACGGGATCAAGCGTCTCATGTTCGATTATTCGGGCGAACGATTGGAAGTTTGATGAGCGAGCCGATCGGTGAGCTTACCCTTTGGATCGAAGGGCTCAAATGGGATACTCGCACACAGAAAATCGGTGGCGAGTTGCGACGTGAAGTCGAGCATCGTCTGAAGTTTTTGGTCGATGTTGGTTTGGAATATTTGACCTTGGGCCGAGCTGCTAACACGCTGTCGGGTGGAGAGTCCCAGCGGATTCGGCTCGCAAGTCAGCTTGGGACGGGGCTCAGCGGTGTGCTGTATGTGCTTGATGAGCCGACGATCGGATTGCATCCGAGAGACAATGGTCGATTGATTCGAGCGATGCATAAGTTACGGGATTTGGGGAACACTGTTCTCGTAGTTGAGCATGATCGAGACGTGATCGCGAGCAGTGATGAGATACGGGACTTTGGTCCTGGTGCTGGGCCTTTAGGTGGCAGGGTTGTGGCACAAGGTACACCGGACGAAATGTCTCATAGCGAAAACTCGGTGACAGGCCCTTACTTGTCGGGAGCCAAGGAGATAGCTTTGCCGAGGCAGCGGCAAGTGAATCCTTATGTTGCCGATGAAGCGAACTTGCCAGAGAATTGGTTACGGATCAAGAAAGCTTTGCATAACACACTCAAGTCGATCGACGTAGATATACCGCTGAAGCGACTCATTGCGGTGACGGGTCCGAGTGGCAGTGGAAAGAGCAGTTTGATTCAGGGGATTTTGTATCCCGCTCTCGCGCAGCGACTTCTGCGGGTCAACAAACGCCCTGGGTATTTCGAATCGATCGAGGGTGTCGATCAGATTGGTAAGGTGCTTCAAGTGGATCAGTCGCCTTTGGGGGCGAGTCCTTCCAGTACTCCAGCGACCTACGTAGAGGTGTTTGATCTAATCCGGAATGTATTCTCAAAACAGCCTGCGGCTAGGCAATACTATCGCGATAGCTTCAGTTTTAACACGGGGTATGGTCGATGTTCGCGATGTGAGGGGCTCGGGAAAATCAAGGTGGAAATGCATTTTTTGCCGGCGGTTTGGATCGACTGCGAGGAATGCGAAGGAAAACGCTACAAGCCCGAGATCTTGTCGGTTAAGTACAAGGGATTTTCAATTCACGACGTGTTGGAGATGTCGGCAGCGGAAGCGTTAAAGCTGTTCGAAGACGTACCGAAAATTGCAAGTATGCTTGATGTGATGTGTCGTGTTGGACTTGATTACATCAAGCTTGGACAAAGTTCGTCAACACTTTCCGGAGGAGAGTCACAACGAGTCAAGCTTGCTGCGGAGCTTTGCAAGCCGAACGATGGAAAGACTCTCTTTTTACTGGATGAGCCAACCACGGGTTTACACTTCGAAGACATCCGCAAACTGCTGCATGTGCTTGATGAGTTGGTGAATCGCGGTAACACGGTCTTGATCATCGAGCACAATCTTGAAGTCATTCGATCTGCGGACTGGGTTATTGATTTAGGGCCTGAAGCTGGCCGAGAGGGTGGAGAACTAGTTTTTGCGGGTACTCCGGAGGCTTTGGTGAAGTACGCCAAGTCGGCTGTCGCAAAGGGTGGCAAACGAAGTTACACTGGTGAAGCGCTTGCGGATTGGGAATCCAATCGTGCGAAACGAAAGTGACCAACGCTGTCACGCGTTATTAAAGTTTTTTCGCTTACTCCCCGTTGAATCGATTTAGGTTTGATCCATGCTCAAGCTATTTGCTGTTGCTCGGCTATGCGTAAGTTATGGCCTTCTTGTGGGGTTGGTAGCAAGTAATTTTCTTGTTGCTCAGGAATGGATCAAGGTGCCCATCTCGAGAGATACTTGGTTATCGAATTTCAAGGAGGAGCAATCTGGATCAAATGGTGCAGCACCGCGACTAAAACTTAAATCCATCGTGGAATTATCGCTGATCGATTTTCAAACTAGTCCATTACGCGACAAGACGATTCTCGATGCCAAGCTCTTGCTCAAGGTTGCGGGGGATCGACCTATCGACCGAGTCACTTTGAGCACCATTACTGCTGATTGGGTTGAGGGGGAAGGTAGCAACTATCAAGTCATCAAAGGGGTATCGACCTTTAGCCACAGGCGTTATCCGACGGAGCGCTGGTACAAATCGGACTTTACTAATGTTTGTATCGGTCATGGAAATTCCATTTATGCATCGATTGATGCCAAACCATCAGAAACGAAGGATTGGGTGGAACTTGCTGTTCCAAAAGAGTTGATACAAGCTCGCCTGCATGGCCTTAGCTATGGACTGGTTTTGATGGACGATACCGGAAGTACTTGGACTCGTAATGGAGATGAATTCAAGCAAGAGATTTTTCCGAATCGATTTGTTTATAGTACCAATTCCAATAACGCATCGAGCCCTTATTTGATGGTTCAAGTAGCTTCAGCAGATCCAATTGAGAAAATGTTGGTCCCTGCTCCAGAGGGTATCACCTTCGTTCCACCGGATGAAAAAGATCCTCGGCCGAGGATCACTTGGACGCTCCCTGGAATGTCAGAAAACAAGTCGCCCGACGGTTTAATTGGTTTTACCGTCGAGCGCAATGGCTCTCGTCTCGAGCCGTACTACGTTCCTTCCATTCGTAGTCATCTCAGCGGCATTTTTACGATGCCTATCGATGGCTTAGACGTGCCGCTGTCTTCCAACCCAGAGAAGTTCGCAGTAAGAACACTTGCTGGCGATGGTCGAGTGAGTGACTCAGTGGAATGCCTAGGGGCTTCCGTACCGGAAAAAGGAACTGGCCCGCGTTTTGCGAATTCGGTAGAAACGAGCGAAGATGTTTCGGGAGGTGCCACCGTCGATTGGACCGGTTCTCCGGAGGTGGGAACAACACAGATTTCAGTTATCGATCCACTCGATAGTTACGTACCTGCGAAGGATCATACCATCCCAGGCCATGCGAGGAGTTATTTCACCAAGAACCACTTGTGGGATGCAAGTTCCAAGCGGATTTCGCTCGACTGTGGACGAGGTAGTTGGGTAGGTTTTCAAATTGTATCGAAGCGAGTTGTGGAACCAAAGTTCCTGTTCGAGTGGAATCAATCCGACATTTCGCCTGCGGTTCTAAAACGACGGTTGGTTGAATACTATCGTTACGGGATGGTATCGAAGGGAAACGACAATCTACCGGACCCATTGTTGCAGATGAGTCCTGCTAAAGACGGATACGCGGCAGACTCTCAAGCGGCATCGAGTTGGTTAGTCGAGTTGTACATTCCGAAAGAGATGAAAGCTGGAACGTATGAAGCGCAGCTTTATATTAGCGTTGGAAACCAAAAGCAAATACTAAAAACGCTTGTTAATGTTCATGATGTTGTCATTCCGGATACTTTAAGTTTCTTGCCTGAAATGAATTGTTACGGGTTGCCGAATAATGACATCGATTATTATCGCTTAGCACAGCGTCACCGAACGGTTCTTAATCGTGTTCCGTATGACCAAGCGGGGCGAGTTGCACCTGGGTGCGGCCCGGTATGGCGAGACGGAGCATTGGATTGGACGCTGTACGATAAGCGTTACTCCGGTCTTTTTACAGGTGAAACGTTCAAGGATCTACCTCGGGGGGGTGTACCCATCGAGTGCTTTTACTTGCCTATGCACGAAAATTGGCCAATGCCGATCGAACCGAACTACAACGGAAGTTATTGGGCAGACAAGGCATTCAACGAAAATTACCGAGAGGCTTGGGTCGACGTCGTGAGCCAAACGATGGATCATCTGCATCGCAATAAGTGGGATAAAACGCGATTTCATGTGTACTTGAACAATAAAAACAGTTTCAAGTCGCGTGGCTGGTCTCGTGGGAGTTCCCCTTGGGTTCTCGATGAACCCTCGAATTTTCAAGACTACCTTGCGCTGCGATATTTTGGACTTGCTTTTGTCGATGGCGTGAAGGGATCGAAGTGTTACGCGGCTGACAAGTCTTGCCAACCTCGTATGATTTTCCGCGCGGATATCTCACGCCCTCAGTGGCAACGAGACACGCTCGATGAGTTTCTGGTGTACAACGTGGTTGCTCAAGAGCCCTTCAGGGAGTACCGCCCTTTGGTCCTCGATCGCAAATTTCGTTTTGGACAAGAGGTCGTCATTTATGGTAGTAGTAACCCAATCGGAACCAGTAATAGCATGGCGGTGGCTTGGAGCTGGGATGCATGGAGCCTAGGGGCAGACGGTGTCCTACCTTGGCAGACAATCGGAACCGCAAATTCATGGAAGGTTGCCGATGAACTTGCTCTGTTCTATCCTTCAAATGTTGCTTCCAGTCAGAAGCCTGTGCCTTCGATCCGCTTGAAGGCATATTGCTACGGACAGCAAGATGTGGAAGTCCTGAATCAGATTGCAAAGAAATATAACCGCGATAGGTACGCGCTAGGACAAGAGTTCCGGCGAGCCGTCAAGTTGCAAGCGATAGGTAGGACCGAAGGTGACTACCTTGAACCTGCTTCGTGGAGCGACTACGGCAATCTCTCGATCGAGACGCTTCATAAGCGTCGCGTGGAAATGCTTAAGCTTGCTGCGAACCAGCCTTAGAGTGGGCGAATTTAGCGGTAACAGTAGATCGCGTCGGACGAGCGAATCAATAAGTGTTGATTCGCAACGGCGGGTGTGGCCCAGAAGACTTCGTCCCGTCCGACCAACGTAGATGGCTCGGATTCGCTCGGCTTCTCTTGCGTTGCACTATCGCTGGCATCAGTCTGTGCTTTCTTGGAGCGTTTCGGCTCCTTTTGTGCTTTGTATTCACGGACGGCAAATTCGGTTCCAGGGGTTACAACAAGAACATCTCCTGATTCGTTGACCAGCACAATTCGTTGATCGACGACGATGGGGCAACCAGCGACCAAGGTGCCTCCAGGCATTCGCTTGCGGTAGATTTCCTTGCCGGTTTGTTTTTCGTAGCAAGTTGCGGTGTTACCGAAGAAATAAAGATAGTCACCGAGAACCACTGGGGAGGGCATCCCAGCGCCGCTTTTCGTGCCTGACCAAAGAATCGCATCGCTCTTCGATTGTCCTTGTTCCAAAGTGAGATCGCCGGTGTGACCACTTGCGACTGCGTAAATTGGGGCTCGGCTACCCGGACTAGCTGTTCCGAAGTAGACAGCATTGGTATCTGCGACGAGTGAGCAAGAGAAGGACGTGTCGAGTCCCCCTACGCGCCATCTTTCTTTACCAGTTTGCAGATCGTACGCGATCGCGGAACCTTGGCCTCCAGTGACCACTTCTTCAACGCCTTGGTTATTCCAATGAATAGGTGTGCTCCATGAAGAGCCCTTGGGGCGTTCGGCACTCCAAAGTTCCTCCCCGTTGTCAGCTCTCAAGCAGACGAGGGTTGCGGATTCTTCGTTATAGCGTTGGATGAACAGTTTTCGTTTGGATGGTTCGGCATTATCGACCAACAGCAACGAAGATCCTGTACCGAAGTCGTTAGTGATCTTCTGTGGATCGTACGTTTTTGACCATTTCAAGTTGCCTTGAAAGTCATGTGCGGTGATGATTCCAGCAGCACCGAAGAACGCATAGACAGTGTCTTCCGACGCGGCTGGAGTTTCTGTTGCAAAGGTATTCGAGGCATGCTTTCCAAAACTAGGTATCGCTTCGATCGCCGTCTGACTCCACTGGATTTCACCTGTCGAGAGGGATAGGCAAACAAGCTTCCAAGCCACTGGATCTTTTGGCTTTGTTGCTCGTCCCATGGTGCTTGGATCCATCACACCACCGGTCATTCCCTTTGGCTTACCTCCTTTTGGCGAGACGGCGGTGGTCACAAACACTCGATCTCCAACTACGATCGGTTGCGACCAACCACTCCCTTCGACTTCGGTCCGCCATCGAGCACGCGGAAGGGTTTCGTCGGTGGGTTCCAACCATGAAGAGGGAAGTTTGGAGTCTTGGTTGACGCTCAGTGCATCCCCACCGCGAAACTGTCTCCAGTCTTCGCCGATTGCGAGGTTTTCGGAGAGAAAAAAGGGAATGGCCATCAAAAGAAATAGCTGTGTAGAAGACTTTCGATTTTGCTTAGCCAATTTCATCGCGTTGAGTTTTTTTCCCATCGTTGGTTCTCCCCCTGTGCCTTCGACTTATGCACCGTTTACACCGAATTACACCGAATCAGCCATCGGAATAACTTGTAGGTTTGCCTGCGTCATGCCTTTTGCTAATTCCATGCAGAACTATATCCAATAGGCAAATCGGTGGGAAAACCCGAGGGATTTTAGGTGCTTACCTGCGTGCAGGGAGGTCAAAGCATTGCGCTGCGAGACAAAGGCTTCGATTGATGCACTTGGCGAATCCGGCTAAACTAACCGCTTCCTCTTTGAAGGAGTTGCTAGGGAAAACCCTAAAACGGGCGATTGAGAGCAACGACGAATCTGAACCAAGTGAATTTCAAAATAGGGTTCTTCAAGAACTGCAAAGCGAAGGGTTTTCGAGCATGAGCGAATTGTGTGATTTCGGTCTGATCGGGTTGGCGGTCATGGGTGAGAATTTGGCTCTAAACGTTGAGAGCCGAGGCTACCGAGTTGCGGTATACAACCGAACCACCGAGAAAGTCGACGAGCTCATTGCGGGCCGAGCCAAGGGAAAGAATTTTGTCGGTTGCCATTCGTTAGCGGAGATGGTGAAGAACCTTCGTCGTCCGCGCGTGGTGATGATGTTGGTCAAGGCTGGTCCAGCTGTCGACGACCTCATCGAGCAGTTGCTTCCGCACCTTGAGCCTGGTGACATTTTGATCGATGGCGGCAACACGCACTATGTCGATACGGAGCGTCGCACCAAGTACGTCGAAGGAAAGGGATTGCTATTCGTCGGATCGGGAGTTTCTGGTGGAGAGGAAGGTGCATTGAAGGGCCCAAGCTTGATGCCGGGTGGTAGCAAAGCTGCTTGGGAGACCATCAAGCCGATTTTCCAAGCGATTTCGGCGAAGGTTGGACCGAAGAATGACATTCCTTGTGCTGAATGGGTGGGACCACGTGGTGCGGGGCACTATGTGAAGATGGTTCACAACGGGATCGAGTACGGCGACATGCAATTGATTTGCGAAGCGTACTTATTGCTCAAGGAAGCGGCTGGATTGAGCAACGAAGAGTTGTACGAAGTCTTCGCCGATTGGAACCGTGGGGAGCTTCAAAGTTATCTCATCGAAATCACTCGTGACATTTTCAGTGTTCGCGACGACCAAGGTGGCGATGGATATTTGGTAGACAAGATCCTCGACGTTGCTGGTGCGAAGGGGACCGGCAAGTGGATGAGTCAATTGGCTTTGGACCTCGGCGTTCCTAGCACTTTGGTTACGACTGCCGTTTACGCGCGTGGGCTTGCTGCGATGAAGGAAGCGCGTGTGCGAGCGAGCAAGGTGTTGCCCGCGCCCGCCACGTCGCACAACTCAGCGTTTGGTGCAGCGGTATCCGCGATGGTCGCCGACCGAAAGAAGTTCATCGAAGCGGTTCGACAAGCGTTGTACGCATCGAAGATTTGTTCTTATGCACAGGGTTTTGTGCAGTTGCAAGAAGCGAGTCGCGAGCATGATTGGGGGTTGAATTACGGCGACTGTGCGTTGCTATGGAGAGGTGGCTGCATCATTCGCGCCCAATTCCTTGACCACATCAAGGAAGCCTTTGACGGGAATCCGAATTTGGAAAACCTTTTGTTGCACCCGTACTTCGAGCAAGCGATCGAGCGATCGCAGGAAGCTTGGCGTGCTGTGGTTATGGCCGCAAGCCATTTGGGGCTTCCAGTTCCTGCGTTCACCACTGCGTTGGCTTACTACGACAGCTATCGTCTAGCGCGATTGCCTTCGAATTTGCTGCAAGCACAGCGTGATTATTTTGGTGCACACACTTACCAACGCGTCGACCGCGATGGTGTATTCCACAGTGAATGGCTTGAGTTGCGCAAGCAACCGAGTTAAGCGAGGAACGGATCAAACGGATCCTGTTTGCTTTCCCCGTCTCCTTGATCGCATTAAAGTTTTTCAACTATGGCTCGTGACCTTCATTCGATCCGAAACATCGGAATTATCGCCCACATTGATGCGGGCAAGACGACGGTGACTGAACAGATGCTTTTCATGAGCGGTGCCAAACACCGCGCCGGGGCAGTTGATTCAGGCACAACCGAAACCGATGATGACCCAGAAGAGCAGCAGCGCGGCATTACCATCTTTGCCGCTTGCGTGACTTTTCGTTGGAAAGAATGTTCGGTCAACCTTCTCGATACACCGGGACACGTGGACTTTACAGCCGAAGTCGAGAGATGCTTGCGGGTACTCGATGGGGCTGTAGTGGTTTTTAGTGCTCGGGAAGGGGTGGAAGCCCAGAGCGAGACGGTTTGGAGGCAAGCGAACAAGTACGGTGTGCCTCGGATTGTTTTCATTAACAAGCTCGATCGGGAAGGTGCGGATTTCTATCGAGTGCTCGAAGAGATTGGCCCACGTTTGGGTGCTGATCCGGTGGCTGTACAGATACCGGTTGGCCAAGGTCCAGCGCATACGAACGATCCTTTTCGTGGGATCATCGATCTGATCGATATGAAGTTGTTGACATTCAATGCTGAGGACTCCGGCAGGACGGTCAACGTGCAAGAGTTACCTGAGGAACTCGTTGCGGATGCGAAGGATTGGCGAAACGTCATGTTGGAAAAACTCTACACGCACAGTGCCGAGATGATGGAGCTGGCGATGGAAGAGAAAGAGATTCCGCCGGAGCTTATCCGAAAGACGTTGCGTGAGACTTGTATTGCCCAAGTACTTCAGCCGGTTTTCTGCGGGTCTGCGCTTCATGGCGTCGGGGTGCAGCCGTTGCTCGATGGGGTAGCGCACTTTTTACCTTGTCCGCTGGATCGACCGCCGGTGGAAGGGTGTGATCCCAAGAAGACCGACAAGAAGTTGATGCGCAAGCCGGATCCTAAAGATCCATTCTGCGCGTTGGTCTTTAAGATTTTGCCAGCGAAGACGGGAGACATGTTTTGGATTCGCGTCTATTCCGGTCGGTTAGAATCCAATTCAAGGGTTTACAATCCCAATCGAGACAAAAAAGAAAACGTAGCGCAGCTTTGGCAGATTCATGCGACTAAGAAAGAGCGGCAAGGTCAAATTGATGCACTCGAGTGTGGCGATATCGCTTGTGCCATTGGCCCTCGCGACTCGATTACGGGAGATACCCTCTGCGACACTCGCGAGATTATCGAATTGCCATCGATTCAATTCGCGCAGTCTGTGATTTCCATGGCGATTGAGCCGGAGAATACGACAGAGCGCAAGAAGCTTGCTGAGGTCCTTGATATGCTCAAGCGGCAGGATCCGACTTTTCATGCTTCCGAGAATTCCGAATCAGGCCAGACCATTATTTCAGGGATGGGTGAGTTGCATTTGGAAGTGATCAAGAATCGTTTGGTGCGTGACTTCCATTTGAACGTCAAGTTCTACAAGCCGAGGGTAAGTTATCGGGAGACGATTAGTTCGGTGGCGGAGGTTACTGGTCAGTGTAATCGTCAGGTTGGATCTCAGACATTGTTTGCGCGATTGCAAGTCCGGTTTGAGCCATTGGAAGATGTCTCGGCGAAGGTGATTGTGTTGGATCGGACACCACCGGACAAGATGTTACCTGAGTTGCAGCGCCAAGCGGCCCTTGAGGAGTTGCGTAATCGGGCCGAGGGAGGTGGTTTGGTAGGTTCGTTCCCATTGACGGGGATCCGTATCAGTGTGCTTGGGGCTGAGATGGCGGAAGTTGGCTCGGACGAAGTCGCTTTTCGAATTGCAGCGAACGATGCTTTTGACGAGGGGCTCAAAGCTGCTGGTCCAGCGTTGCTTGAGCCGGTGATGAAGATGGAGATTACCACTCCGCCAGATTATTTGGGTGAGATCGTAGGGGATCTTCAGCAGCGTCGTGGATTGATTGAGAGAACCGAGGCGCGTGGAGTGGTAACGAACATCACAGCGTTAGCACCGTTGAAGGAATTGTTTGGATATTCGAGTGCGATTCGTTCGTTGAGTCAGGGGCGAGCGGGTTGTTCGATGGAACCGCATGGATACCAGGTTGCTCCGCAAGCGGATTTAGAGTCCTTCGCCATTTAATGCAGTAGGGCTTTAGGCATGTTTATTACGCTTGATGGTATTGATGGTGGGGGGAAGTCAACGCAGTTAGCGATGCTCAGCGATTGGCTTAAATCGCAAGGGCATCGCGTGTTGAATTTCCGCGATCCTGGGACCACTGCTTTAGGGAATGCGGTTCGTGAGATACTGCTTCATCGAGAAGACATCCCTTTGGCTAATACGACTGAGATGCTTTTGTATATGGCGGCAAGAGCTCAGTTGGTGGCCGAGAACATACGTCCGGCGCTTGAGAGTGGTGCGGTGGTATTATGCGACCGATTCTTGTTGGCGAACGTTGTTTATCAAGGATCAGCCGGGGGGGTGGATATCGAAGCTTTGTGGCAAGTTGGGCGGGTAGCGACGGGTGGGTGCATGCCAGAAGTGACTATTGTATTGGATATCGATCCGCAGTTGGCTGCCGAGCGAATACAGCGTGGGCAAGATCGGCTTGAGAAACGGGGAATCGAGTACTTTCGGAAGGTACGACAAGGGTTTTTGGAGCAGTTACCGCGGTGTGGCGGGGTGACTGGGGTCGTGGATGCGGATCAGTCGATTGAGAGGGTGCATCAATCGATTATTCAGATCGTACGTTCGGCGATGGTTCGATAGAGGATAGTTCGGTGGTAGTCACAACAAGGATTGACCGTCGGCGGCTACTGCAACTTGGGGGGATCCATGGTGCTGCATTGTTAGCTCAAGGAGTATTGGTAGCAGATCAAAGGGGATTTGATCCGAGCAAGCGAGGAGCGATGTTGCTGTGTGGTGGTGGAAAATTATCCGATCCTGTTCTTGATGTATTTTGCAAGTTGGGGAGAGCGGTTGGGAATCGGATGGTATTGGTGCCGACAGCTTCACCTCGGTCGGACCAAGAGGATTATTCACCTTGGTTAGAGTTATGGCTAGGCAAGGGATGGGGCGAGGTGCAGGTGGTGCATGCCAAGTCTCGGCAGGAAGCGATGCAAGAGGGGTTCGGCAGGGAGTTGGCGGGGGCGACGGCGGTATGGATAGGAGGCGGGGATCAGAGTCGGTTAGTGGAGCGATATTTGGGTACAGAATTTTTGGAGAGATGGAAGGAGTGGTGGTATGGAGGTGGGGTAGTAGGCGGGACGAGTGCTGGGGCGGCGGTGATGTCGCGTAGCATGATATCTGGAGGAGACATCGAGCCGGAGATTAGGGAGGGGTTTGGGTGGTTGCCAGAGGTGATTATCGATCAGCATTTCAGCGAGAAGAAACGATTAGAGCGTCTCAAGCGAGCGGTATTGAAGCATCCGCAGTTGGTAGGAGTTGGCATCGATGAGAGGACGGGTTGGCTTATTGAAGGAGATAGGACATCGGTGATTGGCGAGGGGAAGGTGCATGAGGTACGAAACCCTAGCAGCTAGTGGGTTTGGAGAGCGACATACTCACATTCGAAGCTAGGCGACAAGGGTCGTCCAATCGATCGCATCCAAAGACTCGGTAACCCAAACTCCGTCTACCTTCTGCCCCGCAATGTACTGACTTGGCAAAGGAACGTTGTTCGATCGGACGCAAGCGACAACTTGTAAACCCGCTTCCCTCGCCGCTTGGATTTCCGCTAAGACATCAGTGAAAAAGACGATCTGCTCAGGGGATACACCGATATCGTGCGCAATGGCGAGATAACTAGAAGCCTCTTTTTTGGATCCGCTTGTTGTATCGTAGTGAGCGCGGAAGAAGCCGGTTAAGTCTCCTTGGGTCGTATGCCCAAAAAACAGTTTTTGCGCCAAGATACTGCCAGAGGAATAGATCCGCATATCGACGCCAGCGAGTCGCCAACGCTCAAACGCCGGCACGACGTCGGAAAACACCTCCGCACGTAACTTCCCAGACCGAAATCCAGCTTCCCATACCACTCCCTGCAAAGCCTTCAAACCCGTGGTCTTGCTATCGCTGTCCATTAAGCGCTGCACCAATTCGGTAACGGAATTGATCGCGGCAACTGTAGCCATCCCTGCCGACCGCCAAGGAGCTTGGGCCTCAGTGAAACCACCATCGATAGCCAGTCTATCGAGAATTGGTTCCAAGTTAGTTTTTCCCCAGTGGGCCTGTAGGTAAGCTTGGACTTGCTCCCGTATGTAGGGGAACATCACATCGTAGACGAATCGAATATCGGCTAAGGTTCCTTCGATATCCAACAAGGCACAGCGACCGGTCAAGGGAGGGATCGTAGATGGCATGAGCAAGCGGCTCCTGGGGGACTACGACGGGATAATCGGTTCGGGGCGTGGAGTTGATTCACGAATATCCCGAGGACCAAAGCACATTGGACTGTACTCCCCGTGTACGCCTTGGTCTACATAGTGTGGAGTCCAACCTGAGACGTCTTCGAAGAATCGGATACAACGAATCCGCCGATCGTCGCAAAGGTTAAACCAGTGTTTCATGCCGCAAGGGACGTTGATCATGTCGCCACTTTCGACTGTAACACTGAAGACTGGCCCACCCTCGGGATGCAAATGGAACACCCCTTTTCCTTCAACCGTAAATCGGACTTCGTCCTCCGAATGGGTATGTTCCTTGTTGAATTTTTCAAGCATCGCATCGAGGTTCGGAGTTTGTGGGTGCACATTGATCACGTCAGCGGTAACAAATCCGCCCGCCTCTTTGACCTTCTGAATCTCTGGAGCATATTCTTGAAGGATATCAGCGTCGCTCGCAGTTGGCGCTAGGCGCCCAGCGACCTGCCAATGTTCGTACCAAATTCCGAAGGGCTTCAAGAACGCTGAAATCTCTTGTGCCTCGGTTAATTGACGATTCTGGCTTGGAATATGTACGGTGGCCATAAAGCAACGGCTCCTGAAGGGAGGGGAAATTGGGGTCGAACACGCTTCAATAGCGTTCCACTATGGTAGCCCACCTGCGTGATTCCTTCAAAGCTACCTACCAAGGAGGTGTGGAAGCCCAAAAATATTTCCCGTTTTTTTCGGAATTCTTTCGCGAGTGACCAGAGGTGTCACGGCCTTTGCGATTCTAAGGACATGGAGGTTGCGAGCGGTTCAAAACGAGGAACAGCCCAAGACCATTGCAGAACAGGTTCGCAGCGCATTCGCCAGCGTCGGGCAGGCGGAAACAAACTGCAACAGAGCTCTGCGGTTTATCAGAGCCCTGCGATTCAACAGAGCCCTGCGATTCAACAAGGAGTAAGAAAATGTCAGCCATCGCCTTCGAATCCAGCCAAGTTTCAACCGGCAAATTCGTTCAGCAAATGTTCGACTGGGATACTGCACCTGTCACGCCCACTGTTGTTACAGCGAGCCGACAGGTGGTGAACCCACCTCGGCAACAGGCAGTGGCAGCTCGACGGGGGCGATGCGAACACGTCGGTTCTGTCATGGGGGCGGTGTTGTCCAAATACGGTTTGAGCGTCGACGATTTGCTGCATGCGATCGAACAGCAGAAACTCGAACTCGCCCAGCAAACGCGATAACCACAGATGCGATCACAGAGGGTGCACTCGCTTTGTTTCGATTTTCCGGCGTCAAGTCCCTAAGTTCTCTTGAAGGGAGCCCCCTCGCTGAACCGAAGGAATAAGTCAGGTTGTATCGTTTATACCGCTTCGGATCCCCCGCAAGGCATTCAATCGCATGAACCATCAAATCGCAATCTCCTCTTTGCTAAGGTTCGCACAATGGTCTCTTTGCGCTGGCGCTTTATCGCTAAGCGGGATTTCCTTTGAGTGCGACGCACTTTTCGCCGGTGAACCACATGTGCTAGCATCTCCCGTAAACAACCCAGGAGGACCGCATCATCATCCTGGGGGACTCGGTAGCAACGTCACGAAGAAAGCGGCAACCAAGCACGATTGGTTTGAAGGAACCTACTTGGATCCGGCGATTCAGCGACCGGACTTTTTTCCCCATACATTTACCCGCAGTATTCCCGAGTACCGCCAAGAATACAATCGGCCCCGTTACTGGCCCGGCTGGATCGCTTACAAGCTAGAGCCATCGAGCCAAGAATCGATGGCTTGGCAAACGAACTATTGCAACGGGAACTATCAGAACCGTGCCGGAGCGTTCGTTCCGACTTACTACTATCCGAAACCTTGGGAATCGCTCAACACCCAATCCAGGCCCGGATTTGAGAAAAAACCGTGAGGAAGCACCGGGCGTGTTGACTCAAACAATTCATTCTGCGCTAGTCCTTTCCAAACAGTCTCACGCAAAGAAGACCGAAAAAACTGAGCCGGAAAGCGCGAGCTCCGGGTGGTTTTTTGAGCCGGAAAGCGCGAGCTCC
>CAZACJ010000044.1:0-11169 GCA_964483385.1 uncultured Pirellula sp. | reverse complement strand
AAGCGCGAGCTCCGGGTGGTTTTTTGAGCCGGAAAGCGCGAGCTCCGGGTGGTTTTTTGAGCCGGAAAGCGCGAGCTCCGGGTGGTTTACGGGACTCGGTGCAATACATCAACACACCCAACCAACCAGCGTCTACAACGTTGTGGTGTTCGATTGATTGGAACGTGCAATGAGGTGAGCGTGGCCCATGCAATCACCCCGCGGCTTGCGCGAAGCGGGCTCAAAAACTCGGGAGCAGAATGGCTGTCGATTTGACGATATTGAGCGCGAGCTCCGGGTGGTCTACGATACCCGGTTCGATTCATCAAAACGTCGAACCAATCAGACAGTACGAACGTGTGATATCGGGTGCTAGGCCTGGAACGCCGTGCTTCGAGGAATTGGCTTGATGACGGTATTCCGACGATCACCAGAGGACTTGTTGCGACGGAAATACAGGGCCTTCCATACACGTTCGGCGATAATCCCAACTCCCGTCCGCTTGCTTGATCTTTGCGACACAAGTGAAACAAATCCCGATCCCGCAAGCCATCGGGGTTTCTAAGGAGATTTCGCAAGGGACATCGTACTTCTCGGCCACTTTGCCAACCGCTTGCATCATCGGTTCCGGTCCGCAGCACGCAATGCGAGTAGACTTTGCGCCATCCCTCAGCAGTCGTTCAAGCGGTTCGGTCACTCGTCCGTGATGACCTAGCGAGCCGTCTTCAGTTGCAAGTTCCAGATTTACGCCACGAGATTCGAATGCGTCGAGACCTGCCAAATATTCTTTGGTTCGTGCACCGTAACACAGCGTGACACGTTTCGCGAAGGGATGTTGCTCAGTTTCGTCTCCGTAGCATTCGAGTCCGAGGGCACTCGTCGCGAGTGTCAGCATCGGAGTGATGCCTACCCCGCCAGCAACAAGTATAAGATGCTCGACAGGAGAGTTGCTAAAGGTATTTCCCAACGGGCCCCAAAGCTCGATCGATTGCCCGATGGTTCGTTGAGCCAATGCGCGAGTGAATTTCCCTTTGACCACATAAACGACCGATATCGTATCCGGTATCCCTGAGGAGTCTTTGCCTCGATCGTAGAAAGCCAACGCTCTGCCGATTAAGGGGTCATTGCAGTCGGCGATACGAACCATGAAGAACTGACCAGGTCTTGTCTTTGCAGCGAACTCCGGCGCCCGGACTTTCAACTGCCAAGTATCCTTAGCAATAGGCTGGTGTTCCAAGATATCCGACCGCAAGAACTCGAATCCGGAATTGGGTAATGCGGAGTTGCATGCGGCCTGGGTCATAAGGTCTTGGTCTGTTTCTGTGCTAGAGTCACGAAGTACACGTAGCCACCCAGAAGAATGATCGCAAGTTGGCTCGCGAAGAAGTATCCCATATTTCTGAGGGATTCTCCCGTCTCACCTCCGTAGGCGTGCAATCCGATCCCGAGAATATTGGTCCCGAACATCGACCAAGCGGTGATGATGTTGCCTCCGATCGCGAGCATCGCGAAGCCGAGTGGTCCAACGAGTTTATCCCACTTGGCATGCAGCAACAACGCATTCCAAAGTACGATCATCAACGCGCCGTTTTCTTTCGGATCCCAGCCCCAGAAGCGGCCCCAGCTATCGTCGCCCCAGAGACCACCCAAGACAGTACCGACGAAACTGAAGAAGATGCCGAAGCAAACCACGCCATAGCAGACGCGGTAAAGCGTATCGATTAATTTCTTGCGAGTTTCTTCGGCAATCACCGAAGGAGCGAACCACGCGAAGAAAGCAAGCAGAACAATCCCGATACCGAGGAAGCCTGCCAGGAACGTTGCTGAATACCCTAACGAGACACTGATCACATGCGTGGATAGCCAGAACTGCGTATCGAGCACGGCTTGCAAGACCGGCATCGAATCGCCGATATCCAACCCATCCGCAACGAGCAATGAAAGATATCCGGCTTTGGCTGCGACCAGCAGGGAGATCGAAATTGGGAAGAGTAGTTCAGAGACGACGCCAGCGAGAACAATTGCCCAGCCGATGAAAACAGCCGCCGAGTACAAGCTGACTACTGGAGGTCGTTCGGAGATGTAGATTCGCGAGATGATCGCCACGGTATGGATCAGCAGGGTAACAACGCAGATCCAAAAAGCGGCTTGGCGGATCCACTCTTTCACGACCGCACCCGTAGGAATGGATGCGAACGCGGAACAAACCAAACCAAGAAATGCGGTCAGTGCTGCAACGATGTAAAGCACATACGAAATGCTGATTGGATTGAAATGGCCATACCAAGCTTCGAAACGCGCCTTCTTCGAACGCGCCACCACCGAGTATTTATCTTCGAGCATGTTAGCATACTTGCTTACCTCTTCGTTGATCTGCTTGCTATTTGAAGACCCCTTGCGCAGGACTTGCGTTAGTTGCCGGAATTGTGAAGTGGGATTGTCGAGCTTCTTTGGATCGAAGTTCTTGAGCACTTCATAAAACGCAGGTGCGAAGGCATTCCACTGTGGGGGTGGTTGAGAGGGATCGAGTTTTTCTGGCAAGTCAGTCGGCGGGATAATTGCTGGAGGACCTTTTCGTTTGATCGATTCCATGACCGGCCCAAGTCCATCGATGACTTGGGATAGTTTTTGAGGATCGTTAGCAACAGTTTTGAGAATTTCATCGATCGGTTCGTAAGCTCCCCAAATCGAATAGAAGATCCCCATGCGAGTTTGCAATCGCATGAAGTTTCGGTCTTCTACCGTCCAGCTGCTCTCTTCCGAGTTGGCCAACTGCTGGAACTTTCGTTGGAATGTTTCAGAGTTGTCTCCGGCAAGTTTCTCGTCGATCTGTTTGATGCTGTACCGGTGACTTTTGTGCCGATCGAGTCCTAGTTCATCCAAGAGGGCAATGGAG
Source organism: uncultured Pirellula sp. (assembly GCA_964483385.1). Lineage (GTDB taxonomy): Bacteria > Planctomycetota > Planctomycetia > Pirellulales > Pirellulaceae > JBKCUI01. The sequence goes on along the minus strand of CAZACJ010000044.1, from coordinate 8,294 downwards.
TCGATGCGAACCAACGGAGCTTCCATGACCCAAGGCTCATGAGCCATGACACTCATCAACCACTGTGCTGCTGAAATTTGCTTACCGGTCTCTTGGGCTCCTTCGTAGCTATGTCCCTCTAGGGACAATGCAAAAGGTTTGTCGGATAGAGCCTTGAGCACTTGCGCTCCGACTCCTGCCAATGGCTTGATACGCCCTTCGTGTTGAACGGGGAGTTCGCCTATTGCATACCAATCGATGTTCCCTTCTTTGGCGACTGGGGTTTTTGCTCGGTTGTACAACCATCCACCCAGCAATGCCAATGGAATCAGTGCTGCGGTCAGATACCAAGGCGCACGGTCGGTCAGCGCGATGGCTTTTCTATCGTACCGAGACGCAAAACGAGTTAGGGTGATGCTGAAGTGAGCCAACATTCCCAAACCCACCAAGACGCAGGAGACGTAAGGGATTAACCAACCCGCGTTCGTAACGACTTGCAAGACCGTTTGTTCAACCCCAAGTGGCGTTTGAGCAGCGGGTGCATACGACGATTGATAGTAAGTTTCACCACGGAACCTCATCGGACTGTTCATCCATATGCGGCCTTCTTGCAACGTTGTACCCGAATCATCCACGATGCGTACATACGACGAATAGTCCTTCGGGATGGCTGTACCCGTGTACTGCTTGAGCTCGACGTTGGTTAGCTCAAATGCAAAGGGTTTGAGGTTTCTTCGGAATCGCAAAGCCAAATCGAATTGACGACCGTCGGACTCGATTGTCGTCAAAAAGTTTTGTGGTCTGAAGGTGGTGTCATTCAGCAGTTGGCTTACCGCGAATCGCCCTAGCTCTTTCGAGGTTTTCTTTTCGCGAATCGAGATGTAGGCGCTAGCGATGTTCATTTCGCTTTTTGCCCCACCGGATTTGAGAACTTCCACAAGTGCCAATTCCGGTGGCAAACCTGCGACTCCTTCTGCCTCTTTTGCTAACTCAGGATCGCTGCGACGCGGTTTGAGGTCGGAGTTTGGCATCCACTTCTCAACTCGAATCTCGAATGGTAGCGAGGAGTCGGTCAGCAAAGACTTTTCTGTGGCAGCTTTCGAGATCAAGGGATCATCGAATGCGACGACTCGGTCTTTGTCTGGTTGCGTCTTGTCGATCACGGCTAGCTCTACGATATCTGTTTGAACGGCAGCACGAGTCCGTTGGCCTTCATACAGGCTGATTCTCTCTTCACGCTGACGGTCGCCGAATGCAAATTGTCCTATCATCAGCAAGCCGATTCCGAGGTGGATCAACACGTTACCGCCGCGACCTCCGAAGAGGATGGTAAGGCCTGAGAGCATCACGGCACTGACAATCAAGCTTTTTGCGAGCTGCCAGACAATGCGAAGACCCGGATCAGGTATGCGCACTGCATCGCCCGCGATTGCGAGGATGATTCCAACGGCCAAGACCAACGCGAATCCGATCCAAAGAGCAAACTTGGAAATGCTGTGTTTTGGAGAAGCAAAAACTCCCCAAGCTCCCAATCCCAGGATGGACAACCACAAAGACGCGATACATCCGTTCCAAATGGTGTCGTAGTCAAACGGCGGCTCTCCCTGTAATCCATCACCCAAGTGAGCGCCAAAAACAATCATGGCGATCAAGGCAAACCCGAGAAGCGTGATCGCCATCCCAGCGGCAAAACGTGCTCCGCGGGCGGTCATATGAAAGCGAGTCATTTTCGCGGCGACCAAATTGATCAGCAGTATCAGGCCAATTGTGGCGCCACCGGGCATGACAAAGAACCCAGGATAAGCTTTCTCATGACGCCAAATGGTTTGCGGGACGAAGACGTCGAAATCTACTTTTGCGACCCAACTGTTGAAGTAAGATCGCTTAACGTCGACAATCGTCTCTTCGTCTTGAGCAAGTGTGCCGACGAGGAGAATGAGGATTCCCAAGGCGAACATAGCGCAAGTGATTTTTAAGGAGCCTGCGTAGCGAAGCACCGTCCATATACTTCGCTCTAGGCTATTCGTATTTGGTACCGAACGGGGTACTAAACCGTCTTGTAGAGGTGCAGTGGCCATGTTGAACGATCTATTTTAAAGAGATGGATTGAACAAAATCGATGAACTTCTGTTTCTGAGCTTCCGCGAGACGGTTGTCCCCGATGAGCTTGACGAACAGATGCAATTCTTGGTTTTCTGTAGGAATCGAAGCGACCATCAGCATCGGCGCCTGTGGCTCTTCAGACTTGCGGATGGTGTATAACTTGGCTTTTTTGTCCCCAACGGTAACGGTTTCCGCACGATCGAGGGTCTGCTGTACGACTGGATCGATTTGCGCAGGCTCTGACTCCTTGAGGACTTGTTGCGCCCACATCGCGGTGTTCGCTTGAGGATTGTCGGTGGCCATGCTGACGGTGACTTCTCCGTTGCCTTCTGCCGACTGAATCTTCAAAGTAGCCAAACGGAATGGGGAACCTTGTCCCACACTCCAACCTTCAGGCAATCGATAATCGAGTTCCGGACGTTTCGGAGCTTCATTCGTTGACGCAGAATCCGACGGTGTTGACGGTGGCAAAGTTGGCGTGGGTGCTGGTGTTACAGTTGCGGAAGGAGTCGGTGCGCTCGCTCCAGCTCCGGGCAAGCTACTTGGTGCCATTGCACCCGAACCGGTCCCCGTCGCATCAAAAATGTAGGAAGGAAGTAGTCCTTCACCGCGTGGAACCGAGACCAAAGAATCGTTGAGTGTTTTCAGATCAACCGGCTCGACTTTTAACTGACCTCGCCAGCGATTGACGTTACTGAGCAGATATTCTGGCCAGTCTTTCTGCTCGGGCATGGCCAACGCTGTAACCGTGAACTTGATGCTTCCTGTCGCCTCGGGGGAGACGAATTCAGCGAGAGCGATGTCATTGCGAGGATTCATCACCCAACCCGAAGGTAAAGCGTTCGAAGGTCTCCCTGTGCTGGTATCGATTGCAAAGTTGCTCACGATCGTATGAAAGTCGCTCATGAGCGGTTCGAGGCGCTCTGGACTATCGGTCGCTTTGAGAAAGTAGCACCCGGAGTCCAAAGGGAGGATTGCGCCGAGGATTCGTCGCGGTCCTGCGACGCTCGGAGCTCCCGCGTTCGGTACCGGGCTCCCTACACTACCGAGAGAAATGGGTCCGCTTCCTGATCCTGCCAAGGGACCCGAGACGAACTCGGTATCGGACTTCGGAGCGTCGTAAACCCGCACTTCCGGCGGCGGATCACATCCGATCAACGCAGGCAGGGCTAGCAATGCCAGACCGACCGAATTTGCAACGGATAAGGGGGTTTTTACGATTTGAGCTGTCAAGGGAGTTACGTGCTGTGGAGGGGGGAGGGGGGAAGTCGAGGAGCTTGTCCGTAATCCATAGGTTCGCTTCGACGGGAGAATTTCCCATCAGGACGATAACCGTCTTTGGAAACCCGGAAAACCAAGATCGGGTTTCACGAATACTAAGTTCCAATCGGCTTTAAAAGTACTCAGTATTATAAGCCCCAGACCCTCCATCGACAGTTCAAACTTTGTCCCCGGGAGGATTGTGAAGGTGCAAAAAGCTAGGATTTTCCGTTCCTGACGAAAAACAGGCATCTGCGGGATGTCGAGCGGTGGCTACGAACATTGCGGCTCGTAGAACAATTGGCCCCATAGCGGTGGACTGGGGTAATAAAAAAACTCGCGAACGAAAGTTCGCGAGTTTTCAGTGTGATCTATCGCTGCGTCAATTCTCCGCAGATCGGCTTGTTTAGCCTGTCGGCAGGAGTCGACCTGAATCCTTAGCCAACAACTTTGGTGACGGACTCAACCATTGGGCCGAGGACTGGCTCGATGACTTCTTTGACTCCTGGGATCGCATAGAGCGTTTCAAGGATTCCGCCGACTTTCTTCAAGTATGGAGCGAAGAATGGTCCGAGAACACCCTTGGCCACATCTGGAACGCCGGTCATCGAATCGGTGTAAGCCTTAGCTGCCTCTTCGAGCTTACCAACAGCACCCTTGGCGGTGTCTACGTCGGTGATGCCTTCGAGAGCGGAGACAACACCACCAAAGGAGCCATCAAGCTTCTTCTTGAGGTCGTCCATGCTAATTCCGCCAGGAAGCTCAAATGCTTCTTTGACGACTGGTGGAGTTGCATTCTCAGGTGGAACGGTCTGCTGAGTGCCCTTCGCAGAGCCGTCTTCTTTCGCTGGCTTGGAGCCCACCAAGTTGTAGAGCAAGAAACCAGCGGCAGCTAAACCGAGAATAGGCCATAGCCAGTTCATCGAGCCCGATGGCTTTACTGCTTCTTGAGCACTTCGTGCAGCACTAGAAGCTGCGTTCGAAGCTGCATTGGTTACTTGCTTACCAAGATCTGCCAAGCCCATGACACCCTTGAGTTCGTTTGGCAAAGCGCTGCTGAGCAGGTTGCTTTGGCTTCCGAGCAAGTTGGTCAAGACGCTTGGGTCAAATCCACCCGCTGCCTTAGCTTGTTTGCCAACAACACCCATAACAATTGGTGCCAAGGAGCCGAGAAGCCCAAGAACGGATTTGTCGCCCAGTCCCAAGAGTTTCATCAAGACCGAGACGATGCTCGCTTGCGAAGAGCCCAAGAGCATTGGCAACAGCGATGATCCCATGCTGAGCAATTTCGAATTCGCACCACCGGAAAGAAGTCCTCCGAGGTTATCGAGAATCGATGGCTCTTTGTCTTGTTGTTTGAATAGATCACCGAGTTCTGCAGCGCCGGAGGAAGTCGAAGCCTTCTTCACGAGACCGCCGAGCAGAACCGGAATTGCTGCTTCGATTGCCGAACCTGTCTTGCTCTTGTCCAAGCCGACAGCTGAACCGATTTGATCTGCTACACCACTGCTTATCGCAGTTTTGACCATGTCCATCAAATTAATTGCCATACTCAAAACTTTCTTTTATTGAGAGGTCTCGAAACATTCCCACGGACGCACGTTTTTTCGCATCGCGGCTCGTTGCATAATATCACCATTTTTCATGAAATATGCAGGTCTTTGTTTTGAGAAATGCAAGAAATCTTCTGGTATTTCCTCAAGTTTGCTCAAGGTCCTGTATTTCTACCTATATCACCCTCCGCCATTTGGCTTGGCTCTTGCCGCAATTTTTTATTTATTCAGCAAAGTCTGCTTAAACCACACCTGAGTCGCTTCGCATTGCGGTTGCTGGTAAACGTGTCCTTGGCCATGGTTCCAGAATGCTAGGTGTCCAAGCTTAGATGCATTCTCTGAGAGCTTTTCAGCGGAGTCTGACGAAGGTTCTGCGTACAATTTCCAGGCTTTTACCGCTGCGGCGAGGGTTTCTAAACTGGAACTGCCGTCGGCTGCTCCTGCTCCTCGTTCGCCCCCTAAAATCAGTAGGTTTCGCGGTGCGATCAAGCTAATCAGTTCGTGGTGATCCCAATCCTGACCCTCCAACCGGGGGGGCTTGCCAAGATACCAAGGGGCATCCCAATTGGTCGATGGAATCGAAACACCCCCTTCACTCGCGACTCCGCTTAGGACACGGTGGTCGGCTGCCATGAGGTAAAGGACTTCTTTGGCACCCAGAGAATGCCCGAATGCCCCCACGCGTGTTCCGTCGACAACTTCCAAGTCCAGCAAGACATCGAGTGCTCTGCGAGCATCGAAAACCATTTTTGCGATGCCTCTGGTTTGAGGATGTCGCTTCTGATGCCGCTCGGTGGCTTCCTGAAATTGTGTCACGTCTTGCCATAAATAACATCTTGGACAGATTACGACATAACCAGATTTAGCAAATTCCAATCCTGTAGCGCGTGGTCCTCGGGCTCCAACACCTGCAATCTCATCGATGTTGCTATTGGTTGTTGGATGCAAAGCGATGATTCCTGGACGTTTCCCTTCGCGAAGGACTTCGTTCGCAATATCGGATTGTGGAATCAATAGATAAGCATTCATGAATACATCTGGTTCAACCTCGATGCGAATTTCCCGGCGTTCCACTCCGTCGATGATTTCACTAGAGAGGACTTGCACAGGAGGAACCGTTCCCACCAGTGGCATCGGCCCTAACAATGCCTGAAATCGTTTGCGTCGAACGGTGCTCTCGGCTTTCCATTCCTCAAGTCGCTCACTGACGATCTTGCTCGGAGTTGAATTCTGGTTCCAACGCAACGCCTTCCTGATGAAATCGTCTTGTTTGCGATTTGCTGCGAACGTAGCTTTTCGGCCACTGGTCTCTGAGCGAAAGCGTACGAGCCGCCCATGTTCAACTTCGGTCACAACTACTGTCTTTCCATCTTCGCCACCGAAACAAAGATTGCTGGGTCTTGATCCTAGCACATCGATCTCTCGCAGTTCGTTTCCTTGAGGATCTAGTACGACTACCGTTCCCTTACCATACCGCGTCACAAAGAGATTGCCTTCGGCATCGCAACGCATCCCATCAAACCCATGATCTGGGAACTCTTTGAGTAACTGCTTGTTCGCAAGTTTCCCGTTATCGAGGATTTCGAACCGCCATATTTTGCGCTGGACCGATTCATTGACGTAAAGCCATCGCGATCCCGGTGCAACTTCGATCCCATTGGTAGTCCCCATCGAGTCCGCAACGATTTCCGCTCGCCCATCAAGATCGATTCGCCATATTCTGCCGGTAGAAGCACCCCAGTTCGGATCGCTTGCAAAGAGCGTTCCATCGTCAGCAATCGCTAAATCATTCGGTTGATTCATAGAGGGTTCATGGCAAACTACCTCTACGCTGCGAGTGATAGGGTCGATGCGCCAAATCTTATGCTCCACATAATCCGCCACTAGCAAATCACCTTGGGAATCAAAAACGATTCCATTGCCAGTGCTCGTTTTGGGTAATTTGAGGAACACCTCGCTAGCTCCCCACCGGTCGGTTCTTCCGATTGTCTGCTGCTCTTGAAAATTCACAGCATAGACATTGCCCATGTTGTCGCTAACCGGGCCTTCGATTCCTTCGGTGAAAGCATGATCTTCAGTCAATGGCCTAGCGACAAAGACCTCTCCTGCATTGTCCGCTTGGTATATGTCCCAACTTCGCTTGCGGTCCGACGACCGCTGCATCGCTTCCTTCGCTAACTGCTGATTCGCAGGGCTAAGATCCGCAAATGCATTAAGCAATACGGAGCTGACTAGCTTGTGTTCGATATCGGAGAGAGCACTGACGGCTCCCATTTGCAGTTCTTCGTTGACGGATTTGCCCAAGAACGGTTTGATTCGCTCTATAGCTAGCTCGGCGGGAAGCATAGCTAATACGCGGATTGCATCGTATCTGGTTCCAACGGGTGTCGATTCATTGATAGCCATCCGCTGTGCACTTTTGAGCGTTGATTGCCAACGTGCCGACCATTCTGGTTTGCGCGCAACGACCTCTTCCAGGATTTGTTTCGGCCATTGCCCCTCGAGCCCTATACCGTTGATAATCGCGCCACCAAGAATCACCGATTGCCAATCATCCCAATTTGCAGACGTGTTATTCGGATCTTGCGAAAGTGTTGCAAGGGAAAGATCAAGCAAGTCAGGAAGGACCTTTTCGCGTGTCTCCGAGTTGCGAATAGCAGCTATGGATAGCCGCCAGATCATGGGTATCAGCTCGTACTCTCGCGTTTTCGCAGCTTGCGGTTCCTCAAGCTGTTTTAGTTGTTGGATCCAGACTCGAATCAGTTGCGGCGCATTCGGGTGATGCTGCGCAACGAGTTTCTCAACGACGGATTCTTGTTTCTCTATCAAGAGTTGCTTGGCGATGCGTTGTTCTTCGTCGGAAGTGACTGCACTACTCGATTCTTGTGCATGGATCATACATCGAAGATCGAATGGAGCGATTTGAAATGCAACCGCGAGGAATCCTACGATAGAAATCGCAGTCCGTCTTTTAAAAGAAGACCCACATGATAAAAGCAGGTCCACACAAAATTCCGTAAAACGGATAGGTTGGAACTTGGGCATCGCTGAGTATCTCAGTCATCGAGAGGTTTGACTTGGGAATCGAGGGTTTGCAGTATAACAAACAGCCCTGCATAACGCCCAAGTCTTTAGAGGGCCCAAGCCCAATACCGTCAAATCGACGATGCCATCCTAATTCTGAGATTGAGCCCGCTTCGCGCAAGCCGCGGGGTATTTGCATCGGCTAGGCTCACCTCATTGCACGTTCCAATCAATCGAAAACTGCACCGTTGTAGACGCTGATTGGTTGAGCGAGTTGAAGAATAGAACCGAGTACCGTGAACCACCCGGAGCTCGCGCATTCCGGCTCAGAGAACCACCCGGAGCTTGCGCATTCCGGCTCAGAGGACCACCCGG
>CAZACJ010000043.1:12653-39949 GCA_964483385.1 uncultured Pirellula sp. | reverse complement strand
CTCTCTTGGCTGTTTAGGTTTTTTCGCATTTCTGGCCAATTGCCTTGGAGTTCTGTAGCGCCGATGCAACTCGGTGCATACCCGATGAGGAAGTAATTGCTGCATTCACAATCCCCTATGCTACGCGGAAGGAGATAGTAATCGATCGATTGATTTCTGCTTGCAAGGATCGCATCTTCGTAAACCGCTGTCCTGAATGTAACGGGATTGCGAGAACACCTACGGCACGGTAATGCATGTGGTGTCATCACGATTGGCACTGAGATCTGTTAAAATGGTCGAAATTGGGTAGGCCAGCCTGTTTCCGGGCTCGCTCCCCACACCACCAATCACTTCACCATCACCTTCGCCACGCCGGCCGCCTTGGCAAAAAATTGAGAATGGATAATTGAGAATGGAGAATTATCAAGAACACGCCGAACCGCATTGTTCTCAATTCTCAATTCTCAATTCTCGCTTTTGACCACGATCGGCTTGACGTTTATCGCCATTTCTTCAATTACGAGCGCGAGCAGCGCGATGCCGAGCACGAGTACGACGTAGAGCGAGAAATCGAGTGAGATGAGTTCTATCGCTGACCTCCGTATGCCTGCTGTTGACTGGTCAAGTGGTTCGAAGAGCGGTAGGATAACTGTTTGTCTTTTAGTTCGATTCAACGGAATTCGTTGGGTTTTGGTTGCAAGCAGTGGGAACGCAGGGCGGTGGTTTACGTTTTTTTATATTTAGCGGCAATCGTTGCGGCAAATCTCTCTTCTACCTACTTCGGACCTTCCGCTTCAATTGTCAATGCGTTTCTGCTTATCGGATTAGATCTGACGACGCGGGATAAACTGCACGAAGCCTGGCAAGGCCGGAACTTGTTTTGGAAAATGGTAGGGCTGATTCTTGTCGGCGCCGCGATATCTTGGATTCTAAACCGCAACTCGGCTCCTATCGCGCTCGCTAGTATGCTGGCTTTTTCATTGGCTGCGATTACCGATGGACTTATTTATCAATGGCTTCACCATCGTCCTGCAATGGTAAAGATCAATGCGTCGAATTTAGGTAGCTCGTTGGTCGACTCTCTCGTTTTTCCTACCGTTGCTTTTGGTGCTTTGATGCCTGGAATCGTCGCTGGACAGTTCCTTGCTAAATTGTTGGGTGGGTTTTTATGGGCGTTGATTATCGCGTCTTTTGAAATCGGCTCACGCAAAGAAGCAAACTCGCTGTGACAAACTTGGTCGGTTCTAGTCACGCGGCGTGATGATCAACCACCTTTTGCGTACTTTACTCGGTAAGTTAAAGCTCATTCAAGTTAGCCAGTGCCCTCCCGCCCTCATCCCCCCCGCCCCTTCTCCCGCCCAAGTGGGCGAAGTGGAGCTAAGAGTAGTGAGTAGTGAGTAGCGAGCAGTGAGCAGTGGGAAGTTTGGACTCAATCCGAAACGATCTTCCTCCGCATTCCGAGTTCTCGTTTAGCGAAGTTTTCTACGCACTAGTTCGTCATGATCAAACGTCTTGTTTCAAAGACTCGTTCGAGTTTAAGGTCAGCTAGGCAAGAAGTCGGGTAAACTCGAGCTTGTGCTGCTACCGAATCGATCGGTTTCCATTCCCATCTGTTGAAGCATTTGCACGAAGAGATTGCATAACGGCAGGTTGTTCTTCGAGTCATACGCATGATAACGCCCGTGACGGAATTTTCCGCCAGCAAGGAGGACTGGCAAATTTCGGGTGTCGTGAGAGTTCGCGTTTCCAAGGTTGCTACCGTAGAGAACCATCGTGCTATCGAGCAGCGGTTTGTCTTCTTCGGTCTTCGTTCTCAATTGTGAGAGCAATCGATTCAAGGCTTGAAACTGTGCGAGTTCGATCAGTTTTAGTTGCTGAATTTTTGTTTCGTCTTGACCATGGTGCGAGAGGTTGTGGTGGTCGATGTTTACACCGGGTACTGGTGGCACATCGTTTCGACCTTGGACAAAAACGGTTATGAGTCGAGTGCTGTCAGTTTGAAGAGCAAGCGGGATCAAATCCAGGAGAAGATTCATTCGCCCGATTAGATCTTTCTCGTCGGTAATGTCTTTCGGTGTTTCAGTTTCAACTTTGGGTTTCGGTTTTTGTGACCAAGCTTCGGATTGCGAAAGTCTCACTTCCATATCGCGGACTGATTGAAAGTATTCTTGGAGCTTGTCTCGGTCTTGGGGACCTACTCGCCGTTCCAGCCGTTTGGCTTGTTCGCCTACAGTATCCATTATGCTGCGGCCTTCACGAAGCTTGCGCAATTGCGAGGCGACTTCGTCGGGATTGCCGTCGAGAAAGAGCTTGGCGAAGACACGAGACGGGCGATCGTCGGCTGGAATCATCACACCACTTCGTGTGTAGCTTTGTGAGCTATGCCCAGTTCCTAGCACAAGAGATGGGAATCTTGTTTGCACTCCAGTGGATTCCGCAATCCACTGGTCGAGACTGATCGAATTGCGGAAAGCTCCCAAGCCGGGATGACGAGCGGCGGTAAGCCAAGTCTGTTCAGAAGTATGTCCATCCGCTCCGGCTTGGTCCGGGTGGGATAAACCGGAAAACAGAGTCATGTGATGTCGATGTTCTTTTAAGACGTCCAGATAGGGAGTGGATGACTCCGAGGTAGAAGATTGCGAGGTAGAAGACTGCGGGAAGAGGAAGGGAGCATGGATCCCGAGAGAAGTGCAGATGGTTACCAATCGCTGTGGTGGCGTCGTAGAATTGCGAGTTACAGAATTGCTAGAAGTTAGGTTAGACGATTCTGCGGTTTGGCTAAATGCACACCCTCGGTACATACTCTCAAGGCTGGGGAGAGCCAAAGCGACACCTGCAGCACGCAGGAGGGTACGGCGGTGGATTGGTCGTGGCATGGGGATACTATTTCTGTTGAAAGAGATTGGATTGGACCACGGCATGGATGAGGGTTCTCAGTCCACCACCTTGCGATTGGACGTTTTGTACGAGTGCGGTAATCTCATCACGATCGGAGAATCGAATTTTGGAACCGCTGGCGTAGATAATCAGTTTTTCGGTCAGTGTGCGGACGATTTGCGAGGGGTTTTCAAGGAGTATCTGTTTTAGTTCTTGGATATTTGAAAAAGAGCGACCGTCGCGGGTTGTTCCTGTCGTGTCGACACGCGGGCCGACTTTGAATTGCCAAATATCGCGGCCATTGAGTTTCCAAGTCGGTTTTGTTCCTTGCTCTAAGCTGCGATAGTTATCGCGGTAGCCACCGATCACGTCAAAGGCTTCCAATGCAAAACCTGGAGGATCGATGTCGCGGTGGCATGCAGCACAAGTTGTGGAGTTGCGATGTTTATCGAGCAATTCACGAATGGTGCTTGCGCCTCGAGTATCTGGTTCTACAGATCCGACGTTAGGAGGTGGGGCAGATGGGGGAGTGCCTAAGATTTGTTTCAAGACCCATGCTCCGCGGACGACCGGTGACGTGACGGTACCATTTGCTGTGACTTTTAGGATGGCGGCTTGGGTCATAACACCACCGCGAGGACTTCCGGCTGGGAGGGGGATGCGTTCAAATCGTTCGGAGGAGACGCCTTCGATTCCGTAATGATTGGCCATCGTTCGGTTGATCATGAGAAAGTCCGAGTGGATCACAGAGGTGATCGGTTCGTTCTTTGCAAGGAGCTCTGTGAAGAACGCTTCGGATTCTTTCACCATGGAGTCTTCGAGCATTTCGTCGAACTCTGGGTAGAGTTGTTTGTCGGGAGAGGTTGCATTTATTTTTCGTAAGTCGAGCCACTGGCCGGTGAAGTTCCTGACGAAGTTTGCTGCTTTGGGATGGTCCAGCAAGCGTTCGGTTTGTTGGCGAAGAACATTCGGATTATGGAGTGATCCGGCTTTCGCTAGATCGAGGAGTTCTTGATCTGGCGGAGAGCTCCACAGGAAATAAGCAAGTCGATTGGCGAGAGCGAAATCGTTGAGTTGGCCATCGGATTCATCGAAGAACAGAAATTGGGGGGCAGTGAGAATCGCTCGAAACGCTATGTTGGTGGCTTGCTCGAATGTTGCACCATCCTTCAATGCATTGAAAGCTAGTTGTACAAATGGGGCGTCCTCTTCGGGTTCTAGTGGTCTCCGGAAGGCACGCTGAGCGAAGTGAGAGACGATACGTTGGGTTTCAGGTCCGAGAGCTTCAGCTGGGTTTACATCGCTCCCCGTGGGTTGAGTGTGTGGATCTAGTTCGAAGCCTAGGGTTCCTTGGGAACGCCAGCGTCGTTTGTTTTGAGGGATCTCTTTGAGGGGGACGTTTGGGTAGAGCGTTTCGACGCTCTGAGGAGGCCAGTTGCCAAGGGGGCCTTCGATTTCAATCCACTGAAACGCTAGTCCGGAGCCTTTGAATTCTGGGGCACCGATATTCCAGATGTCTTTTCCATCGGGATCGATACCAACGCCGTAAGGGAGGACTTGGATCAAGTGATCTTTTTCCAGATGCGCGATGAATTCGACTTCGCGAGGTTCTGCGGGCATCTCAAAGAAGCCCAGGAGTCGTTTTTCGCGGAAGCGGTGGGTATAGATACGAAGAGTGGCTGGCTCGCCTTGGGATTGGTAAGCGTATGCTGAAGCCCGGATACGGTAGTTGCCGGTGGCCGGTGCGCTGAAGGCTCGAAAGTCTCCTGGGGGGTATCCGGTACTGAACATGACAATAGCATCAGGGAGTTCGCGAAACAGGACCCGATGTTTATCTTTTGAATTTGGATCTTTTTGAGTACCGTCAGGGGTCGCGAGATTCTCTTGGATGAATTTCTCATCTTTCAGAGAGAGCCTTTTAGAGAACCTCTCTGGGGGCTGAGAGAGTTCGGTAGCAGCGGTCAGTGCGACATCTGCAGCTTCAAGGTACTTCTCGATTTGCAACTGTGAGAAGCGAAGGGATTCCGCGACAGTGTCAAAGCCTTGGGAGGAAGAATCGGGGGGTAGGATATCTTTGACGTTTACTTGGACATTGAGCAAGTCACGGATTGTATTTTCATACTCGACACGGTTGAGGCGTCTTAAGACAGTACGGCTCGGGGTACTCAATTCGGAGTCAGAGCTTGTAGATGGCGATACGTTTTGTTTTTCGAGGGTGATCAGATGTTTTTTTAGTTTGGAAAGAAATTCGTTTCGTTGCGATTCATTTGGGGGCGTTTCGGTCTCAGGGGGCATTTCCTTCTTATCGACGCGATCATAAAGGCGTATGACTGTGTTGAGGTTTTCGGTGGAAGGTATGTTCCAAGAGAGCGAGCTTAGATCGAGTCCAGCTTGGGGATCGGTTGTGTTATGGCAGGACGTACAATGAGTGGTTACGAAGTTATTTAACCCATCGAGATCCTGGGCGTTGGTGTTCAGGGAGAGGATCACCAACATCACAATCGCGTGCGCAAGTTTACGCAAACTTAGGAGAAGTGATGCATGGCGTGTTGCGAAGGTACTTTTAGATGGGCTCATAGGGAGCATTCATAGGGAGCATGGAATGGATTCGTGAAAAAGATTTCTCTTAGCGTGATTTTTCCGTAGCTTGAAACTTTAGGGGGGATAAATGTCGATGAACTAGTAGCGAGCGATTTCTTTTTGTTTTGCTAGTCCGATCGAAGAGACGATTCCTGCGGCGGCTTGGTTCATCATTCCGAGTTCGCTGCTGACAGCAATAAACTTCCAACCCTGTTCGATTCTTTTAAGGGCAGTAGCGGCATCTGCGACATGGAGACCTGGGGCTACGCCATTTGCGAGTGCGGCTTTATGGATGCGGTCGAGCGCGGATACGAAATCGGGATCGTCGGAATCCATGCGAGGTGTTTTTCCCATGGATGCCAATAGGTCATTGGGGCCGATGAAAACGGCGTCGACTCCGGGTACGGCGAGGATTTGTTCGATGCGTTCGACTGCGTCGATGTGTTCGGCTTGGACGATTACAAGAATTTCATCGTTTGCTTTTTGGTAGTATTCGGCGGCGTTTGCATTGAAGTTCATCGCATGCATGCTACCGCCTACGCTACGTGTTCCGTATGGGGGGTACTTGCAACTGGCAACTGCCAGTTCAGTTTGTTCGACGCTATTGCACATTGGGAAGACGATTCCGTGTGCGCCGAGATCCAGAGCGCGTTTTGCATTTTCGTGGGAGATTGAAGGAACCCGGATCAGGGGAGTGCATCCGGCTTCTGCAACGTGGGCGAAGATCGACGCGGCGGTGGTCCAATTGCAATCGCTATGTTCCATATCGACGGTAAGCCAATGAAAGCCGGAGCGGGCCATAAAACGTGCTGCGGAGGGGCTTGAGAGCGAGAGCCAAGTACCGACTTGGTGTTGTCCGTTTTTCAGTGCTTGGCGAACCGAGTTGTTTTTCATGGTAGCGGTGGATGATTGAGAGGATTTGGAATGAAAAGGGGAGATGCCAGCGACATTAAAAATCACGATTCGTGAATTGTTTATACGAATCGTGTTCGAAGGTGTGGGTTTTCGAGGACTTGCGGATTGCAGATAGCTTTTGGGATCCTGCGTTCGAGGAGGTCGAGGATGGGATTGAAGCAACCTTGGCTCATTCGAACAGATGCTTCGAAGGAGTTAAAAGCATTGTGGGGAGTTAGCAAAAGATTTGGAGTGGAGCGAAGAGGATGATCGGGTGGTAGAGGTTCTTTTTCGTAGACATCGATCGCAGCCCCGCCGATCCATTTTTGTTTCAAGGCCAATTCGAGGGCTTGGTGATCGATCAAAGCACCGCGAGCGGTGTTGATCAAGATGGCGTGGGGTTGCATCTGGCGGAGTGTAGCGGTTCCGAAGAGGTGACGATTTTCCGGGGTGTTTGGTGCGTGGATGGAGATGAAATCCGAAGAGCGGAGCAGAGTATCGAAGGGGAGCCAGGCGACCTGGGATGCGAGTTCTATTTGGGACTTTGAGAGTTGGTGGGTAGCAAGGAGGGTTTCGTAGGCTGGGTCACAAGCGGTAACGCGCAAACCAAATCCGAAGGCCCGTTTCGCGACAGCTTGGCCGATACGGCCGAAGCCGACGAGACCGAGTTGTTTATCTCGGAGTTCGATTCCTGGAAATTCGTTCCATCCGTTTGATCGCATGCATTCGTAACCGACGTGGATGTGTCTGGCGCTCGAGAGGAGGAGGCCAAAGCAATAGTCGGCGACGGCATCGGTCATCGCATCAGGGACATTGGTGACGAGGACACCGTGTTGCGTTGCGGCTTGGAGATCGACGCTATCGGTACCGATTCCGCAACGGGCCACGAGTTTGAGTTCGGGTAGTTTTGCAAAGACTTTATCAGAGTAGAGATCAGTGGCTGCGATTACCGCGTTTGCTTTTGCAGCTTGGGTAATTAGTTCTTCTTCCGAGAGTGGGCCCCAACGCAGAGCGTGTTGGACTTGGCAACCTAGGGATTCCAAACGGGCTTGAAGATCGCGGCCGGTTACCGAGAAGGCTTGGGCAGTTACCAGGATTTTCATTTGTATTGTATTGCTGGATCGGTGCGGTTCGGTACGGAAACCGTGCGGGACCGGTGCTGAGGAGCGAAGGGGATTGGATTGTATCAAATGTGCCGATGGTGGGGTGAGTGGGCAAATTTCCAGGACAGAATCGATTAGGAAAGATAGGGGGGCTAAGGAAAGTGTGCCGAAGACCGTTGTGATCGGTAGCTTTGGGTTGGGGCTGAGCTTTGACCGAGATCCGATCGATCTATCGCAATCATTCTCCGCATTTAGGGAGCCAAAAGGTGAAATCCGAAATTCAAGCGTCGATTGACCAGATAAGCCTGGAAAGGCGAAGCACCGAAGGGACTCGGTCTGTCAGTAGCTATGCGACAGGGAATTCCCCAGTTGCGATGTCAAGCGTGTTGCCGGGGATGGCATCGAACGATCCGCCGGGTGCTTCGGGAATTGGATCGAGAGCAGCCGTTCTTTCGGTAGATGATCGGTTGTTAGATGATTCATCCGTGGATCGATTGGTCAAGCTTATTGACTCGTATAATCGGGGCGTTCAGGCTTGGACTATCCAGGATGACTTATCGAAGCGAGGTGCAATACCGAGTGCGATGACTTTTGGGCTATTTGGATTAGGGATTGCGATAACTGCAGCGACGAACTACTGGAACTATGGCCGTCAATTGGCGGATCATGAGTTTGTTTTGTTCAACATTTCCGGAGCGATGGTTTTCTTGTTATCGGGGATTAGTTTGTTTTACGATCGCTCGGTCAGGGAAATTGGGAACGATCGTTTGCGGAAGGAAGCGGGGCGTCGGGTTGAGGCGATGAGTGAGCAAGTCCGATCGTTAGCGCAGCTCTACCAGAAGTGGATTGCGGATTGGAAGAGTCAAAAATCGCAGTTAACACGGCTGGAGAGTGCCGTGAAGGATTTTGACGCTCAGACGGTCGCGGCACAGGTCAAGGCGCGACAATACACAGAGGAGTCGGAAGTGTTGGGCCGTCAGCGTAGCGAACTGCTTGAGCATGTCGATCTGCTGAAGGTGCAGGCTGAGCAACTACAAGCGGACGCAGATTATGCCAAGTTGAAGTTGTGTGGGATTGATTCGGAGATTGAGGCGAAGAAAGAGCACTTGTCCGACTTGCGGCTTGAGCGCGAGAAGGTGCGTCGTGAGATTCTGGATCTAGAAGAGAAGTCGACGCAAGCGGCAGATGCGTTCGAATTGACTCGCAGTGAATATGAGGCGAATTTGCGGCAGTTCAATCGCGATTTACAATCGGTAGAGCGACGGATTGAGAAGTTGAGCGACGAAGCCAACGGATTGCATGGGGAATGCGAAAGCTTGATTCGTCAGAAGAGCGATTTGGAGGCAGACTTGGAGTCCCTCAAGATTGAGTTTGACCGCAACATCGAGATTCAAACCCAGACGTTGGCACAAGTGACTTCATCGCTGCAGGACGCGAAGGCTGAGCGAGCACTGTTGGAAGAAGCGATCGTTTTGAACCGAACGCAGTTGGAGAGTTTGAAGGGTGATTACACAAATTTGGTTCAAGAGATCGAAGCGTTGACAACCAACCGTCAGCATTGTGAAGCGACTTTGAAGGGGTTGATGGAAGAGACTGCACAGAAGCGAGAATTGAACGAATTGCTTGAGACTCAGACCAAGGTTTTGGTCGAAGATCGGGAGTTGCGTTGCAACAAGCTTGACAAGTCGATTGCTGAGTTGGATGGAGCTTTGTCAGCACGACGAGGTGAGTTGTTGGTTGCGACAGAGCAGTTTGAGACCGTACAGAATCAGCATCGGCAGTTGGCAGCAGAGATTGATCATCTGAGTCGAGTGAAGATTGCGATGGAGACGAGTGTCAATGAGTTGACTGACCGTTTAGCGAACAAGTCGACCGACTTCAAGAAGAAGACGCTGCAGGTGCATGAGTTAGCAAATCGACTAGAAGCGTTGACGGAGACGGTAAAGTCCCGTGGAGAGATTGAAGGTTCGATCGGTGGAATGGAAGGTCAGCAACGCGGGCGGTCGGCTGGCACTGGCTTGCATGGTCCGCACTGGAATAACGATCAGGTTCAGAAGATATTCGATCGGATCGACGACATCGACGAACTGACTGAGGAAGGGTTAGGATAACCAATCGTCTAATCGACCATACGGTTTCTTAATAGATGGCTTTTGAAGGGCTCGGGAGATGAAAATCTCACGAGCTCTTCTTTGTTTATTCACAGTAAGTTCATTTTTGTCGCGAATGCATGAGTCGTTCATGAGGAATTTGTGAAGATACTGTTAATCGATGGATTGGCCTCTTCTGCGAAGTTGTCCTGTGGGTAATCTTTCCGCGTCGCCGCACTCGGTATTGCTGTGCAAGGCGGTTCTCATCTGTGCAGTGCGGGTGAGTGGGAAATGGAACTGCTCATTGGAGTTTTGTTATGAAGATGCGGATTGGTCGGGTTGGGGCCATGCGTCGAGCATTCACGTTGGTTGAATTGCTCGTGGTGATTGCAATTATTGGTATTTTGGTTGGACTTTTGTTACCTGCTGTACAAGCAGCACGAGAAGCAGCTCGTCGGATGAGTTGCTCGAACAACGTCAAGCAGATTGGGCTTGCAGTTCAGAATCACGAGTCAAGTTTCAAGAAGTTGCCTGGAAGTGGTCAGTGCGGATCGACTGGTAGCACGACAACGGTTTATCAGATTCACTCGACCGCAACTCAGTTGTTGCCTTATATCGAGCAACAATCTGTTTACAACATGTTCGACCATAGTACCAACTCGATCGCTCACTATGGAGCTTCTCCGAGCGGGAATGATTTTTTGACACCAAGTGGATGTCTTATTCATAGAACTTCCAAGGGGAAGGCTTACGACGATCCGACGCATCCTTCGGGGCAGCTTGCCGCACAAACAAACATTCCAACGTATGTTTGTCCATCGACACCATTGGATCCCGGCACTCGAGATCCCGTTGATCGTTTAGGTGGGATCGACTACATGTTTGTCGATTTGAGCGACGTGGACCATCGAATTGGTTCGCCGACTTACGGTGCCCGTACTCCATCGAGTGATCCGCAATTGTCTCAGATGCGTGTTCAAGGGATGTTGGATTGCGAAGGCAGCAAGTTGGCTTCGTCGACCGACGGAACATCGAACACATTGTTGTGTATTGAGGATGCTGGTCGTGCGCATCCCAATGTTGCGAAGTTCGGGGCGTTATCTGCTCGTAAGACTCCAGTTTCGAGTCCAGCGTTTCCTGTGAACATGATGACGGGGACTTTGGGTCGCCACATGTACGCTTGGGCTGATGCCGACGCGGTGACCAATGGCTATTCTGGGCCGAGCAATGCGATTGCACCAGCGGCACGAACTGCGAAGATCAACAACTATGGAAACGTGACTGGTGGTCCTGCTGAGTGCTTGTGGTCGGTCAATAACTGCGGACCTAACGATGAGCCATTTGCTTTCCACGGTGCGGGTGCGAACGCTGCTTTTGGTGACGGATCTGTCAAGTTCTTGAATGCGAATCTTGATGGTATCGTGTTGAAGTGGATGGTTGGTCGTAACGATTCACAGACCTACGAAGCCGTAGAGTAAGGGATAAACGATGAGAAACTATGTTTCATTGTTGCTTCTTGTTCTAGCGATCACCGGATGTGGTTATCGTGCGGAGATGCTCAAGGGCCCCACGGAGGTAACAGGTAAGGTTACCAAAGGTGGGCAGCCATTTGGGAACGTCGTCTTGATGATGCAGCCATTGGAGACTGGGCATCCAGCACCTTTGGAGGTTAAGGCGGACGGAACGTTCAAGGGGACGTTGGTTCCGGGCAAGTATGCTTACTATTTGGCACCGAGCAACGATCCAGCGCAGGCTGGCGTGTTGAATGGTGTTGATAGTGGTTTGAAAGAAGCGAACATGCAGAGGACCGTGACGGTAGCCGAAGGGCAAAGTCAGATAGATGTCACTCTGTAGTGATTGAGGTTAGCGTTCAGAGATGGACGATCTGCCTCGCGATGATTTGATCACCGAGTTGGAAAAAACGAGAGCGCGGGAAGCGGTATTGTTTACGCAATGCCGCTTTCTTCGTTTAGTGAATCAGGATGAAGGGTTGGAACAAGATCAAGGGGAGTGGTGATTCGTAGGTCGACGATGCTGCAAGGAGTAAATCAGAGGAAGCGGTAAATCAGAGAGAAGGTCAAGAAGTTTGTGAGGTTGGGTGTGTTCGCATGGAAGCGATGAGGTTGTCGGCTCCTTGTCGGTTGAGTTTTTCTGCGGCGTTGAGAGCGAGGGATTCAGCAATTTTCAAGGCGGTTTCAAGAGGGCGGCAGTCCGAGATTTTTGCTGATTCCAAGATGGAGCTGAGTGCGTGTGGTGCTAGGGAGTGGTGTACTAGGGTCGCGACTGAGATTGAGCCATCGGTGGAAAAGACTTTCGCGCGCAGTTCCAGTTGATCATTTGCGATGGTGGCGTGTGCTGCGACGGGTGCGAGGCATCCGGCTTGGAGTATTCGCAGGAGTTCTCGTTCCGCGTGTACGCAGAGATGAGTGGTTGGATCGTCGAGGGGGAGGAGTGCTGTTTGAGTGGCGGAGTCGTCGGCTCGGGTTTCGAGTCCGAGGGCCGCTTGTCCGACCGCCGGGAGCATGATTTCGAAGGGAATGTCGGAGACTTGATGAGGTTCGAGGCCGAGGGTTTGGAGACTGAGGCGGTGCAATCCTGCGTGGGCTAAAATGATGGCATCGTAGGTGCCGGTTTTGAGTTTTCCGATACGGGTATCGAGGTTACCTCGAATTTCGCTTAGGTTTAGGTCTGGGCGGAGGTGAAGCAATTGAGATTTTCTGCGTGGGGATCCAGTGCCGATTTTAGCGCCGAAGGGAAGATCGAGCAGGGATGAGTGTTTTAGGGAGACGAGGCAATCGTTGGCGACTTCTCGTGGGGGGACAGCGGTGAGGTGCAGGTTTGTGATGGGTTGTGTTGGAAGGTCTTTGAGGCTGTGGACAGCGATATCGCATCGGTTATCGAGCAGGGCGCGTTGAATTTCTTTGGTAAAGAGACCGACCCCACCACCTTGGCCAAGTGGAGTTGTGGTGGTATCGCCGGTGGTGGTGATTTTGATCAGTTCGACTTGGTGCCCGAGTTTGGTGAGGTTTTCGGCAACATAATGTGCTTGCCAGAGAGCCAGGGGGCTGTGTCGGGTGCCAATTCTAAGGTGCATCGGTAGAGATTCCGCGTTTTTTTGCTTGGGATCAGCGGTTGGGAGGTAGGGGAAAAGGGAGCAAAACGGGGGCGTTTGGGGGTGGGAGGGAGGAATCCTTGTGGTTCAGACCTCCGCATCGCAACGACTTCTTGTTACCATGCATGGCAGTCACTTTGAAAATGCAGTTTCCCAGACGTATCAGTTTTTCGCAATGGATCCACAGCCACAAAACCTGTCCGGATTGGACTTACCGACAATCATCTTGGCAAGCGTCGTGCTTGGGGTGCTTGCCGTTGCGTCGATTGTGGCTCGCAATTTGAGCAATAAGCCGACACCATCGGTGAATCCAGCGTTGGTGAATCGATTTGTGCAACGTTTGTGGGCTTGGTGGTTGATGTTTGCGATCTTGATTTCCGGGATGTTTTTGCACCGGGTCGGAACGATTATTTTGTTTGGGTTAGTTTCATTTTGGGCATTTCGTGAGTTCATCACGATGACACCGACGCGGCGTGGGGACCACCGGGCGTTGTTTTGGAGTTTGGTGGTGTTTACGCCGTTGCAGTATTTGCTGATTGGCTTATCACAGTCGGGGCTTGAGTATCGCGGGGAGCGCATCGATTTCTACTCGATTTATAGCGTTATGATCCCGGTGTATGCGTCTTTATTTATTCCTGCGCGGATAGCGATTGCGGGTGATCACAAGCGATTTTTGGAGCGGTCGGCACAGATTCAAGCTGGGTTGTTGATATGTGTGTACTGTTTATCGCATGCGCCGGCTTTGTTGGATTTGAAGTTGGTCAAAGCGGACGGAGAGTTGTGGGAAGGATCTAGGGCGGGGTTGTTGTTTTACTTTGTGCTGATTTCGCAGTTATCGGACGTGTTGCAATGGTTGTGGAGTCGGCTCAAGAGTCAGCGGGTCATTGCGCCGGAGGTCAGTAGCACTCGGACTTGGGAGGGGGTCCTGGGTGGAACGCTTTCCACCGGGATATTTGGGGCGTTGTTGTATTGGGTGACTCCGTTTACACCTTGGCAATCGGCTTGTATGGCGATGGTGATTGCGTTTCTCGGGTTTGCAGGTGGGATCACCATGAGTGCGATCAAGCGGGATCGTGGGGTACGAGATTATGGTACGTTGGTGATGGGGCATGCCGGGGTGTTGGATCGGATCGATTCCCTGTGTTTTTCTGCTCCGATCTTTTATCATTTGACTAGGTTCTTTTTCAGTATTCATTGACCGTTGCAAGTCCCTTAGGGAGGGAGAGCTTGTCATGTCTGCAAATTTCTCCAGTTCAGGTCGGGTCTTTTGTGTGAGCCGTTGTCAGTGGAGCAAGGTGTTCTTGCTCGCGTTCTGGGGGCACTTGTTTGTGGGGGGCTTGTTGGCACTCGCGCAGGATGTGGGCAGGGTGCCAGAGGGGTCGCGGGTCGGGCCACTGCAGCGAAGTGAGGTTCAAAAGGGGACGGTCGAGCAACCGAAACTAGCAAACGCCGTATTTGGAGGGGGATGTTTTTGGTGCATCGAAGCGGTTTTCGAGCGAGTATGGGGCGTGCACAGCGTTGTCTCGGGGTATTCGGGTGGTCAGGTTGCGAATCCGAGTTATGAGCAAGTCTGTACAGATCAGACGGGACATGCGGAAGTAGTTCGGGTGGAGTATGACCCATCGATTGTGAGTTACGAGGAATTGTTGCGTATCTTTTTCAAGTCGCATGATCCAACGAGTCTCAATGCGCAGGGGCCTGATTTTGGGACACGTTACCGTTCCGTCGTTTTTTATGGCAGCGATGAAGAGAAAGAGACTGTTGCGACTTTGTTGGAGGAGTTCAAAAAGAAGCGTACCTTTCGGGGGAAGCTCGTAACTGAGGTTTCGCCGTTACGAGTGTTTTATCCGGCAGAGGAGTATCACCAAGATTACTTTGCTAAGCATCCTGAGAAGCCTTATTGCCAGGTGAACATCTTGCCCAAGATCGGCAAGTTTGAGCGTGGGTTTCGCGAGAACAGTCGAGTGCAGAAGCTCAAGGAGGAGAAGGTGCAGCGCGAGAAAGCGGCGCGAGAGGAGAAGGCGAAAGAGCGAGGGAAAGTGCCTGGGAAAGAATCAGAGCCAGGGCCAGAGCAAGGTAAAGCAAAGCGGGAAGTTGATAAGAAATCAGAAGAGGGCGACGCTCAGCGGCAGGGGGCTCAAGGGGGTAGGCTTGGGGTTCGCGGAGGGCGTTACGTTAGTGTTGGATTGGAGAGTGAACAGGCGGGGGGAGGTTGGGTCATTGAAAACGTAGCGGGGACGGGAAAGGCGGGGTTCTTGGGTGATGGGGGGCCTGCGCGATCCGCTGAGCTTAACAATCCGTTTGGAGTTGTACGTGGCCCGGATGGATGCATTTGGTTTTGCGAATATTCGGGACAGCGAATTCGCCGGATTCGTCGGGATGGCGTTATTGAGACGGTGGCGGGGACGGGAGAAACCGGTTATTCGGGGGATGGCGGGCCTGCAAAGTTAGCGACGTTTCATCAACCGCACGAGATTCGTTTTGATCGGCTTGGGGATCTGTATATCGTTGACATGCAGAATCACGTTGTTCGGAAAATTGAAATGGCGACTGGGGTGATTCGCACGGTAGCGGGGACAGGTAAGGCGGGGTATTCGGGGGATGGAGGACCGGCGACACAAGCGATGTTGCGCCAGCCGCACAGCATTCAGTTCGGGCCGGATGGTCGATTGTACATATGCGACATTGGAAACCACGTAGTCAGGCGGGTGGACATGGAGAGCGGTACGATAGAAACGTTCGCTGGGACTGGCAAACCGGGCCGGACACCGGATGGAGCAGAAGTTGTTGGGACGCCGCTGAATGGGCCTCGTTCAATCGATTTCGATGCGAAGGGGGACTTGTGGTTAGTGACCCGTGAGGGGAATCAGGTGTTTCGCATTGCGATGGATCGAGGAGTGTACGTTCACGTTGCTGGGACGGGCGAGAGTGGTTTTAGCGGGAATGGTGGACCGGCGAAATCCGCGAAGCTCAAGGGGCCCAAGGGGATTGCTATTGATGCCAAGGGAAACGTTTGGTTAGCGGATACCGAGAGTCACAGTGTGCGTCGTATTGATGGAGTGACAGGTATTATTGATGTTGTGGCTGGTACTGGCGCGGAGGGGGATGGTCCGGTAGATGATGCAGAGTTAGGAGATCCTCGGGAGTGCCGATTGGCGAGATTGCATGGAATCTTTGTCGATGCCGATGGCTCGGTATGGATTGGGGATAGTCAGGCGCACCGGATTCGCGTGTTGCGTCCGGTGCGTTGATAATGCCTGGGGTCGCTTTTGTGTTCGCTTACAGCGGCGAGGATGAAGCGAGGAACAAGCGTTTGCTGAATGCTCGGGTGAAACCGATGTTATTCAGTGAGGAGTTGGTATTGAGGTTGATGTTCGCAATCGTTTGGAAACCTGCGGTTCCTTGAGTGGTCCCTGGGTTTGAGGATTGGAACGAGAATCCAGAGGGGGTGTTTACTCGGACGCTGTAGTTCCCTTGTTGCACGTTTGTGAACGCGTAGTCACCGTTTTGGTTGGTGGTGGTTAGTAGATTGACAGGTGTGTTGCCTGTGAAAGGGGTGCCGGTCAAGAAGACGCTTGCGCCAGGAATACCCGGGTCGGTGGGGTCACTAACGTTGTTCTTTTCGACGTCGACATAAATTCGGCCGGTGAGGTCAACCGGACGGGCGGCGAGCAGGGTGGTGACTTCCGCGCGATTGTTATCGAGATTGGTTTCAGCGAAGGTCGCGTCGGTGGTCGCGATGGTGGCTGAGTTGATCAGTGATGGTCCGGTAGTGCCTTGTAGGACTGCGGCGACGATTTGGATGTTGCTTTGGCTCGAGAGGGGAGCGAGGGTACCGACGTTGAAGACGATGTTATCTGGGTTTGACGGATTTGAATCGACGGCAGAAGCTGGGACAGCAACGAAGGCGTTGTTCAGAGATGCGCTGATGACCCGCAGGCCATCGGGGATGTTGTCAGCAACGACAACTTCACGGGCTTCGATTGGGCTGTTGTTAACTGCCTTGAGGGTGTAGGTAATTGTGCTACCCTCGGTGGTGTTTGCAGGACCGAATTTTTCGATGGTAAGATCGAAATTGGGATTTAGTCCGATGTCGATGGAGTTGTCTGTGTTGGGATCGGAGTCACCGTCAGTGGTAGGTGCAGCGCCTGGGGTTAAGACTACTCGTTTGGTTACTGCGCCACCTCCGACGAGAGCGACTGCGGTGTTCGCGTTGTTTGGAGCGTTAGGTGGAACGACTGAGCTAACCGAGTACCCCGCCGCTGCGTTCCCGTTTGCGAATTGTGTGGCGGGGATAACGACGAAGTAGTTTCCTTGTGGAATGGGGGCGAAGGCGTAGATTCCCGATGCGTTGGTGCTTGTTGATTGTGGAGCCCCTAGGGATGTGATGGCTTGTTGGTCGATACCTGGACTGTAGATCCCGTCATTGTTGGAGTCTTCTATGAGTTGGAGTTGAACATTTGGTACTCCGACTTCGGGGTTGGCACCGGAGTTATCGAAGATACCGTTGTTGTTTCGGTCTGCGAAGACTTGGTTGCCGATTGCCATGGCGGTGAGGTTTGCGAGATTAACTTCGCGGGTCGATGGGCCGACGGTGCTGAAGGTATTGACGATTGCGTCGGCTGCATCAGGGCCGATGACTTCGATTTCAATGGCACCGACGTTTGCGAAATTCGCACCGGATCCTGAAAGGGATGTGAAATCGGAGAATGGGACGATTAAGTCTGCGGTGGCGTTGGCGCCGGAGGTTGTTGGGATTGGCACTTCGCGGGAGGAAGCGTTTACGCCGCTATGAACTCGGATCACTAGGCGAGTACCTGCTTCTCCGCCGATTTGGAAACGGAAAGCATTGGCAGTACCTGCGGATGTCAGATCGAGGCTATTGAGTCCAGTGGGATTGATATTTGGAGAGCCGTCGACACCATCGTAGCTGACGACACGTTTACCGTTTGCACCGGCTCCCACATCAAAGACGAGTTCGCCTGGTTTGGGGGTACCGTTAGCAGCGACACTGATAGAGCCAGCGGTTGCATCAACAAACACATCGCGTTCTCCTCCGAGTGCTTCTGGAGCGGCGAGTGTCGAGGAGTTTGGTGTTGCACCTGGGAAGTTCGCATTGACGACTTGTTGGGTGGTATTGAAGGTGTCGATGACAAGTTTATCGACAATCGCAAGATCGGCGTTGGTGATCGAGACCTTTTGGACTCGTTGAGAGAACCTTTGGGTGAAGCCGGTTGGTTGGGTGTTTTGAACTACGAAGTAGGTACCGACCGTTTCGGCGGTCAGGACGTAGCTTCCGTTAGCCGCAGATGTTGCTGAGTCTTTCAGGGTGTCCGAAGGGCCGTAGACACCGTCGCCGTTATCTTGGAAAAGTTGTACAACCACACCGCTTAGTGGAGTTTCGCCTGGGCTCAGTTGCGAGTCATTGTTGGAGTCGTGGTAGACGATCCCTTGGACATCTGCTGCCATGAGTTGTCGACCTTCGAGAAGTTCAACACGAAGGCGTCGGCGGGCAGCTTTTTTAGAATTTTGTCGCGCGCTGATCTTGCCTTGAAGGGCTTTCGTCCATTGCTTCCAGAAACTCGACATGGCAACCAAAACCTTTTGGAACGACGTGGACGCGAAGTGAGGGTTCGTTTATTTGGTAAAAACCCATAGGTTCGCGAAAGTTACAAGAACACAAAGGCTTGCATCGACCGAGATCGAGGCAAGCCTTTGAAGTATTCCGATTGGGGACGATTGCGCCGAGTTTACCAACGGTACTCAATACCAGCGGTGAAGCCTTGGACCCAGTAGTTGGTTTCTCGAACGGTGAATGCAGGGCCTAGGTAGGATTCGGTCGGTAGTGCGGGAGCTAGAAGGTCGGTGTTGACGGTTGTATCGATTTGATCGCCGGGACGCAGGACGCTGGCCCAGAAGATTCCGGTGTAGCCAACGTTGAGTTTGAGGCGTTCGGTCAATTGATAGCCGAGGGTTGCACCGAATTCTGGAAGGACACCGAATTCATTGCGATCGACCACACCGATGTTTCTTCCTGGTTGAGCGAGGAGTCCACCGGCAAGTGGAGTTCCGTCGCGAGGAATCCGCGTGTTACCTTGGATTTCCAACCACTGACGATTGATACCTACGCTGGTTCGCATGAGGGTATCGAGGGTCCAGAAGCCACGGCGAGCGGTCCATTGGACACCGAACTCCACACCATTGAATTGGTTGAAGGTGCGAAAGTTGTCTTGGATGAGGAAGCTACCTGGGTTGTTCGGGCTTAAGGATGTTAGGTCTTCGATAACGTGAATGGATTCATCGAGTTGAGCGAATCGCCAACCGAGTGTTCCATCGATTCGGGACTGAGCGGGGATTGGGCCGCAATCCCAGGGGGAGCAGGACTCTTTGGTGGAGCAGCAGAGGATGTGCCGGAATCGAACGGCTGCGGCATCGAGACGGGAAGTAGCATCGACACGGATACGACCGCTGAGCAAGCCTGGGAAGGCGACCAGTTCGGAGTCTTGGAGTCCGGTGATGTTGTTATAAAACGGGCGAGCGAGGATTGGGGAGCCTGTGGAGGTTCGTTCGAAGTTCTCAGTTTGTTCGTTGAATCCGAAGTATTCGCCTTCTGCACCGAAGTTTGGTCGAACTGCAGACCAGATGCCGACACGGACGCGGATACCGCTGATGCTATTGGTGAAGGCTTCGTCGTTTCCTCCGTAGAGGGTGGTTGCACCAGGCAGTACTCCGGCGAGGGATTGAGGTGTGCCAGCCGGAGAGGAGCTTACGAGGGCAGGCATATTCATGCCGCTTGCGAAAAGGCCGAGGTAGTCGACGCTTACCCATCCGTGGGAAGGTAGGCAGATACATAGTTGGCGACCGGGTAGATCTCCGCCTGGATGACAAAGGTCGATACCGAATGGGTTGCCGATACCGCAAGAATCGCAACTTGCGTCGCCGCAGCTGGTGCAACCACGCGAGTAATGACCTTCATAAATTCCGTAGGATTCATCGAAGCCTTCGGCATCGTACATCATCGGTTCGTCGTCGTAGTATACTTCGCCATCCCCGAGGTATTCAGCTTCTTCGTAGGGGGAGCCGATGACAACATCTTCGCCGATTTCCATGTCTTCGGCGTCGTAGGCTTCTGCTCCCTGGAGTTGCGAAGGTAGAGCTTCGCGGATGGGTTCTTGGAAGGCACGAGTGGCGGCTGGGGAAACTCTAACTTTTCCGGTTGAAGGGCGCATGCCGGAGTATTGTGTGGAGGGTGCCGTAGCGGGCTTAGGGGTGCCAGCTAGCCTTGCGGGTACAGCATTGCGTTTGGACGTGGGAGTTGAGCGTGCTTTGCGGAGTTCTTGGCCGTTGGTCTCTAAAGCGAGCAGCAGAACGCAAAGGAGGCTGAGTGTGGTTAAGCGATTCACGACATTTACTTCCGTAGCGAAAGGCGAGATTACATGCCGGCAGTTTGCCGGGCCCCTCGGCGATTTACCGAGGTCGTCGCGGGAATCCGGGGGAGGAGACGCAGCGACGCTGTTCGGAGGTATCGGCGTGCTGATCGTTAAACTTGACCCTTTCGGAAAAATTTCTTTAATCGGAAAAGCCTGCCTAAACCTCCCATTTGCACCTTGGTTGTGTGGTTGTAAAGCAAAAATTCATCGTTAAGCGACTCGAAAACGCCATTACCGCGACTGTTTAACGCATGTATAATCTCAGCGGATGAAACCGCTTGGTGGGTGATGAATACGCCTTGCGCTTTCTCAATGGCGTCCGTTTTCGCTTTAATGTACACTCAAAGTGGGCTTGGCGGACTTTGGGCCCTCGTCGTGGAATTTTCCCATTTTTGTCGCACTGTCGACCACTCCAACCCAACTTCGATCATGAATACCAATAGTCTCGATTACATCGACGACTTGTACGAACAATTTCTTAAGGATCCGACAAGCGTAACGGAGACTTGGCGGCGCTACTTTGAGGAGTTTTCGCTTTCGGCGCAGTCGGAGTCTTTGGTCAGCGAGCCGGTGTCGAACGCCGGTTATGAGGAGCGTCAATCGGGAGTTGGTTTACCTGATGCGCTGTGGCTTGCTCGGATGCAAGAGCGGGTCGATCAGTTGGTGCGAGAGTATCGGGTTCGCGGTCATTTGGCGGCGAAGATCGACCCGTTGGGGATGGCGCGCAAGACGATACCGGAGTTGGATCCGGGGGCTTATGGGCTGACAGAAGAGGATTTGCAGCGACCGTTTGCGGCTCCGAACATTCACTACACCAATGGTCGGACTCTCAATGACATCATTGAAAAACTGAAGAACACTTATTGCCGATCGATCGGTGCGCAGTTTATGCACATCGACAACCGCACGATTCGGGAGTGGTTGCAACGTCGGATGGAGTCGACGGAGAATCGTCTGCAGCTGTCGCGAGATGTTCAGACACGGATTTACACACGTCTGACGGATGCGACCTTGTTTGAAGAGTTTGTGCGAAAGAAGTACACCGGATACAAGACCTTTTCGCTTGAGGGTTCCGAAAGTTTGATACCACTTTTGGATTTGTCTTTGGAGAAGGCGGGAGAGCAAGGTGTTGGGAACGTCGTGATGGCGATGGCTCACCGTGGGCGTTTGAACGTGTTGGCGAACATCATGGGCAAGCGAGCACAGAGTATATTCTGGTCGTTTGATGATCCGAATCCGGAACTGTTCCGTGGTGGGGGGGACGTGAAGTACCACATGGGATACAGCAGTGATTGGACGACGCGTGGGGGTGACAAGTTACACATATCGTTGTGCTTCAACCCGAGTCACTTGGAGTTTGTAAATCCTGTTGCATTAGGTCGTTGTCGAGCAAAGCAAGACCGTGATGGGGACGTGCATCGCACGGACAACCTAACGATATTGATTCACGGTGATGCGGCTTTTATCGGAGAAGGTGTTGTTCAAGAAACATTGAACTTGAGCGAATTGCCTGGTTACAAGACGGGCGGAACGTTGCATGTGGTGATCAACAATCAAGTTGGGTTTACGACCGAGCCTGATCAAGGACGGAGCACCACGTATGCGACCGACATTGCGAAGATGTTGGAAATTCCGATATTCCACGTTAACGGGGAGGATCCAGAAGCGGTCGCGCAGGTGGTGGCTTTGGCGATGGACTTCCGCAAGCAGTTCGAAAAAGATGTCGTCATCGACATGTATGCGTATCGCAAGTTGGGGCATAACGAGTCGGACGAGCCGCGATTCACGCAGCCGCTTATGTATGCGGCGATCGATGCGAAGAAGGGAGTTCGAGAGACTTACCTTGAGCATTTGCTGAGCATGAATGGTATGACGCGTCAGGAGGCGGATTCGATTTCCGAGGCGAGGCATCAGCAGTTGACACGAGAATTCGAGTTAGCCAAAAGCGAGCCATTTGTTTATGACTTGCAATCGATGACCGGGATTTGGGAAGGTTATTTCGGTGGGTTTGAGCCGACTGGGGATGTCATTGAAACAGCCATTCCTAGAGAGCGGGCATCGGAGTTGTTAGCCAAGCTCAGCGAAGTCCCTCCGGGCTTTCACGTCAACAAGAAGGTTGCGAGGGTTTTGGAAGATCGCCGCGACATGGGGTTGGGCAAGACCCGGTTGGATTGGGCGGGAGCTGAGGCAGTCGCGTTTGCGTCTTTGGCAACGGACGGGCATCCGATTCGTATGACAGGCCAGGATGTGGAGCGGGGTACATTCTCTCATCGCCATGCGGTGTTGCACGATACCGACAACAATGCCCGGTATATGGCCTTGGGGCATTTACAACCGGGGCAGGCTCGGGTTGAGCTCGTCAACAGTCCTCTCTCAGAGGCCGCCGTATTGGGATTTGAGTACGGGTACAGTCTAGACTGTCCAGAGGGGCTTGTGGCTTGGGAAGCACAGTTCGGAGATTTCTGGAACGTTGCGCAGTGTATCGTCGACCAATTCATCACGAGTGCGGAAGACAAGTGGAAGCGATTGAGTCGCTTGGTGATGTTGTTGCCGCATGGTTTCGAAGGGCAAGGGCCGGAGCATTGCAGTGCTCGCTTGGAGCGATTCCTGTTATTGACGGCGGAGCACAACGTGATTGTCACGCAACCCTCGACGCCGGCTCAGTACTATCACTTGTTGCGTCGCCAGGTGAAATCGAAGTGGAGCAAGCCATTGATTGTATTGACTCCCAAGAGTTTGTTGCGGCATCCTGGATGTACTTCGACGCTTGATGAAATTAGTCAAGGCACTTTCCAGAAGATCCTGCCAGATGATCGACCGGCAGACTCGCCAACACGCCGGGTGATTTTGAGTACAGGTAAGGCTTATTACGACTTGTTGGAAGAACGCAAGCGACTCAACGCGCAGGATATCGCGTTGGTTCGTATCGAGCAGTTCTATCCGCTCGATGTCGCGATGGTGATGCAAGCATTATCAGGTTATGCGGCTGGTACTCAGGTCGTTTGGTACCAGGATGAGCCGAGCAATATGGGAGCTTGGCAATTTGTGAAGATGCGTTGGGGGGATGAGATCGTTAAGAAGCATCCGTTATCGCTCGTCTCTAGACCGGAGTCTGCAAGTCCCGCGACTGGATCTTTGAGATCTCACAAGTTAGAGGAGAAAGAAATTTTGGCGCAAGCGTTTGCGAGTTGATTCGGTTAAGCTTTAGGGGTGAGTTCGATCGATCAGATTTTAGTGTTCGAGAAAGCGAGCTCATTTTTGTGAACCAAAAGTTAGGTACCGAGGAGGGCAGCGCATGAGTACTGAATCTCAAGTGTCGGGTGGGCGAGAGTCCGGTCAGGTTTCGTCGGCACCTACATCGGTGCGGGTGGCTGATCGTGAAGCTGGGTTGCATCGGCCGGTCGATGTGCAGTTTGATTGTTTGCCGTTGCGCAGCGTTACTCGATTGGATCCTCCCTTGGATGCCTCGCCAGGGTTGATAGCGAAATGGAATCGGATCAAGCAAGCGATTGGATCGCATGGGACGCACAATACGTACTACCTTCATAATGCATTTTGTCGATTCTACGTGACGAACAATCCATCGTCGGGGATGATCGCCTTCCGTTTCGAAGGAGTTCTATTTACGGACGGTGCCGATAGACGAGCGATGAACACGAAGCTTCAGGTGTCATTGGATCAGGAAAATGTTTCTTGGTTGGAGCAGCACGTAGTGAATTGGTTTGCTGAAACGGTCTCTCAAGCGGTCATTGAAGAGTTCAACCGATTTATTGCTTATGGGGATGACGAGCAAACTCGTCGAAGGTTAGAGAAGCTCGAGCAGTCACTTGAGGAGTCCGGGGGGTACCTCGGTATGGGGCTTTGATCTATGAGTCAAGCGGTTACCGGAACACCTGTATCGAACTCTGGTAATGGTGCACAACCTGATCCGATTAAAGACTTTGTGCGTTCTGCGGCGTTGCATATCCGTCGCACAGAGTTGTTTTATGGGTGGATGGTTTGGTTGACGGGATTGTTATTCGCTTTAACTTTTTTCATCTTGGTAGATCATTGGCTTTGGGAATTCAATCGGTTCACACGTTTGGCTGTATTTGGATGCTTGGCCTTGTGGAGCGTTTGGTGGCTTGTAAGAAGAGTTATTCCGCCGATGTTGTATCCGATCAATCCGGAGCATGCAGCGAGGCTGATTGAGAAGCAATTACCTGATACTAAGGACAGTTTGATCAGTTGGTTGCAGTTGAATCGTACGGATGCAACTCCGCCGAAGAGTGTGCTGAACCAGATTGGTCGCTATGCGTTTCGGTACATTAAGAATGCCGATTCCACGCAGGTGGCAGACACGGCAAATTTAATACGTCTGAGTGCAGCGTTTTTTGGTTGTTTACTTTGCGTCGCGGTTTATTTTTTTGCGAGTCCGAAGAGTGGTTGGACGAGTGCTAGTCGTCTGTTGTTGCCTTGGGCGAACATAGAGCCTGCCACACGGGTGCAGTTTGTACAAATAACGCCGGGGGCAACCACGGTAATGCAAGGTTCGTCGCTACCGCTCGATGTGATGTTGCGAGGCTTGCACAAAAACGAAAAGGTACAACTGCGATATGATCTTTCCGATGGGCAAGTGCAGGGGGAGGTGGTCCCGCTCCGTGAAGAGATCCAGGGGGTTCATTACAAACTCGACTTTGGGAAGAATTTCGGTGGAATTCATCAACCGCTGACTTATTGGATCACAGCGGGCGATGCGAAGGCCGGCCCGTTCAAAGTGGATATCCAAGTTGTACCGTTAGTTGCGATCGATCAGATCGAGTTGGATTTCCCAACCTATACACAACTGAAATCTCGAACATTGGTGCAGCAGGGGCAGTTTGAAGTGCCTGAAGGGACCGTAGTGCGTTTCAGTGCACTTGCTAATCAAGAGATGCAAAAAGCGAGAATCGAGTTCGATCCGATCCTTCAGGGGAAGACATTACTGAGTGTTGGCGAGACCGTCGACATGAAGGTGGAGGGTAGCAAGTTATCGGCCGATTGGGTTGCTACGGTGGACTCGAAGTCTCGCAAGAAGCGAGAATCGAATTATCGGATCAAGGCAACGAATACTCTGCACGAGTCGAACCATGACCCAGTGATATATCCAGTGAAGGTGATTCCGGATTTGCCACCGGAAGCGGAGTTTGGCAGTGGTATTGTTGGCCCGATCGATGTGCCGATCGACCAAGAAGTGTCGCTGGAGGTTCTTGCTACGGATCCTGATTACGGTTTGTCTCGTGTGGATCTTTATGGGTTGATTGAAAATCGCCTCAGGCCGAATGAGCCGAAAGAGTTGTTTCAAGCGAACTTGATGGAAGCGAGCGAGGACGAGCCACTGAAGAAGAGTTTTGACTATGCGCTCAAGCCTTCGGAGTTGGGGGTAAAAGTTGGGGATGAATTCGATGTTGTTGTGCAGGCCGAGGATAATTACCACATTCCCGGCACGCAACGGATGGAGCCGCAGGTCGGCCGATCAAGTCCTTTGCGAATTCGAATCGTTGAGGGAACCCAAGCGACTCCTGAAGGGGCAAGTGAACCAGGACAGGATAATCGCATTGCAAATAAAGAAGAGGTAGGGGCAGGAAATCAGGCCCCCACGCGGGAGAAGATCGACTGGAACAAGGTTCCTCAAAATGATCCTCGCAATGCAGGGAAGGGGAATCGGCCCGAACGATCGAATCAACCAGGGAACCAAGGTGCGGATTCCAATACAGCACAAGATTCTCAGCAGTCGCAGGGGCCTGGATTGGGTAGCGGGGGCGAATCAGGGACAAAAGGGGGAGCGAACAAAGAGGGGCAGAGGAACAACAGCGGTAAGTCGAATTCAAAGTCAGGTGCAAGTGGAGAGTCGTCAGGCAATCCGCAGGATGGCGGAGAGGGGAGTGGGGATTCCGGGCAGCAAGAGATGAACCAGGGGGAATCTTTGTCGGACGGGAGCCGTACAGGTGAGTCATCGCGAGGGAACGCCGAAGCAAAGGGAAATGAGAATCCGAAACAGGGCAAAGCAAGTGAGGGGGGGGCAAGTCAGGGACGGGGTGCGAGCGACGCGACTGGAAGTGAGGCAGGAACTGAGCAAGGCGAATCACTCTCAGATGATCGCAATGCGTTCAATCGCATTCAAGAGTTCATGAAAGACAAGTCCAAGGGGACGGAAAGTGGAGCAGGTTCACAAGATCGCAGCGAAGGGAGCAAAGGTGAGGGGGCTGAGGATTCGCGACAGGGAATGGATCGATCCGCGAAGAGTGAAAATTTTGGTAAGAAGCCGGCGGGGGGTGAAGCAGGACAGGGGGGTGCAGAAGCCGAGGGAACGCCAGCGGAACGCGCTAACGCGGAGAATGGTAATAGTACAAAGAGTGGGCAGGAAAAATCTGGAGAGAAGGTTGGCGGTGAAAATTCAAGCGGAGCGAATTCGAGTGGTTCTGAGAAGGGCAACAGAGGCGATCAAGCAGGTGGAAATCAAGGGCCCCAGAAGAGTGACGGAAACAAGCCTGATTCCGATCGGGAGGGGAGCGGCGGAAAGGGGGCGGAAGGAGGCGGTAGGTCAGGGAATGATCCTTCTGCCTTGGATAAGATGGGGCAGGATTTGAAAGGCAATGGCAAGGAGCCAGTCGGGAACGAGCCAGTCGGGAAGGCGCAAGAGGCAGCCAATCAAGAGAGCGGCGCGAACAAAGGTGGGGAGGGGCAGAACAAGCCCAATACGGATGGCGTTGGTAAGGAGGGAGTTGGTTCTAATGAGGTTGGGAAGAATCAGACCGGGCCGCAGGGAGCCGATGGCCCGCAGGAGAATCAGGTTGGCAATGAGAAGGGTGGAAGTCAACCGGATAAGAAGAACCCAAATGGATCCCAGACAAATGGTTCCCAGATGAGTGGGCAGGAAAAGCAAGGGGGCGATCGCGAAATCGCGGATCCAAACGGTTCGCAGGATGGTAAGGGCCAAGATTCAGGTACAGAGAAGGGTGGCCCAGAGAAGGGTGGTTCTGAGAATACAGGTGGGGATAGCGAGAGGGAGAAACAAGCTGGCAATGGCAAGGCTGGGGCAGAGAACTCCGAAAGTGGGAAGTCTCAATCTGGTAAGGAAGGTGCTGGAAAGGAAAACAAGGGTAGTGGAGAGAAGGGTAGTGGAGAGAAGGGTAGTGGAGAGAAGGGTAGTGGAGAGAAGGGGAGTGGAGAAAAGGGTGGAGGAGAAAAGGGTGGAGGAGAAAAGGGT
>CAZACJ010000043.1:0-12553 GCA_964483385.1 uncultured Pirellula sp. | reverse complement strand
AGAGAAGGGGAGTGGAGAAAAGGGTGGAGGAGAAAAGGGTGGAGGAGAAAAGGGTAGTGGAGAAAAGAGTGGGAATGAGGCTGCGGTGAAACCGAATCGCAATCCGGGTGAGGAGGGTGAGAAGGCTTCGAATAAGGAACAGGGTGGGGGGCAGGGATCGGGGAGCGAAGAGGGAGGGGAAGATGGTCCACAGATTTCTGGCGAACCGAATTCGGCGGGATCGGGTATGAATCAGCAGGGGCGAGCGCCGAAGGGTGGTGGAAGTGGCGAGGCCAGACGTGGTGAGGGTGGCGAGTTTGGGTCTGATCGCGCGAGGGTGGAGTATGCTGATAAGGCAACGGACATGATGCTTGAGTATATCGAGCGTCAAAAAGACCAACCGGATCCGGAGTTGCTCAAGCGGCTAAATTGGAGTGCGGACGATTTGAGGCAGTTCGCAGATCGTTGGAAGCGGGCGAAGGAGCAGGCAAAGACGGATCCAAGGAAGCGAGTGGAGTTGGAGGAGACGTTGCGGAATTTAGGGTTGAGTGGGACGGGTCAGAAAGTCAACACTTTGAAGGATCGCAATGACGGATTGCGGGGAATGCGAGAGGAAGGTAGTCGACTTCGTCCGCCCGAATCGCTTCGAGAGCAGTTTGAGGCTTTTCGCAAGGCGGCGGGCAAGCTTGGGAAATAGCTCTAGCGTCAGTTCTTTAGACTTGCTATCTCTGCCATCAGGGTCACTTCTGGCTAAGCTTTAGAGAGTTTGGTTTAGGAGGGTGTGCATCCGGTTGTTGAGCTTGGGCTTCAGGAAGGAATCTGATGATGCGTCGTTCGAACCGTTGGGGTGGTGTAAGGTTTATCTATTCGATCGTATGCATGTCTACGCTTTTTGCGGGGTTTAGCGAGGAGGTTTCTGGGCAGACGGCGCTGAGCGGGATGTTCCGCCGCGGTGTTAAAGAAACCAAAGCGGTCTTGGACTTGAAACCTGAAAATGGGCCTTGGTTGATTTTTGCCCATTCGTTTGAGGGTGAAAGAGCAAAGGAATCTGCGGAGGCGTTAGCGCAAGAGATTCAGCGTGATTTGGGGCTTGCGGCTTTCTTATTAGAGAAGAAGTTTGACTATTCTGCGCCGGTGCCGGGATCGGGAATACGGGAGGATGGCAGTCAGAAGGTAATGAGGTATCGTGACGCGAAGGTCGTCGATGGGTATGCCGTATTAGTGGGGGAGTTTGATTCATTGGAGCATCCGTCGGTATCACCGATGTTGGAGCGGGTGAAATCATATCAAGCGAAGTCGTTGATGGAGGAGGACGCAACTGGAGGCGATTCAAAGGAGCAGGGGAGTGAAGAGAACATAAAGCGAGCGAAGAAGTGGTTGAGCAGTTTGTCGAAGGACAAGAAAGCTGGCCCGATGTCGGGGGCTTTCATGACTCGGAATCCGTTGTTGCCGATTGAATTTTTTCAGTCGCCCGAACTTGAGAAATTCGTCTATGACATGAATCGTCAGCCGGGTTACAACGAGCATTCGCTTTTGGATTGCAAGGGAAAATACTCTGTCCGTGTGATAACTTTTCGAGGTGATAGCGAATTGTTGTCTTGGGGGCAGGGAGGTAAAGAAGGGGCGGGTGGAGGCGAGGGCGGCAGCGCACTTGAGCAAGCTGCAGAGCGAGCTTACATCGTGATGAAAGCGCTTCGAGCGGCCGGCTATGAGGCTTATCAGTTTCATGATCGTGACCAAAGTATAGTGACGGTTGGAGGTTTTGATTCGTTGGGAGCAGCCGATACGAATAATCGATTTATTTACACGCAAGGGATCCGGGATGTGATCGATCGTTTTGCACCGAAGGGGCAGATGGCGGATACGTCGGAATACAATTTAAACTTTGGTCCGGCGGTACAGCCTAGGTTGCTATTGGAATTGGTTGATCAGCGTAAGATACCGGAGTTGTATCAAGGAACTCGAAAAGAGCAGTTGGTATATTTCAGCAAGTTGTCGGTAGGATTTGATTTGCGTCCGACGCCGATGGCAGTTCCTCGCTACAACGCTTCGCGAATTTATGCGGGTGCTAGGTTGGGTGGTAGAGGTGCGGAAGCTCGGGCAGGCGAATGACCGCGATAGTAACGCTGCTTGTCATCGCGCTCTTTTCGTTCTTGGCGATCAAGGTTGCGACCACGGCTTTGATGATGACAGGATTGAGTTTTGATACAGCAAGTTTTCAGAGTTATTCCGCATTTTTCGGCGTGGGCTTTACCACGAAAGAAGCTGAGTTGGTGGTCAACCATCCGGTACGTCGTAGGATTATTCGCGATTTGATCTTGGTTGGAAACATCGGGCTAACATCAGCCTTAGCAACGACGGTCGCGACTTTTGTGCAAGGTAGCAATGTTTTTCATTCACTGATGATCATCTTGATCGCAGTGCTCGTCGCTTTCGGTATGAGTGCTTTGGGGCGTACGCCTTGGATCCGCAGGAATCTCGATCATTGGATTTCGTTGTCGTTGCAACAAGCTGGCTTAGTGCGGGCGATGGACTACGAGTTGTTATTGCGGGTTGAGCATGGGTATGCCGTCACGGAGTATTTGATTGAAAAAGGGAATCGATTGATTGGAAAGACGCTGCGGGATTCTAGGCCATGGGATATTGGCGTGGTGGTTTTAGCGTTGCGAAGAAACAACGAGTTATTACCGGGGATACCTGGACCGTTGGATGTTGTACAAGAGGGGGATTTGTTGGTGTTGTATGGACAAGAGTCGGACATGGCTCGATTGATGGGCAACACATTTTAGTCTATGGGCTTTTATCTAGCTCATATAGAAACAGCCACTTGGTTTGTATGACTTGCAAGTCGACATGTGGTGTAGTGAGAGAGCGTGATCATGGGCGTTGAGCACAACGAGTGCTTGCTAGTTCCAGCGTGGGAGCGACTCAGCGTGCGTTGTGATCTACGTGAAGGAATTTGATCGGTATATCGCTTTTGGGATTATCGAGAACGATCGCAAGTTTTCCGGCGAGAAGTTCGTCGAGTTCACGGCCGACTAGATCGGCTCGCCAGCCTTGCAGTAGATTTGGTGGCGACTGAGGAGCGGGTTGGGGTTCCAATCGAAACTGAACGAAGTCGCGAAGGTCGTCAGCGGTGGCGACGAGCATTGGAGAGATGTGTTTTTGATGGCAGATGAAAGCGGTAGCGGCGGAGAGAAATTGAGTTAGCATCCCGGGTGGTTGGCCTTTACCGAACCGTTGTTTCTTGGGCCAAATTGGAGGTGGTTCGAGCAGGGAGGCTTCGATGACTTCAGCGATGGCGGGGATCCAATTGCGGGTGTTTCGAAATTCCATTCCTCTGAGGGATGCGAGGTGTCGGTGATCGGTGGATCCACGTCGAGCAAGT
Organism: uncultured Pirellula sp.; assembly: GCA_964483385.1. Taxonomy (GTDB): domain Bacteria; phylum Planctomycetota; class Planctomycetia; order Pirellulales; family Pirellulaceae; genus JBKCUI01. Next base: position 9,186 of record CAZACJ010000043.1, on the reverse strand, counting down.
TCTACGAGAAGGTCATCGCGGAGAATTCTTCGAGGGGGCACGTTCTTTTCTTTGGCTTTGGTATCTCTCCAGTTCCAAAGTCCACGCGCGACGCTGAGAGCTTGTCCGGACAGCGCCGAGATGCCACTAAGTCGATGCCAATTTTCGCTTGATTCGTATGCATGCAGTTCGTCTTGGCGTATGCGAGTCTCTTCGATGAGCCATTCGAGGCGGTTGTGTTTTTTGAGGCGGTCCGAGAAGACTTGGTAGATCTTCAGCAGGTCGCGGACGTCTTGTGCGGCGTATTCAAGTTGGTGGCGGGAGAGGGGGCGTAAACGCCAGTCGGAGCGAGTTTCTTCTTTGTCGAGTGTTTTGCCGACAACGCGATTAACGAGTTTGCCGTAGGAGGCAGGGTATTCCATGCCAAGGAATCCTGCTGCGACTTGGATGTCGAAAAGATTAGGGATTTGACTCTCGGTTGCACGGAAGCAGAAGAGAGATTCTTCTCGTCCCGCATGGACGACCACAGTTTTATTTGGGTCGAGGAGGAATTGCCAGAACTCGCTCAGGTCCTCTATGGCGAGTGGATCGATTACAGCGATTCCGTCCTGCGTTGCGACTTGGATCAAGCAAAGGATTGGGCGGTAGGAGTCTTCCGATACGAATTCGGTATCGAAACCGATCAATGGGCAGCGAGCCGAAGCGCGAACCCAATCGGTTAAATCGGATTGGTTATCGATCCAAGAAAAATCAGTTGACAAACCTACCTCTATCCTTCAGCGGGTCTTGCGAGCCACCTGATAAAACCCAAGAATCGTGCACGCCCCCTGTTGGTGTTCGAGATATGTTTTAATCTGTCAGCATGCTTAATTCAACCATCAGCCGATTACTGATCAGCGTCAACACGGTCGAGGAATTCGAAATTGCGTTCGATTCCAAGGTCCCGTGGATTGATTTTAAGGATCCCAAAGCGGGGGCATTGGGGCAACCGAGTCTGAGCGTCGTGAGAGATTCGGCGAAGCGTTTTGCGGCGATCTCGGGGAGGGATGTTGATACATTTCGGGGTGCGGAGTTTCAATGGAGCATTGCAGGTGGTGAGCTTCTGGAGTGGGCAAAGCCTTGCGAATGGACCATGGCGAATCGGATGCGAATCGAGGCGCTCGGGGATCAAGGGGCAATTAAGTGGGGGCTAAAGGGATGCCAAGTGCGGAGTGATTGGAAGGGGCATTTTGCATCTCTTGTGGAGAGGTTACCAAGTAGAGCCCAAGCTATCCTGGCGCATTACGCAGATTATCAAAGGGTCGGAGCACCCGACTGGAACGAGGTGTTATCGGTGGCAAAGGGGATGGGAACGCGGAGGATTTTGATCGATACGGCAATTAAGGATGGAAGTAATTTGCTGGATTATCTCCCGTTTGGTTTATTGACGGAGCGTATTGAACAATCGCATCGAGAGGGATTGGAAATCGCAATTGCGGGTTCATTGCGGACGGATGGATTGGAGAGGGTCAGGTTATTGGGTGCGGATTGGATCGGACTGCGAGGTGGAGTTTGCCGAGACCCGAATGATCGTAATAGTCCGATTGCCAAGGAGCGGATTGAAATGGTCTTGGGAAGACTGACGAGAAGTGCATGATTTTTGGGGTTTGGAATCCTAACAATTTCATTAGAAGGCCTGATTGTAGTTTTTCGTATAGCGACGGAGGTCCGAGAGCGTTTCGGTGGGGTGGGATAGAGTGATTATCCGCTGCTTTTTGATCAGGCTGAAGCATCGACGGGGCGGGAGCGGGATGGGTCGGGGGAGGCAAAGTCGTTGTAAGTTGCCGATTTTGCCTAATGCGTAGAACGGTTACTCTCGTCAATACAGTGCTGTTGAGCAAGGTCGAAAGCCGACCCCGAGGATATTGGTCGCTTTGGCTACTCGGTTTGGGCACGGACGAAAATGAGCTCCACAATCAACGAAGACGTTTTTTCTGACGCGGAAGATGCGTTTGAGGAATTGGGTGGTTCGTTGCGGCTGGACCAACCGAGCCGAATCGACGAGATGGTATCCCGGTACGACGAAGTGCTGGAACAGATCGCTTTATTAGAGAAAAAGATTCAGTTGGTGCTTGATGGGATGAGCAAGCCCTGTTGACGCGGGACTTGCGAGCAACCATAACAGATAGGTTCGTCCCCCCTTCCTTCCATAATCCCAAGCGTCCGCAGGGTTCGGTGATTGAATCGTTGCGATAGTTTTGGGATCCCACCTACCCCTTACGATAAGCGAGTCCGATCATGAACGGATGGAATCCGTCGTGGCGTGGAGGACTGCTAGCCACCCTAGTTCTTTCAACGATGCTCCTTTTTGGGTTTCAAAATCCCCAAGAGGTTTTAGCTCAGGGGCCTACGTTAACTCAACGCATTGATGAGTTGAGTCGACCGGAGTTTACATGGACTCAGGCGCACGGGGTATCTGAAGCGCAGGCGTTGCGGCGATTGTCGTTGGATTTGAGGAACACTGTTCCTACCCCTGAAGAGTACGAGGCTTTTTTAGCGACAGCGCCGGAGGGGCGATGGGGAGTTTGGGTTGATCGATTTTTTGCAGATCCGCTGCACCGCGAAAGGATGGTGGATTGGTACGACAAGACACTGATGCAACGGCGAGCGTTTCAGCATGTAGACCGTGCAACTTGGATGGCTTATTTGCGACGGATGGTGGATGGTAAAACGCCGTTGGATCAGGTGCTACGCGGGGTAATCAAGAGCAGTTGGTGGAATCGAGTCGAGCGTGCGGAGCAGCGATTCTTTTTGGATCGCGGTGGTGATCCGCATGCGATAGCTCGGGACATTGGTCGAGTGTTTTTTGGACGTGATATGCAGTGTGCGCAGTGCCACGATCATCCTCAAATCGATGATTACCATCAATTGGACTATCACGGTATCTTGGCCTTTGTCTCTCCGAGCGCTTTGGTGGAGGGGAAGACGACGGATGATAAGGGAGCGGAGCAGAAGTTGCAGATGTATGCGGAGAAGGCCCCGGGCGATGCACCTTTTGAGTCGGTGTTTAACAAGGGGGTCTCATTCCGTTCGGCTTCGAGAGTCCCTGGAGGAACCGAAAAGCCGGAGGCTTATTTAGCTCCTGATCAGCGAATTACCGCGGCTGCACCCGAAGGTGCTTTTGGTGGATTACCGAATCCACCGGTGCAGTCTCGCCGCGCATTGTTGGCTGAGCAGTTGCAGGGGAGCAACCGTGCGTTTGCGGAGAACTGGGCGAATCGAATTTGGGCGATTGCATTTGGAAGAGGGCTTGTTCATCCCTTGGATATGCATCATTTCGACAATCCTCCGAGCAATCCAGAGTTGCTTGTCGCGTTGACGGACGCATTAGTCGCATCGAATTTTCAGGTTGATGAATTGCTCAAGCAAATCTGTATGAGTGAGACCTATCGGCGCGGGCATCGAACACCTTTTGATGAGCAGGTCGACGAGCGTTCGGTGATTCGAGTCGGTTCGCCGGAAGCGATCGCTTGGCGGGGAGAGATCGTACAGCGCAAGGGGGCATTGGAATCCGAATTGGCGGAGTTAGATAAGCAGCAGGAAGCTGCGGAGAAGTCTTACGAGGGGACTCGAGACGCATGGAGAGAGATCCAGAAGAATCGTGTTGCCCTGCGAGCGGAGTTGGATGGGGCCGAGGGGACCTTTCAAGAAGCGATGAAGAAGTGGGTGGAGGCCAGTGCGGCTTACGACAAAGCTTTGGGAGCTCAGAATGGATTGAATCAAAAGATCCAATTGTTAGGTGAGGCGGCAAGTAAGTTAGAGCAGGCTAAAGCGTTGGGGGATGATCCGGAATTGGCAGCGAGTATTCAGGCCACTCGAGCGAAGGCAGAGGCATTGAAGCCACAGTTGGCACCTTTGGAGCAAGCTACGGCAGCGGCCGCAGCAAATCGTGATACTTTGTTGGCGGCTCGGGAAGCCGAGCGAGGCAAGTGGCAGGGAATTGTCGATCGAATTGCGCCGATAGAGCAGCAGTTGCAATCGGCTGATGCTCAGATGGTTGCTGCGAGAGCGGTTTATCAAGCGATTCGCAAAAAGACGACGCATGGTCAGCAGCACGTTGCAAGGTTGGAACGTTGGTTACAGTGGTTTGACCGATCGACAGAGATTCAAGGGTTCCAATCGCAAGCCGCACAATTGGCAATGCAGCGCAATGTGATGCTTGAGGGCATGACAGCGATGACCGGGGAAAAAACTCAGGCTGAGCAAGCGGTTGCAGCGATTGAGGGAAGTTTGGGTGAGGTCGTCAAGCAGCTTGCTCAACTCGACATGATTGTTCAAGAGGTTCAGGGACAGGTTGGCAAGTTGGCAAGTACGAAGGCTTCGTTGATGGAGTCCAAGGGATTGCTTGGGGATGCCGCGGCGCTCGATGCAGCGGTAGTAGCCGTAGAAGCTGGGATGGTCGCGAAGCAAGGGTTGTTGTTAGAGAAGCAAGCCGAGCAGAAGGGGATGCAAGGGAAGGTTGCTGAGATGCAGAGTCAGGCGAAGGTAGCAAAAGAAGCATTGGATGCGGTTGCTGCGAAGATGAAGGCGCATAGTGACGGTATTGCGGCTTTGCAGTTGGCGGAGCAAGAGTTAGTCACTAAGCAGACCAAAGGGATAGAAGAGTGCGCTTTGTTGCGAAGTGAGTTCAACGAGGATCTTCAGGCTTCGTTGGCAATGGCACCCGAGCGTGCATTGAGTCCAGAACAGATGGGGTGGTCTGTATTGACTGCTACTAATGTTTTGCCATCGTATGTGCAGAACGAGTTGGCGGAATTGCAGAAATCGCAAGCGTTGGGAGACGATGCACCGGCGGAGGCTCGAAGTGCCCGGCAGGTACAAGGTGTACGAGGTGCGATTGATAAGTTGCAGTCGAATGTCGATGTCTTTTCGAATTTGTACGCGTCAGGGGTAGGGCAGACAAGTGACGACTTTTTTGCGTCGCCGGACCAAGCCTTGTACGTTGCGAATGGTGGATCTGTATTTGGCTGGTCGGCACCGAATGGCAATAATCTAACCAATCGTGTAGTCCAAGGTACCGATCCAGCGCAAGCGGTTGGGTTGCTGACCCTTGGGCTGCTTGGGCGTGCTCCGACGGCCGAAGAGCAGCAGATGTTTACAGAGGTGCTATCGAAGGGGCCAGAGAGCAAGCCAGCGATGGTGCACGAATTGGTTTGGGCGATACTGGCAGGTGCCGAGTTTCGTTTGTATCCCTAGGTATAAGGTTCAGCGGAACGGATCGGTAGAGATATTTCCGGCGAGAATCGTCGCGACCGATGGGCAAACATGAAATACGATAGAAGACAACGGGAACGATAGATTGAGGGATGGTTGTTTTAGCGGTAGCTTGAGTGCAAGGCTGGAACGAGTACCTCGTGAATACTTCGAATTGGTTTGGCCAACGAATTGTTAGGAGAAAGAAACCATGAAAAAAGCTCATTACGCATGTGGATCGATGGAGCATTTGGTCAATCGTCGTCGGTTTTTAGGGGCTGCCACGGGGGCAACGGTAGCCGGTAGTGCAGCGTTTGGAACGGGGTTCTCAGGTGGTGGAGTTGTTGGCTCGTTGTCTGCGTTAGCAAGTGGAGCAGCGGCGGCGGAGGTTACCAAAAATGACTATCGAGTCGTTGTGTTCAACATGCACGGTGGGTTGAGTCAGTTGGAGAGTTGGGATCCGAAGCCGGGGGCAAAAACGGGCGGGCCGTTCCGAGCGATACCGACAAGTGTCCCTGGGATTCATATTTCGGAGTTGATGCCGAAGACGGCCAAGCAGATGCATCACTTGTGTTTGCTGCGTGGAGTGAATACGTCCGAAGACGATCACGGTAAGGGGGCTTATATGATGCTCACAGGCCGGCGTCAGACGCCTTCGGCAGAGTATCCTCAAATCGGTTCGGTCGCTGCGAAGATGTTGCATGATGAGCAGACTGGTTTGCCTGGCCACATCATCGTCACACCGGGAGGTGGCGGCGGTCGTGGCAACGAGGCGGCTTATTTGGGGCCGAAGTACTCGAGCATCCATTTGGGTGGAGACAAGCCGCCGCAGAATTCGGTCAAGCCGGATGCGATTTCGGCAGAGGTGGAGCAGCGTCGGCACGAGTTTCGTCGTCGGATCAATGAGCAGTTCTTGTCTCAGCGCCGCTCCGCAGTCACTGATGCTTATACGCATTCTTATGAGCAAGCGTTACGGCTAATGGAGAAGCGAGAAGTTTTTGATGTAAGCAAGGAGTCGCAAGCTGCCCAGGATCGCTATGGGACTTCGGAACTAGGGCGTCAGTGTTTGGTCGCGAGGCGATTATTAGAAAATGGCGTTTCGTTTGTTCAGGTAACTCATTCGAACTACGACACGCACAACGATAACTTTAACTTTCACATTGAGCAGGTTGGCGAGTTTGATGAAGCGTTTGCGAACTTCATTGATGATCTTGCGCAACGCGGGATGTTAGAAAAGACGTTAGTAGTTGTGCTGAGCGAATTCGGCCGAACACCGAATATCAACCTGTACTACGGACGCGATCACTGGTCGAGGGCTTGGTCGGTCGTGATGGCGGGTGCGAAGACGATCCGGGGAGCGGCATTTGGCAAGACAAATGATGAGGGGACCGAAGTCGTCGATGGACAGGTGGATCATGGGGATATCTTCCACACCATATTGCGTGCCGTGGGCGTGGACTCCAGTCAATCATTGATTGTTGATGGTCGTGAATTGCCGATCGCGGATCCTGCAGCCGAGCCGATTTGGAAGGTATTGGTATGATCGATATCGACATTACCAAGAGCCATGTGATTCATCAATGGAAGACCGAGTCACCATTGGTGGCTTGTCGTTTATCACCCAATGGGCAACATTGTGTGAGTACCTCGCAGGATTTTCAATTGCAGCGTTGGACGATTCCAGGAGGAGAGAAGGTGCCGATGGTTGGGCACGAGAGTTGGGTGCACACGATGGTGTTCAACCCAACTGGAGACATCTTGGTCTCTGGCGGGTGCGAAGGTCGCTTGATTTGGTGGTCGGTAGCGGAAGCGGAGCCCAAAATTATTCGCACGGTAGAAGCGCATCAAGGTTGGATCCGAGGGGTTGAGCGTTCATTGGATGGTAAGTTATTGGTATCGGTCGGAAACGATCGGACGATCAAGTTATGGGATTTGGTTTCGGGGCAGAATCTTGCGAGTTGGCCGGCGCACGAGCGACACATCTACAGCGCGGCGTTTCACCCAGACGGACAGCATTTGGCTACTGGGGACTTGATGGGGAAGATTCATGTATGGAAGTTAGAGGATCGCAGTCTGGTTCGGACATTGGACGGATCGACGCTCTATTCACCAAATAAAGGGCAGAACGCCGAGTTTGGGGGAGTGCGATCTATGGCAATTTCGCCCAATGGGCAAGAGTTATACGCGGCGGGCACGCACAAGGGGAGCAATCCTTTTGGAGCGGTACACGAGCCGCTCTTATTGCGATTTCAATGGAGCGATGGGGCTTTGACCAAGTCACATGTTTGCGATGGAATACCGGGTGGATTGCTGTATCGCGTTTGCCCGATCAATGATGCGACTATCGGAGCTGTATCGGGTGGATCCTCAGGGGGGATCTTGTTGTTTTTCAACGGTACCCAAGAGAAGGAAATTCATCGAGCGGGGTTACCCAGTTTAGCTCGAGATATGGATGTTCATCCTACAAGCGGTTTGGTCGCAACTGCGCACTTCGATCAACACTTGCGCATCAGCGGCATGTTCGCTTAGCCATCTGCATGCGTGGTGTTTTCATCGCTGGATTGGGTGGGTGGAACGACAATCATTTTGATATCGCGTGCACGGACGATGAAACGTGTCATGTCGGAAGCTTCTAAGATAACCATACCACCGAGTTCCCAGGGGAGATGGGTTTTGGTTGCGGGGCTGTTTTGTGTGAAGCCGATGAAGCGAACTGAATCGAAGGGTTTGTGACCTGAGACATGAACTGTGGCGATGGTGTTTTCTTTGAGCACGCCATGAACGGCCATGGTGTTGGGCGTTGCTCCCCGGCTGAGCCATCCGAGGGCACGATAGAAGAGTGTCAGAACCATGATCGCCAAAACCAGTGGTGCAACAACTCCACCTGCGACGCTGATGGTTTCAAGGAATGGATGCATGGGCATTTATCATTTCGGTTTTTACTTTAGCCCTCACTGACTCGCAATTTGTAACTCTTTGCGTCCACGCTCGAGAGATTTGCGATTGCATGGTGTGCTTTGGAGGCTTGGATTTCTTCACATTCATGGGTCATGATGATCAAAGGCACCTTGCGTGGTTCTTCGACGTCTTTTGGTTCATGTTGAATGATCGAAGAGATTGAGATGCGATGTTTCCCAAGGATGCCAGTGATTTCCGAGAGGACGCCTGGTTCATCAGCGACGAGGAAACGCATGTAATAGCGTCCGCAGGTTCGTGGGTAGGGAATTAGTTCGATTTCGCATTGGCGATCGGACCAGAGTTCAAGTCTTCGGAAAGTGATGTCGGTTCGGCCTGCAGCGGTATCGATCATGTCGGCAACTACGGCGGAAGCAGTTGGCATTTGACCGGCACCTTGACCGTGGAAGAACATGTCGCCGACCGCGTCACCGACCACGGAGATTGCATTGTATGCGCCGCGAACTTCTGCCAGGGGCCTTCCTTTTCGGATCAAGGTTGGAGAGACGTGGAGTTCCAGGTTGTCTTCGATTAGTTGCGCGGTAGCGATCAAGCGGATGCGGTAGCCGAGTTGATCGGCATATTGGATATCTTCGAGTGTAAAGGCCTCGAGACCACGACGATGGATATCTTTCCAGTTGACTTGAACACCGAAAGCTAGGTGGGCGAGGATAGCGAGTTTTTGAGCGGCATCACTTCCATCGACATCCATGGTTGGATCGGCTTCGGCGTATCCGAGTTGTTGTGCATTCAGGAGTGCTTGCGCGTACTCTGCACCTTTCTCTGACATCTGAGTAAGAATGTAGTTACTTGTACCGTTGAGGATCCCGCGAAGAGAGAGGATCTGGTTTGCGGTGAAGCATTGCGTGATATTGGCGATGATGGGGATGCCTCCACCGACGCTTGCTTCGAACGCGATCGTCCGGCCGAGGTGACGAGCGCGGTCGAAGAGTTCGGCGCCGTGTTGAGCCAGGAGGGCTTTGTTGGCGGTAACGACATCTTTGCCGGCTTCTAAAAGTT
>CAZACJ010000042.1:38266-40045 GCA_964483385.1 uncultured Pirellula sp. | reverse complement strand
CATCATCGTCCTCTTCATCATCGTCCTCTTCATCATCGTCCTCTTCATCATCGTCTTCATCATTATCATCGTCTTCATCATTTTGCGATGCCACTACCGCCGCTTCTCTGGGACCGTGACAAGCCACACAGCCAATCGAGTAGTACAAGGCTTGCCCAAGTTTCGCATCGCTAATCTCTTGGGGGATCTCAGAGAATGCAGGTTGGTATGCGGGAGGTGCGTTCGTCGAAATCGAAACCAAAAAGTGCGTCAGCGATTCTGCGATCTTCTGCCGCTCGGACTCAGTTCGAGATGCTAACATGTCAGGCATGGTGGTGCCTGGATGCATTTCGGCGGGTGAAGCGATGAATCGCTGCAAATACTCCGATGAAATTCTAGACCCAGCATAAGTCAAATCAGGCGATTTTTTCTCCAAACCAGATATCGTTGGCACGCCATCGTGACACGAAGAACAACGCAATTCAGAGAGTAGCAACCGCCCCGATTGAAGTTTTGTCAGCGAATGATTACCAGTCAGAGACGGATCTCCAGCGAAAGCTTGTACTTGGACGATTAAGTAAGCGATCAACACATAGAATTTGTTCATGGTTTGTGCGATTGTAAGTTACCAACCAATCGTCCGCTATCCAATTCTTTGGCTCTTGCGAATGTCTTTAAAAACGTATCACTGCTTCCTGGAATGTCACCAACTACCGTCTTAATCGACTGCCGTCTCGAACGCCAACCCGAAGCCAAGATACATCATGTGTTACGCTCAGAAAATTAACATAAAAGCTTGGTGTCGATTAGCGATAGAAAGAAACAGGTCGTGGCTTGACTCCTAAATCCTCATAATTGAAACCGCTCTCAAGCGGCTCATAGGTCCCTACGATGTCCACGGATCGCAAAGCGGAAATATCCTTTTCCATCTCCAAGCACCAGTAGGCAGCATTCACTACAAGCCGCCTTAGCCCGGGATTCTTCAAGTCGATGCCGCTACCCATCGTACAGTGAAAAACTCGTGCGATCGTGTTCTGACTGGTCTGCCAAGACTTGATCCAAGCCACAGGAAGTGGCTCAAGTTTTTCGTTTGGCAAGTCGGTCGGTCTGCGACCCACAAGCGGTTGCCCCCACAGCAATGGGGTGCAATCAACGGGAAGTGATGCACCCTCTTTATACGTGCGATACACATCGGAGTCACCCCAAATATCTGCCACGGCCGTCAAGATCGGATGTTGTGCATGATTTGGATCGAAGAAACCGCGCGTTGAGTCAGCATGCCATCGACCGTGATGATTCAGAAAAGTCCCACCTAATACATCCTCTCCCCATCGAACTTGCTTGCCAGAGATTTTGTAGGGAAGTGCGCCTCGAAAACCATGATTGGCAGTTCGTAAAGCGATCATTGGTTTGCCGGAATCGACATAATCGACAATCTGCTGCAGCTCCGATGCTGGCAGCGTCAGCAACCGTGTGAAAAACAAAACAAGGTCTGCAGTCTCGAGTTGTTCGAGGCCAGGAATGTGATGCTCTTTGAACTCAGACTCCCTGCCCTTCTCCGGATAGACCGGCATTGTGGCGTCTACTTCTCCCTGCGGATTTACGCAAAAGAGCACGACGCATTGAAAACCATGATGCTGACTGAGAATCTTGGCGAGCATTGGCGTGGACTGCTCACTGCGATACTCCTGTTCGGCGGCAATAAGCACGATTTTCTTACCCTGGCCCGGTCCATCCCCTCCTGGATATGTCAACCACATAGGGCTTGGCTTTGCGGACGACTGGTCAGAAACCTCAACC
>CAZACJ010000042.1:0-38166 GCA_964483385.1 uncultured Pirellula sp. | reverse complement strand
GGCGGAGTACCGATCTACCTGCAAGTCATGCAGCAGATCAAGTACCTGGTCGCCTCCGGGAAACTACGAGTAGGAGACGAGCTCCCGTCAATTCGCGCACTAGCCGAAGAGCTAATCGTCAATCCGAATACCATAGCGCGCGCATACCGCGAACTGGAAGTCGAAGGAGTCGTCGAAAAGCGACGAACCGCAGGCACTTTTATCGCAGATTCAGGCTCACCCATTGCCCGCAAGGAAAGACTAAAAGTCCTCAAACAACGGATCGATCAAGTCCTCGTGGAAGCCATTCAAATGGGCTTCGGCTTGGACGAAGTACTCAAACTCATACAACAAAGCGACCTGAACCAACCTACGACAAAAAAAGGAGCTTCCTCCAATGAGTAATCTAGTAATTGATATTAAAAATCTCAGTCGACGATTTGGCGACAAGCAGGCGCTTAGCGATGTCTCTGTCGCAATTCCAGAAGGTGGCGTCTTCGGCTTGATCGGGGCAAATGGTGCTGGAAAAACCACTTTGATTAAACACCTTCTCGGCAGCCACTTCGCACAAACCGGCTCCGTGTCCGTCTTCGGCGTCGACCCGGTTCGTGAACCGGTACAAGTTCTGAGCAAAATCGGTTATGTATCCGAAGACCGCGATCTGCCGGGTTGGATGCGAGTACAGGAGATCATCGATTTCACAAAAGCCTTCTACGTCAATTGGGACTCGAATTACACCAACGAACTCGTAGAGCTTTTTGAACTTAAACCAGATCAGCGACTCAGTACCCTCTCTCGAGGGCAAGCCGCCCGCATGTGCTTGCTCCTTGCTTTAGCACATCGTCCACGTCTTTTGATCCTCGATGAACCTTCGTCAGGTTTAGACACGATCATCCGGCGCGATATCTTGACCGCCATCATTCGAACCACCGCAGAAGAGGGCCGAACGGTACTTTTTTCGTCCCACTTACTCGATGAAGTAGAACGACTTGCAGATCGAGTCGCCATTATTCACCAAGGAAGAATCTTACTGCAGAATTCTCTTGACTCCCTCTTGGAATCCTTCCGACGCGTCACATTGCGATTCCCCGATTCGCATCACGTTGCCCCAGGACTCGAAGGCTGCCTCAACGGTCGAGGAAAAGAACATGACTGGTCATACGTCCACCGAGGCACGCCTGCGGATTTATTACAAGCAGCCTCGTTTGCAAAGGCTCAAATTTTAGAACAGCACCCATTGTCGCTCGATGAAATCTTCGTCGCATGCGTCTCCTGAACACTACACAAAAAACGATACAACAAAACTATTAAAAACTCTACAAAACCTTAGTTCGTGAGAATACACCATGCAATCGTACATCGCTCCGCTGGCCTGGGAGTACTACGCTCGTAATCGCTGGAAGCTACTTCTTCCACTCATTGCCAATATCCCTGCAAGCCTCGTTCTCCTGCCGTTCGCTGGCTTAGAATCCGCAGTCGCAGTCAAGGAATTGGTTCCGATCCAAATCGTTCTTACCCTATCCATGGTTCTGATCGTTGGCTTCAGCGTTCAGGCATCACAAGGAAGCCTTAGCAGGTTTTATCTCAAACCGATCTCAACGATACAACTCGTTAGCTTTTATTACTGGACCGGGGCTTTGCTGGTTGCGACAACGGTTGCGACCCTTCTTGCACTGTGGCAATGGATTGTGCCACTGGGATTCCCCATAGCAGGTTCTATTCTCTTCGCGGTCGTATGCTGGTGCTCCTTCCAACCGATAGCCCGTGGAGTCTTGAATTCGCTGGGCTGGATCCTGCTTGTCTTTGTTCTACTCTCCTGCCTCACCATTTGGTATCTACAACACTACGGAATCCAGTTAAGGCGAGGCGGGATGATGGATTCCGGTATTCATGAATGGGCCTCATTATCCCTCGCTGATATCCTATTTGCGTGCTTTGTGATCACTGTGAGTTTTGTCTTGACCATTCGGAGAGTTTCACAAGACCGTTGTAGAACGGAACAGTATGATTGGATATTTGTCGAGAAATTTAGTCAGTTTGTAAAACGGTTACTAGGTCGGCGATCTGGTACCCAAAAGCACTTTGCATCCCCCTCTCACGCGCTCCGTTGGTTTGACTTTAAACATCGCTGTAGCCTTGTACCTTTTCTCGTTGTAATCAATTCAATTGCCATGTGGGTTTCTGCGGTACTCAGTGTGATTGCAACCCAGAATCTGCAGTACATTCCAAGTGTTGTTGCATCATCGATGAGTATTGTTGCTTTTATGCAACCATGCATTGCTTTGGCAATTCCAATGATCAGCTATATTGGGATATCAATGCGGATACCTCAGTTCCTCGAAAGTTCCTCGAGCTACAGAACCCTTGGTATCGATCCCTATCTCTTCCGCTTGCCGGTCCAATCGAAAGTCCTTGCAGCAACCATCCTTCGTTCCTCGTCCTTATCCTCGCTGTTGGGATTTGCGGTGCTTTTCACTTCGTTCACTCTTGCTGGGATCCTCGGCCAGATCTTAAATACCCAAATGGCTGAGGCAATGGGCTTGAAAATTCCTTATTGGAAATTCGTTCTAATCTCCTCAACAGTATCGTTGATCGCGACGTTCGCTTTCTCTTTGTCCTCTATCGCATTCATCCCACTGGTAATTAGAAGCAAGTTGTGGATAGCACCATTCGTCATACTCGCCTTGCTCTTGTCCTTCAAATGGTCAATTCCCATCGCAATCGCTGGAGCAATCCTAATCTTTGTGCTTTGTATTCTTGTTGCTGCGACGATCATAGCACTTATGGAAAACGATGTCTCCGTGGTGCACACCCTGGGAATATGGACGCTCGGAATCGGGCTCGTTTTTTTAACACTCAAGACCTTCCCTGATCCCCCTTTCAGCATTCAATCGCTACTGACCATTGCCGTTATCGGACTCGCAATGCTCCCTTGGTTCTCGACGGCAGCAACGCTTCGAAAAGTACGATCAAACTGAGCAAATCGATCAAATTCCATGCCAGATCTTGTTCCAATACCTCCCATGATCCGCCCGATCTATTCGCTATAACCTGAACAAACTGGCCTCAACGCCCATTTCTCCATAAATTTGCTGGGGTAATCGCTCTAGCAACGCCCGCTCTTTCCACGATACGATTCCAGGTGCTTTTCAACGCCAGGAGCTTTTCAACCGCTCAAGGATGAATCGGTTTAGCTCCCACTCGGGATTAGGATGCTACGAGCCGAACTGGATTCGGCATACAAGGACGTTGCCCATGTTCGTACCGACAAAATCAATTCAAGTATCCACCGAACGCAAACGGCTTCTCTGCGGAATACTTTACGCAAGCTTTCTGCTCATCGGGACTGCAGGCTGCAAAGCCTCCCACTACGCTGAACGCTTTGGAATCGGGACTATTGATCGCCAAAAAGCAAAGGCAGCCGAGTTCGATCCCTATCCTCTGAACGATATAGGGCCATCCGTCGTCGGAGGCCGCCCACCCGGGTTCTTCAACCCACTCCCTGAACCGCGACGCAACGAACTTCAAGCAAAGAACAACCCCTACGCAATGCCTCGCTAACCGCGAAGGGTACCGTTCACCTAATCATGCGACTGATTGCTTGCCAAACCTCGGTCCATTTTCCCCCGGATCTCCAAAGCTCGTGCTGCTGCCATCTCGGAGGTCTGACCTAGCACAGTCAGGTGCCCCATCTTGCGTCCTACGCGTGCCTCTCGCTTTCCGTATAAGTGCAAATGGGCCTGCGGCTCGACAAGGGCTGCATTCCAATCTGGCTCCAATCCGGGACCCCAGAGATCGCCAAGCAAATTCACCATCGCAGCGGGCTTTGCATGAAACTCTTCACACAGCGGCAAATTACACACTGCTCTGACTTGCTGCTCAAACTGCGAAACACTGCAAGCCTCCATCGTCAAATGGCCAGAGTTGTGAGGTCTTGGGGCCAACTCGTTGACCATCACCTCACCACTCGAATCCACAAACATCTCAACACACAAAATCCCTTCGAGCCTCAACGATTCGGCAATGCCCTTCGCTACTTCAATCGCTTTACGCTCAACCTTTGCGTCTACCGCATGTCCCTGGTTGTCGTCTGAACCATGCGTCAGTGGAGGAAATGTCGTCACGTCCAAGATGTGATTGCGGTGCACATTGGTGAACATGGGAAACGCTGCAATCTGCCCTCGCGGACTTCTTGCGACCAAGACAGATACTTCGGCAACATAAGTGATCCATTTTTCAGCGATCAATGGTTCGGGGCCCAAGAGGTCCAACGCATCGTTCGCTTGACTCGCCGTCTCGACTTTTCGCTGCCCTTTCCCGTCATATCCTCCCGACGAAGTCTTCAAGACCATCGGCCACCCTAAAGTCTCCGATGCTCTGTGAATATCCTGGTAACTCCTCACCTCGCAAAACGGTGTTACAGGGAAACCGTAATCTCGCAGAGTCGTTTTCTCTTTGCACCGATTCTGCGCAACCTGCAAAACTCGATGACCAGGCCGCACCGGAACGAATTCTGCCGCCCGCTCGACAGCCTGTAGATGAATATTTTCAAACTCCAACGTAATCACATCCGTTCGCTGCGCAAACTCTGATACCGCATGCAAATTGAGGTAATCCCCTCGAATCGTCTCGTTAGCCACTTGCGAAGCGGGACTATCGGCTTCGTCCGTAAACACAATGACTCGATACCCAAGTCTCTGCGCGGCATGACAGAACATGCGGCCTAGTTGCCCACCACCAAACACACCAATCGTGCTACCGGGCATCACCATCTTGGTAGTTAACGAACTCATCGACTCACTCCTTTTGAACAACTATCCAAGAACGGCTTTATCCAAAACACTCTGCGTCTGCTCGGCAATAAACCGATCAAGCGCCGTTCGCAATTTCGAATCGTGAATCGCCAGAACTCGGACAGCTAAAAGCCCTGCATTCTTAGCCCCCGCACTCCCGATCGCCAACGTTCCAACTGGAATACCGCCAGGCATTTGAACAATACTCAATAAAGAATCTAACCCAGAAAGCGATTTGCTTTGAACCGGAACGCCAAAAACAGGAAGCGATGTGCAGGAAGCAACCATTCCGGGCAAGTGTGCCGCTCCCCCAGCACCAGCAATCAGAACTTGCAATCCCCGTTCCGCTGCCCGCTCCGCATACTGCACCATCCAACGTGGCGTTCTATGCGCAGAAACCACCCGTGCCTCATAAGGAACGGAGAATTGATCGAAGATTGCACAAGCCTCACGCATGGTTTCCCAGTCACTCTGTGAACCCATTATCACTCCAACCTTTGCTTGGGTCTCTCCCAGCAATGCCTCAACCTCTATTTCGTTCACTTGCTAGTCACTTTCATTTTTGCTTAACCGACTCTACGACTCGATTCCCGGTAAACATACATTCACTCATTCCTTATCACGTGCGATCATGGAGGGACCATCGCCCAAGGTCTTCTCATAGGTTCCGTCACCACTTTTCACGTACTTCGTAAAACCATGCTTCGCTAACTTGTCATCGCTGACCGATCGCTTCATCGCCCCGTCAGACCAAAGTCCACCAATTGCGGTTCGAGCAGGTATGCGACGAACTTTTTTCCCCGTGTCCGGATGAACAGTCAATGGTGCGTCCGACATATTCTGGAACCACTCAAAGACCTCTCCATCCTGTCCGTCCTCTCGAATGATCTCATAGACGTAAATTGGCATCGTTTTTTTCCTTTTCGGCTGAAATCGAATTCGATGTCTGTGCCTTGGTGAATCCCCCCTTGAACCGTCAGAAAATGCGGTGGCCAAAAGCGAAACCAACGAACATCTGACTGAAGGGAACTCCTCCCCTTCCATGGTAGACCGCTTTGTGAAATTCTTCTATAGGCCGCGTTTCTACTTGTTCGTTTCCCCCGTCAAACCCGTTATTTTCCGAATCCTCCGCACCATTTCGCACCCTTACCCAGCTTTTCAGTTCTTTTCCTCATGACGGTAACTAGCTCTCGGTCCACATTCTTGAGCATCGCACGCGTTGAATCGTTACTGGCTTACGGTCGACGCAACTGAGCCATGAATCGCTATCACTCGGATTGACATATGCACCTGCAACTGCGCCGCATCTTTGGATTGGGAATCGCATTGAGCACCTCCCTCCCCTCCCTCCTCTTTGCTCAGTCCGTCGGCACTTCCCCAACCGCAGGGATCGTTGAAAACCCGAATGATTCGTTCCTGATTAAAAACGCAAGAATCGTCGTCGAGCCCGGACAAACAATTGAACAAGGCGCAATCTGGGTTCAAGAAGGTCGTATCGTCCAAGTCGGTCCTCAAATCCCAACTCCCCCTGGCGCACGAATCATCGACTTAAGCGGCAAAACCATCTACCCCGGTTTTGTCGATATCGGACTGGAAACTGACCTACCCGAATGGAAGAGCGATCAAGGCACCGGACACTGGAACCCAGAAATAACACCCGAACGCTCTGTTGCAAGAAATGCCACCGCCTTATCGAACACCAATAAACTAAGGCAAGCAGGTATCACTGCGGCTCTGTTTGCGCCGAAAGATGGAATCCTCAAGGGCACCAGCGCTATCGCCCTGACGGAAAACGGACCTCTCGCCAGTAGCCTTGTCAAACCCGATGTTGCCATGCACGTGCGATTGACAACTTCCCGACGCGGTGGTCGCGAAGCTTATCCCGCTAGCCCCATGGGCGCAGTCGCTCTCGCTCGGCAAACGTTTCTCGATGCTCAGTGGTACCAAGCCGCCCAACGAGCTCATCAAGCAAGTAAACAAGCCGCTTCGCCAGAGAGCAACACCGCGTTGGAAACGATTCAAGCTCACGTTACTGCTGGTAAACCAATCATCTTCGATGCGTTGAATGAACAGTACGCTCTCCGCGCCAATGACTTCGCAAACGAATTCGGGCTTCAAGCCATCCTCAGAGGTTCGGGTCAAGAATATCAATTGCTCGATCCGATCGCTCGCACCCAACGAAAGTTGATCCTACCAGTCCAGTTTCCGAAACCACCCAACGTGGCGACAGCCGAAGCAGTTCTCGACGCAGAACTTGAAGAATTGATGCACTGGGAACTTGCACCAGAAAACCCAGCCCGGCTTGATCGCGCCGGCGTCATCTTCGCAATCACATCCCAAGGGCTCGCCGAACCGAACGAACTGGTACCTCAAGTCCGCAAGGCCATCGCCCGTGGCCTGAGTCCAGATAAAGCCCTCGCCTCGCTGACAACTATTCCCGCACAAATGTTTGGCGTCGACGATCAACTCGGTCGCATCCGACCTGGGCTCTTCGCGAACCTTATCATCACCGACGGTGATCTCTGGAGCGATAAGACAAAGATCGAAGAAGTCTGGGTTCGCGGTAATCGCCCAGAGGCAGCCTACAAAGAAACTTCAAGCATTGATGGAACTTGGGAAGTCGCAATCCTAGAAGCAAAAACTCCTAGTCCCGACGCTAAAGCTTGGACGACACCTTTGAAGATATCGATCAAGGATTCTACGAAGAAAGTAGCCGCAACCCTACTGTTACCCGCGCCACTCGGTACTCCAGCACCGCAGCCTACAACATCAATCGATCCTCCTGCTGTCGCTGCCGCTGATGATCCAAAAACCACCCCTGAAGTAAAAGAGAAGGCTGACTCACCTGCAACGCCTGAAATCAAACTGACCGAAACCCGATGGTCCGAACGAGCCCTTAACGCCAAATTCCCTACCAAGAGCCTTCGTGACGAAACTCCCGGTACGGCAATGTTGTCCTTGTCCTGGGTCAAAAACGCAGCCGGGGCTGAAAGCCTAATCGGTTCAATCTTCTATCCAGACGGAACCGAACATCGTGTTCGTGCCCAACGAATACCAACTCCGCCCGCCACCGAAAACGATAAACCCAAAGATGGCGAACCCAAGGAAGCAAATCAAAAGTCTCCAAGCGACAAATCAACAAAAGAATCCCTTACAACTCTGCGATACCCATTCGCAGCCTTTGGACGCGAAGCGCCTCCTGTACAGCAAGAGGTTGTGATGATCCAAAATACAACTCTTTGGACTTGCGGCCCCGCAGGAATCCTACGCGATGCAGACATGTTGGTACGAGGTGGCAAGATTGAAGCGATCGGAATCGATCTGCCAATCCCCGCCAATGCAATCGTTATCGACGGCTCTCGTTTCCACGTTAGCCCGGGTTTAATCGATTGCCATTCCCACATGGCAACGGATAGTGGAGTGAATGAAGGGACCCAAGCGGTGACCGCAGAGGTTCGTATCGGGGACTTCATCAATGCCGAAGATGTCACCATCTATCGACAACTCGCCGGCGGTTTGACCGCTGCCAATATCTTGCACGGATCCGCCAACCCAATCGGTGGGCAAAACCAAGTCATTAAACTCCGATGGGGAAAACCTTATGAAGCTTTGAAATTTCAGAATGCACCGGGAGGCATCAAATTCGCCCTCGGTGAAAATGTTAAACAAAGCAACTGGAGCGACTCCCCAAGGACGAGATATCCGCAGAGCCGAATGGGGGTAGAACAAATTCTTCGCGATCGATTTAACGCGGCCATTGAATATGACCGCGAATGGAAAAATTGGTCGACGCATCCCCAAGGAACACCGCCACGTCGAGACCTCGAACTCGAAGCAATCGCTGAAATCCTTCGAGGAGAGCGTTGGATTCACTGCCATAGCTATCGCCAAGACGAAATCCTCGCACTGATTC
This sequence comes from uncultured Pirellula sp., assembly GCA_964483385.1. Lineage (GTDB taxonomy): Bacteria > Planctomycetota > Planctomycetia > Pirellulales > Pirellulaceae > JBKCUI01. The sequence goes on along the minus strand of CAZACJ010000042.1, from coordinate 29,481 downwards.
GCTTGTGCGATGAATTCAAAATCACGATCGGTTCGCTACAACACATCCTTGAAGGGTACAAGGTCGCTGACGCAATGGCCAAACATGGTGCGACCGCGTCGACCTTCTCGGACTGGTGGGCTTATAAGTTTGAAGTGATCGATGCGATTCCATTCAACGCGGCTTTGATGCATCAACAGGGAATCAATGTATCTCTGAATTCGGACGATGCCGAACTTGGAAGACATATGAATCACGAGGCGGCGAAAGCAGTAAAGTATGGAGGGGTGGATCCTGCCTCCGCTCTGCAATTTGTAACGCTCAATCCTGCAAAACAACTTCGAATTGATCGATATGTCGGATCGCTTGAAGTAGGTAAAGACGCAGACTTTGTTCTCTGGAGTGGCTCTCCTCTCTCCGTGCAATCTCGCTGCGAACAAACATGGATCGATGGATGCAAGTACTTCGACCGCGAAGAAGACGCCCAAATACGCTTAAGAGATGCCGCACTACACCGATCACTGGTCCAAAAAGCCCTTGGCAGTGGCGAAGGATCTGCAGAAAAGAGTAGTCTCGCTGACGACCCATCGAGACTTTGGCCGAACCACGACGAATATTGCCATCATAGCCATGATGGCGACCACGACCATTCTCACAATCACGACCACGCAACCGAACACAATGAAACAAGTCAACTTCGAGAAACACATTTGGAAGACTAACCCCAACGGCGTTGCCCCATTTCGTTTGCTTCGGATTCAACTCATCAACATAACATCATGCAACTTTCCAACATCACGCGCCGTTCGTTTTCGCAACTACTGCTTTCGACATTAGCGGCAGGCACTGTTTGCCAAAACAGAACACTTACCGCTTCTGACCAAATTCCTGGATCGCCACAAAAGCAACCCATCCTCATCCAGAACGCAAACGTTCATACCGTTTCTGGGGGGACCCTTGCAAACCATTGTGTCTTGATACGCGATGGTAAAATTTCCGAAATCGCTCCGGCGATTCCTTCAGATCCCTCCTTTGAAACAGTGGATGCTACCGGCAAACACCTATACCCAGGATTGATCGACTCCTACTCTTACATCGGACTCGTAGAAATCGACTCTGTCAGTGCTACGGTCGATAACGCCGAAACCGGAAGCCTCAACCCAAACGTTCGCGCCGTTGCTGCCTTTAATCCCGACAGCGAAGCAATCCCGGTGGCCCGTGCAAACGGAGTTCTCTTCTCGCTCATTAGCCCTACCGGCGGACTCGTCTCCGGTCGTTCCGCAATTATGCAACTCGATGGTTGGACTTGGGAAGACATGACCGTTCGTGGCGATATTGCAATGACAATTCAATGGCCACGTTTCGGAAATGCCGGTGGCCGAGGGCGGGGCCGAGGCCCCCAAAGCGATGCAAGCGAAGCCGACGGTGGCGATCGACTTGCACCCCTACATAACCTGATTCGAGAAACCAAAGCATATGCAGACGGTCGTCAAGCCGATTCGAATGCGCCAATCGACTTGCGTTTCGAAGCCATGCTGCCGATTGTTCAAGGTAAAACACCTGTGATGATCCAAGCGAATTCAATCAAACAGATCCAAACCGCCGTCGCATTCTGCAACGCACACCAATTAAAAATGATCCTATTCGGCGGTGCTGATGCCTTGCACTGCGCTCCGCTACTTCGAGAAGCCAACATCCCAGTTGTACTCTCAGGTGTCTATCGCTTACCCAATCGCCGAGACGCCGGATACGACTCGGTCTATGCGCTTCCAGGCCAACTCCAAGCTGCAGGTGTGCGTTTCAGCATCGCTAGCGATGGACGATTCGGTGCATCAGGCGTTAGAAACCTTCCATATCACGCTTCTGTTGCGGTCGGCTTCGGTCTCCCGGCAGAAGCTGCACTTCGTGCAATAACACTCTCCGCAGCCGAGATCTACGGAGTTGCAGATCGGATCGGATCCATCCAAAACGGCAAAGATGCATCTGTGTTTCTTAGCAACGGAAACATCCTTGAAACGGAATCCACCGTGGAGCGAGCTTGGATTCAAGGACGTCGAGTGGACCTAAGTAGTCGGCACACAGATTTGTATAACAAATACAAAGTGAAGTACGAACAACTTCCAAAACCGTAGCCTTCCGACATAGTCCCTGGCCTTTAAGCGCAGCATCACTTGCTTTGTATCGGTTTCCCCAAACAGATACGAAATCCATCGCGGGAGTCCGAATAATGAGGGCCTTGCAAGCCCAAACGAACGGCACAACGCGCGTTGCCTGGTACGTCAAAGTAATTCCCTCCGCGACACACCGGCCTATACGCTCCATCCGTCTCGAAGAACTCTTCGTGTCCTCCCTTCGGATCAAAGTGATCCAAAACGACTTCCCAAACGCCCCCACACATATCGGCTAAGCCAAATCCATTGCGCCCACGCTCGCCATAATGGTCCACCGGCGAGACGAACGCAAAACCATCGCTCCAAGGCGCGCTGCCTAACGGCCACTTTTGTTTGCGGTCAGGAAGAAAATCGACTGCGGATATGTTGAATCTCCCTTCCCCTTCACTTAGCTCATTGCCCCACCAAAACGCCGTACTTTCCGAACTGCCCCCCCTACAAGCATATTCCCACTCAGCCTCAGTGGGTAAGCGATACTCCAAACGATCGGGTAGTCTCCCCGCTGCACGCTCTCGCTCCGTCATCCAAGCTGCAAACGTTTTGGCATCTGTCCAGCTTACACATACAACAGGGTGATCATCACGAAGCGGGAAGGCGAAGTTTGGATCACGCCAACTTTTTCCTTCCATCGGCTCCCAAGGATGCGTTACTTGGGTCGTTAAGTTATAGCTCTTCCAAGCTGGATTAAAGCATTGCGTCCTCCCACCCGGCTTTTCTGCATCAGTAACGTAACCTGTTTCTTCCACAAAACGGCGAAATTGGCCCACAGAAACCTCAGTACGCCCCATCCAAAAACCATCCTTCACACTCATGCGCCGTGGGGCTAAACCCTCGTAAGATTCTCGCTCTGTTCCCGCTTGTGCACCACCCTCGATCCCTGTTGCCCACGCCTTCTCGGCGGCAGAACTCCCCATCCAAAATTCCCCCGCAGGTACAAAGACTGTCTCCAAAACAACCCCTTTTCCCAACGTCGCTTTGAGGGTCTTCTCCGGCGAAGCACTCTCTTGGGCAATCCCCCCTAGAACCGACGTTATCGAGATTCCCAAGCAACCCAACAGGACCCTGAATTGGTGAAACTTCGACATGGCAATACCCCTTAAAAAGCAAAGAGAGGAATTAAGACCATCAATCGCCGGATTGCACTTTAGCGCAACCCATCTCATCGCTGGTCCACGTAGTACTCAAGCTCCATAGTTATAACCTCTTCAAGAATCCAATTTCACCCATTCCCAGCGATCGATATCCGAGGGCCTGCAAAAACCCGTAAGAATTCCACAGGCAAGAGAGAGGATGGTATACTCAGAGAGTTCCGATTATTCCTCCTTAAACCGACCATCACCGTGTTTCCTCGATCCTATAGTCCCTACAGCAAATCGATTCTCTCGAACAATCGACGCGCCCTCCCACAAACCACCGAAAGCGTAATGCACAGGTTTGCAAAGCAAATGAAGATCGCGATCGGAGTGGTTCTGTGTCTTGTGCTCTCCACTTCAACGAAAGCTTATACACAGGAAACGAAAGCAACCATCACTTGGATCGTCAAAGTACCGCCCAACACGCCGAAGCAATCCAAACTGTTTCTCGCTGGAAACCAAGAACCTTTTGGTCCGTGGAAACCCAATCAATTCCAGTTACAGAAACATGATGACGGAAGCTATCGCGGGGAAGCCACTTTTCCAGTTGGAACAAATCTGGAATACAAATTCACAAGAGGTAGTTGGGCAAGCGTTGAAAAGTCAGAGACAGGCGCAGAAATCCAAAACCGTCTATTGGTTGTAGAAAAAGATGTTGAGATCCTCATCCAAATCGCTTCTTGGGCGATACCTACCAAAGAGCCGGAATCAACCGCCACCGGAGATCTTCGATGGAAAGAAATCGACAGCCAAGTGCTCGCCGGAAAACGTCGAGTGACCGTCTGGCTCCCTCCGGGCTACAAATCTCCTAGCAATCCCTCGAACCTCGTTGGAGCCGCCGCATCCGACAAACTTGAACGATACCGCGTTGTTTACTTCCTCGACGGCCAAAACCTCTTCGATGCTACTCGCGCTGCCTACGGCGCAGAGTGGAAAGCGGATGAAACAGCCAAAGCATTGGCAAACCAAACTCCACCATTACGATTGATCCTCGTCGCCATCGACAATTCTAAAGAGCGGATGAGCGAATACACTCCGGTTCAAGACAAAGTAGGTGATGCGTTGGTCGGTGGCCAAGCGGAAAAGTATCTGACATTCATCACTCAAGAAGTTAAACCTTGGATTGACGCGGAGTTCTCGACAGACCCGAGACCAGAATCGACCGCTATTGCCGGATCATCCCTCGGAGGATTGTTCGCCCTTTTTGCGACGTTTCAGAAACCAGATGTCTTTGGTGCAGGGATCAGCATGTCTCCTTCTCTTTTCTGGGGGCGGGAAGCGATGCTTCAGGATTGCAAACGATCTGTTTTAGGTACTTGGACCCTGCCCAAACAAAAGCTTTGGATCGATATGGGAACCGATGAAGGAGACTCTCAGGAAACAAAGGAACGCAACGTGTCTCGCGTTCGAGCCTACGTCGAATCTCTGCAAAGCAATTACGCAACGCGTTTCGACGTTCAACTCACCATCGCGAATGGGGCCAAGCACCATGAGTCCGCATGGGCCGAGCGTTTACCCGATGCCCTTCGCTTTATCTTCGATGAAGCGAAACCATCTACCTCCAAATAACTCTCCCCACGTCCAGCCGAGCCTTAGTCATGACCAAACGCCTCTTAAACCACGCGACACGATTTCACAAAAATGAACAATCGCCATATCGCTCTCAGATCTCAAGCTTGTTGTTGCTTCTAACCGCAATCGGATACCCAACTCATTCCGCGACCGCCTATCAAACTTCTTCGAATACCCCACCCGCAACCTCAACCGCAACAGAAAACGGAGATCGCTTGAAAGTAGAGCGTCTCGCGCCACTTTCAATTGAAGATGTCAAGCGAGCAATCGAAGTCCTTCCCGGTTATGAAGTTGAATTGGTTGCAAGTGAACCGCTCATCGGAAGTCCTGTAGCGATGGAATTCGATGCGGACGGCTTTCTGTGGGTAGTCGAGATGGTGGACTACAGCGAACAAGAAAACGAAGCGCTCGGACGCGTCTCCCGACTTCAAGATACTGATCAAGACGGCGTGATGGATTATGCGGACGTCATTGCGGAAAAGATTTCATGGCCGACTGCACTTACTACTCTGCGCGGAAAAACGTGGGTAGCCGCTCCACCATATATCCTCGAATACCCGGATGGCAATCGCCAATCCAAGCAAATCATCGATGGATTCGGACGACAAAATGTTCAAGGTCTAGCGAACTCCTTTCGTTGGGGACTGGATGGCAAACTGCACTTATCGACTAGTTCCAACGGCGGCAAGCTGCAAATAAGTGACTCGGATCGCAAGCCCTCGTTGCATCTACCATCCACCCCCTATTCGGTTTCGGGTCGCGATGTGGTCTTCGATCTGATTACTGGGGAAATCAGTAGCGTCGTCGGATACGGGCAGCACGGATTTGACTTCGGGCCGTGGGGCGATCGCTTCGTTACAGCAAACAGTGACCATCTTCAACAAGTGGTCGCATGGTACCTTCCCGAACTTACCGATGCGTCTCTCTCCAAAAGCGTTTCCTGGAGACGTTCGATTGCCGTCGATGGGCCACAAGCAGAAGTCTTTCGCATCTCGCCTGTCGAATCTTGGCGCAGTATTCGAACTCAAATGAGACTCTCCGGAATGTCCAATGGAATTCTCGAAGGTGGTGGCCAGGCAAGCGGATATTTTACTTCTGCAACCGGCGTGACTGTTTATGACGGAGATCAGTGGGGAGAAGAGAAGTCATACGCATTTATTGCCGATGTGGGGAGTAACTTAGTTCATCGCAAACAACTTACTCGTAACGGAGTCGCATCCTCCGGACAGCGAGTTGATAAAGACACCGAATTTTTAAGAAGCCGGGATACCTGGTTTCGTCCCGTTCAATTTGCTAATGGTCCAGATGGTTGCCTCTATGTCGTGGATATGGCCAGAGAAACCATTGAACATCCCAAAAGCATCCCTGAACCCATTAAGAGCCAAGTCGATTTGACTTCAGGACGTGAACTAGGGCGTATTTGGAGAATCAAGGCTCAAGGTAGATCCGTGCGTCGAACAACCCCGGAGTTATCGAAGTACTCAACGGCAGAACTTTGCAAACTACTCGACCATCCCAACGGTTGGCATCGAGAAACAGCCTCAAGACTATTGATTGAGCGCCAAGACCCGCAAGCAGTTTCCCTCTGCCGTTCTATGCTCTCGAGTAATGCACTACTTTCAAATAGCACTGTCCCATCTACCCAAAAATCAAGTGGCACTTCACCTTTTGGACGTATTCATGCTCTCTCGGTACTTGCCTCTCTACCAAACGGGCTGAATCTGGACAGTTGGTATGCAGCAATCCGAGACACGGAGCCACGCATTCGCGTTTGGGCTTGGGTTCTTGCCAACCGTATCCCCAAAGAAACTTTTGCGAGCGACGAGTTTGACAAATCAATGCTCGCGACCCTCATGACCGAAGAGACCGACCTCGAAGTGCAAATGGTTATGGCGGTTCGCTCCAATTTGTTGACTCTCCCTGCAAAAACACTTGCTAATGTTTTTGCAGGCTGGTTAACCGACGAGAAGCAGTCCGGAAGCCAACTCAAGTCCGAAGAGTTACGAGCCGCGATTGAGTTAGCAATTCGAGACCAAGGTGCGCAAGAACTTTGGGAAAGCCGCGATTGGATGACGGTATTTCGAGACAATATAGGAGAAAGCTACCTAGACGCCATGTTCTCCGCCATGCAGCGACAGGGATCCTTGTCCGCCGCAATGACTCAATGGTTAGAACGGTTACAGAACACCGACACGACCAGCAACAATATTCCAAGTGACCAGTTCCCAACCATAGTCAGAATCCTCGGTCGCCAAATCGAGCGAAAGCTCTTTTCAGAAGACTCTGAAGTTTTTCGCTACACACAAAAATTCGCAAACAACGAGATCAAACCCCGCGTAGAGAAGATGCTCATCGCTGCTCGGGACGCATCGAATGCTTCATCGACGAAGGAAGATTCTATTTCAACGTTGTTTGCACCAACCCAAGAAACACGACTCGGAGCGATTCGACTTTTGAGTTTACTCCCCGAGGCACAGCGAGTGGATCTGTTTCAACGTATGATCACTTCCCCAACCCCTATTACCATTCAACGCGACTGGATCGAAGCCTGGGTTCCGAACATGCCTGTGTTACAAGAGATTGCAATTGCGGAACTCAACAACGTTTCTCCGGTATCCGCACAATCGATTATTAAAAGTTTGATTCGTAGCGAAACAGGTGCCCAACGGTTACTCCAATGGGTCGAAAAACCAGAGAATTCTCCAGCTTCAATCCCAGCGTGGGCGTGGCAGACACTTCGCGCATTTCCCTCTGAATCCGTAAAGACCGCAGCCCAACGAATTGCCCCCAGCTCAGAAGTTCTTTGGGAGTCTATCGCGTCTGACTACCGAAAAGCCTGGGAACGAGTTGGAAACGCCGAAAAAGGCGAACAACATTTTCGTAGATTGTGCGCATCGTGCCATCGTGTTGGAGAGGTCGGCATTGCAATTGGCCCATCATTGGATTCCTATCGCGTTCGCCCCAATGAATCGATTGGATTAGCAATTGCCGAACCAAGCCGAGAAATGGATCCAAAATACGAACAACAGCAGATTGCGACGGTAAACGGTGAGGTCATGGTCGGAATTCTGCTCTCGGCAACCTCCGAAGCCGTAACGCTCCACACCGCCCAAAATCAAATCCTCTCGGTCCCCCGGAAAGATATTGAAACTTGGAAGGCCGGTGGCAAGTCACTCATGCCCGATGGCTTACTCAAGGAACTTGATCCTACCGCGATGACCGATCTAATTGCATTTCTACGACGTGTTCCTTCTTCTGCCAATTAGCTTTGAGTCACGACAAACTACGATTATTTTTACTCGCATTGGCATCACTGCTCTGGCTCGCTACCGGTGCCGCTCTTTCAACACGCACCTACTTTGTCTTCAATTACGACTCGATTGCTTCGCTACCACCTCACTTGGAAGTGATCGGTGCGGCACTACCCGTCCTGGTTGTCCTAATTTGTTTGATCTGTTGTGTTGCGATCGTCTTTCTTAAAAGATCGCAAAGCCGCGACGAACCCGCGCAAACGAAAACCTACGATCTCCTGCTGATTCTTTTTCTGTACCTAGCCAGCTTTCCACTAGGACTCGTAATTACACGAGCGTTAGGTACTGCCGATCCGATACAAGCCCAACAAACTTACTGGTGGGAACCAATCGTCTTTGCCATATTCTCGGGACTTGCGTTTAGCATTCCGATAGGTTCACTGCTATCAAATCATGTAGCACGATTCTCCGATCAAGTTACGCAGGCATGCAAGCCCGTCTCCTTTCGCAAGGTGGATTTGTACCTTCCAGTTTCAATCCTCACTGGCGTTGCTTTTACTTGTACCATCTGGTGGAGTTGGCAGAGCCTGAACTATTACAACGACTTCCAATTAGGGTTCAATGACTTCGGCCATTTTCTGCTACGAGTCGCCAATACAGCTAGATTCAATGGGTTCCTCAAAGAGACAGATGTCCTTCCAACCTTTTGGGATCATTTCAATCCGGGCTTAGTCCTTCTGCTCCCTCTTTGGCGGATAGCTCCAGATCCGCGTTGGATCTTTATCCTTCAAGCTGGTTCACTAGCACTGAGTTCCCTGGTGATCTATGCAATCGCACGAAAACATGGAACGCAGAATTGGCCATCTATGATGTGGGGACTTGCATGGTTAAGCTATCCTTCTATCGGACAGATGAATCTTGCGTACACATATGGATGGCATCCAATTACGTTTGCGATCCCCTCTCTACTCGCTTCCTACTTTTGCCTGATCACAAATCGTTCGGTTTTGGCCTGCTTCCTTGCAATCCTTGCGTGCAGCTTTGAAGAAGGCGCTGTAGCAGCAATAGGGTGTTTCGCAGCGGCCGAAGGTATAAGATGCCTTTGGGTCTCAAGGAGAGAAGATTCAAAGGACGAAGCGAAAAGTCGGGCAACTGTGGATATGGCTAAGTTCTGGGGGGGACTTTGGTTGCTCTCAACAGTATCCTTCGTGCTGATCTACAAGTTCAGCGGACTTGCTGAATTTCAAACAGGCCGTTTTGCACGACTGGGTGAAGGACCAGTTGATATCCTTCTCTCTCCAATGCTTCGCAACGATGTTTGGCTCGAACTTCTCTTTAGAGAACGCAATGGCGCCTTTCTTTCTTTCCTATTTGCTCCTTTTGTCCTTTCTTGTGTTTCCAGTTGGGCTCGCATTTCCAATTCCCGAACAAACAACTTTGAATGGGCCATCTTTGCAACAGTACCCTTGTTCATGGTGCTGTTGCTTTGGGAACACTTACCGGCCCAAAGTTTAGCATTTCAATACGCAAGTGTTATCATTCCCATACTGTTCATCGGGGCGATCCGAGCTTCAAAAGATTCCGCATTCACTTCGGCCCGTACCTCATCCAATGCGTTGATCACAGGGTTCGTACTGAGTTGCTTCGTCGGACAATTTCCTTGGACGGCCGACACCCTCATTGACGTGAAGTCCCGTGCCTATGGCCCCCTTTCCCTTGCCTCAGATGGCTACGCACCGGAGTCTAAAACAACTCGACGGCAAGGAGCAGAAGACAACTTAATTTTTCACGACCAGTTACGGAAACTCCGTCAACGGGGAATCCTGATCGGCTCGTCGACGGAATCGTTAAGTTTTCATCAAATCCGAATCCTCGCAACAGGAAGATTAGCGAGCCATCTACTTGGATGCAAAGAGCTGGAGACGGTCGGCCAATTTTGGCAACGTCGCGGAGACTATCAAAAACGTCGCCCCGAACTCGCTTCTCCTTTACTTCGCTACGACGTAATAGCCATCGATCCCATCGAAGCCTTCCAGCAGACACCTGAGGAAACCAAAAAAGTTCGAGAAGAAGCAATTCAATTAGGTTTTTCTATAGAGCGAGTTCCTAACGGATTTGAGTTGTGGGTTGCACCTCATTAGGAGGCAATCAAAAGCGAATCATCCTAACAGCTTCGAATAGCCCTTCGCTCCAACGACCACGTCCTAAGCGATTCGCAGGTTCATCTCTATACCCAGAGGTGAAAATAAGCATAATATTGGTTTGGTTCTTCAAGTGATTTCCGCGATTAGGGAGCGATGCTGATGAGTAAATATCTCGACCGATTCACAAAGGGTATCTGTCCCTCTGAGAAATTAACCTTGCGCAATATAGGCTTACCTCGATCGCTTGCTCTCACCTTGTCTCTCGGTGTTTTCGCCAGCGCCATCAGCTACGCTGAAACGCCTGAAAAAGCCCTGGAGACGCTTCAGAAAGTACAGCCAAACGATGATGCGGCTGTGGCACGCGCTTCGCAAGCTGCTAAAGAACTCGCAAACGAGTCCAATCTCAACACCCTCCAAGTGTTGCAAGCCATGCAAGGTGCGACTTCGATCGGCAAGAACTGGTTACTTGGAATCGCCAACAGCACCCAGAGAAAGAACCCAGTGTCGAAGCAAGAACTCGAGGGCTTTCTCAGAGACACGAAACAAGACCCTGAAGCTCGATATACCGTGTTTCGATGGTTAACCGATGGCGACGATTCATCGAGAAACCAATGGCTCGAAACAATGCTCGATGATCCAAGCCCAGAGCTTCGCTATGAAGCGATTGCAAAGGCACTGGAGCCTAAAGAACTTTCCGTCGAACAACTCAAAACACTTCTCGACGTCGCACGCCAACCTGAACAAATTGTCGACCTGATCTCCCGGCTAGACAAACAAGGAATCAAAGTAAATCAATCCCAGCACTTCGGTTTTTTATCCAACTGGAAATTGATCGGCCCCTTTGATAACACCGGTAGCAAAAGCTTCGACAAAATCTACCCGATTGAATCCGACTGGGTAAACGGCAAGCTCGCTGAAACCTACCAAGGGCGTTCTGGAGACGCAAAATGGATCAGCGAGTCCTCAGAAGATCCCGATGGGTTAATCGACCTGGCAAAGATCTACAACAATGAAAAAGGTTGTGTCGTCTATGGCGTAACAGAAGTCGAAGTCCCAAGTAATATTCGCTGTGAAATTCGAATTGGATGTATCAATGCACAAAAGCTCTGGGTCAACGGTGAACTGGTCATAGCAAACGAGGTCTACCACACAGGAATGCAAGTCGATCAATACATCGCACCGATCGAACTTAAGGCTGGCACAAATCGTATCCTGATCAAAGTTTGTCAAAACGAACAAAAAGAGGCTTGGGCGCAGCGATACATTTTCCAAGCCCGTATATGCGACTCAACCGGGAAAGCCATTCCTTACACGATTAAGCCTTAAAAACTGCTCGATCGAGTCCTAATTCATCCTGCGAACAATACAAATAACGAAAGCAATTTATCATGGCTACTCCTTCCATTACTCGGAATCGTTTTAAGAAAAGAGCTTGGCTAGCCACCGCAATCGCACTGGTTACCTCGTTCTCCTACCACACAGCCACGGGGGAAGACTGGACTCAATTTCGAGGACCCGATCTCGGTGGTGCAGCTTCCAAGGCCAAGCTACCCGATACTTTCGATGGCGAGAGTGGCAAGAACATTGCTTGGAAAGTTCCCATTCCAGGGCGTAGCGTTGGCGGTGCGATTGTGATTGGGGATCAAGTAATCACAACTACGAGCGATGGGATGGAACAGCGCCGTATTCGACTATTGAGCTACAATAAGGAGACAGGCAAACAAAACTGGGAACAGCAATTCGTCTCGCGCGGACGCCCTTACTGTCACCCGACCAGTGCTAATGCTGCTCCTACTCCCGCTTCTGACGGGAAACATATCGTTGCGTTTTACAGCTCCAACGACGTCGCATGCGTAGACACTTCTGGAAATCTCCTTTGGTATCGTTCACTTGCAAGTGATTTCCCCAAAGCGGGAAACGACGTCGGCATGAGCGCTTCCCCTGTAATTGTCGACGGAGTTGTTGTCGTTCAAGTCGAATGCCAAGGTGATTCATTTGCGTTAGGTATGAAAGTCGAAGATGGCACGACGGTATGGAAGCAGGATCGTCCTCGCAAAGCGAATTGGGCATCTCCGACTCCAGTAAAACTTCCGAGCGGAACCCAAGCCGTGATTCTACAGTCCAGCGACGACCTCGTGGCTATAGAGCCTAGCAACGGCAAGCAGCTCTGGAGCATGCAAACGGGGTGTGCCACGACACCTTCGGCGACCGTCTCCGGTGGCAAACTCATCGTTCCTTCCGGCGGCCTGACCGCATACGATCTGTCGAGCACCGGAGTCCCCAGCGAACTTTGGAAGGAGAACAAACTCAATCCGAATGCTTGCTCGCCTTTGGTGGCGAACGATCGCGTATACACGATCAACCGCACTATTCTCGTTTGCGGTGATGCATTCACCGGCAAGGTACTTTGGCAATTGCGAATTCCAGATGCAAATCAGATCTGGTCATCTCCTGTAATCGCTGGAGATAAACTCTTACTCTTCGCGATGGACGGTAGTTGCACCGTGGTTTCCCTGGCGGGTGAACAAGGGGAGATCATACAAAAGAATATGCTCGGCGATGAAGTTCTAGGATCCCCTGCGATCTCCGAGAATGCAATGTACGTTCGCGGAGCAAAAAACCTATGGCGAATCAGCGAGCGATAATCAACTTGCAGATTTTTGAAGTTATTCGATCAGAGTTCGGTTCGGGAGATACCAAGGTTTGTCTTCAACACATGCCGTGAAACCCATTGGGGTAAGATTGCCGCAAGTCCGTGGACCCATCGTGGGCTCCATTCGTGTGCCAGGTTCGAAGAGTATTACAAATAGAGCACTGGTGTGCGCCGCTTTGGCAAAAGGGAAATCCACCCTACACGGAGTTCTGGAAAGCGAAGATACCACTGTGATGGTGGAAGCTTGGCGGCAACTCGGATTGCGAGTCGACTGGGATCGTTCAACTTGCACAGTAACCATCGACGGTTGCGCAGGCCAACCTCCTCAACCTGAAGGTACCCTCTTCATTGCTAACAGCGGGACTTCCATTCGATTCCTCACCGCCGCATTGGCCGCAACACACGGCAAGTACACGTTGGATGGAATTGAACGAATGAGAGAACGTCCTATCGGAGATTTGATTCGCGGACTGAAATCATGGGGAGCCGATATCTCAAGCATAAATCACCAAAATCCTGAGTGTCCCCCCGTTCAACTTAATGCCAAAGGACTGCGAGGAGGACTGGCTCGTGTTCGAGGTGACGTATCGAGCCAATTCCTCTCTGGAATGTTGATGGCTGCACCTTATTGCTCAAGTGACGTGATCATTGAGGTTCAGGGTGAATTGGTCTCCAAACCATATGTCGACATGACTCTATCGGTGATGCAAGCCTTTGGTGTGTCTCCCACATCCAGGGAACGTGGGCAGTACCAATTCTCCGCACCTGCGTGCTACGTTGCAACAAATTATTCAATCGAACCAGATGCTTCCGCAGCCAGCTACTTTCTCGCCGCTGCAGCAATCACCGGAGGTAAAGTCCGCGTTGAAGGAATCGGGCTAGACGCACTACAAGGAGATGTACGCTTTGCAAACGTACTCGAAGCGATGGGTTGTGAACTCAAGAGCGACCGCGATTGGATCGAAATCTCTGGCAGAGCAAGCCGTGGCATTGATATCAACATGGCTGATATCAGCGACACAATGCAAACTCTTGCGGCAGTAGCCTTATTCGCCGAAGGTCCAACAAGGGTACGTGGCGTAGCGCACAATCGTCATAAAGAAACCGATCGAATCGGGGATTTGATAAAAGAGATACGAAGACTCGGAGCGCAAGCACATGAACACGACGATGGATTAACTATTGTCCCTGGAAAACTACAAGCGTGTGAGTTGCAAACCTATCGCGACCACCGAATGGCTATGAGTTTTGCACTTGTCGCAATGAAAGTTCCCGGTTGCGTAGTCTTGGATCCTCGTTGCACCGAAAAAACTTATCCCCAATTTTTTGAAGATCTAGGCAAAATGACGGGCCTCGTTCCAGAGTATATTCATCAACAATAATCCCACGTTTCCCCACAGTCCAAGCACGCGGTCCGGAATTGTATCATGAGTGTAAGCACGAGTATTCAGAACGGGACATCCACAGCAGCATTTCAACGCTGTCTAAATATCGACTGTGGCGCAACATTCGACGTAGGTGATGTCCTTACCCGATGCCCAAAGTGTAGCGATCTCCTGGATGTAGCTTATGACTGGAACAAAATTCCGATACCCAAGAAGCTTGTTGATCTCGAAGCTCTCTGGAGTCGGCGTCATGAACCATTGCGATTCAGCGGTGTGTGGCGTTTCCACGAATTGCTTCCTTACGCCCCTCCTCAACGAGTCATTACTGTCGGAGAAGGGCAAACGCTCCTGCAACAAGCTGATTTCGTTGCGAAGTATGTAGGACTGCGTCCTGGACAATTGTATTTGCAATACGAAGGTATGAATCCATCCGGATCCTTCAAAGATAATGGAATGTGCGCTGCGTTTACACATGCCCACATGGTTGGTGCAAAACGGGCCGCTTGCGCTTCGACCGGAAACACAAGCGCGTCTCTTGCTATGTACTGCGCCGTGACACAGTTGATGAAGGCAATTATCTTTATAGGCTCCGGAAAAATCTCCTACGGGAAACTCTCGCAAGCGCTCGAATACGGGGCCCTTACCGTACAGATCGCAGGGGACTTCGATGATGCGATGGCACGTGTGCAAGAAATATCTAAAGAACTTGGTATCTACCTCGTTAACAGCGTCAATCCGTTTCGTTTGGAAGGACAGAAAACGGTGATGTTCCGAGTTCTCGAAGCGCTACGGTGGGAAGTCCCCGACTGGATCGTCGTTCCAGGTGGGAACTTAGGCAATAGCAGCGCCTTTGGCAAAGCATTCATGGAACTAAAAGACCTTGGGCTGATCGACCGAATCCCTAGGCTTGCTGTAATCAATGCTGCCGGCGCCGATACGCTAGATGTCTTGTACAACCAACGAAATCTTCGCTGGAGTCGAGGAAGGCCGAGGATGGAAATCGCTTGCTGGTATTATGATGAATTGGACCGAGATCGTGTCAAAGCGGACACCATCGCAAGCGCCATCGAGATCAATCGTCCCGTAAACCTCAAAAAATGCTTGCGCGCTCTCGATGTCTGCGACGGTGTCGTCCGAAAAGTTAGCGACCAAGAAATCCTTGATGCAAAAGCACAGGTTGGTGCTGGCGGGATCGGTTGCGAACCTGCAAGCGCCGCTAGCGTCGCCGGAGCAAAAATGCTTCGGCAACAAGGCGTAATCGGTAGCGACGACCGTGTTGTCTGCATCCTCACAGGACACCAACTCAAAGACCCAACGGCAACCGTGGCATACCACACGACAGATCAAGACCAATTCGAAGAAGTTTTAGGAAGCCGGGGTGTTACGCGGGCCTCTTATGCCAACCGCGCTATCGCAGTACCAAATCAAATCGATGCCATCATCAAAGCAATCCAACTCTACTCCTAGCAGAGACTTCATCTTGGCAAAGACTTCATCCTGGCAAACACTTCAATTCATTCGACTGA
This sequence comes from uncultured Pirellula sp., assembly GCA_964483385.1. Taxonomy (GTDB): domain Bacteria; phylum Planctomycetota; class Planctomycetia; order Pirellulales; family Pirellulaceae; genus JBKCUI01. The sequence continues at coordinate 13,667 of CAZACJ010000042.1, read as the reverse complement.
AAGCAATCATCGCCAGTCCTTATTTAAGCCCCTTTGAACGCCCTGGCTTCCTGCTACCAAGAAGATGCCCTAACATCCTTTCAGGCGATTCTAAGAAACTGCGAGTGACTCGATAATGCTCCGTCTGTTCATAAGCAATCGGATGGACTCCCGATTCGCCAAACTGAAATATTTTCGATTCAGGATAACTCATGATGATCGGCGAGTGGGTGGCAATCACGACCTGAGAACCTTTTTCAATCAACTGGTCTAACAGTACTAAAAACTCTAGTTGACGTTGGGGAGATAAAGCCGCTTCTGGCTCATCCAAGAAATACAGCCCCTGAGAGAATCGATTCTCCACCAACGTCATAAAGGCTTCTCCATGAGATTGCTCATGAAGCGACTTACTACCATAACTTCTAGCAACTCCCAGATTGTCAATCTCAGTTGCTACATTAAATAGACTCTCGGCTCGCATGAACCAAGCGTCTGGAATCAGTGCATGGTATCGACGCAAGCGCACGATCTTGTGCAATTCAGAATGGCTTGCTCTGGTCTCGAAAACCATATTGCGACTTCCCCCCTCAGGGTTCAACCCATTAGCAATGGCAATAGCTTCGAGCAAAGTCGATTTGCCTGATCCATTTTCACCGACGAAAAAGGTGACCTTCGGATGTAAGTCCAACTTCGCAAGTCCCCGCAGGCTTGGCAAACAAAATGCATAATGGTTGGGATCAGAAATATAGCTGCGTTCAAACAACACAGACTCGATGAACGGCCCCGGTGTGGCCCCATACTTGAACTTTGCCATGTATCCCCTCATTTCGGGCGACAAGAAAAACCAGTTCCTCGAACATTATTGCAGATAAAACATCCTTGGCTCGAAACAATGGTTCTTCAACAATGAATTTCGTCCGGAACAGAAATACCCCGAATCACCATCCGTGTGACCAACGTTGTTCATGGCCAATCGGAAAATGGCTACTCCGTAAAACTCCGGACTCAGAATTCAACGCGTTTCACCGCGGGAATGTTCGACCAAGTTATAATCGGGACGCAGAACCATCCAGCGAGTCCCTATAAAAGTCAAGAACACGATGAATACACCCACATCTGGCATGCTACTGAAGAAAGTGCATTGCGTCTTCCAACATCTTTCCTCTAGCCATTGGCTTGCGTTCTTATTCGTGGCCCTAAGCAATCCGCTGATTAGGGGACAAGATTCGTTAAGACCCAACAATTTTTCAACAAGCGTAAACTTAGCGTTTGAAGGTGAAGCGATTGATAGCTGGCACGGGTTCAAACGCCACCGATTTCAATTCGATGGTGACGAAGCTTGGGTTGTCGAACCCAAGGAACCACGATCCGATCGTCGGTTCTCTTGGTGCATGATGTTCCCAGATGCATTTACCGAACGCTGCGCTGCCCCCATGCTTGTCAGCCGTGGTTTTTATCATGTCTACCTTTCGGTGGGGAATAGCTTTGGCGCACCCAAAGCCATTGAAAAGCTACACGCCTTTCACAATATGCTCGTTGCCCGTGGACTCCACACTCAGACCGTATTGATTGGGATCAGTCGTGGCGGGTTGTATGCCCACCGATTTGCGGCAACTCAACCAAAAGATGTCAGCGTGATCTATAACGATGCCCCTGTTCTTGATTATCAAAGTTGGCCGGGAGGTAAAGGAAAGGGCAAGGGAAGTCCCAATGACTGGCAGGAACTTAAACGATTGTATGGATTCGATTCTGACGCCCAAGCGGCACAGTATGACCAAACACCGCTGAAAACCCTAGATATCTTGGCGCAACACAAAATTGCAATCATCAGCGTTGTAGGAGACACCGACGATGTTGTTCCTGTCGAAGAGAACACGACACCAGCGGCGACTAGATATAACGAACTGGGAGGAGTGTTTGATGTGATTCACAAACCGGGAATCGGCCACCATCCCCACGGACTCGATGACCCGACACCCATCGTCGAGTTCATCGAAAAACACACATTGAAAAAGAACGTTCCGTAGCGCTAATCCCTCCGAGAAATGGTAGCTCCAATCGCTTCAGCAACGCTGCGTTTCCCCAAAGGCTGGTAATCGTTAAAGGGACCATCGACGCCCCCTTTTGGCCAATTCGCTGGATCTGCATATTGCCCCTCGTCTCGATACTCCTTTTGCAGTTCCACTAACTGCTGCTTGAGGTTGTCGAATAAACTTCGCGTAGAAGGGGCTTCTGCGGTCGTTGGATCACCAAGAAGGTTACGCTGCTCCAATGGGTCTTTGGAAAGATCAAATAGTTCGTAGGCATCTTTCTTCCAGTAATGAATCAACTTGTGTGTCCCCGTACGGACTCCATAATGCGAGCGCGTATTGTGATGGCCTGGATCGTGGTAATACCGGTAGTAGACAGATTCTCGCCAATCCGATGGTGTTTTTCCTTGCAAAACCGGTACCAGTGAACGGCCTTGCATCGCAGTCGGTGGCGTTATCCCAGCTAGCCCTAAAAAAGTTGGCGCAAGATCAATATTCATAACCATCGCTTCCGGAGTTGAACCAGGAATGATCCCCGGACCACGCGCAATGAGTGGTGTGCGAAGACCTGGTTCATACATAAACCTCTTGTCATAGAGTCCAAATTCACCCAAGTACCAACCATTATCAGCGGTGTAGATCACAATGGTGTTCTTGGCCAAATCCTTCTGATCGAGATAGTCCAACATTGCCCCTATGCTGTCATCCACACCTTGAACACATGCCAGATAATCTTGCATGTAACGCTGATATTTCCACTTTACGAGCTCCTTGCCCTCTAGCACTTTGCCCCCAACGGTAACCTGTGTTGGCTTTTCACCCAACCAACGGTTCCGCTCCTGTCCCTGAAGCGATTCGGGTGGCTCAAGCTTCAGGTCGCGTCGCGTCAGATCGTTTGCAACAGTCTGTTCGTTTTCTGGAAGTGCTGCAGGTCGTGTCGCGTAATCATCCCAGAGCGTTTCTGGCTCGGGAATCTCTCGATCGGCAAACAAAGCTTGATTCTTCAAATCCGGCGCCCATTCACGATGAGGGGCCTTGTGATGAAGCATAAGGAAAAACGGACGATCCTTAGGCCTGGTTTCGAGAAACTCTATTCCCAGTTGTGTCGTGATCTCCGTGCAATGCCCTTCGATCGTCAGTTTGCGATTCCCAGGAACTAAAAACTGTGGATTCCAGTAAGCTCCCTGACCGGGCAACACGATCCATCGATCAAACCCGGTTGGATCAGAGCCCAAGTGCCATTTTCCGATCATCCCGGTATGATATCCCGCCTGTTGCAGTTGTTTCGCGGCATGGTCTCGCGATCCATCAAAGCGGTTGAAGACGGGTACTCCATTGAGGTGCGAGTACTGTCCCGTCAGCAACGTCGCTCGACTTGGTGTACAGATCGAATTGGTAACAAACGAGTTGATAAACCGAGCCCCATCCTTCGCCAATCGGTCAAGATGCGGGGTCTGATTCACCTTGGATCCATAAGCCGAAATTGCCGCTTGTGCATGATCGTCAGAGAATATGAAAAGAATATTCGGTGGCTCTGCAGCATCAATGCTCTTAGTCGCAACAAATAGTACAGCCCATGTGTAGCTCAAGAAAGCCACTAACATACAAGTCTTCTTCATCGAGATATCCCCAATAAACGGTCGGACGAAATTCTCCATTTTTACTTTCCTTGCAGTTGTAGCGTGCTGAGAAACTCATGGTCGACCGGGACAGATACGCTTTGACCTGATTGTGACCGCAACGTTATTTTACCAGGAGCGAAGACAATCGATTCTACGATGTCGAATTGCTCAGGGACTTTTGCAACCCCTTGGATATAGGGAACCACGGTTGGCTTTGTCTCGCTTAATTCAATCGCAGTCGCAATCGATTCGCGCTGCAACGCATTCGGTTCTACTGAGGCTTTTAGTCCATCTGCAAAGTGTGCCGTGACATCTTCAAGCCCCAGGCAACGATTGCGACCATTCCACGGATACCCATGGCGACCTCGATTTTCCATCCAAAAAACTGTTGAATTCAAGATCTTCGGATTCTTCAAACTAAACCAAACATATCCCTGTTGTGGAAACGTTGCAGTCATCCAAGCTACACTTGGAACGGCACCGTCGTTGGCTCCCTCCGAAGGCACTTTATTGAAAATTTGCACTAAATCAGCAAAGCCTTCCCGAGTAGCCTCCTTAGAAAGATCAACGTCACTTCCACCCTTCCAAGCCACAGGAACTTTGGACATCGACTCCCAGCGAATGCCCGGTTCCAAAAACTGATACTCACGCTGCTTTGGATCGCTGAAGGTTCCGGGATAAGTTTGGCCAAACCGATACGGGCTCGCAGCTAGTCGGACTGCATCCGTCTTCTCTGGGATCGCTAACGTCGCATGATGCCCCAAAGGAGCGGAACCCGCAAATCCTTCAATGGTGTGCTTTGTATAAACAACATTCTGACCATCCACTAACGTAACTTCCTTTGTCACCTTTCCCTTGCGAATCTCCGTTTGCAATTCAAGAACCAATCTGCTGGATTTTCCACTTCGTTCGTTAGCAACCAAACGCCACTTTGAACTTGCAACTTCTCCGTGAGGTGGATGGCTTTCACCGTTGACCGATTCCGAGTTACCACCAAAGGGCATACAAAAGAAATCTCCCCTCAGGGGGACAAGTACAGGGGCAGGCATTGCAGGCCCTGTCTCCTCTTGCCAAGGACTAACGTGGTATGGCGCAATCGGCTTGTCGGAGTTACGATAAAACGTAACCGGTGCCATGTGCCCGCCGAGTTCAGTGATTGCGAGTTCGACTTCAGGTGTCTGCACTTCAAAACTCGGTTGCCCTGCAATTATTCGTGTATTCGATTGAGTTGAATCCGATGCCGTCGCAATTGGCTTCTGGAAGACTACCAAGTAATTCTCCTTGAGAATCTCCTTGTTCTCTTGGATTTTCTTAAAACCCACTTCAAGAATTTCTTTCTCGAATACTTCTTGGCCAGCACGCACATGGGACATAGTCCATTCGCTACTCTCACCCGGAACTCTCTTGAAATCAATCAATACAACTCGGCCACCTGGCCGTAGCGCTCGAAAAAGCGATGTCATCGTTTTGGTTGGAAATTCAAAATGATGGTAAGTATCACAGATGTATGCGACATCAATGCTCTCCGGCTGCAATTCCGTAGAATCCGCAGAACACAATAGCGTATCGATATTGCGCAGTTCCAATTCCCTGGACGTCTTCTGGATGTGATCCAGGAAGTTTTGGGAGATATCTACCGCGATAACGCGTCCCTGATTCCCTACAGCCTTGGAAAACAATCGGGTGAATAGCCCAGTCCCCGCTCCGATGTCCGCCAGCGTTTCACCTCCCTTTAGGCCACAAGCCTCAAGAATTTCTTCGCGCTTCAAAAACACTTCCCGACTTTCGATTTCAAATCGCTCAACGAAATCCTTCACATTCGGATTCTTGAAGCTATCGTTGATACCAGGTCGCACGCTCTTCTCTTGCGCATCTACTCGAGGCGCTACATTGGCGATTATCGCACAAGCCATTAGAAGCACAGATCGTCTCATCTGAATTTTTCGTTGGATTAACATGTCTTACCATTTGGGTTGCTGAAGGATTATTGTGGGTTAGCAGACGGGACGCTGGCCTTTATGGTACTCGAACTCGTGGTCAATGAAATGGTGCTCGCACTCGAAAAATCACTAGGACTCAGGGACTTCGATTGCCAAATCAAGTACTACATGGAGTATCCACTCGATGAGTAGGAAATATCAAAGCTACAACGCGCTAAATGACCCGAAGGCCCCATACAGAGGATCTTTATCGACAAAGAATCTTTACAGTCAGCCGCCTATTCGCGACGTAGTAAATGTTCGTCAAACCAACGCGCGAATCTCATAGAGTCAAAGTACATCGTTCGCCATCCATGGCCTCCCCCTCGATGCACTACAATCTCGACCTCGCGTCCAACAATTCTTGCCCGCTCACGAAAACGTTCGGACTGATCCAACGGAACGAGAGTATCTGCGTCACCATGATAAATCAACACGGGCGGTAATTTCTCGTTGATGAAAAAAAGCGGAGATGTCTTACGCCCAATGTCTTTCCACTTTTCCGGATCCGTTGCATCGGATTCAAACGCATCCACGAAAGATAAAGGGGGCCCTTTACCGCCAGAATCCTCGGTTGACCCGTTCATGTTCAAGAAGTCTGTTACGGGGTAGAAGATCGCCTCGGCTTGAACCGCTCCGCTCTCGAGATCAATTTCGTCCACGGGATTCGTATGAGGCTCATCCCCGCGAGTAGCAAGCATTAGGCTCAGATGACCACCAGCACTCCCCCCAGTCACACCGATTCGATTCGGGTCGATGCCGTACTTCCCTGCGTTGTGCCGAATAAACCGAACACCTCGGGTAACATCCTCAATGATCTCCGGGATTTTCGACTCGGGTTGGGATACATGACACACCGCAAAAATCGTGTAACCACTGCGGAGCAAAGGAGCAAACATCCTCGCTTCGGCAATCCCAGGTCGCTTGGACTTCCACCTTCCACTTGCCATAAAAGCTATCGCACAACCGTTCGGAACTTGTGGTTTGAATATATCCATCGTCAGTTGCTGACCGTTGCGATGACCATAGACAATTCCATCAATTCGCTCGTATCTGGGATGGTAGTACCAGTATAGGGCACCAACCCCTAGAACCGCTAAGGCGCAAACCAACGCTGCCAAAATCGTCAATCTACGGATCCAACTGCGCATCATCACTCATCTCATTGCCAATCTAATCAAGCCATCAATTCAAGGATTGGAGATGCGTCGAGGACTCCGGTAAGCTTCTCATCCAAACCGCCATGGAAGTACGTCAATCGTCGATGATCCAGCCCCATTAGGTGAAGAATCGTCGCATGCAAATCACGCAATGGCCGAGGATTCTCGACGGCAGCTTCTCCCAGTTCATCGGTTGCACCATAACTCGTCCCCGGTTTCACGCCTGCTCCAGCAAACCAATAGGTGAATCCCTTGGGATTGTGATCGCGTCCTCCAGGCTTTCCCCCTGTATTGAAAGTTTCAGACACCGGCATTCTCCCGAATTCTCCCCCCCATACCACCAAGGTGGATTCCAAAAGTCCTCGTTGTTCTAAATCGTGCAACAATGCCGCTATTGGTTGATCAACTTCAGGACAGTGGATCTTGAGATTCTCCTCGATACCATGATGTCCGTCCCAACTATTCTGACCTCCAGCATTTCCGCCTCCGGAGTATATTTGCACAAAGCGAACTCCGCGTTCCACAAGCCTTCTTGCGATCAAGCACTGCTTTCCAAATGTCGATGGCCCCAAAGCTAACGGGTGCCACTGCGGTTTCGGCTCATCGACTCCATACAGAGATAACGTCGCAGCCGTTTCCTGTCCAAGATCCATTGCTTCCGGTGCCGTCATCTGCAACTGAAATGCTAACTCGTAACTGGCAATCCTCGCCTCAAGTTCGGATGACTCGGGATGCTCCTGTGCGTGTCGACGGTTAAGCTTTGCAAGAAACTCAATTTCCTTCTGTTGGGCTTCCCTAATCATCCCCACGGGTGGCTGCAGATGGAGAATTGGTTGACCTGATGTTCGCAGCAGGGTTCCTTGATATGCGGCAGGCATGTATCCACTCGACCAATTCGGAGATCCACTTGTGGGCCCTCCGCGCGGGTCAAGCATCACAACATAACCCGGTAAATTCTCATTCTCCGAACCCAATCCATAAGTTACCCAAGACCCCAGCGACGGATGGCCTTGCAAAGTTCTTCCGCTGTTAATCTGTAGTAAAGCGCTACCATGCGCGAACGAGTCGCTCGTTAAACTCTTTACTACCGCCAACTTGTCCATGTGTTCGGAAATTTTTGGAAATGCATCCGAACACCACAATCCAGATTTGCCGCACTGCTTGAATGTCCTACGACTTGCTTGTAGAACCGCTTGCGTCTTGGTCCCGCGACGAAATTCATTATCAATCGACTGTCCATCCCGCCTCTGCAGCTCTGGCTTGTAGTCGAACAAGTCGACTTGCGATGGTCCGCCGAACATAAACAAAAAGATCACCGATTTGGCTTTGGTCTCCAACATCGGAGGCTTCGGTGCCATCGGTAATCGAACGTCTTGCTCAGATGCCTTTCCCGAGGAAGCAAGCATCGACATCAGGGCTAAAGAACCAAAGCCCGCACCGGAAGACGCAATGAACCCCCGCCGATCTATAGGATGAAGCGACTGTTTGTGCTCTTCCAGATTCATCTTGTCTATCCTATGGATGCCAATCGGTAACGGTATGCATCTTGCCGTTAATCCGTGTAAAGAAATTCGGAACTGTTGAGTAGAATTCGACACAAACTCACCCATCTCTCCGATCCATCCGGAGAAATCTCAACGTAAGCAATCGCGTCATTGCGTTCCGACTCCGTAGGCTTACGCTGGTACACTAAACACCAAAGTTGCTCAATACGGGCAACCGCTTCGTCGCGGCCTGCCAACTCTCTGGCTCGCTCATTCAAGGCCTCGGCTTGCGCCCTCATCCAAGGATCATTGAGCATCAGCAGTGCCTGAGGTGCCGTTGTGGTCACAGAGCGGACTGCCGTCGGTGCCGTGCCACTCGGATAATCGAGCACTTCCAAAAAAGGAACTCGCAGCGATCGTTTCGCTACCAAATAGATGCTCCGGCAATTTTGCTCCTCGGGCGGACTGTCCTGCCAAAGTGCTAACGAAACTGGGTTCGCCGAATCTCTAACCTCCTGTGTCAATGTCGGATACACACTCGGACCGGAACGCTTCGTTCCAAGATTACCACACACAAAAAGGATCGAATCGCGAATCGACTCTGCATCCAGTCGCCTCAATTGCGGCGTTGCATATCGACGAACGTTCACCTGGTTTTGTGATGGATCCTCAAGCAACGATTGATACGCTTTTGTGCGCAAGATGATTCGATGTAAGTGCTTTATAGACCATCCTGATCGAATCAATTCAGACGCCAAGTAATCCAAGAGACGCAGATTCTGCGGAGGCAAGCCCGTGGCACCAAAATCATCGATCGATGGAACAATACCTTCACCGAAGTGCCTCTGCCAAACGCGATTGACAATGACCCTTGCGGTCAACGGGTTCTTTGGATCTACCAACCATTTCGCAAACGACAATCGACCACCCATCGCACGGCCAGGAATTTCACTTGAGGTCTCTTTCGTAGCGACTGCAGATGCCGTTTCCCTCGAGGTAGCAGTCCTCGCTAGAACCTCCGGAATCTGAGGCTTGACCGCCTGACGTGGTGAACTCGGATCACCACGATGTAAGACAAAAGTCTCTCGCGCTGCACCATCGATTTCCCATACCGCTAATGCAGAATCAAAAGGAGGTACTTGGTCTTGAAGCTGCCGTAGTTTTCCTTCGAGATCAAGCCGAACAGCCGGGGCGCTTGCAACATCAAGGAGCTTCTGCTTTTCTACAATCGAACGTTGACGGTCCTCTTCCCAATCTCTCAATTGAGATTCAGGGACCAAAGAACGCTGAATCCTGCCTGTCCCTCGACCTCCCCCACCCTTCTTGTTCAACCCATAAGGCTCAATACCACGAAAGAAAGCCAACAGCGAATAATAGTCTTGCTGACTAATTGGATCGAACTTATGGTCGTGACACCGCGCACAACCAATCGTTAATCCCATCATCGCCGAACCGATGCTGACCATGACATCGTCTGCGTCATCATACTCTGCAACCAAAGTATCATCCGGCTCATCATCCCAAACGTGCAAACGGAAAAAACCAGTTGCGACTATTGATTCACGCCACTGCTGTTCATGACTCTCCAAGCTCAAGCCTTGCTCTTGGGCCAATAAGTCACCTGCAAGTTGTTCGACCAAGAACCGATCGTAAGGTTTGTCGCGCTCGAAGGCATCGATAACATAATCACGATAACGCCATGCATTTGGTTTGATCCCATCACGCTCATAACCATTGGTCTCAGCATAACGCACCCAATCCAACCAATATTGCCCCCAACGTTCTCCATACGTTCGCGATTCGAGAAGCTGATCTATCCATCGACTCCAGGTCTCATCGGAGGAATCTTGCTCAAAAGATTGGACTTGCGAATAAGTCGGTGGCAATCCCCAAAGGTCGTTAAAGAGACGGCGGAGCCTTGTCCGTGCAGACGCCTTGCTTCCACTACTCGACAATAGTTCATCGATGATTTCTGATGGACTGAGCATTGCAAGTTTTCGATCTTGCGCAGGATCATCTCCACTCTCCAGGGGGTTCAGTGGCTGAAAGGCCCAATAAGACAGGTCATCCGCGGTGATCTCAAAGCTGCGGGGACGCTTCTTAGGTCCTTGTGGCGTTTCAATGCCTTTGCCACCCGATTCTTCCCTCGGATCGAATGCTCCTGAATCAATCCATGCTCGAACCACCTCCTTTTCACGATCGCTAAGTCCCATCGCAGGTGGCGGGGGCATCCGCTCACTCTCATCACTACTGAGAATAACTGCATAGAGACGACTGCGCTGGCTGTGGTTTGGCTCGATCACTCCAGCAGCCCGCCAACCTTGAACGGAACTCAGATCCAAATCTCCCTTAGGGGAGTCACCAACATGGCATTCCAAACAGTGTTTTTCTAAGAGCGGGCGAACTTTCGTTTCAAAAAACACAAGCTGATCTTGAGCCCCAGCCTTCCCCGCCGCTTCGGACTCTGTTTGTCCAAATACGGAATTACTAACGTTGCATTGAAATGCGGATACGAATAGGCAAGCGATCACAATCGTAAACTTGAAGCGAATAATTGCGACCAAATTCGAGGGAATCACGATTTGCATATCGAATCAAACAAGAACTTAGTCAGTCAACTCCGAAGGGCACCTCGGTACATAGCTTACGACCAATTCAGTATAACCTTACCGGAATTCCCCTGCTTCATTACATCGAAGCCTTTTTCGAATTCAGTGTAATGGAATCGATGCGTGATAACGGGACTGATATCGAGGCCACTCTCAAGCATGACCGTCATCTTGTACCAAGTCTCATACATTTCACGCCCATAGATTCCTTGAATGTTTAACATGTTGAAGACAACTTTGTTCCAGTCGATGGCAATCGGCTCCGAGGGTATTCCTAGCATCGCAATCTTTCCGCCGTGGCACATCGCATCGATCATCGATCGAAACGCAGCCGGAGAACCAGACATCTCAAGACCAACATCAAAACCTTCTTTCATGCCCAACTCTTCCTGCAGTTGCTCCAAGGATGTTTGCCGAGGATCAATAGCTCGGGTAGCTCCCATCTTGCGAGCAAGTTCCAATCGGAAGGGATTCAAATCCGTAATGACAACATGACGAGCTCCCGCATGACGCACAATCGCTGTGGCCATCAAACCAATCGGCCCAGCCCCCGTGATTAACACGTCTTCACCCAAACAATCAAATCGCAAAGCCGTATGCACTGCATTGCCGAAGGGATCAAAGATCGCGGCAACATCACGGTCGATCCCATCATGATGATGCCAAACATTCGTCACCGGTAACGCGATGAACTCGGCAAACGCACCGGTACGATTAACACCGATCCCCTGCGTGTCTTTGCAAAGGTGCCTTCGCCCTGCTAAACAGTTCCTACAACGACCACACACCACATGCCCCTCCCCGGATACAACATCCCCTGGGGCAAAGTCCTTTACGTTCGAACCGACTTCTACGATCGTTCCAACAAACTCATGACCGACCACCATCGGAACAGGAATGGTCTTCTGCGCCCAAGCATCCCAAGAATAGATGTGCAGGTCAGTACCGCATATCCCGGTCTTCTCGACCCGAATCAAACAGTCGTTTATACCGATCTGTGGAAATGGAACATCTTGCAACTCCAACCCTACGCCCCGATGGTGTTTGACAAGTGCCTTCATGCTACGATCCATGTTGAAGAAAAAGAACTTCGACCCATTGATGTCATGTTCGGGCAAACCAACAAGTTTTCTCCATTCCACCCGCCCGAAAGGGGGGGCTTTCCTGCCTGCCGAGAAACCTCGGCAGGAGAAATGGGATGGTGAAAATGGAGTTTTCCCTACATTCGGAACAATTAAGGATAAAGGGTTCCCTAGAAATCGTCGATGCGGGGTGCGAGAAAGCTAGTTTGCTCGGGAAACTGCTCGAGGGTATCTCGAAAGTAAGTAATCTTGCGGTATGATTAGGGATTCGAATACGTATCGAACAAGCGGTAATGATGAACGAATTGTCGGTTCTCCATCTAGCAGTGACCCTTACCGAACCTCCCTCGTGGGTGGTGCTGTCCATCTTTTCACTTATTGGACTTTTTGTTGTCTTCCACCGGTTCTGGTCCCTTCGAAATCTAGACATCTTACTTGTTTTGTCCTTCATTCCCGGGTTTATGCTTGTTTATGAAGGCCAGCAAGGTTTTGGCATCTGGTTACCCGGCACCGCTCCCGAAACGAAACTCTACTGGGGTTTTCTATCACTTCTGGTCTGTTGCGGATTAATGACGGTCCGCATGTTATGGGACACGGCAATCGTTCGCCGCCCACTTTTAGAACCCAACCTCAACAGCGGCGGTATGCTTTTTATCGGCATTTCGCTGATCTTGTTTCTCGTGATCAACATAGCGATGAGCCAACCGAGTCCGGGGGATTCGAACCGAGTTTCCGGCCTGGGACCGGGAAATGTCCTTCTGCGATCGATCCCACGTATCGAAACGATGCAGGTACCTCAATCCTCGGATGCAGAAAGTCCGAGTAGACCCTCGGGGGTGGATGACTCAAAAGCATCCTCAAATGGGAAATCCTTGGTACCCCCATCCAACAGTGCAAGCCTTCCGACCGTTGCCGCAAAAGAAGTACGCCGCAATCTTTGGATCCCAAAGATCCTCGCGATCGCTTCGAATTTGATTCTGATCGCAAGCATTGTCGGAATCGGCTACTGGCATTTCGGCAGTTTTAACACCGGTGTCGGAACAGCAACACTATATCTTCTCTTGCCCTATACTGCACACACCGCCGGAAATGTTGCGCACGTGGTTCCTGGAGCACTCCTGTTACTGGCACTTCTGATGTACCGCCAACCACTCCTGTCTGGGATTTTTCTTGGATGCGCTGCGGGCGTCGTGTACTATCCGTTCTACCTGCTACCCCTCTGGTGTAGCTTTTACTGGCAACGCGGAATCCAACGCTTCGCAATGGGATTTGCGATCTCGATCTTGTCCTTAGTCATAGCCATGGCTGTGCTTTATCAAAATAACTTTCTTCAGCATCTCGGCTACATGTTTGGAATCAAGCAAGTCGAAATGCAGGATTTGTATGGCGTTTGGGGACTCGGTTGGCATCCGATTGCTCGAATACCCATAATTGTGGTGTACATTATCTTGAGCATGTCATTTGTAGTCTGGCCCGCTCAAAAGAACCTAGCAACGCTCATGAGTTGTTCTGCAGGACTTTTGGCAGCGGCGCAATTTTGGCACGGATTCGGCGGTGGACTTTTCTTGGCTTGGTTCCTCCCGTTCGCTATCCTCACAATCTTCAGACCCAATCTCGACTACTGCGTGGCATTAGAGGTCGTACGGCCGATTCCGCGAAAATCACCACCTGTTGCCAAGCAACCCTCGAACGATCCTCCAATGGCAGCGGCTTGAAGTCCAA
>CAZACJ010000041.1:39795-41142 GCA_964483385.1 uncultured Pirellula sp. | reverse complement strand
GGCTAGGAAAGTTTCAACAATGCTCAGACGGATCGCAGGAGCGATCCGCGACAATCATTCAGCAGCAGCAAACACCAGAATACGGCGAGGGACTTGATGCTTAAGGAAGATTCACAATCATGCCGTCGTTTCGGCCTGCCATAGCTCGATAGACTTGCATATCCACGTTCGTCGCAATCGAGTGGGTCGAACCATCCATGAGCAAGAATAGGCAACCACCAGTATGTGGGCTCCAGAATCCACCGGGGCTTCCTGTCGATGCATTGGGACCTAATGAACGCACATGTACCGTGGCCATTGTGATAGCTGGCCGAACGGTCTGCCCAACGCTCTGTCGACGAGCCGCTGCGGCCAAAGGCGAAAACACCGTCTGAGCGTTTGGAATCACGCCGGCCCAGCCATTAGGCGTAAACATGCTGGCTCGTTCTCCAATTCCGATGGTGTTCGACGTACCATCCGTGATGGAAGCGTGTTTGACTGGCTGATTGCGATGAAACATTCCGTTGAAAGGTGTTTCCTCATACATAGCAGAATAACGCGGAGCATCCGCAGGATTACCTCCGCCCAAACAACCAATGTAGCTTGTGTGAGATAAATCTCTTATCTCAAGTGTATGCGGCCAAACCGAAACAGGTTCATTCCAAGAATCCGACGGACATTGATACCCTGAAACACGCGTACTCCGAGCAACTTGGTTTACCTGATGAGAAATCGGAAGGCTGAAATTGATCGATTGGTGAAGACTACCTAGTTCCATGTTCGGCAGGATCATGGCAAAGAAACTCCAGCCCGGTCCCGCCTCTGGAATCGGATCGTTTCCTCCACCGCTCCAAGTCCCGGTGACGCGAGAAATGAAACCTGGTGGAAAAGTCCGATGGTTCGCTTCGTAGTTGTGAAAAGCCAGCCCTATTTGCTTCAGATTATTCGAACATTGAATTCGCCGCGCCGCCTCTCGGGCAGCTTGGACGGCTGGAAGAAGCAAACCGACGAGGATGCCGATGATGGCAATAACCACCAGCAATTCCACAAGCGTGAACCCTGAACGGAAACGACCGAACGAAACGGGACGGAAAGATCTCAACATGTTGGGTAACTCCTTACAGCGAACCCTGGTTACGAAAACACTGGAATTGGCTGGCTAGGGAGTTCTTCGGAGAAAACCCAATTGCTTGCTGACCTCCCTATTCTTACTGAGACTCTGTCTCAATACAAGCCTGTCTAGGGATTTTTTCGCAACTCAAACTGCTAAAAATGCTTTTGTCCAGTCTCTGCCTCGCGTTGTGGCCAGAACTGAACGGGATTTCCAATAACTCGCAATCCGTCGCAGAGTGATCGCAAAAGCGAGGG
>CAZACJ010000041.1:3001-39695 GCA_964483385.1 uncultured Pirellula sp. | reverse complement strand
AGATAAAAACGGTGCAGCGCAAGACGGCGTCACCGGAATGCTCGGGTACTACCACTACTAGCCTTCCTCGCCACTTGTTGCTAGCATACCCCGCCCAAACGAACAGACTCTCAGGATATGCGAAGCTAGACCGTTCTTGCTACGCTATTATATTTTGGGCAAAAGTAACGTAATCAAACGTGTCCAACTCCTGACAGTCATCTAAATCGCCAACTACCGGAACCGCGTTCTGCGTCGATTATGCAAGCAGCATTGTCCTCACTCCACTTTGAAGGAAGTCTGCTTCGATCGATTTGCCAAGAACACGGTAACAAAATCGCCGTTAAGGATGAAGATAGGGCAGTAACTTACTGCGAACTCGCCGAAAAAACTCGACAGCTGGCTTCAGCCATTCATCGCGATATTCCTCGTCCAGAACGCTCAGTCGTTGCAATTGCGATGCAGCCAGGCTTAGATTTCATCTTAAGTTTACTTTCCGCTCTGGAACTCGGCGCTCTTGTCGTTCCATTGGATACAGCTTTTCCAAATTATAGGATACTCGAAATATTGAAAGACTCCTCTGCAGAATTTATCCTCTGCAGTTCAGACTTTCGGCAGCGTTTTCAAGCCCATTCGATGCAATGGAATTTGAAAACGATCGAGGAGCTTTTGGAACAACGAACTGAATGCGATGAACTTCCACTAAACGTATGGAAAGGAGTTTTGCTTTATACCTCTGGTTCTTCCGGGAAGCCCAAAGGTGTTGTTCTTTCTGGGAAAATGCTGGTTCGAGAGGCTGTTACTCTGAATGAACGGCTAAACATTGACGCAACAGATCGACTATCCCATCTACTTTCCCCGAGCGTTATTGGTGGTCTTCGCGAGATTCTCAGTTCGTTATTCGCTGCCGCCACCTTAGTCCCGTTACGGACGAAGGACATTGGCTTGCAAGATCTGATTGACAGATTGACTGCGGAAGGGATCACAGTATGTCGGCTGGTAAGTTCGCTATTTCGAACCCTATGTCATGTACTACCAACACCTCACAGCATGAAAATTCGTAAGCTCTACATAGGTGGTGAACCCCTCCTGGCGTCGGATTTGGATCTGTTCAAGAAACACTTCTCAAAGGATTGTCGTCTAGACAACATCTATGGTGCCACTGAATTCGGACTTTGCACCCACGCGATGCATGTGGACCAATACGACATTGGCGAAGCCAGAACCGTCCCTATTGGAATTCCAAATCCGGGCTATCACTTAAAAGTGACTGATGAGCTGGGGAATGAAGTCGCGCCGGGTGAATCAGGATTGTTAGTTGTTGCCGGCGAGTGCATCGCAGAAGGATATTGGAAAGGCTCTCTCGAGCAGATCGAACCATTTGAAGAACTACGTGAGCATCCGGGCTGGAGAGTATTTCGAACAGCAGATCGCGTTCGATGGGATTCTCAGGGGCGATTGGAATATTTGGGTCGTGCGGATTCACAGGTGAAAATTCTAGGAAATCGTATCGAATTATCGGAAATCGAAGACGTATTACGTCGCGCTGAAGGAGTATTGGATGCCGTAGCGATTAATCTTCAGGACGAACACAAGCAACGAGTCTATGCTGTCGTCCAGTACGTGAAAGAGAGCGAAACGGATTTAGTTCAATGGTGCAAGCAACACCTACCCGCCCCGGTGGTTCCCTTGGCAATTTTTCCTCTTGCCGCGCTCCCGAAGACTTTGCAAGGCAAATGCGACCGCAAAGCCGTAGAAGCCATTCTTCTCAGCCTTCTAAAGGCCAAAGAAGATGAAGCGCATCTAGCACCAAAAGATCAACCATCTAGCAGTGAACGTGTGGAACACCTCATACGACTATGGAAGCAAGCCTGCCAACTACCACAAGGAATCTCAATTGAATCAACTACGCGTCTGCAAACAGATTCGTTAAGTGCTCTTGAGTTTTTGATTCTGCTACGTAAGGAGCTTCACATAGAACTTACGCCATCTGAATTCCGAATGGCAGAGTCGTTTGGCAATTTGGTGTCGATCCTTGATGAAAAATTCCATGAGACAAAAGACGCGGGATCCGAGTCAGTGGTCGATAGCCAATGCATTCGATTCACGGAACGAAACTCAGGCCCCCCTTTGTTTCTGCTGCATAGTGTTGCAGGTGAATGTTCGAGTTACCGTAGCTTAGCAGACCATTGGACATCGGATACCACTCTTGTTGGAGTCCAAGCGAATCGGGAGTGCATTGAGTCAATGGAGGAGATTGAAATTAACCAGTTGGCTCGCATCGCTATTCGATCGATTCGAAAAGAACAAGCATCCGGCCCCTACCTCCTCGCGGGCTATTCGTTTGGAGGAGTATTAGCCTATGAGGTTGCAAGAGAACTCCAACGGGAAGGTGAAGTAGTTGCATATTGTGGACTAATCGATAGTTTCGTGACCTACAAAGATCGCTATTCACGCTCTCTTGCGCATTACTTCCAAATGGTCAAACACTTTCCGAGCTGGCTACTCGATTCCCTGCAAAACAACTTGATCCAGGAAGCTTGGATGGGGATTAGAACCAGGAAAAACAAGGTCAATATGCGGCTAGGATTGAGATTTCGGTCCCCTCTTTTCAACGAAGCATTCGTCACAAAGCTCGTTCACGCCTGCGACCGTTATCAGATCGCGAAGAGCGAGATTTCGATCTGGTACTACCGCTCCAAGGTTCGTCCGTTGTTGCACTCTTACCAACCCGAGAACGATTGGAAGCGACTGACGCAAACAGTTCTTCGATGCCGCGTTGTGCCTGGCAATCATGAATCGATGATGCATCCTCCGCACGCAAGACAACTATCCAAATGGATTGCCGAAGATATCGCCCAGGCGATGACACGCTGACGGAGGTGCGCGGTCTAGGGGCTATAGAGTGAAATAAGTACTTACTAATTTCTATCGAGTAACTTCTGTTGCTTCATCCAATCCGCCGCGCGTTGTGGCCAAGCTTGGACAGGAAGCCCGGTGTCACGCAAACCATATCCGTGCCCGCCTGTCGGGTATAGATGGAGCGTGAAGGGCACTTTCAGTTCATTTAGCTTCATTGCCGGCACAAGGACATTTTCGCAACCCAACCCGTCATCCTGCGCCATGGTCAAGAACATTGGAGGGGTGTCTTTAGTAAAGACAACATTGTCTGCAAGCTGGGTCTTATCCTCGTTCTTCACCATATACGCAGGGTAGATAAGAAGAGTGAAATCGGGTCGAGGAATTCGTTCGTCCGCCTTGTCTGCTTTGGGATAACTCAAAGTCGAAAAACGCGTCGTAAGCATGGTGCAGAGATTCCCACCAGCTGAAAAACCCAGGCAACCAACACGTTTCGAATCGATCCCCAAACCTTCTGCATTGTCTCGTAACAGATTTAATGCTCGCTGGGCGTCCTGCAATGGAGCTTCGAAGGGCTCGCGTCCTTCGCGTCGTGGCACACGGTACTTGAGGAGGGCTGCTGTCACCCCGATCGAGTTGAGCCACTGACAAACCTCAGTACCCTCCAGATCATAGGCAAGAATGTTATATCCTCCACCGGGGCAGACCAGAACTGCGGTTCCATTCTTCGTATTTTGAGGTGGTTCAAATATGGCCAATTCGGGACTGGAAACATTGCCGATTCGAATCACTGGACGATCTGCGACACCCCGATCTTGGGGCTTGGATGTATTCCCTTCCGCTGGATACTCCTTGGTATCTCCAGGGGCGACGCCCGACCAAAGCTTAAGAACACGCGAGGGGACAAGTTTTCCCTCACCTGCAGACGCATCTTGCCCAAGGGCACTTGGAGAGACGAAGTTCCCCCAATTCGCAATTAAAACTAGACAGAGTGCTGTGACCACTCTACTAAAGCTTGTGCCAATCAGTTTCACGCAGCGATGCATTCCAAACGGCCCCATCTCACACTCCAAGCCTAAAAATGTATCCCTAGGAAATCAAACGATCGTTGAACCCCAAAGCGAAACGGAGCTTACTTACCAAGTTCGGAAAGTAGTTCAGCCATTTCAGCAGCAGCGTGTGGGTTGTTTTGGGCTCGAGCTTCTTCGATACCATCACGAAGCATAGTTCGGGCATCTTCAGTTCTCTCGAGCTCTACCAATTGCTGTGCAGCCATAAAGAAGGCTGCAACATATTTTGCGGCAGGAGAATAGGCCAGTTCTCGCAACATCTCGATGCTCTCTTCAAGTGAGCCTTCTTTCCTCAGTTCCATCGCTAGGGTGTAGCGAAGGAACGAGTCATTAGGATCATCCGCGAGCATGGCCAAGATTTTTTCTTTGCGCGACATAGGTTTCTTTTTCCTGCCCAATCAACACAGCGATTCGCTTAAACCAATTAATCCAAAGTCGTTACAGTGACTTATTGAAACTGTACGAACCAGGCTGACGGACTTCCACAGCCGGAGCGTCGCCCCATTCGAGCTTTTCAGGCAAGAGCGACATCTTGCTATCCTTGATGTCGTCCCAACGGATAACTTCACCCGAGTAAGCCGCCTCGCGACCCATGATTGCCATCAAGGTACTCTTGCACATGTAGTCGCCGTTGTTCAGAGGCTTGCCCTCTCGGATTGATTTCATCAATGCAACGTGCTCCAAGTAATACATGCTTGGTTTCTCACCGGTGAATTTCCATGGATTTTCGCCGGTGATTTCGTTAGCGAGAACGCGTGCGGTGCCTTGCGTACCGTAGACGTAGTCTTCGGTTTCGTTGAAGCAGTTAGGCATTTGACGGGTAGCAGCATAGGTTTTTGTCCCATCTGCCCATTGGTACACGACATAAAAGTGGTCGTAGATATCACCATAGACCGAATCGGTACGAACTTGGCGTCCGCCCATTCCATAAGCTAGAACAGGTGGCACGTCGTGATGCAACCACATGGACTTGTCTAATGAATGGATAAATTGTTCAACGATATGATCACCGCTCAACCAGCGGTAGTACAGCCAATTCATCACTTGGTTGTGCATAGGTGTCCAAAAATCTTTTGGCTCGCGGATCCAAAGGGTTCCAGCGAGGTAATTTTCCTGTACGGAGATGATTTCGCCGATCGCACCCGAATGGATCTTTTCAATGGTTGCTTGGACCCCTTTGTCGTAACGCCAGCACAACCCGGATACGAGTGAGAGTCCTTTTTCTTTTGCGGCTTCGCTCGCAGCCATCACACGGCGAACACCAACGGGATCAACAGCAACAGGCTTTTCGCAAAAAATGTGTTTTCCGGCAGCGACAGCAGCTTCCATTTGCATTGGACGAAACCCAGGTGGGGTCGTCAACAAAACCACATTGATGTCGGTCTCGAGCAATTTATTCATGGCATCGAGCCCTGAAAAACATTGATCATCCGGAACCGCGTATTGTTCACCGAGCGATCGCTTGAGATTTCGCTTCGCTCCCTCGAGGCGATCATCGGTTACTTCCGCAATTGCGGTCAAACGGCAACCGGAATCCGCATCCATCGCATCCTTTGCAGCTCCCGTACCTCGCCCACCAGCACCTACCAACCCCACCTTGATGATGTCGGAACCTTGAGCATGAACAGATCGCTGAAAGAAACTTGCTGATACCCCAAGAGCAGTACCGGTAGCGATGAATTCTCGCCTTCCTACCGTTCCTGTCTGTTGTTCCACTGCCTTGGTTGGCATTTGGGTGGACGCCGATGGAGTATTCACATTCAATGCACTTTGTTCAGTGGTTTCAGCACTCATGGAAGGATGGATCCTCAAGGGGTATCGAAACGAGCTAGAATGATTATTCTTTGCTGGGGAGGGGAGGTGTCGGCAGGAGGAGTTGTGGAGATTGTTAGCTACGGGGCTAGATCCACAAGTTCCAAAGTTCGGTTATAACCCAACCTCAGCGACATGCAACATAGCAACCCTGGATTCTACCTGCAGAATTAGGGTTTGCCTGATGATCGATTCTATTGGCAAATACGCTTCGAAGTACACAAAACTTCCCTAAAAACGCGTCAAGCTTCCCAACTAAACCGCACAATCGAAAAATCAATGATGGAAAACGAGGACAATACGGCGAATTACGAGGACGATTCCCTGAGTTTCGAATCGGATGCCGAAGCGAAGTCGAAGGAGCAAGGACGATTTTGCGAAGCGATCGACGAACAGCGACTCGCAACGGGACTTGCTTCGTCCCTCCCCATTGAACTGGAAATTGGCTCTGGCAAGGGGCTCTTTTTGATCCGAGCGGCGAAGGAGAATCCGACTCGAACCTACATAGGTATGGAGCTCGCAACAAAATATGCCCGCGAAGCCCAAGAGAAGTTAGACAAGGAAAACATCACCAACGCAGTGTTTTTAGCTTGTGACGCCGTCGCTCTGATGGCACATGATATTCCTGACAAATCAGTCGTCGCGGTGCACGTTTACTTTCCTGACCCGTGGTGGAAATCGAAACACAAAAAGCGTCGCGTGTTGAGCGATGAGACGATCTGCAACATCGAGCGAGTCCTGAAACCTGGCGGCGAACTCCATTTTTGGACCGATGTCTTGGACTACTATGAAATTGCGATCCCACGAATCGTGGAGCTAACAAAACTTCAAGGCCCCTACTATGTCCCCGAACCGGTTGCCGAGCACAACATGGATTTCCGAACCCATTTCGAACGTCGCACACGTCTGAATGGACTTCCTGTCTATCGTTCACGCTTTGTCAAGCAATCTTAATTGAGATTTAGTTACCCCATAACGTCCTAAAGGCTCGGGAATGAACGGTCGCCTTCCCTTGGATCGCTTCGAATACTCCACCGCAACGATGGGAACAATCTTGCGTTGCAGTCTGTACGCGGAGGATGAAAGTCAAGCACAGGAATGGCTTGATGTAGGACTCACTGAGCTAGAACGATCTATCCCTGCGATCAATAACTACGATCCAGCGAGTGAGATCTCGAAGCTTAACCAGCAACATGGAATCCCGGTTGAGGTGTCCGACGATCTTTGGAACGCTTTGCAACATGCGAAGCGATGGTGGGAGCTCTCTGAGGGGGCATTTGATGTTACCTATGGCTCTCTGTTTTCCCTCTGGCGATCGGCTCGAAAGAAAGGACATCCTCCTAACGATGACGAAATCCAGCAGGCATATCGCACGACCGGATGGAACAATGTTCTCTTGGGTGATCAAACGGTAACACTTTTAATCGATGGTTTGCAGCTAGATCTCTCTGGATTAGCAACTGGCTGGTTAATGGATCGCGCATTCGGAGCGATGGAAACTCACGGCGCCCGCAGTCTCCTTTTCGACATCGGTGGAGACATCCGCCTTGGTGCACCTCCACCCGGCAAACAAGGTTGGAAAATCACAATCGCAGGGCTCTCAAAAACCTCATTACCATTGGCGGAACTCTGCTTAAGCCACTGCGCGATCACGACCTCTGGCGATCGAAATCAAGCACTTGATTACCAAAACCGCCGCTATAGCCATCTAATCGACCCACGGGTTGGCAAACCAATGGAGTTTCCTCAAAGTGCAACAGTCATCGCAAAAACAACTCTCGACGCCGACGCAGGCGCAACAGCGATGGCAATCCTCGGCCGCGACTTATCAGATTCCCAATTTGCATTAATGCCTCTTGAAAGGTGCTTGTATGTCTTCCAAGAATCGCATGAGACTCAAAAAAACGCGTCTTTATTTGCTCAGCCCATTCGCTACCGAAATTATCAAACCGAAAAGTGATCAACCTGCGTAAACACGAAACGTCGCAGAATTTTGAAAGCCAAAACTCGGCATAGTTGATGAACCAATTGGCGTGCTGGTTTATAACTGAGATGCTAAAGCAATCCCTGCAAACACACCGATGAGAATACACGTCCTTGTAGTGATTCATGCCCTGATGGTATCGAGAAAAACTTTCGACTAGAGGCCTAAAATGACATGCGATGAAATTCTCGAGGAGCTTAAAGGACTCGGTTCCGAGTCTTACCGACGCGTGATGATCAAACATGGCGCGAAGGAGCCTATCTTTGGGACCAAAATAGGAGACATGCAAAAAATCGTAAAGCGGATCAAAAAGGACTATCAGCTTGCGCTCGAGCTCTACGATTCTGGAGTTTACGATGCAATGTACTTGGCAGGACTTATCGCTGACGATGCAAAGATGACGAAGAAGGACCTAAAGCACTGGCTATCGAAAGCCTACTGTCGGACCCTTGCAAGTTGGACTGTGCCTTGGGTTGCTGCAGGCAGTCCCCACGGCTGGCCACTCGCTCACGAGTGGATTGACTCCAAAAAGGAACTTGTTGCGATCGCAGGTTGGGGGACATTCGGTAGTATCGTATCGATTCGTCCGGACGATCAACTCGATTTGGATAGCCTCAAGTCATTGATCGAACGAGTCGTTCCGGCAATATGGGACGAAACAGATTTAGTGCGATATCAGATGAATTCATTTCTGATATCATGCGGCACTTACGTTGCACCTTTGACGCAGACCGTTAGAAAGGCTGCCCAAAAGATAGGAAGGGTCACTGCAGATCTTGGAGACAACGATTGCCAAGTTCCTGACATTCGCGAGGTACTCGACAAAGTCCAGGAACGCGGGTCGATCGGCAAGAAACGCAAGTCGGCGAAGTGCTAAACTGCGTCCCAACAATTCAGAGCGAACTAAGCGTCGTACGTTCGCTTTGCTTGCTGACCACTTCGGTAATTCGCTTGTGCTAAACTGTACAAGCGTTGCCCATTCGGCGTTGGATATTCGCCAGTAATGCAGGCTTGGCACAAATGATCACGCGGTAGATCAATAGCACGCGCGATAGACTCAACCGGTAGATAACGCAGTGAGTCGCACTCAAGGTTCTCGGCCATCTTCTTTTGTACTTCGTCGGTCAGACCTGCATCCCCCAAGAATTTCGGAGCATAGAGTTCGTCGATCGTCGACATATCGATACCATAGAAGCATGGTGCAATAATTGGAGGGCAGGCTACACGTACGTGGATCTCTTTTGCCCCCCCGAGTTCACGGATCCTATTGAGCAGAACTTTCATCGTCGTCGAGCGAACAATGGAGTCCTCAACAAGAATAACACGCTTGCCCTCGAGAACTTCTCTCAGGGGGGTGTACTTCATCGAAGCCTTTACTTTTCGAGCACGATTTCCTTCGATGAAAGTTCTACCGGAGTATCGATTGCGGATTAGGCCTTCACGGCATGGTATGCGAAGGTTGTAAGCCATTGCGTCTGCAGCAGCTTTGCTGGTATCAGGAACCGGAACAACAATCGTATCGCTGTCGATTGTGATCTCATTGCGAGCTAATTCGATGCGAGCCAACTCCTCGCCTAGTCGTGTTCGAGAGAGGTAGACACTGCGATCATCCAAAGTGCTCGCAACGTTTGCGAAATAAATCCATTCGAAAAAGCAATGAGCTGGGTTCTGACCTGAAGTATAACTACGCTGCTCAATTCCTTGCGGGGTGATCAGCATACAAGTCCCCGGTTTGAGAGAATGGATCATCGACCTTTCAAAACCAAGATTGAAAAGTGCGACACTTTCACTAGCCGCTGCAAAGAGTGAGCCATCGAAAGCGTAACACATTGGCTTGATCCCCTGAGGATCGCGAGCGAGTAGCAGCTCCCCTTTTGCGGTGAGGAGGGCCAGAGAATAAGCTCCGTCGAAATTCTTTGCAGCATTTGCGAATACGTCGATCAACGAGAGATTGGGATTAATCGTTAGCTCGCGGCCAATTTCATGCAGGATGATCTCAGTATCGGTATCTCTGGCGAGGTGGTGATCCCCTTCTCGAGTGAGTTTTTCTCGAAGCTCAAGATAGTTTGCAAGCTGGCCGTTGAAACAGAATGAAAACCACTTGTGCTTATGAATATGTTGTCGTTCAAAGGGTTGTGCGTAGTTTCGATCATCTTGGCCACAGGTAGCATAACGAACATGGCCGATCGCAGCCGAACCGACCAATTGTTGCATGATCGCTTCGTGTTTCCCACGATGAGACAGGCGGAAAACTTCGCTAACCGTACCGATGTCTTTATGGGTCTCGAGCAAAAGCGATCGTTGCGGATTGTAGCTGGTCATACCGGCAGCAAGCTGGCCTCGATTCTGAATGTCTTGCAACATCCTAGGCAGTAGATACGAAGTTGCTTCCTGACCAATGCCGCTGCACAAAGGACTCTCTGGTGCATTGGGAAGATGATAAACAGCCGCTACCCCACACTCGTGATGCAATTCACTCATACGAAAGCTTTTCACCGGAACGACGAACCGAAGCCAGAACGGGCGTCAGTGTACCCCAATCCTGCGGGTCGTGAAACGGCTAAAGTATTTCTTCGGAAACTAGGTTAGCGTTTAGCAGCCCAATTTGGGTCCAAATCGACTGAGCACAAGGGTAGTATTTGGGATACTGAATCAAGCTTTGGAGCTATTTTTGCTGGGCGTTAGTCTGTAGCGGAATCACTCGATAGGGAATTTCCGATAGAGACGATTTGCGGTTCCCGCTCGCGAAGTCGCCTGAGCTGCCCACATGCTGCCTGAATTTCGTCTCCTTTGCGTTGCCGAAACATCACGTTGATACCGCCATCGAGCAACACTTTTCGGAATTGATGTACTGCGGAAGGAGTTGGGGTTTCGTACGGCAGTCCTGGAACCGGATTATAGGGGATCACATTAAGCATCGCCGTTCGATGCCGTAGTAGATGCACCAGTTCAAGTGCACAAGCTGGCGAATCATTCAGGCCGCCGAGCAACACGTATTCAAAGGTAAGTCTTCTCTTTGTTTTATCAAAATACCGATCCGCAGCTTCCATGATCGCTCGGATACCGATCGTCTGATTTACAGGTACGAGTCGGTTTCGAAGCGTGTCGTTCGGAGCGTGCAAACTAATTGCGAGGTGGTATGGAGCATCTGCAGCAGCGAGTTTATCGATCGCGGGAGGTAAGCCGACTGTGCTGATTGTAATCCTTCGCGGCGAGATCCCCAGTCCGAAATCGGAATCTTTAGCTACCCCAAGCGCGTCGAGGACGCGGGGTAAATTCGCCAGTGGCTCGCCCATTCCCATCATCACTATATGGCTCAATCGCTCGTCTTCCTCCAACAGATGCTGTAGCTTGAGCATTTGCTCTAGGATTTCACCGCGAGTCAGATTTCTTTCCACCCCATCGAGGCCACTAGCACAAAATACACATCCCATCGCACAGCCAACTTGACTCGATACGCAGATCGAACGCCTAGGACCATCGCGAAGCAATACACATTCGATTCGCCCTCCGTCAGCGAGTTGCAGCAACAACTTCTCCGTCCCATCACTTGCTCTTTGGTGCGCGACCAACGTAGTACGGAAGAGTTCAAAATGGGTATCGAGCAGCTTCCGCAAATCCTTCGGAAGATCCGTCATATCTTCAAATCGCTTTACGCGACGTTGATACACCCATCGTTGAATTTGTAACGATCGAAATTTCGGCCACCCAAGCTCAACCAACCAATTGGTCAATCTCTCGGCAGTCCAATCCAGCAAATGTTCTCTAGTTACTTCTACTTTGTTGACTGGCTCGACCACGCTACAAAACTCCCTGCGGTTCTTTTTTAAAGTCCATTTCCGTTGTCCCTAACGAAATAACCACACTACTCGGGACTGAGACTGCAAACGTAAATATATCCTTATTCTACGGTACGGCGTGTTTTTAACCATTCAAAAACGAAATCCCAAAGCCCAGAAAAGACTAGAAGAAGCGTAGGTGGACGATCTGGTAACGTTTTGGCCGCTGCAAGCTCTTGGATCGTCAAGTAGGTCCTTGCGTCGAATAATGTCTGAATTGAGAACGTTTCTTGCATCTGGAGGGCGATGGTTAAATCTGCAAGCACGCCATCGGGGGATTTCCCACGAATCAGAGCGATTTCACCAAGCCTATAACCATGTTTGACCAGTCTCACGGTCCACTGCCAGTCAGAGAGAACCGACGCACCGCTGGAACTCTGCGCGGCGTCGGAGCTTTGTGGCGTCGGCAATTGGTCGATCGGGCGAACGTTGAATGCAACTTCTGTCTCAGGAAGACTGTCTGGTTTACTCGGGAGCAACGTTTGAGGTGTAATCAACGGCTCAATAGTCTCTTTTGAGCTTTCATGTTCAGTCTCAATGCGTTCGCTTGATTTTTCTTGCGAGGACTCCCACTGCACATCGCGTTGCTTCGAGGACTGCTTCGGAAACTCTAATTCGCTTCCAGTAGCTTGAGATGCTTGCCAAGCACTTGCGAAAAAATCAACGACTGCCCCTGGGATTACCGAAGCATCCACCTTTCCGCGTTTCCCAAGATCAGTGATCACTAGCGTTTGTTTACCAAGTTTGAAATCTGCTTGAGCCAGTAGCCCCGACTCCAACATCGTTTCAAGAGCTTGACTGGAATGCGTTTTTTTCCAAGCGCTGAGCAGACCAAACTCAGCGAGACGTTCGAGTCGGAGCCCCGTTACTGCTTTGCTTGCGGTTCCTGCAAAATGTTGAGCTAAGACGGTTTTACTCAAATACCCGTGCGTTCTCTCGATTGCCGCAAGCAGCACCTGGATTGTTTGAACTGCTTTCCGAATAATCTCAGGACTTGTCTCCGTGGGAACCTTTCTTGAGGACGTTCCCTTTTTTCTGCCGCCCACTTCAGATCGCTTGGATTCGTTCGACGATCCCTGCGATTCATCAGAATGAGACTTGGCTGAATCAATCGCCTTACCAACCTCGGCATCTAACGATGTCGTCGACACTCCATCCTTACCATCCTTGCCACCGAGTACAAGTCCGGCGTTGACTTGGACTTGGATCGTATTATCCGAGGGTAAAGACGAGACAAGGGGTTGTGGTGGGGCAACCGCTTTTTGTTTAGGTACTCTTGGCCAACCAGAGCGGCCTTGGCATCGATCACAGATTTTACAGTCACTCGCCGAGGCATCACCAAAGTACATCAATATGGCCTTTTGGCGGCAGGTTTTGGTTCTTGCAAAAGCGACCATTTGATCAAGCTTTTCGTAATCCGCCTTTTTCCGCGCAGCCAGAGCGGCATGATCAATTTTCAGATCATTGAAATGAACGTCTTTCCTTCGGAAATGGATGGCTCGACCTCGGAATGGTGGAACGTATTCGAAATCATCGAGTTTATTCAGCTCACGAAGATGTCGATTCATCGTATCGCGATCCATCTGCAACTGTTCCATCATCCACCTCGGATGAATGTAGACGGCCTCGTCTCTACGATCTCCGATTGCTTTTTCAATCGTTCGCATCACCGTACGCCGCGCAGACGCTTCGCGGGGCAAAAGATCGATAAAGGTTGACATTCGACTCGAGAGTCGAAACATCGCAAGACCGCCGGCGATTTCCAAACGCTCCAGTACGCCAGTACGGCTGAGTATTTGAAGGGAAGAATTTACGGCTTCGGCAGTTGCAGAGCGTTCCAAATTTTCTTTGATCTCATCCGCGGTTAACTCGATTGGGTCTTCCTCCCGCCCAAGTAGAAACTCGTAGATTTCTTGGAGAACTTCTTTGGAAGGATTAGCGTTTTCGATGAAAAACTCTTGGATGTAGCGGTCTTGGGGGCTGAAGAGCAGGACACACTGCGATAGTAGCCCATCGCGGCCCGCTCTTCCGGCCTCTTGATAGTACGCTTCCAAGGTACCGGGCATGTTGTAATGGATCACGTACCTCAGATCAGACTTGTCGATCCCCATACCAAAAGCATTCGTGGCTACGATTGCCTTAAGTTTTCCCGCCATGAACTGATCTTGAACATGCTTGCGCTGCTCAGGTAGCAGACCTGCGTGGTAAGCCGCAACAGGGAGCTTGAGGTCCTCCGTCAGCTTTTCGACAAGCGATTCGCAACGTTTACGAGTCGCGACATACACGATCCCCGACTCGTCTCGCTTCTCGAGAAACTCGACAAGCTGCTTGTCCTTTTCCCGATCGCTCATGCAATAAACGGAACCGAAATAGAGATTGTCTCTAGCAAATCCGGTGATAAAGGTGCGTGCGTTTGCGAGTTGTAAACTATCCAGAATATCTTTGCGAACTCTAGGAGTCGCCGTCGCTGTCAATGCGATTGTCTGAACGTTGCCTAATGCTTCGCGAAACTTCCCGAGTCTCTGGTAATCGGGACGAAAATCATGTCCCCATTCGCTAATACAATGTGCTTCGTCGATCGCAAGCAACTGGATGGGTGTTGCCCGGATCGCATCGAGAAAACGCTGGTTACGCAGACGTTCTGGTGCTACGTAAACCAACGAGAATTTCCCTGCCGAGACTTGATCCAAACGATCCGCTTGTTCTTGAAGCGTCAGGGAGCTATTGATCAAGGTCGCCCGAATTCCCCGACGTTCCAGTGCGTCGACCTGGTCCTTCATCAGCGCGATCAGCGGAGAGACGACTATAGTTAGCCCGGGGCGAACAAGACTAGGAAGTTGGTAACAGAGGCTTTTGCCACCTCCGGTGGGCATAACGCATAGGCAATCTTTGCCGGAGATAATATGCTCGATCACTTCTTTTTGCCCACGTCGGAAAGTCTGCAAGCCAAATTTGGCTAATGCATCCGATAAATCGATGGAGGCGGCGGATCCTGTCATGTGGGACGGTGCCTTGAGGCGAAAATAGAAGCGGATTTGTATTGTGATTGGTATCTGAGCGGCGGGGAGATCGAGTAGAGTCGATCCCTCTGCCTGGGATTCCCAAAGGATACCCCTCGACAGTGTAGCGAATTCCGCCATTTAAGGCACGGACTGGCAAACCGATTCCGGATCGGTTCAGTCCGTATTCGAAACTCGAGAACAGCCAACAGTGCCCCGGGCCCTGTGGCGACTTTCACAAAGAAATCAACTTTGCCGTTTGGGTACCCTGGGGGGAACATGGTAAACTGTGGGAGCCTTGCAGGATGCTGGCTCCTCAATGTCACGTGGCCCCTTATCCTTGAAATGATCAGCTATTGCGAATGACCAGCCACACCGATCGATTTCAGCCAAACTTGTCCAAGCTCCAAAAGCTCGAGTTGGAAACAAAATTCCACCAAGGCTGCTTCCACGAGCTACAGATTGGCAAGCAACGACAATTGTCGCTTGTCCGTCCCTCCTACGCAGACACTGCAAGGTCATTGCGAACCAGTTGGATATTATTCCGAGCCGGTTGGTTACCGATGGCAGGATTGGGACTTATCACAACTTGCATATTTTCGGAAGCAATCGCGCAGGACCCATTCGGTGAGGATCCTGTTGGAGCGGGCGCAGGAGCAGTTCAAGCCTCGAACAATCCCTCGACTCGATCTCCAATCGACCCCAATGAAACCAATGCCGTCGTCAGATCGCTGCGAGCAAATCCCCCCTCAACGGCGAAAGAACTAGGGAAAACCATCGACTGGATGACACGTATTCGTCGATGGGATGAGACAGCTTACTGGTTAGATACCATCGGAAAAATGGAGTTGAATGGCCCGATGGCCATCGAGATTCTCCAATCCGCCGGCGCTCGAGCGTTGGGGGCGATCGAACGAAACTCCAACGCATTTCAACCCTCACAACTTCAACTCATCACCAAGCTTCGGAAGCTAGCCGACGATGAGATCCATTCTCCAGCCACACTTGAAAAACATGTCATACGATTGACCAGCCCGGATCAATCGGAACGGCTTAAGGGCTATGACGGATTGCGTGCGGCAGGAAATGCTGGAGTGACAGCTATGATAAACGCTGTGATGCGTCCTAATGGCTTAGTACCAACTCCATCGATGGTAGAAGCTTTTTCATTGCTGGGCCCACAAGCTACAAGAGCTTGGCAAGCCGCAATGACAACCCAAAACCCAGAAGCCAGAGAGCGTTTGATCCAACTCGTAGAACGCGCCCCGCAACCGGATATGGGCCCTGAGCTACTGACCTCGTTGCACGACACTTCGATCAAGGAAAAAGTCAGACAAGGAATCACGGACGCTTTAATCGCCAGGGGAAAATCGATTCCGACCGCAAAACAAACGTATGACTACGGTGTGGCAACACTCCACCGAAGCCTCGAACAATATCTCCAATTACTCAAGCTTAACGATGTCCAAACTCAGACAGCTTGGGACCTAACACAAGATGGGCTTGGCGTTCAAGTCGCGGATGCCAACCCTGCTGAACTTGCATTGACGAGAGCAGCCCAAGCGGCAATCGTCACTTTGCGAGCCGAAGCATCCAGCGATACGGTGTCCGCGAAAGCACTAGCTGCTGTATTGGAAAAACTATCTCGTAGCGGAAGCGAGGATTTGACGAAAGCGAGTGTTTTTCAATCGCTACTACCCGAATCCATTCGCGATAGCCATGAATTTGCTTGTTTGATTTGGGATGCAGCGCAGGAAAACTCACTCCGGGGTGCGCAAGCACTTGCTGCGTCAAATCTTGCACGTTGGCAAGGAAAGCTATTACCGCCCCCAGTTCGAGAACGTTTAGTAGCCGCCTGTGAATCAGGAGACCCACACATTCGTTATCCCGCTGCCATCGCCTTGATGAACACGATGCTAGATCAGCGCTCTGACGATGCGATCAATCAAGCAACGGTTAACCAACAAACGATCAGCGAGGGAACGATCGATACCCTCGCAACCGTTAGCTCGCCGACAACTCGAATAACATTGCAACCAGACAAGCGAGATGCACAGAGCGATCCGGTTTTACCGTTAGGTTTTCAAGGTGCCAGTCGCGTCGATTTCGTCGGCAGAGAAATGCAACGATTGATGGCCGAACCAATGGTCATGATTGTCGGCGCGAACCCTTCCTTGAGATCCCATATGCACCAGTTGGTGGACCAAATGGGCTTCCGATACTTCGAAGCAAGTTCGGTGGACGACGTGTTTTCGGCCATGAGGAACGCAACCCCCATAGAAGCCATAGTGATACTGGATCATCTTCGGGATATGGATTTGGGCCAGCTCGTACAGCGAATTCGCGCCAATCCATCGACTTCAACGGTCCCAATTGCGCTGCTTGCTGATTCTCTGAGCAGTTTAGAACATTCGGTTGCGATAAACGACTCTGGGGTCATAGTGGGGGCAGTTCCGCCATCTCTGGAGACTTTTGGGGACATAGTCCACCGCATGGATAACATCTTGGCATATCCGCGAGCAACGCCGGAAGATCGGATTCGATGGAAAGAAAACGCGGCAAATTACTTCCGACAACGTGATCCTCAGGGACCGACACTCGATCCGACGGGAGTTTCGATTCGGTTAGCGGACACCCAATCCGACCAGCAAAATTTACTGCGAATAGCGGCGGATTCGGATGTACCGGCCAAACGACGCGAGCAAGCAAGCCAAATTTTTGTGCAATCCGTGCAAAGATTTGGGCTGTTGATCTCTACCGATATGATCAATGCCCAGTACGATGTTTATAACACGCGCGGGGAAACCGAGCCGGTCACCCGCCTCGTCGTTGGGAAGATCTTAGACGCCATCGACGCGGAGTACGGTCGTGGGACATCGAATGCCCCATAGGCATGGCTTGCGTGGAGAATTGATCGGCGCAAGGCAGAGACAGTCGGATCGCGATGACGCAAGCTGGGCAACACGAAGGACCACACTGGGGGGGGGCGCGCGAGTTCCTTCCGGGAGTTATTGGTTCTTCCCCGGCCATGCAGAAAATCGCGTTCTTGACCAAGCGAGTCGCCAAAACCAATGCTTCGGTGTTGTTGCTTGGGGAGACAGGAACAGGAAAAGAAGTGATCGCCAATGCGATCCACCAATTGAGTCACCGTGTTGGCGGCCCTTTCGTGAAGGTCAACTGTGGTGCGTTGAGTGAAAGTTTGCTCGAAAGTGAACTATTCGGGCACGTACGTGGAGCCTTCACAGGTGCGGTAGGAAACCGTGCCGGGCGTTTCGAAGCGGCTCATACAGGGACGATCTTCCTCGATGAAATCAATAGTACGTCGAGGCATCTGCAGGTGAAACTCCTGCGTGTGCTTCAGCAGAAGCAATTTGAGAGGGTCGGTGACACCGAAACGGTAACCGTTGATACACGTCTGATTGCAGCGAGTAACCGAGATCTTGCAATTGAAATTCGAGAAGATCGGTTTCGCGAGGATCTATATTGGCGACTGAATGTGGTTCCAATTGAACTTCCTCCTTTGAGGCAACGACGGGAAGACATACCGTTGCTCGTTTCACACTTTCTCAAAGTTTACAGCGAGCAGAACGAGCGATTTGTAGTTCACATTCAGCCCGAGGCGATGACCGCGCTTCAAGACTATCATTGGCCAGGGAATGTGCGCGAATTACAAAATTACGTAGAACGCGTTGTTGTAATGTCTGAGTCCGATGAACTGACGGTAGATTTGCTACCGGGTGTTGTCACCGGTAGCGAACCCGTACACGATTTTGTCGGAACACATCACGCGAGCCCCCCAGACTTCGAAACATTGACCAAACAAGTCGTTTCTGAGGGATTAAAACTCGCCAAGCCCGAACAAAACGACCTTCACGCGATGATCGTAGACCGCGTTGAACGGGAGCTGATTCATCAGGTACTCCAAAGTTGTGGAAACGTGCAGACCAAGACTGCTACGCGTTTGGGGATCAACCGGAACACTTTGCACAAGAAGATGAAAGACTACAATCTCGAAGAGAATGAGTCATCCGATTCATGATGCCCCCAAAGGACACAGCAATGCCTGAGAGATTTAGTAGTATCCAAGCAGCCGTCAATGCGGTTGCGGCTGGAAAAGTGGTAATCGTTTTAGATGACGAGAATCGCGAGAACGAGGGTGACTTTGTTTGTGCAGCGGAACTTGTCACCCCCGAGCTGGTCAATTTTATGCTCTCCGGACATGGTCAGCTATGTTGTTCGATACTACCAGCGACTGCCAAGCGACTGGAATTACGCCCTTTGGTTGAGACCAATACATCTCCCTTGACCACTGCGTTCATGACCCCGGTAGATCACGCAGGGTGCAAAACAGGGATCACGGCAGGAGAACGTGCAGAGACTATCAAGCGACTTGCGAGCGAGCACTCAGAACCTTCGGACTTCGTCAAGCCGGGCCACGTGTATCCGCTTTTGGCGATGGAGGGTGGTGTTTTGCGTCGGGCTGGCCATACCGAAGCTTCCGTCGATCTAGCTCGCATGGCAGGTTTAGCCCCTGCCGGAGTCCTGTGCGAAATCCTCAACTCTTCTGGCGACCGAGCGACCCGTGATGAACTAGTGGAACTAGCGCGGAAGCACCAGCTAGAAATTATCACTGTAGAGCAATTGATCGCGCATCGCAGGGTAAACGAGAAACTCGTATCCCGTGCATCGCAGTGCAAGCTACCGACGAAGTACGGACAATATCAAGTTGTGGTTTACTCCGTACAATTCGAATCACAGGAACCCATCGCATTGACCTTCGGTGATATCACAGCAGATCTTCCCACCGCACCACTTGTCAGAATGCACAGCAGTTGCTTTACCGGCGATCTCATTTCCTCCCTGCGCTGCGATTGTGGAGATCAACTTCACTTAGCGCTCGAAGCGATTGCGAAAGAAGGACGAGGAGTCTTGGTTTACCTTCCCCAAGAGGGGCGAGGAATCGGATTGGCCCAAAAAATCCGGGCTTATGCATTGCAGGACGACGGGCTCGATACCGTGGAAGCCAACCATCGCCTAGGCTTTAAAGCGGATATGCGAGACTACGGGGTAGGGTTGCAAATTCTAAAAGACCTTGGACTGCGAGAAATCCGACTTCTTACGAATAACCCAAAGAAAACGGAGGCATTTAATCTTCGTGGATTCGACTTGAAGGTAGTAGATCAAGTGCCAATCATCCCCCCTGTGAACGAACACAACGCAAACTACCTTGCTGCAAAACGAGACAAAATGGGGCATTTACTCCCTTAAATCTCCATCTTTGATTCCTCGGCACTTTAGGGATTGGATGGGTAGCATTCTGGTTTTGGGTTTCGAGTATTCCCGCCCGTACCCTCGAAACCCATGAATAAAATCTAAACGAAACGAACACCGCGTCCCCGAAACCTGGAACCCCAATTACAGACTTGCAGATCGACTATTACCGATCACCATTCTTCAAGTGAAATTAAAGCGATTTTCCTCCCTTCCGAGCCGCTGAAATTTTTGAGTATCCGATTTAAGTCAGAGGGTCCTTTCACAAAACCTCGATTTTTTTCCCGGAGTAAGCCCCCACGCCCTATGGGAAATCGACTACGATGACCTACAGCGTCGTGTGAAGATTTTCAATTTGCAAACTCTTCATGATGCAGCTCTTCTCATCTAATATCCTTTTCGGCCTTCCATCATGAATCGCGATATCCTTCTCGTTTCGGCATTCGAAATCGACCGATGGGGACTCTGTGCGCTTAGTAATCCGGTACGACGATGTCGTTTTCATTCGGTGTATTCGCTTCAAGCGATTTCGGAGTTGCTCCAGAATTCCACTCCCGATCTTGCTTTGATCGATCTCGAATTCCTTCCATACCAACCGCTGGAATGCATTCATGATTTACGCACTCGCCATCCAAATTTGCCTACATTGCTGCTTTCTCGTATCGAACATCCACAAATTTATCTTCGTGCAGCAAATCTAGGAGTTCTAGGAGCGATAAGCAAAACCGAGAAGCCTGAAGAGATTTGGAAGAAATTCGAGACCGGTTTTCGCGGGGAGGTCTTGTGGAAGCGGGATGAACTACGTCGACTAGCCGTCTGCTCCGCCGCCCTCCCGCCGGAGAGAATCTGTTGCATCCCGTTAACGATCCGTGAACGCGATGTACTTACTCGTTTAGCGAACGGCTACAGCAATCGAAAGATAGCGGATGATTTGAAAATCAGTTATGAGACAGTCAAAGAGCACGTGCAGCATATCTTACGCAAGCTGAGCGTGACGGACCGCACGCAGGCTGCTGTGTGGGCCGTGCGTAATAAAATCGTCGCAAACGGCTCAAGTACGACGCAGCTGTTTGGAAGCGGTCACAGCCACTAGTCCATCAAGTCATCGAGCGCGACCATTCCTGCGAAGGACGATCTACCATCAGCCGCCGACGTCATCAGCACGGAAGTGCTCAATACCTTCTTGCCACAATCGCATGGCGTCATCCTGTAGCCGCGCACCGACTTGACTGATTACCTTGGAGCAAAGGAAATTTGCACCTCTTGCCGCTACCGCTGGATCGTAACCGTGAGTAATGCCGTAAAGGAATGCGCCAGCGAACATATCCCCCGCCCCGGTCAGGTCTTTCGGATGACAAGCAAAAGCTGGGACATGGGCCTCTTCCCCTGCGTATCTGACAAACGCTCCGTGCGGTCCATCGGTTACCACACAATTTGGTACCATCGCTCGGAGAGCTTCGAAAGCAGCGGTAGTGCTATCTGTTTTCGTGACCGCCATCGACTCGGGTGCATTGCAGAACAGTAGATCGGTCTGCCGCAGAGCTTCATGGAACGGTTCGGAAAATGCGGCAGGAACGAAAGCCTCTGAACATGTCACGGCGATTTTTGTGCCGTGTCGCTTTGCAATCTCGATCGCTTTACGAATTGCATGCTGGCCGGTTTCTGGGTTGGCGAACACGTAACCTTCAATGAATAACCACGTTGACTTCGCTATCCGATCTTCGTCAACGTGGCGATCAGTTAGATGGCTCGCAACACCCAAACAGGTCCGCATCGTCCTCTCCGCATCGGGAGTAATGATTACCACACTAGTACCTGTACTTTCACCAACCATGACAGGGTTTCCGATATGGATCTTTAGATCGTTGAATTCTTCGGTGTAATGCAGGCCATATCGATCATCTCCAACGCATCCGATGAACGCAGCCTTTCCGCCAAGTTGGGATACCGCAATGGTCGAATTGGCCACTGATCCACCACTGACGAGCTGTAGGTCGTGTTTGCCGTTGGCGAACTGCGCGAACAGAGATTTCTGATCTGCGAGTTCCACCAAACGCATGGTCCCGCGCTCGTACTGAAGTTTGGCAAAATCGTCGTCCGAGAGTTGAAGGAAAATATCAACAATGGCATTTCCAAGGCCGCACACATCGTATTGTTTCATGATACTTCGGTCACTTTCTCTTCTTTAATCGTTAGATTTCGCCGTTTACGATGCTGTTGATACCTCATTCTCAGCGTCCGTCAACCGCCGATCTGATACATCGCCCGTTCCGGAGGTTGAAATCCGGTCTGCGAAATGCCATGAGAAGCGTGTTTTTCGAGTACACAAGCTCTTACAAGATGGTAGATCGCGGTTGCTTTGTCGTTCTCTGAATCGGTTTCGAGCAAGTTTTTTACATTCCATTCTTCCTGTCCAAATAGGCAATTGCGAAATTTCCCATCTGCTGTCAATCGCAATCGATTGCATTCAGAGCAGAACGGCTTTGATACAGGATCGATAAAGCCAATCCCTCCTATTCGATCCTTGAATAAGTAATCTCGAGCTGGCTGAGACGGTTCTGTATTGCTTACGGGAACCAGAGGGCCGAATTCCTGTTCGACGACGCGACGCAGTTCCTCACCGGTGACAACTTGCTCTCCGGTCCAGTTTCGGCTCGCATCCAATGGCATAAACTCGATGAATCGAATCACAACGCCAAGATTTCGTGCGTAATGCACAAGAGGAATACAATCCTCCAAATTGATTCCACGAAGCACTAAAGCGTTGATACGAACTTTGAGTGAACTTTGGACTGCTGCCTCAATTCCCTCGAGCACTTTGCTCAAACCGTCCCGCCTCGAAATCACCCGAAATGCAGGCTCCCTAAGAGTGTCCAGCGAAATATTCACATGAGTCAATCCAGCCTGCACCAATGCATCGATCTGATCGCTAAGCATCATCCCATTGGTTGTCATCGCAATTTGCGTTAACTCCGGGACACATCGCAGTTGTTGGACAAGCCGGTCTAGATTGGGGCGCATCAACGGCTCCCCGCCCGTCAATCGTACTTTCCGTATCCCCGCTTTTGCCAAAACACCAACCACATAAGCGATCGAATCATAGGATAGAAGCCTGTCTTGCGGCAAAAACCCCTTCACCACCGCCGGCATACAGTACTGACATCGAATATTGCAAGCATCCGTTACGCTTACCCGAAGCGACGTATGTCGGCGCCCGAATCGATCGACGAGCTCCCAGGGTTGGGTGGTTTTGTTGGAGTCGCAGGACAAATCAACAGCAGAATTCTCAAGAGACATCGCAACTATTTCGCAGGAAGGAAAACCTACAGCATATGCTTGGCTTTCACCTCAAGATAACGATTGACCATAGCGGACGTCAATTGATCTGGGAACGCATCGACCACAAGGGCACCGGAATCCTTGACTTTTTGCAGTAATTCGTGCCTCCAAAGCAGGATTTGCGCCGCGGCAGCACTTGGATATAGAATGCCATCTTCCAAGGCCGGATTGTCGGCCATTTCAAAAACACTGCGATCCCTCAACAAACACAAAACGGGCAAGTGCTTGGGCTTGAGCATCGACAGATACCCAGTCACCTGAGATGCAGTCGTTTCATCGATCACATTCGTGATCAAGACCACCATCGTACGGCGGCGGATCGACTTGGAGAATTGCAAGAATGCTTCTTCGTAATTCGATTGCACCATGCTGGGGAATCGGTCAAAGAGACCATGCAAGAGGTGATTCATCTGCCGTGACCCGCCACGCAACGGCACTACCTTTTCAACCCGATTCGAAAAGCAGACCATACCTACAGAGTCTCCTTGCTGAAGGGCAACATAACTCATCATCAGAATCGAGTTCATCGCATAATCGAGCAGACTCAAACCGCGATAGTGATTAGTCATCAGCCTTCCGCAATCAAGTAAAAACACAATTCTTTGGCTTTTATCCTGCTGGAATTGTTTTACAGTCAATTTGCCTCGACGAGCCGTGGCACGCCAATCCATGTGTTTGTAGTTATCGTCCAACGAATAATCACGCAGTCTCTCAAAATTGTTGTCTTGTCCAATTTGCCTGGTTGTTCGCACGCCGATAAGACTCAGTCGGTTGGTCTTCGCTAGTAACGAATACTCACGAAGCTGCTGCATGTTCGGATAAACGGACAGCGAACTCTCGCATTCCAAATCGACATACCGCTTCCAGAAGCCGAGCAAGCTACATAATTGAAAATAAACACGTTCAAGCCGAAATGCACCCCGGCGATTTGGACGCAATTGATAATGCAACTCCGCTCGCTTGCCGGAAGCCAAAGTGATTTCTTGATCGCTTGGATTTGCCTGCATGTCAGCCGGTAAATCATCACGAACAATCATTCGATGCTGCCGCTTTCCCCAATTCTCTATTTCCAGTATCACTTTGTGCGTCGCCCCCAAAGATCCACTCCCGAGCATCTGCCGACGAACTTTCACTCCAAAAGGCATCGCTATCGTCACCAAATCGATGCCGAATACAACAAGCAAGACTAGGTCTAAGACACCTATGAAAGGAACTAGCAAACCAGAGTTCAATTGCAACGTCGTTACCCAACTAGAGCGATCGGCTGAGGCCCCCCAAGCGAACACCAGGGGTAATGCGACTATTGCGAGAGATGCTAGAGACAAACCAAGCACGGTCCAAATCATCCGTTGTGTAGGGAAGATCTTGCGAAGCAACCCAAGTAACAGCAGTGGGAATAAAATTGTCAGAAGCCCTAACCATGGAGCCCAAAACAACCATTTTGCTAAAGCATCGACAGATGGCATTTCCGGATTCTCTTCAAAACCTCTACATTCGAGGTACGTCTATAGTCTTAAGTAAGCTCTGCAATTCGTGATCCACCTCAACCCCCTCTACTTCAGCTTCCGCAGCTAAGACAACACGATGCCGTAGCGCCGGCATTACAATCTCTATCACATCATCGGGGATTGCATAGTCTCTGCCCCTGAACGCTGCTAATGCCCTTGCCCCCTGCACCAATGCTAACCCAGCTCGGGGCGAGGCTCCAAGGTGAAACATCGGCCATTTGCGCGTTGTGCGGACGATGCGATTGATATAGCTCAGTAGCTTTTCCTCCACACGCACCGAAGCAACATCGTTCATTAAACGTAGAATATGCTCCGCATCCGACACGTTGCTGACTTGCGACTCGAGAAGCTTATCAACATCCACGCGTCTTGAATGCATGTCTAAAACTCGAACCTCTTCTTCCTCCGAAGGATATCCGACAATAGCCTTGAACATGAAGCGATCTAACTGGGCCTCGGGGAGCGAATACGTTCCTTCGCTCTCCAACGGATTCTGCGTCGCAAAAACGAGAAAAGGTTGCGGTACTGAATGCGTTACTCCGTCGATGGTAACCCTGGACTCCTGCATAATCTCTAAGAGTGCCGCATGCGTCTTCGCAGGGGAGCGGTTGATCTCATCGGCCAATAACAACTGCGTGAAAACTGGCCCAGGCCTGAAACGAAAGTCCTGTGTCTTCATATCGAAGATGGGAGCGCCCGTCACGTCCGAAGGCATCAAATCGGCAGTGAATTGAATTCGACCGAATTGACATCCCGTTACACGCCCCAGTGTCTTTACGAACAGAGTCTTACCCAAACCGGGAACGCCTTCGATCAACACATGCCCCCCTGAGACCAACGCAATCAAAGCCGTCGTCACCAACTCATCCTGCCCCACAAAGACTTTCGAAATCTCTTGGCTAGCCAACCCGTAGAACATCTTCGTCGCCGACGCGACTTCCTCGGAAGAAACAGTCCCAGTGGTGATATCCTTGCCTGCAAACATGGCGAATCGCTCTAGAAAATATTCGGAACCAAATCGGAAACTTTTCGGACATTGTACGC
This sequence comes from uncultured Pirellula sp., assembly GCA_964483385.1. Taxonomy (GTDB): domain Bacteria; phylum Planctomycetota; class Planctomycetia; order Pirellulales; family Pirellulaceae; genus JBKCUI01. The sequence goes on along the minus strand of CAZACJ010000041.1, from coordinate 13,991 downwards.
TATCTTGATCCCTTAAGAGTCGTTTGAACCGGGTTGTTGGGAAGCCTTTACTCCAATTCGATACCGACACCGGCGGTTTTCGTGACATGGTCTCCTTCACTCGAGATGTCATCTCCCAAGAACGCTGCAAAATGCTTAACCAAGGAACATCCCCTGTCAGGAAACCGCGCCGCCAAGTCACCCCTTGAGGAACCTGAACGATGGCCCCCTCACTGATCGAACTGAAAAGTGAAGTTATTCCACTGGAAGAAGCTAGCCAATACTTTTCCTTCGGAAGAAATCTGACGGAATGCCTTCGCACTAGTCTCCAACTGGTTTTTACCCGACATACTCTTGACCCTCTTGCTACATCGACCAGTTTTCCGCCCCGACGCTCCATCGGCCTGCTTTCATCACATTTCACCAGAAACGACTTTCTATCCCCCTCTTGGCAACGCAAATTGTTGCTTGCTTTGCGTTATGCCAAAGAACAAGAATCGACTGTTTACATCCCTGACTCGGCTCCGTCCGCCAACAGCATCCTTTATGCTTGTACACAACTGGAGATTCCAGCTTACCGTGTCGCGCTGGAAAGCTCTCTCAAACCAGAGAATCCCGTCAAATCGGATCGCCATCACACGAGCGATTTTGTCGTAGCATTCTGCGCGGACGAAGTTCTCGCTCTCTCGATCAGGCCAGGGGGTACCGTAGCGAACTGCTTGGAGCTACGCCTAGCTGCTAAAGAAATACCACCCCATTCCGTCCGTATCGTCGTACCGAATCCGATAACAGCGAAACAGAAACAACTACTCCTTAAATTCAATGGCCAGGGTGCCGTACTGTGGTTCTCAAGTCACTCCAATGAGAGGATTCAGGAACACGAAACACCACACTCAATTTGGGCCTGTTCGAATCGCCCTACACCTCACACGCAACAACCAGTTGGTCCAATTCCCGCGTCGCTATACGAGAACACCGATTATTTAATACATTGCACCCGTGCAAGACAAACGGGGTGGCCTGATCAATCGCCGACGGATCTACTCGACGAAGCCTTCCGACTTGCTTTCAACCCATCTCCATCACCACTCGAATCTCTCTATCGCATCCTAACGACGCAACGATTGATTGCTTCAAACTTACATCGACGCGGAACCCGATCAACAGTCTGCTTCACAGCTAACACGCTCGCAAAGCTCCACACGATGCGAAACTTTCAGTCTCATCTTGCACGCTGGGACTGGGAGCCGTATGGGATCGCAATCCCAATGCACTGGCTGTCTTTTCTCGGTGCACGCCCAGTTATGTATTTGCCAACCGAACAAATAAGAAACCTTCCCGAAGACGAAAAGTGTTTTGCTCAACCGATCCCTAATGGTTTAAAAAGCGAACTACCATCCCAACACCAAACAAGCACAGAGAAGGCAACACGGACCTCAAGGGACTGGGGCGTTGAACGTGAATGGAGACTTGTCGGGGATCTACGTTTTAATATGCTGAACAATCAAGCAAACGCTGGAACGAAACGTCTCTCGCCATTCGTCTTTGTCCGTCGCAAAACTGAAGCGCAATCGATTGCGGACAGATCCCGGTGGCCCGTTTACTGGCTCGAAGATATACAAAAGCTCACATAAGCCATACGTCAAAAATTCCAACCACTAGGAATGACCGTTGCTGACTCTACTCGTATCGTCCTGACAGCGATGCAGTCGCCCGTGAACAAACGAGCTTCTGCTGGAACTTTTTGGGTTTTTTCGACGAAGACCAGCTAGTTCGTTATCAACGAGCAATCTTTGCATGAATCCTGTGCCATTGAAACACAATTCCACCTAGCGATTCTGGGCCAAAAGCTCCGCGATCATCTTTTCCGGAGAACCGAGTATTTGAAGCCGACCAACCCAGTAGTTGACATCGTTGCTCGTTGGCAACTTGCCAGTTAGCGTTTGAATCACCTGCTGTACATATAAAGCATCGGTAGCATAGCGCTCTTTGAACTGAGGAGTCGCCATGATCTTGGCAGCAACGTCATTCAAAGTGTGACCTTGTTGCATGTAGGACTGCCACGCGATTAGCTCCCGACTTGAGGGTTGACGGCCCAAAAGTGATACGAATACTTGATTCAATGCATCTGTGTTTATCGCGCCCGGCAGGGCCGGAGAGACTGGATAGGACGCGGTGACCGTGCTGGTACCTCCATTCGAAGGTGCCTGCAATGGAGCACTCACTGGTGTAGTTAAACCTGGGAATGTTCCCGGCGGAACGCTTGTCCCATTAACAGCAACCGATGTTGCGGCACGCTCAAGTATCAGTGCCACCGGTTGCGCTAGGTTTGCTGGAGAAACCACTACAGGTTGACGCAATTGATAGATCACCTGATTATTCCAACTCACCCAACCACTTAGCTGATAAACGTCACGAGTATCGAGGAACCTAGGATCGATATGCAATTGGAATTGAAACGGACCCGATCCCTCCGCACGTAACACAGACTTTCCTCCTGCCACCTCAACAAAAGGCTTCGAAGCGTTTTGCAATTGTACGGTTAAGACAGATCCGACAGGCAAACTGGACAGATCAGCCACCGAGGCACTTCCCGTCAATGCAGTCGATGTAGCCTGCAAAGTGACCACACTGGCACGCAAAGCCCGAGTACGAGAATCTTGAATCAATAACGAAACACGTCCGTAACCATCTACGTAACGTTTAAGTTCTTCACCAATATCCACAACCCGACTATCGAATTCTCCGATCCGCGTGCCGGATACTGCTACGATCACATCACCTGGTACGATGCTTGCCGCCTGTGCCGCGCTACCGGGCTCTACAGTCTGCACAACAGCACCTGTATCGGTATTCCGCACCACCACCCCGAGCTTCCAAGTCCTTGAGGCTGGGACTAAAGAAGGTACAGCAGCAGTAGCGAGAGTGCCGGGCGCTGCAACCGTTACGCCTTGGCCACCATACGTCCCTGGCGTTCCAAAGGCACCGGAAGTGCCATATCCGGGTGTGACTTTGGGAACTGCCGCATTGAATCCCAACCAACTCTGAGCTTGCACGAGCGAACTCGTCCCCATGCAATGAGCGAGAGCAAAACTCATAACGGCAGTGATCAATTGATGTTTCATTTGTTGATTCCCTTCGCCTGCCCGACATTACTAACTCCAGAACCACGGAGTCGATGGGCAAATTGTTGTTCGTTTGATTTTGGTTGATGCAAGGTCACTTACCGAACGGCCGGCCCGCTAATGCTATCGAGTTGCTTGCGAATAAAAGCTGGGTCAAGCGGAAAAAATCCAGCTCGGATCGCTTCCAATTGGCCGTCACGGCTCAAAACATAACGGAGGATAGACTCCCTTAGTCCACCATCTGTTTTCATCGTAGCTCGATCAATGATCAGCATCAGTGGACGTACGAATGGGTATCTGCCAGCAAGAAAGTTCTCTTCGTTTGCCTCAACAGCGAGTCCTTGCAAAACCAAAGGAACCGCTCGGACTTGTTCGTTGTGGTCACCAAACCCGCATAACGCCACACCAAACTTGTCTCTACCTACCGCTTGGGTCGCGGCAACATTGGTCGCGTGAACTTCCGTTGTCTTTGCTAATTCTCCTCCTCCTACAATCCACTGCTTGATAAACCCCGTGGTGCCACTGATCTCACTACGGCCATGGATTCTGATAGGTTCTTTTGCCCAATCACCGGTCAAACCAAGATCCCCCCACGTTGCGGCGTGCGGAGCGTTATTATTGTTGGGAGCCCGAAAGATCGACTCTAATTGCTCGGGAGTGATACTAGCAATCGGATTGTCTTTATGAACGTATAACGCTAACGGGTCCAGAGCGACGATTACCGACATCGGTTCTTTGCACTTCGCACTTTTGAGCCCTTCTAATTCACTTTCGGTTAGCGGGCGACTCGCCCCTGCGATGACCTGAGGATTCTCCGAGATCTCTTGAATCGCGGCATCCGTTCCCTCTTTTCCCTTGGTGAAATTCACCTCCGGATGAAACTTGGTGAATCGCTCCAACCAAGAGCGAGCAAGGGATTGCATCGTCGTCGAACCAGAAACAACCATTCCTCCGCGAATTGGGGATTTCGCGTGATAGGGCTCAAGAGCCTCAACCAAGTGCATAAGCGCAAGGTGCTCGTCGTCATCATGTTTCGCGGGTGCAACCGCGGCCGGTCCACCCGTGCTGGGTAAAACCGTGTTGGGCTGCGTCGATGCGGACTGCCCAAAAGCAGTTGCACTAAGAGCACTGACAAAAAGCCCAATGGCAACGAATAACCAGATACCCAGTCTGATCATCGATCCAGCCAAACCTACAAGTCTAACGGATCGCCGTAATCTGATCATTCCCCTATCCTCCTGAGGTAAAGATTCCTGTTATTTCTGCTTCTTGAGCTTAACGAGAAGTCAAGCCCGCGACTATATCTGCCTTTCAGGGACTTGCCAAGCACACAGAGAACGCCCTGAGTAAAACTCACCACTTGAATCAAACCGTACGAGCCCACTGAGCCTAAAGATAAAGCGAACAGAATTCCGTCGCTGGATCCTTCAAACTCCCTTGAAACGACTTCAAAAGCGGTGGAACTCAATACGACATCCATGAACGGACGAGTGGGTCAAGGGGCCGGTTCGATCGAAGCGTACATACTACCCTTGGATTTCATGCTCATTGGATCGCGACCATAGGCGCGAATCTGATCGCGTTTAAGCTCGGCATGTTCAAGGGTAGTCGTCAAACAAATCGCCTTACCCGTTTTGTCCACTTGCTCGGCCAATTGCCTCCCTGCCGTCTCCGACATGTGAAACAACTCCTTCATCATACGAATGACATAGTCGTACGTATGCTCGGGATCGTCCCAAAGAATGACGTGATACCTTGGCTGCCTCTTCGGCTTCTTATCCGGTTCGGCGGGTTTTACATCTGGCTCAACAACTGCTGCGTTCGACTGCGACATTACCTGTCTCCTTGTCATCCTTCTTCCGCATGAACCAATTTCTCACAAACTACACAACGAATTATTTGTCCAAGTGTCCTACTACCCGGTAAGGTGTAAATGGAACCTGGAGATCGGCAAAGCTGCAGCGATCTTTATTCCATAGGTGAGGACAATTGCCTGTGCGTTCTGCGGTTGATTCACGAGAAGCTCCGAATCCGGGGGACACCCCCCGAACGATTCGGTATATTCTAAAGGGCGTTCATCGCACAATTTTACGGGTAGCAATTATTTTCCAAGGATAAACATGACGAATTTTTCGAAACTCGACGAATTTTTGAATCTCAACCGACAACGCCACTTGGAACAACTCTTCGAATTGCTTCGGATACCAAGCATTTCAGCGGACAGCACCAAGAAGTCCGACATGGACCTGGCAGCCAATTGGGTTGCCGATCGATTCCGCGAAGCGGGTCTGAAGACCGATTTGATTCCAGGGGATGGCCCCGCCTTGGTGTATGCAGAAACCGAACCCGTGCCGGGCAAACCAGTAGTGCTCGTCTATGGTCATTATGATGTCCAACCCGCCGACCCAATCGATCTTTGGAAATCCCCACCCTTCTCGCCAGAGATTCGCGACGGGAATATCTACGCACGTGGATCCACCGACGACAAAGGGCAAATGCTCACGCACGTACTAAGCGTCCTCGCCTGGAAAGCTTGTGGTGAGAAACTTCCCCTCCAGATCAAGTTCCTGATCGAGGGACAAGAGGAACAAGGTAGCGAAGTCCTGGAGGCCAAGTTGCCGCAGATCGCACAGCGATTGGCTTGCGATGTCATCGTCATTAGCGATTCCTCACAATATGCAAAGGGGCAACCAGCCATCACCTACGGGCTAAGAGGTATCGCTTATTTCGAACTACGTGTCCACGGTCCTAAAATGGATCTTCACTCGGGTTCCTTTGGTGGCGCAGTGACCAACCCCGCACTCGCCCTCGCCCGTATCCTTACCGAAATCAAAACGCCAGACGGTAAAATTCAGCTGCCCGGATTCTACGACTCTGTCGTCGATCTCGAACCTTCGGAACGCCAGATGTGGCAGAATTTGGGTTTCTCTGATGAACGATTCGCAAATAGCCTTGGGGTCGATGCCCTCACCGGAGAAGAAGGCTACTCAACTCTAGAACGCCGATGGGCACGCCCCACATTCGACGTCCATGGACTCCTAGGTGGATACCAAGGTGAAGGTGGAAAAACCGTGATTCCGTCCTGGAACGGTGCGAAAATTAGCTTCCGTCTCGTTCCAAACCAAGATCCCAAAACTGTCGGTGAACAATTGCGCAAGTTCATCGCAGAGCACACTCCTCCAGGCGTGCGTGTTGAAGTCATCGATCTGCACGGCGGTCGCGGTGTTGTCGTCAACCCTAACTCAAAGTTCATGCGTGGGGCCGTCAACGCCGTAGAAGAAGGATTCGGTGTCAAACCTGTCTTAATACGCGAAGGAGGCTCTATCCCAATCGTCGCCCAAATGGTCGATGCCCTAGATTGCGATGTGTTGCTCATCGGCTGGGGGCTCGACGACGACGGCGCACATAGTCCAAACGAAAAGTTCTGTTTGGACGACTTCTATCGGGGTATCCGTGCCTCAAGCCGCCTTTGGCACCACCTCGCCCAGTAATCCCTGCGTTGAACGCAAGTCCCGAGCCATCGGAACTGCATCTTCTGGCTCGAGCACCGTGATGACTTGACGGAGTGTACCCAATTGTGTTTACCCAACCGGCTAAACACAATTGGTGCTAAACTATGTGTGTTTGCCTGCCGATTCTCCCGAGAGGCATCCCGGCGGTCAGGTAGTTTTAGGTTTAACCCCAGAGGCAATGTGATATCTCCCCGATGGGAATACTTCACACTCCTCAAACCACTTGGGCATGTTCTCTTCATACCAACTTGGCTGTTTCGAAACCAAAACCAATCGCCCCCCTGGTCGCAGAGAACGCAATGCGGCTTGAATCATTTTCTCGGCGATCTGAAAATCGCCAAAGTACGGTGGATTTGCCAAAGCCATGTCGAAGGAACCGGGATAAAGGTAGTCGCCGTTGGCATTCAACTCGGTCGTAAGATTTTTGATTTTGTTTTTAATACATCCCTGTTCCACACACCAAAGTGCACGGGCATTCGAATCCACAGCATGCACTTTGGCACTCCCATCGCGCATCGCCAATCCCAATGCGACCGATCCGCTACCACATCCGATATCGATCAAGCTTGCACCTGGATATACATCGACCGCATCGAGCAATTGCCGGGCACCATTGTCTAATTGCCGATGCGAAAACACCCCCGGTCTGGTGACCAAGTGAATCAACTCATCACAATCTCGAAATGCTAAATCGCATGAAAAGTCTCTGAGCTTTTTCAATGGTTTTGTCTTTTCAATCCAATACCCACGAGACGACTCGAAGGGTCTGACTCGCACACTCTTTTCAAAAGTTTTCAATTGGTCATGCAACCAAGTATCTTTGGCGTGATCCACTGCTGCGATCAAGGCTCCACCGATTCTCAGTCGGTCATAGCACTGCTGCAAAAAATCTCTAGTTAGCTCTTGCTCCCCTTGATGCGTTAAAGGAATGATCGCTAAATCCGCATCCTGTATCGGAGCGTCAGCACAACATTCAATCGTCAAGTTGGCGGGAGGTTCGCCGACCACAATCTTTGAAGCCCCGTCGGGTGAACTCTCACTGGACAACCGACAATGTTGCTGGGCTTTCTGCTGCTGGAATTGATCGATATACCAAAGCGTTACTCTGGCTTCGCGATGTTCTCGCGCAAGGCATTCGGCCGCTTGGCCCCGCCCGGTAGACAAAGCTAATACACTCCAGTCTCCAGTTAATTCTCCACTATTTAGACTCGTGGATCGCTCGGACACCCACTCTTTCGCGATCTCTAGGCATGCAAGCTCCTCCGGACGTGCGGACAATCGATAGTTGACGGTTTCACCCGTTGATTTGATCTCTGAACTCATGCCTTCGGTGCCCTACGCTGCTATGTAGAAAAACAACACCGACGAGGTTTCGCCGGTGTTGTTGAAATTGGGGTCATTGTATTTTGCGAAGCTCACTTCCTTTGGCTTCCCAAAGGAAGGAATCTTTCGCAACTCGCATTATCGGCGATCGCCGCCACGGTCACCACCGCGTCCGCCACCACCACCGCTACGGCCTCCACCGCTACGACCGCCACGGTCACCACCGCGTCCGCCGCCACCACCGCCACCACCGCCACCTCGGCGACGGAATCCGCCACGTTCGCCGCCTCGGTCACCACCACGGTCTCCGCCGCGGTCATCACGTGAGCGACGCTCGCCGCCTCGATCTCCACCGCGATCTCCACCGCGCTCGCCGCCTCGGTCACCACCACGATCTCCACCGCGATCTCCACCGCGATCTCCACCGCGGTCAAATCGCTCACGGCCATCATCGAATCCGATGTCATCACCGTCGGTACCGAATTCATCGTCGTTGTTCTCTGCAACGGCCAAGTCATCTTCGAGACCGAGTTCTTCCAATGCGCGGCGACGCGACAGCTTAACTCGATCGTGGTCGTCGATGTCGATAACGATGACTTTCATCGGATCCCCAACGCGACAAACAGCATCAACGCTGGAAACGTATCCGCTCGACAATTCACTGACGTGTACCAAACCGTCCTTGCCCGGCAGGATTTCTACGAACGCACCGAAGTCCCGAACACTGGTGACCACCCCGTCGTAAATCTTGCCGATTTGAACAGTTGCAGTGCAAGCTTCAACGCGACCGAGTGCAGCCTTCGCAGACTCTGCATCGGAGCTTGCTACGGTTACATTGCCCTCATCATCCACATCGATCGTCGCTCCGGTATCTTCTTGGATAGCTCGGATGTTCTTTCCGCCCGGACCGATCAACAAGCCAATCTTATCCGGATCGATCTTGGTGCGCAGCAATCGTGGGGCATAACGACTGATTTCGGTGCGAGGACGCGGAATACAAGTTAGCATCTTTCGCAAAATTTCGATGCGTGCTTCGCGAGCTTGCTTGAGCGTCGCCCGGATAATCTCTTCGCTGATGCCGTCGATCTTAAGGTCCAACTGAATACCGGTAATACCGTTCTGTGTACCAGCAATCTTGAAGTCCATGTCGCCATGGTGGTCTTCGTCACCGATGATGTCGGTGAGCAACGTGTAACGATCATCCTTCTCACGCACCAAACCAATGCTGATACCAGCAACTGGATTCGTGATTGGAACGCCGGCAACCATTAATCCCAAGCACCCGCCGCAAACCGAAGCCATCGACGACGAACCGTTGCTCTCGAGGATGTCGCTGATCAAACGGATGGTGTATGGGAAATCATCCGGGTCTGGCAGCACGGGTTCAAGAGATCGCTCGGCGAGCATTCCGTGACCGATTTCGCGGCGACCAGGCCCTCTATTCGGCTTGCACTCGCCGACCGAGAAGGGTGGGAAGTTATAATCGAGCATGAACTTCTTGCTGTACTCATCCATCAAGCCATCAATGCGTTGCTCATCGCGAGGGGTTCCAAGCGTAACTGTGATGAAAGCTTGGGTTTCTCCCCGTTGGAAAACTGCGGTGCCGTGGGTTCGAGGAAGCAAATCCGTTTCGCAATAGATCGGCCGCAAACTCTTCGAGTCACGACCGTCCGCACGCGTACCAGCCAAAATCAACTCGCGGACCACTTGGTTTTCCAAGGTATGCCATGCGCGATGGAATACGTTTACTTCCAATGCGCCTTCTGCTTGCGGGTCTGGGATCATCTCAGACAACGCCAATTCCCGGAGCTTTGCACAAGCTTCATTGCGATCCTGCTTGCCATCGATCTGCTTCGCATCACGGAAACGATCGAAGTACTTTTGACGCAAACTGGCGATCAATGCGGAATCGTCCGGAGACTGGAAGACCATTCGCACTGGCTTGATCTTGTCAAACAACTCCTTCTGCAATGCAATCACTTCACGGCAAATGCTGTGAGCATATTTGATCGCATCAAGCATCTCAGCTTCGGGGATCTCTTGGCCGAAACCTTCGATCATGACCACTTCGCGCTCATTAGCCGAGACGATCATGTCCAAGTCGCTCTCGTCGAGCTGGTTCACCGTTGGGAACGGTATAAACTTTCCATCGATTCGACCAATTCGAACCGAAGCGATAGGCCCGAGGAATGGCAAGGTGCTAACGAACAACGCGGCGGCAGCTCCATTCATCGCCAAAACGTCAGCGTCATTTTGAGTGTCGCTACTCATCACGATCGACTGAACTTGCACTTCATCGATAAAACCCTCTGGAAACAAAGGACGAATTGGCCTGTCGACCAATCGGCTCGTTAACGTCTCTTTAGTCGTCGGACGACCTTCTCGCTTGATGAAGCCTCCCGGGAACTTACCAGCGGCGGCAAATCGCTCCCGGTAATCGCAGGTCAACGGGAAAAAATCTGTACCAGGACGCGACGGACCAGTGGTTACAGCATTCAACACGACCGTCTCACCATACTGACATAGCACACACGACGTGGCTTGCTTGGCCAATTGTCCGGTTTCAAAAGACAACACCGAATCGCCAATTTTCTTCTCTACTCGAATCTTCACGATATTCCTATCCTCTCTACAAACACTTATTCACTTATTTAAACGACTGCACTTGCTTACAACTTCGCGGTCGGATCCACTTGAGTTTTCCTCGCCGCGTCGCGGGTTATGCTCCTACCTACGACTCCTCTAGCATTCCCTCAAAGAACAACAAAACGATAAACAAACACCAACAAATACTCTCTAAGTTGACTACATTTCTCCAACGGAACGTAGCGCGAAACACACTTTCCTGCTTTCAGTCACACTGTGCTAATTTCAAACTGTGCTAATTTCAAACCGTGCTGATTCCAAACCGTGCTGATTCTCGATTTCGTCGAGTTGGACCGATGAACAATTCTCGCTCTGACAACAAACTAGCATCTAGCCCAAACCCGCTCGCCCAGCCCAACCATCGGCAGCTAAACTCCTCACTGCCAGTCGATATCTTACAGCATC
>CAZACJ010000041.1:0-2901 GCA_964483385.1 uncultured Pirellula sp. | reverse complement strand
CAGCCCAACCATCGGCAGCTAAACTCCTCACTGCCAGTCGATATCTTACAGCATCTTGCGGCAGTAGTTGTTTTACTGCACACACCTTCCATCACACAAATGACCACTCATACCGAAATGCACCTTTGCCCAGCCGCTCGGGCAGCGCACCGAAGACTGCAACATCCCCGACCGGACTTGCACAACCTATCATCGTTTCCAACGCACACACATCCAGGCACCTCGAAATCATTAAAACGATAAGATTCCGCCGAGGCGTCGAGGAAAACCTGATTGTAATGGACTGAACAGAATGCCCCTAGCGTAGAGAGTCGACTCGCCACGCCACCGAAGCACTCATCAACAAGCGGACCAATCGGTCCGCCCACTCAAAAACTACTTACGGATATTCAATCGCGTAATTAGATCAACATAGCGCTGCGGCTCATGCTTGCGAACATAGTCCAACAAAGCACGCCGCTTGCTAACCATCTTCAGCAAACCGCGTCGGCTCGAATAATCTCGGACAGCACCACGCATATGCTCGGTCATTCCGTTGATTCGCTCCGTCAACATCGCAATCTGTACATCCGGAGAACCACTGTCCCCGTCGTGCTTGCGGAAGTCCTTAATAATTTCGTCTTTTCGTTCTTTCGTTACCGGCATTCTCGAATTCTTCTCGTTCAATGACGACTGACAAAAAACCAACTTTTTCCAATGAGCCAGAGATGGTACTGAATTCCGTAGAATTTGCAACGGCAATCCCAAAAACCACCCCAATCATCCTTGCGAATCCACCTCAACCTGTTAATCTTTCATCCGGATAAGCGGATGAAAGAGTATTGCAGACGCATTTCGCAGGCGGCTGTCCGAAATGTGCTCACCGAAATATTCCGTCGCTACCCCAATAAGCCACGACCGCAGAAATCAAGACCTAATGAATCCCCCCCCTTCAATGATCGCTTGGATGCAAAGCCTCTCGGACCCGACTCGGGCCCGTTTGCTTCGTATTCTCGAACGATCTGAATTGTCGGTGGCGGAATTGTGCACGACATTGCAATTGCCCCAAAGTACCGTCTCGCGGCACCTGAAAGTGCTTGTTGATGACGGATGGGTCGTTGGACGTCGTGACGGGGCTAGCAACTGTTACAGAATCAATGGGGGCGGAATGCCCGCTCCACAAAAGAAACTCTGGTCCGTCGCGAAGACGCACTGTCTTCCAGAGGCAACGTGCGAGCAGGACGAAGCTCGATTAGACCAAGTAATCGAAGGGCGCCGCAGCCGCTCACAAACTTTTTTTTCGTCGTCTGCCGGGAAGTGGGATCGCATTCGAGCCGAATTGTTCGGAAACCGACTCGACGCTTGGGCGCTGGCCGCATGTGTTGACCGCACCCGAGTAGTAGGAGATTTGGGGTGCGGCACGGGTGCGATCAGCCAAGCTCTTGCACCATGGGTTGCGAAAGTCGTAGCTGTCGATTCTTCCCCATCAATGATCCAAACAGCTAAGAAACGGCTCAAGGACTTCCCGAACGTGGAGCTTAAGAAGGGAGAACTTGATGCGTTGCCAATCGACGACGCAACCCTCGACGATTCCATCCTTGCCCTGGTTCTGTCCTATCTTGCTGACCCCGCAAGGGTGTTTCGCGAGGCACATCGCGTAAGCCGTGAAGCAGCACGGCTCGTGGTGCTAGACCTGATTACCCACGACCGTACCGAGTACAGAGATGAACTAGGTCATATGTGGATGGGCTTTTCCCAATCCCAAATATTTGAATGGATGAATCAATCAGGATGGGAGCCGGAACACTTCGTTCCAATTCCACCCGATCCAGAATCCAAAGGTACACAGGTGTTTGTCGCCACCGCAACTCGCAGAAGCGAGAGCAAAGCGGCAATAACAAGTTGATTTTTCGTGAGTTACGTGTTGTTTCCTTCAATAGAGGTAGGAATCGTTGATGAGTAAGTTAGCAAATGCCAAAACTTTGGCGTCGAGTGACCCAAGCCGAGTTCCGTTCAAGGTGCGAGCGTTCGACCTTCTAGAACAAGGCAAGAGGAAAGACGCCGAAGAATTGGCGAGCTTGGGCCGCAAGGAAATCCAGTTGGCCGAAGATGAAATGCCAGGTTTGATGGCGTTGCGCAAGCGATACGGGGCCAGCAAGCCGCTCGCGGGCGCGAAGATCATGGGTTCGCTTCACATGACGGTCCAAACAGCCGTCTTGATCGAAACCCTTGTAGATCTCGGTGCTGACGTTCGTTGGGTAAGCTGCAATATTTTCTCGACACAAGACACTGCAGCCGCAGCCGTCGTGGTAGGTCGTGGCGGGTCGCTGGACAACCCAGTCGGAACTCCAGTTTTCGCATGGAAGGGTGAAACCTTGCCAGAGTACTGGTGGTGCACCAAGGAAGCGTTGGTTTGGCCAGATGGTACTGGTCCTGACTTGATCGTTGATGACGGCGGCGACGCAACCATGCTGATCCACTTGGGAACCCAGTACGAAGCCGACAACAAAGTTCCTGAATTCGATCCAGAAACCCAACCAGAGGAGTTTGGTGTTATCTTGGATCTGCTGCGCAAGGAATTGGTCGTTGCCAAAGGCCGCTACACAGCGATGGGCAAAGCCATTCGCGGTGTTTCGGAAGAAACCACCACGGGTGTAAAGCGTCTCTACGAAATGACCGCGAAGGGCGAGTTGCTCTTCCCAGCTATCAATGTGAACGACTCGGTTACCAAGAGCAAGTTCGATAACTTGTACGGATGCCGACACTCACTCATCGACGGTTTGAACCGAGCGTCTGACGTGATGTTGGCCGGCAAAGTCGCAGTCGTATGCGGTTACGGGGACGTCGGTAAGGGATGTTGCCAAGCTTTGCGTGGCCAAGGCTGCCGAGTCATCGTCACCGAAATCGATCCGATCTGCGCGT
>CAZACJ010000040.1:30043-42090 GCA_964483385.1 uncultured Pirellula sp. | reverse complement strand
TTGGGGCGCTGATGAAGTGAGCGACTGATCGACGGAGCGATCAGCGACGATGGGGTAGAACTCATTAGGCACGCCACTAGCTTTAACGAACCTTTTGCAATCTGACTGCGACGGTGCCGAATAGGGGAGAGTTGGGGCGCTGATGAAGTGAGCGACTGATCGACGGAGCGATCAGCGACGATGGGGCCAGATTCGGTTACTTGGCCGGGCGACCCGGTTCCGGTTTTCCATTCGTCGTCAATATCTGGAAATGGTGTACTCCGGCTGCCACCGGATGATCACTGCTCCAGACGATTTTGTTCTCGGGAGTTACTTCGATCATCGAAGTACCTGTTGTTGCAGCATGCGAACCGATAACGGTGTTTCCATTCGCAAGCCGTTGGGATCCGCAAGGATCCTTGAGCACCCCACCAACGTCCTCGTTGGTGACTTTCCAAACAATGTTTCCAGTCCCATCGACTTCGATCACTTTATTGCCATGAGTCAAAGACAAAACGGTATTCCCATTGTCTAGTCGTATTGCTGTGAATGGCCAATTTTCGGCGGGTCGTCCTCCCAACGCTTCCAAATCAGTACGAATAGTGCGCACGACTTTGCCTTCTGGCGTATATTCTTTGACGGCAAAAGCCAAGAGGTGAGGAACAAGGAAATTCCCATTCCGCAATTGCCTTGCCATGCGCGTTTGCATGTGAGCGTTGTCGGTTTCTGGCTCTAGTCGTACTTCGTTGACGATCGGGCCATGAAGGAGACTGGCTTGCGATTGCTCCGAACGATACGCAACTTCTAACAAACGTGGTTTAGGCCCCAGTTCCGTGATCAACGTGTTTCCATTGTAGAGTCGTTCCGCTGTTCCGATTTCTTTGTTAGAGGGATCCAGCGCATAAGAAAAGACAATCTCTTTCTTGGGTGTGACTTCTTCTACCCGGTTACCGAAGGCGAGTAACACATTGCCATTAGGAAGAACAAAGCCATCGCGAGAGCCTCCCGCGTATTCCCAAGAGACTGAGCCATCTTCGGCAATAATCGCTGTTCTCGAACCAAGCACCAAATAGGAGTGTGAAATTTTTTCTTGGGCTTGGCTTTGCGATGCTTCGAGTGCTAGTGGGACAAAAGCTAGACATGCAGACACTCGCAGTGCGAGTCGTTTTAGCGTGGAAGCAACCGAAGAGCGCGAATTTAGTTTGGTGGTTTTAAGTTGGGTCATGGTGTATTGGGATCAAAATCCCTTTCAAATGGAAATAATGGGTGACGACGATGTGCGTAGTGTAACTGATGGATATCCGCACAAGTGGATCCAGGCGTGTTGACTCTTAGAAAGCGTTGGCACACTTCCCGATATGCGGCGAGAGGTGCATGAACCCCTTTGGCTACGAGTATACGAAACGCAGTGGGATCGAGACCGCAAGAAATCAACTGGTGCAAACTGAACGGCACCATACGTTTGGAAGTGACAAGAATTGTGATTGGGCTATCGATGCATTTGAGTACCACCGAGGGACCTTGGTCGAATTCCGTTATTCCTCCGTGGCGAGGTCGGTCTTCGCGAAACTTTCCTTCGTGCAAACTTAGGATGCTTGCGTTGCATTCCCAGACTGGACCGTGCTGTTGGTCGGTCTTACCGCCAATCCTTAAGGGAATCGATGCACCAACACCTGCGGCGTGACATTCTTGAACGACTTGTGGATCGTAGATAGAAACGACACTCGGTCCTAGTTTTCGTTCGGCTAGAGCCATCGCGATCCAAGTTCCATCGGCGGCTGAACCACCTCCGACGTTATCTCCCATATCGAGCAAGCAATAGCGTTGTGAGGGATCGGGGTCCTTAGCGACTTGTTCCATTGCTTCTGGTAGGCTGATAAGAACACCCTCCATTTGTTCCCTTGCGTTCCACAGTGCATTACCGAGTTGGTCCGCTGCAACTGCTGCAATTTCTTCTTGGTCGTTCGCGACCGCAAGTACAGCAGCACCCATTTCAGCTACGTCGGCATAGGGGAAGCCCAGCAAGATGCTGTTGGTCAGGATTTTTGGATCCTTGCGCTGAAGATCAGCCAAATCATAGATGGTTTTGAGGTGCGGCTCATCGGTGCTTTGGCGTTCGATATTGATGACCATTGGTAGCAGTTTGGCAACCATCTTTGGCCGGAGTTGTCTTTTGAGAATGCCGAGCATCAATTGGGCGGCTTCGACTCCACGAGCATGTTGATCGAGATGCGGATTGGTACGATAAGCGATCAGTGCATCACAAGCGTTCACCATCTCCTGAGATAGATTTGCATGGGGGTCGAGTGTAGCGACGATCGGGATATCTTTACCGAGCAAAGCGCGTAGCCTTGCTAACCAATTGCCATCGGCATCCCGAGCATTTTCAGAAACCGCAGCACCATGCGCGGCAACGAGAACTCCATCGAGTAGCATCGCTTGCCGTACATGCTCTAGAAGTTCCTTGACGATGGCTTCCCAAGTTTCCGCGGTGATGATGCCGTTGGGAGTGGCACGGTACGCTGCGATGGGGACGATTTCGACCTGCGTTTCTTCATTGATCCAAGTTGCTGAATTGCTGGTGGTTTGATTGTGCGGCGATCCGGAATACTGGTTGGGTTGCCAACCGAGTGCATCTAAGAACCCGCCGATTTCGTGGTGGCTCCCACCGAACATGTCGAAGAGCTTTGCTCCATGGACCGCCACATCCGCTTGAAAGTGCTCCAAGGTAGTAGGCGATTGAATGAAGGTATTGGATTCGTGTAGTAGGGCTACTATCCCGATTCGGTGCATCGAAAGTCTCTCGTGTGAATAGGAATGATGTGTTGGACCAACCCACGTTTCAAAGTGTCGAGTCTCTCGGTTTATGGGGGGTGAGTCGAAAGGAATGCTGTGGTATGTTATCCATTCTTCGTCGCGCAGATCTTTCCGTCGCAACGGTGATATTCAGTTTACAAAGAATGAGGCATTCATGTTGTACTCCATGAGCGAGATTCGAGAGCATCTTTATTGTGCGGTAGTCTGTGATGCTTTGGACCAAGTCGGACTGCGAAATCAATCTCCGCGAATTGTGTTACCTTTGCAGACGAGCGCGAAGCATTTGACAAACCAGCTTTTGGTGGGCCGGTGCAGGACGACGCTATGGGCAGATATGTTTCACGAGGATCCCAAACCGTATGAACTAGAATTACAAGCCGTGGATGCTTGTGAACCGGATGATGTCTTGATCGCCGCTGCAGGTGGATCGATGCGATCGGGAATTTGGGGGGAGCTATTGACGACGGCGGCGAAGAATCGCGGGGCGATTGGCGCGATTGTCGACGGGGCGGTGCGAGATGTCGACAAGATTTGTCCGATGCAGTTTCCAGTCTACGCGCGTGGTCGGTGTTTGTACGATAGCCTGCATCGTCAACGTGTAATCGACAATGACGTAGAAGTTCAAATTGATGGAGTGACTTTTGCCTCTGGAGATTTGGTATTTGCAGACTCCGATGGCATTGTGGTTGTACCGCAACGGGTCGAGGCGGAAGTCTTGAAGCGGGCTTTTGACAAAGTCCATGGCGAGAATCAAGTGCGTGACGCGATCCGCAGTGGGCTTGGTGCGGTAGATACCTTTAAGAAGTTTGGAATTCTGTAGAGATGCGTTTCTATCGGCCTGCAGCGTATCCCCTCTAACTCCAATCGAGGGCGTGACTGCGTCCCATTTCCACAAGAGTGATGTATTGATCATCGCAGAATCGATCGGTCATTCCTGCGAGATACACTGCGACGGCGCGAGGAGTCCCCCATAGTATGCTCCATTGACGAAACCGATCGGGTAGACGCTCTGGATAGGCCAGGAGAAGCTTGAACAATTGCCGCAGTCGCGTTGCTGCTCGTTGCCGGACTTCGACTAAACGAGGATGCCGAT
The DNA here is from genome assembly GCA_964483385.1 of uncultured Pirellula sp. Taxonomy (GTDB): domain Bacteria; phylum Planctomycetota; class Planctomycetia; order Pirellulales; family Pirellulaceae; genus JBKCUI01. The sequence continues at coordinate 38,201 of CAZACJ010000040.1, read as the reverse complement.
ACACGTTGTCGAAGAGAAATTTTTCAAGCTCTTGTTTCTCTAGTTCGATAGCAGGAGACATACGCAGTTGCAGACGAGCTTTTCGAACACCCCAAGAGTCCATCCCTTGGGCTCCATCCAAAAGTTTTGAGGAGTACTGAAGAAAGTCCGCCATTTGCAGATCGATCAAGCTGTGAACGAGCAGGGGGCGTTGTAGTTTTTTATCGACCGTATCTAGCGGTACCGCTTGGCAAGCTCGTTTCACAAGTGAGAGTTCTTGAAGCGGCTCCCAGTCGAGCAATCCGAGCTTTAGAGCGTCGTCGACATCGTGTGCATCGTAGGCCATAGAGTCCGCTGCATCGACGACTTGGATTTCGAGCATTTGTGATTCGACGTCCCGTTTGTCACTTCGATACTGTTGTCCAGAGAGGACTTCGTACGTCAGATTCAGGCCTGGGTAAGCCGTATAGCGTTGTTCGATTTCGGTTACGAGTTCCAATGCAAATTGGTTGTGGGAGAAGCCTCCGTCGTTTTTCAAGCACTCGTCGAGTGCGTCTTCTCCGCTGTGACCGAAGGGAGGGTGACCGATATCGTGCAGCAATGCCATCGCTTCGATTAGGTCTTCGTTGAGGCGGAGGGTTCGACCGATGGTTCTCGCCAATGAGGCGACTTCGTGAGTATGGGTAAGTCGGGTGCGATGATAATCTCCCATATCGCCTGTGAAGACTTGCATTTTTCCGCTTAGGCGACGGAATGCTGCACTGTGCAAGATCCGATCGCGGTCGCGTTGGAACGGACCTCGATAGGGGTGCCCGGCTTCCGGATGTTCGCGGCCTGTGCAGTCTTTCGAGTGCATTGCAAAGCTTGCCAAGAGGGCTTTTTCTCGCTCTTCCCAGTTAGCGGATGTCAAGCTCACGTTGGCAGCACTTGGTTGCATAAGGGTTGGTGCATAGGGACGGATCTATCGCTTGGAGGCGTGATGCTACGAATCTTATCGCTACATCACAGTTAGGTTATCGCGATGGATGATTTCTTCGTAGGGGCATTGGCCGAGGATTTGTGCGATGCGATCGGAATGGCATCCGCGAATCATCTTGACTTGCGTTGCATTGTAATTGCTCAGTCCTCGCGCGATTTCCGTTCCATCGGTATCGAGGACGGAAATAATGTCCCCTTTTCCAAAATCACCATGGACGTCGCGGACGCCGATGGCCAAGAGGCTGCGTCCACCTTGTTGCATCGCTTTTGCTGCTCCTGCATCGACTTCGACGCTTCCGCTCGGTTGAGCGGAGAAGCCAATCCAACGTTTTCGTGAGACGAGGGCTCTCGGTTGTGGCAAAAAGTGTGTGCCGATGTTTTCACCTCGGGCGAGGCGTACGAGGACATCGGGCTCGCGTCCCCAAGCGATGACGGCGGATTGTCCGCTGTGTGTCATGAATTTGGCGGTAGACAGTTTACTTGCCATTCCACCTTTGCTGATTCCGGTTTTCGAATCGCGCACTAATTCCTCGACGCTATCATCGATTTTCGCAACGCTTGAAAGGACGATAGCGCTTGGGTCTTTGGGATCGCGATCGTAAAGTCCACGTACATCGCTGAGGATGATCAGTGCACTGGATTGCAAGAGGCCAGCGACCATTCCTGCGAGTCGGTCATTGTCGCCGAAGGTTGTTTTAAGTTCATCGACGGCAACGGTGTCATTTTCGTTGATGATTGGGATGGCACCGAGTTCGATTAGTTTCGAGAGAGTGTTCCGTACGTTCAAGTAAGCGATACGGTCATCGAGTTCGGCTGCGGTCAGGAGGATTTGAGCTGCATGACGGCCGTGAAGTGCGAAGGTCTTTTCGTAAACTTGGATCAAATGGGCTTGGCCTATCGCCGCGACGGCTTGCAGAGTAGCCAAATCGGTCGGTCGGGCTTTGAGGCCCAGTTTGCCCATACCGCTTGCGACCGCACCACTGGATACGAGGAGAACTTGTTTTCCGAGTTCGCGTAGCGCGACAAGTTGATTTGCCAAGTTGGCTACTTGGTCGTGGTCGAGTCTGCCGGAATCATCGGTAAGTGATCTTGAGCCGACTTTGATGATCCAAATAGGAGCATCAACAAGTAGTTGGCGATCTCCCGAGGAGTGGGAGCCTGCGGGAGGGTCGACGGGAAGTGACATGGAAACAGATCGTGTAGAGCTTAAGAAGCGTTTGAGGACTTTTGTTGAGCGATGAGAGCATCGAGCTCTTGTCGCAGTTTTGGCAGGATCTCATCATATCCGAAAGCACCGATTGGTTCGCTACGGCGTTTGAGATTGACTTTGGCTGGTCCGCACCAGAGTCCGAGATCGGCATCATCGGTTTCTCCGGGTCCGTTGACTCGGCAACCCATTACGGCGATGGTGATGGCATAGTCTTTAGCGTAGGTGGTCATTTCTTTGACTTGCTGCGCGAGCTCGACGAACGCTTCGTTTTCCACCCGCGAACAGCTAGGGCAAGAGATGATATTGAGTTTCGATGGATCCAAAGCGACAACGGAGCGTAGACGGCCTGCATAGATGTCTTCGACGATTTGTTTTCCTACTTGGATCTCCATCGACTTTTGGGAGTTCGGGACGGTCAACGAGACGCGTAAAGTGTCACCGATTCCGCGACCGATGAGTTGTTCGAAAGCGATACGGGTTTTGATGATCCCGTCGGGTGGCAATCCGGCTTCGGTTACCCCGAGGTGCAGTGGCACATCGGGACGCAGTTCGGCAAAGCGGCGGTTGACTTCGACGACTTTGGTCGGATCGCTGTCTTTCAGAGAGACGACATAACGGGTGAACCCAATAGAATCGAGGAGTTCACAGTGTTCGGTGGCGCTGGCGATCATCGGGCCGATCGAGTCGTGGATATGGAATTTTTCTTTGATGGCTGGGTCGACGGAACCACAATTCACACCCACGCGCAGGGCGCAGTCATTGGCAACGGCGGCTTCGACGATGAATTTCACTTTGTCTTGCCAGGACTTGGTTTTTTCGTGGTGGTACAGGTGTCCTGGGTTGTAGCGGACTTTATCGACGTGTGGAGCGACTTTGGTGACTAGTCGATAGTTTTCTTGGAGGTCGACTGAGAGGTTTGCGGATGTTTGTTGACGGATTTCGGCGAGTGCGGCGGCATCTTTTTCGCTATCGACAGCGATACGGACGACATCAGCGCCGGCGTTGTGCAGATCGTTTACGAGAGCAACGGTCGCAGGGATGTCGGTGGTGTGGGTCGCAGTCATGCTTTGCACGGCGATGGGATTTGATCCGCCGATGTGGATCGAGCCGATGCGCACACTGCGGGTGGGATTGCGTTGAATGGTTGGTTTTACGTCGTTATGCATAGGATTTCCTTGGGCTGATGAAGCGTCCTAAGTATAGCCCAAGCTGAAAATCTGCCCACCGCCGAAATGTTTGGCTTGTTATTCGCGAGTGGTCTATCTGCTTGTTCCTTGGGGTTTTCGCATATTTTACGGTGTTTTCGTTCGAGTACCGTCAAAACGGCCCTTGAAACTCCCAACGCAATGAGCCCGTTGGCTCAAGCGGTGGGACTTCTGATGTTTTTACGAAAAAAGCTAAATGTTGGTTCTTTGAAATGATACCATGCATTATGGAAGATACTGGACTGGGATTCTCACCAAGCTTGAAGTGCAGAGAAGCCAGCGCCTGAAGTTCTGTAATTTCTTGACTCCAAGGAGAGCTATGATGAAGAAGGGTGTAGCAAAGAAGGCGACGAAGAGAGTGAAGAAGAAGGCGGTTGCGACGTCGCCAACAATATCGAAAAGCACAGTCAAAAAGGCAACCAAAAAGAAGGTTTCAAAGAAAAAGAAGCCCGCTCGTTCAGATGATAGTGAGTCAGGGTGCAGTGGAATTCTCGGACCAGTTCAATCCGTAACGATCGCCCTAAACATTACTCCTCCGACGAAATCAGTTGCTTATAACTCCGCTTTAGGTGTCAGAATTGGTTCGTACCAATCGAGCGATAAAAGTATTAGTATTGCCCTTCAGGGCACTGTTCCCGCCGGTATTAACATCGGATCTTTTGGATTTCGTGTAACCGAGGAAACAACATCACAAGGTGGACAAGAGATTTTTGTTGCGGAATACGACTTCAGCTTCACCCAACTAACATCAACAACGGGTAAACTCACTCTACTTTCAAATCCGAAGATTCCTACAGACTTGAAGGTGACTATATTGACAAAAAAGAAGGTAAGGTAACCTTAATGGATTGATTTACACAACCTCAACGAATTGGCTTCGTATCCCGTCCGAGTTCCTTTATTAACTCATCGAATCTATCTGATGTAGCGGCCTTATCGACAAGTCCTTGCAGTTCGTTTTGGACTGCTTGGACTTCGTCGGCGGTTGCTTGGTTGAGAGTGAGTTTCTGTTTTGCGATCACCACTTTGGCGGCTGCTATACGAAGATCCAGTTGTAGGTTTAAGGATGGATCCTCTTTAAGCAATCCCGCGAACTTTTTATCAGCTAGAGTCTGCTCGGCACTCTGTAGCGTCTCGATCGCTTGCGCAAGCCGAGGTTCTGCAAGAGCCATCGCATGTCGCGTGGCAATTTTGATCCAGCGTTCCAGCCAGTTCGCCGGATCTTGTGATTGTCGTGAAGCCTGAATACTCTCTTCATAGTATTTGGTCGCTTCATCGAATCGATTGGACTGCAACATCATCTGATGCAGTTCATTCAAGCAAATGAGTTCGAAGTTTGAGCCGTCATTCTGACCATTTTCAAATTTCAGTGCTAACCTCGCGGTGCCGAGTGCATCAATCCAGTTGGCTTCGGCGGTCTTTTGATCGTTTTGCTTGGCCGCGAAGCGAGCCTCGATAACGCGACCGAGCATGTAGTACAATACCACGCCTCCTTCACCGTTATCGGAATCCAAAAATCCAGAATCAGGAGTAGCCATTTCTCGGTATTGGTCCACAAAGGGCTTCAGAGAATCGTTGCCGTCGCGATAAGCCTGGGCAGCCTCTTGCACTTTCCCGTCCTTCTCAAGGATTTGTCCAAACTGCATCAGCGACCGCTGATGGGGGACGGCATAACTCGGGTTGTTCGGTTCCGGCCTGTGTAACTTTTCGCCAATGGTTCTCGCGACTTTATTGACTGCGTAGGCTTCCTCAAGTTTGCCATTTCCGAGTAAATGATCAGCGTAGTAATAAGATAAATCTCCTTCGGCGATTTCCCAATTGATACGATCTTGCGCTGGGATCGGGGCAGTGACCGAGGATTGGATTAATTTGGTTGCTTGGTCGAAATGACTTATTGCTTGATCGGACTTTAACTTGCCTTCGACTCGTGCTAGGCGGGTCAAGAGCCGAGTGAGGTCGATCCGAGAATTGTAGTCGTCTGGATTACTTTTGGCGTACGCTTCTACCCCCTCCACATTCTTTTTTAGGACCTGCAAGCGTCGCTCTTCCGTGTCCGGGAATTGTGCAAGCGAAGTATCGAAATCGTCGGCGAAACCATCGAGAATTTCCGAAGCGAAGGCGCGACTTTGCTGGGTCTTGCGTTCTTGTTCGCGGATGGCGAGATTTGCCCAGGTCAAGCCGGCGACACCCAAAGAGAGGATGGTCAAGCCTATGATTGCGGAGCGAGCGTTTCGTTTTAACCATCGCTCAGTTTTTCTCATCAATCCGTCAGGCAAAGCCGTAACTGGTTCACCAGCGATCCAGTTCTCAAGGTCTTGCGCAAGCGTCTCTGCACGCTGGTAGCGATCGTTCGGTTCGGTGGCCATCGCTTTCAAGCAAATGGCTTCGAGTTCTTTCGGCACCATGGCATTCGCACTGCGGGGAGCTTCAAACTCATTCTTTCGAGCGCGTTGTAGCATCTCGAAAAACTTTCCTTGCTCCATCCGGTAAGGTGTCTTGCCTACGAGTGTTTTGTACAACGTCGCACCGAGGAGATAGATGTCGGTGCGATGATCAATCTTCTTAACAAGCCCTTGAGCTTGTTCTGGACTCATGTAATGCATCGTCCCTTTGATCGTTCCAGCACGGGTTCGCTCGGATCCAGAATCCGAATCGAACAAGCTTGGGCGAAAGAAAATCGACGCTTGTTCGTCGAGTTGGCTACTGTCGTTGACCGATTTCCCCATCCCCCAGTCCATCAACACCGTATCGCCATAACGGTCGATCATAATGTTATCTGGTTTGATGTCACGGTGAATGACATTATTATCATCAAATGCATACTGGACGGCATTGCAGACATCGATAAGGTGTCGAATTAACGGTCGGATCGCATTTAGGTACTTCGAGCGATTTAATTGCTTGTAGTCGATTCGATCGATCACATCAGAAAGTCGCTCCCCCCGAATCAGTCGCATCGCAAACAACGGCTTGCCACGCTCGTCTTTATTCACGTCGTAGACCGGCACAATGCTGGAATGATCTAAACGACTTGTGTTCCGGGCTTCTTCGATCAAGCCACCGATGGCATTTGGATCATCTTCATACTCCCGGCGTACTTTTTTGATCGCTACTCGTCGCCCCAACTCCAAATCGTCAGCTTCGTAGACAATTCCTTGCCCACCTTGTCCTAGCTCATTTCGCAGTTGATATCGATTTGCGACTAGACTGCCGGATGAGGATTCTCGCGGCGGAATGATCTTCGTATCTCTATTTAAACGGTCTGCCCACTCTTGTGGAAGATCTTGCGCATCGGGCACACTACCATTATCGATCGCAAAGCTAAGGCTATTTTCCAAGCCTCCGAGCCGTCGTACGCGGTCTTCGACGATCCCGTGAATATTGAACCTTTCGGTCTCGTCAAGGAACTTCTTTTCCACAAGAATCTCGCCGATCTCTCGTTTTGGATCTTTGTTCCAAACGACCGCGCATTCAAGGAATTGATCGACCGTGATGTATCCGTTTTGATACGCGATCAACACAAACAAAAAATTCTTGTCACTCGCAGGATTCATAGAACACGCTCTTAAGAATTCTCTTAGTTAAAGAATGGTCGTTTGACGATCACGAACTTCATCAAGCGTTCGATCGAGGACTCCTTATGATACTGTAATTTAGCCAACTTGATTCGCGAATTTTCGGTTGACCGATGTTTTCCGAATTGCTGAGTAAAGCGTTGTCTTGCTAGAGATATACTCACCAAGAGCCAGGATGCTACAAGATCTGTAAGGTTCATTCACACCAAGTTAGCGTCGATCACAAGCCTAAAATTCTTTGTCCAATCACCATCCAAATCGGGATGGTGAAGAGGCTCAATAATGAAGTCCCGACAACGATAATCCAAGCGGTCTCGACCGATTGTTTGTACAACCGAGTCATCACGATTGGAAACGTCGCCGCCGGCATGGCAGCTTGAAGCAATAAGACTTGTTTTAAACTCTCCGAACTCGTCCACCAGGCTCCAAGTGCGAGTATTAGCCAAGGAAGCAGAATAAGGCGCATTGCGATTGCGAAGGAGAGGATTCGCGACGCTAGGTTCCACTCGACGTGACGGGAGTAATCGTAAAGGATCGCGCCGCTGAGTACCAATCCCATCGGGACTGAGCAACGTCCAAGTTTCTCCGTGGTCTGTAACAAAGCACTTGGGACAGCATACTCCAATCCCCAATGTTTGATCATCACAGCCAAAAGAACTGCTAATAATGGAGGGCTAAAAACGATTCTCTTCCAGGAGTCTTTCAAGCCTTTACCACTGATAGTAAACAAACCCACACTCCAGAGAGCCAAGTCTACTCCGACGTTATGGATCATTAAGGTTACCACACATGTCGGATAAAACAGGTCTGCTAAAGGCAAGGCGATGTAGCCGTAGTTATTGATTCCCGCGCTCAGCGCAAAGGTCCTTTGCTCTGATGCTGTCGGTAATCCAGCGAAGCGTCCAAATGACTTCGCGATCCACCAAGCGATGAGAATCCCCAGCGAAGTGTAGAGAAAACCAACCAGCGCGGGAAACCAAGCGTCTAAGTCACTCGACAGATTTCGGTCTAAGATGATGCGATGAAAGAACAAGCTTGGCATCAATACATAGGAAGTGAAAGTTGCCAGCGACTGGTCAACCTCTTTCGTAAACCACTTCCAATGCCTAGCCAAGCCCCCGATTAGCATCACCAAGAATACACCGGTGACGGCTGAGGCCAACTCCAACCACTGCTCAGCCATTCGATTCAACCATTCGATTCAACCATTC
>CAZACJ010000040.1:12540-29943 GCA_964483385.1 uncultured Pirellula sp. | reverse complement strand
CCATTCGATTCAACCATTCGATTCAACCATTCAAATCAACTATCGATTCGCATTAAACGCTTCGAGTATCCAACGCATAAGTGTGTTATCCAAACACCATCAGAGTACTCAGCGAAGCAATCCCGACAATGGTGACTTGCTCAACATCTGCGAGGTAAATCCCCGGTCGTCTTTCGTCACTACGATATGATCACCGGGACGCAACGAGTAATTGGTGCCATCTTTGACTCGCTTACCGGAATCGTCGAAGTCCACGTCCATACGAACCGGAGCACCATTGCCGTTCGGGCGTAGGATCCTAACATGGATCGGACCGAGCTTCTTGCGTAAGTCAGCGTCTTTCAAGACGTCTGCAATAAACATCGATTGACCTTGGATCAGCGGGATCTTCTCGAAATGTCGCTTGCTATCGACCACTTCAAGCACCACGCTAGTCTCATCGCTCGGTGCGGCTTGCATCACTCCGTTAGGGCCGACTGTGTAGCCCTCCCGTTTGATCTGAGATAGATCCAATTCATCTCCGGGACCACCTTTGCGACCGAACAAGGTCGTACAACCGGTGTTCGCAAGAACCAGTAAGGCGGTGCAGAACAGGGTAGCAGAGCCCCTGATCGAGCTGAAACGTTGCACGGAAGAAGAATCGGCGGACGAACTGCAGGATCGGTTCATGATCTAATCTAATGCTACCAAGGGTGAATATTGCGATTTTTGAAATCGTTCAAGTATCCGTTCAGGCTCGGGCTCAACTCGGACACTTCTATTTGTTTCGTGATCGGATCGGATCGCGAGGAAACTTGACCCTAAAATCGACTTAATCGTTAAAATCGCGCACAGACGCCCTATATTCACAGCTTGCCGCTCCTGCGAATGCCTTACTTAGCGAGCGAATCCATTTCTTGGGAGCTTCGTTCCAAACTCGCAATAAATACTGTCTCGACAATGGTTGTTCAGACGACTATAGTTGCGGTATGAAGATTGGCGGAGCAGATTCCCAGAACGCGGATTCCCAGAACACGGACTTCCAGAACACCGACACCAAGAGCGATGATGCAATGAATAGCGATGTGGCCGAAGTTGGCGAGTCGCGTAGTCGCAAATTCGATTCACCGGAACAGGAGGTTTACCTCTCTGTTTGGAGAACTTATGACCGACTTAGGTCTTTGGAGGACGGGCTTTTTGCGGGATTGGATCTGACACCGCAACAATACAACGTATTGCGGATCCTACAGGCAGTCGTTCCGAGATCTCTTCCTACGTTGAAAATTTCGGAACGGCTGATTTCGCGTGCTCCAGACATCACTCGGATGATCGACAAACTCGAGCAGAGAGGACTTGTTACTCGGGTACGCTCGCAAGAGGATCGTCGAACGGTGTTTGTGGCGATCACCGAGAAGGGCTTGCAACTCCTCACAGAGCTGCAAGGTTCCGTAGAGCGGATGCATCGCGATCAAGCGGGGCATTTGTCTCAGGCCGACAGTGCGGATTTGTGTCGCTTGCTCAAGAAGCTACGCAAGCCGCATGAGGGAGCGGGAAGTTCATGGTAGGTGTGGATTGTGGTGGTAGGGTGGAGTGTGGTGGTAGGGACGTGCTTGTGTAGGGTCACAAGTGGTAGTCTCTGCGAGCGTTTCAAACTAAAGAAATAGGGTAAGCCGATGATTCAAGCAGACAACCAACCGGATGTGATCGTCATTGGTGGTGGGCCTTCGGGGACCGCAACTGCAACGATTCTTGCGTTGCGAGGATATCGCGTTACGGTCTTCGAGCGGGATCACTTCCCGAGGTTTCATGTGGGTGAATCGTTGATTCCTTACTGCTATCCTGTGATGGAACGGATCGGCATGGTTGGGAAGCTCAAGAAGAGTCATTTCACCAAGAAGTACGGCGTTCAGTTTATCAACGAGCATGGCAAGCTCTCAGAGCCGTTTCGTTTCTCGCAGTATGACCCGCATGAGCGTTCGCAGACTTGGCAAGTATTGCGAAGTGAGTTTGATCAGATGTTGGCGGAGAACGCCCGAGAGCATGGCGTTGAAGTCGTCGAGGGCGCGCGTGTACTTGACGTTGTCGTCGAGGAAGATGGTAACGGGGTAAGCCGCGTCGTAGGGGTTAAGGTAAAGTGTGGCGAAGAGCCGACGAAGATTGTTCGTTCTCGTGTGGTTGTTGATGCGAGTGGTCAATCTTCTTTGTTGATCGACCGCATGCAACTTCGCGAGTGGGATGCCGATTTGAAGAAGGCTGCGATCTGGACTTACTACAAGGGAGCGAAGCGCGAGCCCGGGCAGGACGAGGGGGGTACGATTGTCATTCAGACCGAGGGTAAGAAGGGTTGGTTTTGGTATATTCCGTTGCATGATGACGTCGTCAGTGTCGGTGTCGTTGCAGATTACGACCACTTGTTTAAGAATCGCGACACGAAAGATCCCAAGGAGTTATTTCATCAGGAAGTGGCGAGATGCCCGGGGGTTCAACCGAGGATTTCGGAAGCGACTTGCGTGTCGGAGTATCGAGTTTTGAAGGAGTATTCCTACAAGGCGTCGAAGGGGGCGGGTAATGGTTGGGTGTTGGTTGGAGATGCGTTTGGGTTTCTCGATCCGTTGTATTCTTCAGGGGTTTTGCTTGCGTTGACTTCGGCGGAGATGGCGGGTGATGCAATTGCCGACGCTCTCGATGTAAACGACCCGAGCGAAGAGCGTTTACGGGCTTGGGAGCCTTTGCATCGCAAGGCGATGGAACGGATGAAAAATTTGGTTCGCGCTTTTTACGATGGGCTGAACTTCGGCCAGCTGGTTCGCAGACACCCAGATAAGAAGAATTTGATCACCGACATTTTGATCGGGAACTTGTTCAAGGACGAGGTCGATGAGTTGTGGCCTTTGATTGAGGAGTTGCGTCAGGAAGAGAAGATGGCGCAGGTTGGCTAACTGCGACTTCGATTCTTTTTCGGCGTGAGGTAGCCCCGGTAAGGATCGTCACCGAAGACTTGCTTACGCCGAAGTGTTCGGCCACTAAGCAGATAAGCTTTGCATTTGCCTTGCCATCGACTGGTGGAGCTTGTACGTGAGCAACCCATGTGCCGTCGGCGAGGGCCTCTAGACGGCTGTGTTTTGCATTAGGTTTTGTTTTTACTTCGATGATCACAACGATTCCTGCATTGGACGATCAGGGAATGGGCTATTCTGGAAGCTGGGCTTGAGAGTATCATCCTAAACGAAACCGAATCGCGAACGCTTGGAGATTGGCCAGGTGGCAGACTTCTATGGCGACGATCTTCCTTGATGTTTCATCATGAGTCAACTTCCTCTTTACCTCGACTGTAATGCTTCGAATCCTGTCGATTCGAGGGTTATCGAAGCGATGACGGGTGCGATGCGGGAGATGGTGGGGAATGCAGGTAGTCCGCATGGTCATGGAATGAGGGCCAAGGAAGCGGTGCAACAGGCTCGGGATATCGTAGGGAGCGTTGTAGGGGTTCGCCGGCATGAAGTGCTATTTACGAGCGGGGCTACCGAGAGCAACAATCTTGCGATCTTGGGGCTGGCGGCTTATGGCAAACGGGTCGGGAAGAAGCATGTGATAGCTTCGCGAATCGAGCATAAGGCAGTGTTAGAGCCGTTGCAGTATTTGCGAGACCAGGGCTTTGAAGTCACGCTGGTGCCACCGAATCCGACGGGGCAGGTTCCCTTTCAGGGGATGATTGATGCATTGCGAAGCGATACGTTATTGGTATCGCTGATGCAGGTGAACAATGAGACAGGGATTCGCCAGCCGATCGAAGAGGTTGCAGGAGCAGCGCAAGCGAGAGGGGTGTGGATGCATGTAGATGCAGCGCAGGGGTTTGGTCGAGAGAATCGTGCGTTGATGCATCCGGGTATCACATTGATCAGTGCGAGTGGCCATAAGATATATGGACCACAAGGGATTGGCGCATTGATCGTGCGTAGAGAGCGCAATGAACTACCGCCGCTTGATCCTCTCATGTTTGGAGGTGGGCAGGAGCTTGGGTTGCGATCTGGGACACTGCCCGTTCCTTTGATTGTTGGCTTTGCCAAAGCTTGTGAATTGGCGATGGTGGAAGGGCAATATCGTTTGGAGCGTTGCCTCGCGATTCGCGAGCGGATACTCGCTTGGGTGCTTGAGCATGGGGGAGTTATTCACGGGGATCGAACCCTTGCACTACCTCATGTTTTTAATGTTTCGCTGCCGGGGTGGGAGGCGGAAGAGTTAATCGAAGCGATTTCGCCTTGGGTCTCGATCTCGAATGGTTCTGCGTGTACGAGTGTATGCGCGACGGCGAGTCATGTATTGAGTGCGATGGGTATTGATGGCGAAGGGCTCGACAGTGCGGTGCGCTGGTCGTGGAGTCACGAAACGGATATAGGGGCTTTAGAAGTAGCCTTAGCGGGTGTTTCGGAATTGCTGCGGCGGGGTCGCACTTAGAGGGTTGCGACGGGGGGAACAGCACTTGCGGCAGCAGGAGCAACCTCGAGGAGCGCGGATGCTGTAAGGCAGATGAGCGTTTGGTTATTTAGAACCGAGAGGCCATTGGTTGCCTGATCTGGCATGGCTTCGGCTTGAGCCCCAAAGTTCGCTATTGTGTTCGGATAGCACTCCATCTTTAGGTCGTATCTTTGTGTCGTTCGAGCTAACGTTGGAGGACGCTCGAGAAGTTGAATCTGTCGAGTGTCCGTTCGCTTGAGTGTTGCTTCCAAAGCCCGAATTGCTTCCAAACATGGAGGAGCTACCGAACGTATTCGCTCGATCCGGGGATTTGGGGTTTGCGGAGAATGAAGACGAACTGGCTGGGGAAGGCCGAAGATTGTCTGCAAAAAAGTCTGTTGACCAAAGACGTCCCATATAATGAGTTCCGGGAGGGAGCAAACTCGAAAAGGGTCATGCGTAATCGTTATCGTCGCTCCAATCCGCCAACTTGAAAAAATCAAGAAGGTTGTTTCGTGCAATCGTGAAGAACCAACCTGCAGTGTAGTGAAGCTTACAGGCGGTTTCGCCGAGGAACCCTGGAGTTCCAGGCCGGTTTTCAGTACCTTTTTTCCACGATTGCGGTTAACTTATTGGCACGTCGCGTTCGTTGCCGCCCCAAATTTTGGGTTGCGAAAGCTTATTCCATTCCTCCTCGAAAAACCAGATCAATGATCTTATTGATCGATAATTACGACTCATTTACTTACAACCTTGTGCAGCGGTTGGGGGAGATCGATCCGAACTTGGATTTGCGAACTGTACGCAATGATGAGTTAACGGTCGAGCAAGTGCGGCAGATGCGTCCTGAACGCATCCTTTTATCGCCTGGTCCCTGTACGCCGAACGAAGCTGGGATTTGCGTACCGTTGATCGAGCAGTTGCATCGAGAGTTTCCGATATTGGGCGTTTGCCTTGGGCATCAATCGATTGGCCAGGCCTTTGGCGGCAAGATTGTTCGTGCGCCGGAATTGATGCATGGCAAGACCGATCGGATTTACCACGATAATCGAGGTATGTTTTCCGATTTGCCGAATCCGTTTGTCGCGACTCGTTATCATTCCTTGGTGATTTTGCCTGAAAGCCTGCCGTCCTGCCTAGAGGTTTCCTCTTGGGTGCAGGACTCGCATGGAAATCGAGTTATTATGGGGGTGCGTCACAAGGAGTTTCCGGTGGAGGGATGGCAGTTTCATCCGGAGAGCTTTTTGACCGAACCTGGCCCGACGTTGCTTGCGAGATTCCTAAAGTGGTCTTCTCCGCCGGAGTCGGTCTCTAGCGATTCAGCAACTGCTGGAGTTGGGAATTTGAGTCCGAAGTCCATCTAGCCGATCCAGGTTACCAAATCGACGGTTGCCTCGCGAGCAGGTTTGCGAAGGTTTACCTTGGTAAGAAACTTGTACACTTATAAATCACTCGTAAATCACCCGACCTTTTTCTCGACAAAAACGTCTCCAAAGAAGCATGCTCTGTGTCACAATTGCTCGAACGCGTCATAAGCACACCATCCAAGAACATCAGGACGTTGCAGCCGAGGGTGGCAAGCTTGTCGAACTGAGGCTCGACTACATTGCCCGATCGATCGATTTGGCTCGATTGTTAAAGAATCGCCCCACGCCAGTGGTTGTCACTTGTAGGCGGAAGGAGGACGGAGGTCGATGGGAGCGATCCGAGGAAGACCGTCTGATGCTATTGCGTCAAACGATTGCGCTCGGAGTCGAGTATGTAGACTTAGAAGAGGACACCGCGGTCAAGATTCCTCGCTATGGGAAGACCAAGCGTATCGTCAGCTTACATAATTTTGAAGGTACGCCTGAAGATCTCGAGTCGATTCATCAGCGGCTCAGTAAGCTCGATGCTGACATAGTGAAGATTGCGGTCCAGGCGAATTCATTTGCCGATGCGGCGCGCGTTTTGGAGATGATGAAGAATGCCAAAGTGCCAACGATTGGTATAGCCATGGGGGATTACGGGAGTTTGACTCGAATACTCGGACCTCGTTATGGCGCACCTTTTACCTACTGCGTCTTCAATCCCGACCGGCGGGTTGCTCCGGGCCAACTTTCCTATCATGACATGAAGCATTTGTTTCGAGTCGAAACGATTACTCGCAAGACGAAGTTATTTGGTGTGGTAGCGGATCCGGTTGCTCATTCGTACAGTCCGATGATTCACAATGCGGCATTTGAATCGAACGGTCTCGACTTCCGTTATCTTCCATTTCGTGTCGCGGCTAACGACATTGCTCCATTCCTTAAGTGGTGCCACCAAGAAGAAATCGGTGGCTTGAGTGTCACGATACCTCACAAGCAATCGGTATTGCAGATGCTCACGCAAGCTGAGTCGGCAGCACAGGGGATTGGAGCTTGCAATACTATTGTATTTAATGGCGAAGACCGGATCGGATACAACACCGACTATCGCGCGGCGATGGACTGTTTGAATGAAGGATTGAACAAGATTCATGAGGAGCCGAATCCGTTCGAGGGGAAATCGGCTTTGCTCTTAGGAGCTGGTGGAGTCTCGCGTGCCATAGGGTGGGGGTTAGCCCAACGTCGTGTTCGGGTAGCGATCACGAGTCGGAACTTCGATTCCGCCTCTC
Organism: uncultured Pirellula sp.; assembly: GCA_964483385.1. Lineage (GTDB taxonomy): Bacteria > Planctomycetota > Planctomycetia > Pirellulales > Pirellulaceae > JBKCUI01. Next base: position 22,871 of record CAZACJ010000040.1, on the reverse strand, counting down.
AACTCGCCCGTGAGTTCGGTGGTCGTGCGGTACCATGGGATGAGCGACACAGCGTTCAGCCCAACATCTTGGTCAATGGAACGCCCATTGGAATGTTCCCAGAAATGGACGAAACCCCATTTCGTGGAGACAAGCTTGATCCAAGGACTTTGGTTTTCGACACGATTTACAATCCAGAGCAAACGTTGCTAATCCGAAATGCGAGGGCAGCAGGATGCCCGGTTATTACGGGATTGAGCATGTTTGTTCGGCAAGCGGCTTATCAGTACAAGCTATTTACGGGGCTAGAACCTCCCGTGAAGGTGATGGTGAAGACCATTAAACGGGCGATTTCCCCGATCAATTACAAAAACCTTGAGGAAGAGGATTCCGAGGACAGTGCCGAGGATTTGCCCAGTGGTTTAGCGGGGAGTTAAAGCTAGGCCTTGCGACTGGTTTTATCTGTTTCGCTGTTTGGTCTACCGTGTGGGCCGGGGTATACTCATCTCTAGGTCCGCTTTTCAAGGGGCTTGTTTCGGGTCGATTGATGCTTAATTCGGCGGGTAATGGATAACCCGGTAGTTTACCGGTAGCTTATGAGTGACAGAGAGAACCCAACCAAGCAGAACACACGGGAGGCAAGTACAACTCCTGAACCGACGCCCTCCGCGATCGGTTCGAAGTTGCTTGCGAAGTACGCTGATACGGACAATTTGTTTGTCCGCAATATATCGATCCCTGCGACGGCCTCTAAGCCGGTAGCGATTCCATTGCATAGGTTTCAGGAGTTAGAGCAAGCCATACGGCATGCGCCTGCGAATCCCGCTCCCTACGTGGAACTTGGTAGGAACTATATCGAACAAGAGCGATGGCCGGATGCCAAACGGGTTTTAGAAGCTGGTGTAAATCATTGTTCGGAAAACGAATCGATCTTGATGCTACACGAAGACTTGCTCGTGCACCTTGCATCGATGGCCTTAGAGGAAGCTCGCCGGCGCCAAGCGCAGCGCCCTAACGATGAGAATCGATACGGGGTTGAGCAAGCTGAGATCGATCTTGCGAACCGCCGTGTAAGTGTTTGCGCGGACCGGTTCGCGAGGCACCCAGAGCAAAAGGAGCTCTTAATTCCTTGGGCGGTTGCGTTGCGTCAACTCAATAGACATGACGAAGCTGTTGCGATGTTGCAAGAAGCGTCGCAAGTTCCCGAATTGCGAGCCCGTGCGTCGCTACAGCTCGGCATGTGCTTGCAAAGCCTCGAACGGCCCTTAGAAGCCCTTTCGGCGTTCCGCAAAGCAGCCATGTATCGCTCACCACCCCCGGACATGATGATCCGAACGAGGGCTTTGGAGTTAGCGATCGTGATCGCAGAAGAAAATCAATTGATAGATTCCGCACGGTACTACACCGAACAACTTCTCACTATCTGCGAACCGAGTCGTCGCGAGGCGGTTGAAGCGAGTTTGAAGCGTTTACAAGAAACCGAACTGTAAATCATTTTTCCATCTTTTTACGAAGAGCCTTTTTATGTTTGAGCATTCAAATTCGACTTCTTTGACACCGATGCCTCTGACCTTTATTCAACGAGCTAAAAAAGCGTTTAGGGCTTTGGTCCTGACGACCGGCCTGTGCACCGTATCGTTAACGAATAGCACCGTCTTCGCTGAGCATCCCGCAAACCAATTGACTCGCGCAGAAACCGTTGCAGGTTGGAAGCTTTTGTTTGATGGAAAGACATCGCAAGGATGGCGGAACTACAAAAAAGATAAGCTTTCCGACGGATGGAAGATTGTCGATGGGGCAATCGTCCGCGATGGAGACAATGCTGGGGACATCATCACCGACAAGAAGTACAAGTACTTCGAGTTGTCCCTCGATTACAACATCTCTAAGGGTGGTAATAGCGGGTTGATGTTTCACGTCACCGAAGACAATCCTGCACCATGGCAAAGTGGTCCTGAAGTTCAAATCCAAGACAACATTGATGGGCATGACCCACAAAAGGCGGGTTGGCTGTATCAGATGTTTCAGCCATACCCGATGCGATGGGCTGGCGAGACCGAGATGCCCGATGCAACACGCCCACCTGGAGAATGGAACCAACTCTTCTTGCGAATTTCCCCTCGCGGTTGTGAGGTTTCGATGAACGGGGTGGTCTATTACCAGTTCCGACTCGGCGATGACCGATGGAACGATTTGGTCAAGAAGAGTAAGTTCGCGCAATTTCCAGGCTTCGGAAGTGCCGGGGAAGGATACATATGTTTGCAAGATCACGGCAACAAGGTTGCTTTCCGCAACATCAAGATTCGGGAGCTCGCCGATGATGGCTCAATCACCCCTCCGGTCGATGGAAAACTTGATCTTGTTCCAACGTTGGCTTTCCCGAAACTCAAGTGGGAAGGATGGGAGCCGGTCGATGAAGACGGAACTGTCAACACGCCGCGTCGAACGTTGGAGTTGACGTATGCTCCTGGCGACTCCAAGCGGCTTTACACGCTGGATCAAAGCGGAATCGTGTACACTTTCGAGAACGATCCAAATGTTGAGTTAGCGAAAGTGTTTCTCGATATCACGGAACGGGTGAGCAAGTGGAATGCGCCGGGTGGAAATGAACAAGGGTTGCTTGGGCTGGCGATGCATCCGAAGTTCGTGGAAAACGGTCAGTTTTTCGTTTGTTACACCAAGCCTAAGACTCATGAGTCGGTGATCTCTCGGTTTCGCGTACGTGCAGACAATAAGCTTGTTGCCGACCCAGAATCCGAAGAGATCTTGATGGTTGTTCCTCAGCCATTCCAAAATCACAATGGAGGGGCGATCGAATTCGGAAACGATGGTTATTTGTACATTGCTTTTGGAGACGGTGGTGCTCGTAACGATCCGAAGGCCAACGGACAAAAGCGGTCTCAGCTACTCGGCTCGATCTTGCGTATCGACGTTGACAAGAAGTCCGATTCGGCACCTTATCAGATTCCTGCGGACAATCCGTTTATCGGGAATTCGGAAGTTCGCCCAGAAATCTTCGCTTACGGATTTCGCAATCCTTGGCGGATAGCGTTTGATCGCAAGACCGGTCTGCTGTGGTGTGCTGATGTTGGCCAAGACCTATGGGAAGAAGTCAACGTTGTGAAGAAGGGTGGGAACTATGGTTGGAGTGTTCGCGAAGGTGCGTACGCTTTTGGCAACCGAGTTCCTGGCCCTGATGCAGCCAACGCCATCGACCCCGTTTGGGCTTATGATCACAGCGTAGGCAAGTCGATCACGGGAGGACGCGTCTACCGTTCCAATCGGCTTGCGAGTTTGCAGGGCAAGTACTTGTATGCGGATTACGTGTCTGGAGGTGTATGGGCTCTGAGTGTTGAAGAGGGCTTGAACGCTGACGGAACAGCAAAAGAAGCAACTCGCAACGAAGAAGTCGTCGCAGGTGGGCTTCCTGTAGTCGCTTTTGGTGAAGATGCGGACGGAGAAGTTTACTTCATGATCGATTCTGGTAAGGGCCAGTCGATTCATAAGTTCATCCAGAAGTAGGCTGGTTACAGAAGGTAGCTTTTGCTTTAAGTGACTCCCAATCGCCGTAGCGAAGTGAGGAAAGACGGTTCGCAATGAATGCAACAATCGGTTCAGGACTTCGCTGGGTTTTAATGGTCTGGGTGATGGGAGTGACTTGCGTGGCAAGTGCTGCGAATGCTGCTGCGCAAGGATCGATTTCACCGGCGGATGTGCAGCAAGCTATCGATAGTTTGGTACAGTACTTTCGACTTAACCAGAATCGGCAAGCGAAGGACGGACCAGTTGGAGCTTGGCAAGGTCATGGTGACTATAACACAGGGTTGACCAGTTTAGTGGTCTTGGCGTTGCTGAGTGCCGGGCGCAAACCGGCTGATCCCGAGGTAGCCCGTGCTTTGGAGTACATTCGAGGTGAATCGCCCACGCAAGTTTACGAAGCTAGTTTGCAGACGATGGCACTGTGCGCAGCAGAGCCAGGTCGAGACCGTCCATTAATTGAGCGCAATGTCGCTTGGCTTATCAAAGCTCAGCAGCGTGAAGATGGGGGTTGGGGGTACAGACAGGACCGGGGCCTGTCGGACGAATCGAATTCGCAATTCGCGGTTTTGGCGCTTTGGGAAGCGAGTCGGATTGGAGTGGAGATCCCGCAAGAGGTCATTGGCAGAGGGCGTTCTTATTGGTTAGCGAAGATGAGTCGCTCGGGGACTTGGGGGTATCGATTAGAGCCACAGCCTCGCGGAAGCATGACTTGTGCCGGTATTGCATCGATGTTGATCCTCGACGATGCGTTGGCCACTCAAGATGCGCGGATCGATGGGGATACAATTGTCTGTTGCGGAGCGGGACAACCGAGCGACTACGATCCCTTTGTCTCTTTAGATTGGCTCGCCAGGAATTTTTCTGTAGTGCGAAATCCGGGATATGCTGAATGGTTTCTTTACTACATGTACGCATTGGAACGAGTAGGTCGATTGACCGGTCAACGCTTCATCGGCGAGCACGATTGGTATCGTGAGGGATGTGAAGCGATAGTCGGTCCTAAAAACTCTAGGCTGAATGAAGTAGTGCAGGGAACGACCGCGTTGCAGCCTGCAGCGGCACGAGCGATGGCTCTATTGTTCTTGAGCAAGGGTAAGCGGCAGGTGGTTATCGGCCAGTTGCAACATACCCCTAATCCGGAGAATCGAGATTGGAATCGACATCGTCGGAGCGTTCAGCATTTGACCGGTCATATCGAACAAGCTTGGAAACGCGATCTAGCTTGGCAGACTTTGAGACTTGATCGTGTGCGTCTAGCGGACTTGCTCGAAACACCTGTGTTATTCATCAGTGGTAGCGAAGAGTTCTCGCTTGGCCCTCAGCAGAGGCAAATGCTCAAGGAGTATGTTGACCAAGGTGGGTTTATCTTTGCGGAGGCTTGCAATGGAAATGGGTGTAAAGGAGATGCGTTTGATGTGTCATTCCGCAAGGAAATGGAGTTGATCTTCGATAAACCCTTTCAAAAACTCAGTCCGAACCATCCCATTTGGAGCGCCGAAGCCAAACTCGATCCAACCGCCTTACCAGATGATTTCTGGTTGTATGGGATTGATGCGTGTTGCAAAACGAGTGTGGTTTACAGTCCGATCCCATTGAGCTGTCGATGGGAGTTGGCTAGGCCTTACGGGGCAAAGCTCAAGGCATCGAAGAAAATCACTGCTGAGTTGGATAACTGCGTGAAGATCGGGCTCAACGTGGTTGCATATGCGACCGGTCGCGAACTGAAGGACAAATTGGATGCAGTGGAGATTTTGCAGACCGACGTTAACCGCCAAGTCTTAGAACGGGGCACTTTGTCACTACCCAAGCTGATGCATAGCGGTGGCGGGGATGAGACACCCAAGGCCCTTATGAATTTGGTAGAGATGTATCGCAGAGAAACAAAGTCGTTGGTTGATCCGAAGACACCGAAGCTGACGGCAACGAGTCCTGAGTTGGAAAAGTACCCGTTGGTTTATATTCATGGGCGAACGAAGTTTCGGTTTTCGGAAGAGGAGCGAACTGGTTTGAGATTGCATTTCGAAAATGGTGGGATGGTGATCGGAGACGCGATTTGCGGTTCTGAGGAGTTTTCGAAGTCGATCAAGGAAGAGTTTTCGGCAGTGATGCCGGAGGCACAGTGGCAGGTGTTGCCATCCGATCACCCTTTGTTCCTCAAGGATGGACCTGGAGGCTATGATTTGCGTTCCGTGGTTCTGATCGATCCAGCCGCTGGCGAAAATGACTTGGGAAAAGCTCGTCGCGAAGGGCCGGCAGAGATCGAAGCTTTAGTATTGGACGATCGAGTATTGATGTTGTACTCTCCGAACGATTTGAGCTGTGCGATGGAGAGCAAGCATTCTTTACAGTGCAGAGGCTATGTACGCGAAGATGCGTTTCGTATCGGCGTGAACTTTATTCTCTATGCGCAAATGCACTAAGCACGCGCAGATGCACTAAGCTGCTAGGACTGTGACAAGCAGTGGCGGTTCGCCATAGAGATACCGCTGACAATTGCGCCGACGATTCCCACGAACCCTTGGTCGGTTCCGCACAAAAAGAGATTGTTCAAGTGGGTTGTTCCATCAAGCTTTTTCTCCGGTGCTCCATACACCGCCCCGTTGTCATGAGAAGTAAACCGACGAATCGTCTTAGGAGTAAACACATCGGTTTCGATGACACGCCGTCTAAAATCAGGAATGAACCGAACACTGGAAGCGACAGAAGCATCATACCAACGGTATTTTTGTTTTTGATATTCTACTTCGTCAAGGGCTGACCAACGGTCTGGATCTGCGATGGTCGTCAGTCGAATGAACCCTGCGTCGAGGTTCCCTTGTTCGGCCGAATACTCGTAGTTGTTTGGAGAGCAGATCACTCCGGTACGCACATCGCACAAAGCATCGCGGCAACGTTCCCAATGGAATCGTTCACTGTCATTGAAAAATACGATGGTCTTGTCAAAACCTAGCTTTGCCGGCTGGCAATCCAATACAGAGATCGATTCGATAAAGGACATCTGTCCGGCTGTATTCGCTTGCTCTACTGTCAGATGGTCGCATAGCCGAAGTGTTTCAATGGCCCCGGCGCTCGATAGGATCCGTTTCGCCGTGAGAACCTGGCCATTCTCCAGTTCAACGCTTGCGACATGCTGACCATCTACATGCAGTTTCGCTACCCCGCTGCGGAGTTTTAGTTCACCACCAAGTTCTCGGAATCGGCGCACTAAGTTCTTCAAGATCAATCGTACGCCTTTGAATGGCCTAGCGAATCCCTCAAGAAAAATGCTACGGAACATGATGCAGAACTGCCCCCAGTCCATGTCATGCTCCTTCGCATTTCCGTACCACATCAACGGACAGAGCAACATTTCGATCAAGAGGGGATCGGTAAAGATCTCTTCCAAGACCTTACGCGTAGAACAATCAAAGTGCTCTTGTTGCAAGTCGTCGTAGTCGGCCAATCGCTCCAGCAATTTCTGGAATGCATCGCGTTGATGAGGGAACTTCTCTTCGATTTGGCTCTGTAGCAGTCGAATATCGTTGTTAAACTCGAGCTCCAGGCCGGGGAAGGCAATACTCGAGCCCCGTTGCTGGGCTAACTGAAAATCGTCCCAGCGGAATCGCAACTGTTTGAGCAATCTCGCCAACGGACCGCGTTTAGCACCTTTTTCGGTGAAGTTGGTCATCGCGTGCAAACCGACATCGTAATCCCGACCATTGAGCCGGTAGAACGAATTTAAACCGCCAATCGTCCAGTGTTTTTCCAAGATGCATACGCGCTGGTCGTACATCGCCAAACGAATACCGGCAGCCAAGCCGCTCATGCCGGCTCCGATGATGATCGTATCGTAGGTAGTGTCGTCTGACATGCGGTAGCTTTATTTAGGCGTTAATCCAACAGGGCCTTTGGTGTTCTTGCAATGTTACTGTGGTTCAAAAATGATACCATCGAACCAAGCAGTTCCTTCGGCTCCGAACATGCCGATCGAAACAATGGCCTCTCGCGTCTCTGGCGGAACTTGAAAAATCCGTTCTTCAAGCTTCCATTTCCGAGAACCTTTGAACCCTCCGACATAGTTGTATCCAATACGATTGCGATTGGAGTCAAACCATTGGATTGCAATCGAAGGTGACTTTTCTCTTTCGCGACCGACTTTGACATCTTCGAGTTTTATCCAGGCACCAAGCTTGAGTTTTTTTACAGCCCGGCCATCGATGGGAATTCCTTGTAGCAACATATTTGGCCACTGCGGATCGGTTCCACGAAACTCGGCGACAAACTGACCGACAGGAGCGTCGATGTCTTCCACACGTGTGCAACCGAATTGGTAATACCATCCAGGAATATGAAAGTCGCGTATGGTCGGCTCTTCAAAACTTGCGTTCAGCAGCACGGGACGCGTCGGATCCGGCTGTACCCTGCGAGCCTTCTCAGCGTCCCCTGTCATCGGGACAAACAATGTTGGCGTCAAAGCTTCTTTCTCTAGTTTGCCGTCCTTTTTCCGCATCAGATAAAGCATCTGTTGATAACGCTCTCCGACGGGAATTACCATCAATCCCCCCTCTTTGAGCTGATCTACAAGCGGCTTTGGAACATCTGCTGGGGAGCAAGTCACAATGATCTTGTCAAACGGAGCCTCCTCTGGCCAACCCTTGAACCCGTCTCCGATCCGACAGTGTACGTTTTTGTAACCCAAGTCACTTAGTAGCTGTGTCGTGCGTTCCCCGAGGTCTTGAACGATCTCAATGGTATAGACACTCTGCACCAACGGACTCAAGATCGCAGCTTGATACCCGCTACCAGTCCCAATTTCTAACACTTTATCCGTGGGTTTTGGCTGAAGGGCTTCGGTCATCTGGGCAACAATGAATGGACTGGAGATTGTCTGCGATTCCCCAATCGCGATCGCGATATCCAGATAAGCTTGACGCACATACTCAGGCGGTACAAACTCATGCCGTGGGGTCTTGCCCATCGAATCCAATACACGTTGGTCTCGAATTCCGCCCGGGAGCAAAACGTTGCGAATCAGTCTCTCACGCTCAACCGCATATGGATCGTTGCCCACGGAATTGACTTGAGCCATCAAGCGTTTACCACAGAGAAGCTCCATACCATTAGGATCGATACCGATAGGATCCGTGCATAGAGACAGTGTCAGCAACGAGAAGCAAGCGACGAGGTAGCGGGCACGGTTGAGGGTAGCGAACATCATGCGACTCCAGTTTCAGTCACTCTTTAGCACCATTCCGAACCGCATTAGAAATACCGGCCATGCCTGAGCATAGCCGGCCGAAAATGGTTGTGACTTCAAACTCGATCGGTTATCGATCAAGCCTTAGTCCATGCTAACGCGTTCGACGTATTCACCTGTACGTGTATCGATTTTGATCACGTTGCCCTCTTTGATGAAACCTGGGACTTGGAATTCTCCACCGGTTTCTGTCTTTGCTGGCTTCGTAACACTCGTGGCGGTATCTCCACGTACCCCTGGTTCCGTCTCAATCACCTTGAGGGTCACGTGCGAAGGAGGTGTCAACGTGATTGGGTTGCCGTTGAACAACACCATCGCCACGGGCATCCCTTCCTTGAGGTACTTCCAGTTATCGTCGACTTGGTCAGCCGACAATTCGTATTGCTCATAGGACTTGTTGTCCATGAAAACAAAAGTGCCCGACTGGTTGTAGAGGAATTGAGTCTCGAGTTCTTCAACGTCGGCAACTTCCAATTCATCTCCGCCCTTGAGGGTTCGGTCGAGAACGGTGTTGCGGATCAAATTCTTTAGCTTGCACTTATAAAGGGCGTTTCCTTTTCCAGGTTTGACGAAGTTCACTTCGGAGAGAAGATAAGGTTCGCCGTCAATTTGAACTTTCAAGCCTTTGCGTAGGTCACTGGTTTTGTAGGATGCCACGATATTTTGATTTTCTTTTTCTGAAATCTCGATTAGTAAAACAACTACTTCTAAGGGAAAGATCGTCTATTCTAAGTACTTCCTTCGAATTTGTCTTGCCCCAACAATCGATAAAATCGCTCAGAAGTTGGGTTAGGCTAGAAGTTCAGTTAGGATAGGTATCGGCATCGCGGTTGGCAGAAAACACCAAGGGGTGAGAATTCAAGGGGTTCGTTTCCCGAGAATTCCGCCAAAGGGTGCTTAGGCGAAGGTTGCACAGAAGTTGGGGGCTGGCATCGCGAAGGTTCGATTTTTGGCAAGGTGCAAAACGTTGCAATGACACAACGACAAGAAGGGATTAAGGGGTCGGCATGAGTATGGAACAGGTTCTCCAGCCGCTGATCGCTTGTATCGGGACCCCCGTCGGTGGCAATCCTACCCAGTTCGTCATGACTCGCATCGCCCGCGAAGCGGAGCTGGATTGGCGTTTTTTTACCTCCCAAGTTCCCCTGGAGTCCTTTGAAACGGCATTTCGCGGTATCCAAGCTCTGGGGATGGCTGGGGCTGCGATCTTGCCACCTTTCCAAGGGGTCGTCCAAGCGTACTTAGACAGACTGACTCCGGGTGCCAAAGCGTTCGGCTTGGTCCATGTAGCGAAGTGGGATTCGTCGCAGTGGGTTGGTGAGGAAACGCTAAGCCCAGCGGTTCTGCGAGCTTTGACCCATCGATTCTCTGAGTCAGTATCCGGAGCGGGGCTCGAACAAGACGAGTCGTTTGCTCCTCAATCGATCGCTGTACTCGGCAGCGAACGCTTCGCAGCAGCCTTGCAGGTCGCCCTCGCTGAGTTCCCCGGTGACTACAGCGTCTTCCTTGTTTCCGATACCACAACGCACAACCCAGAAAGTGTTCAGCAAGCATCCAGTGGATCAATCACAGCCAG
>CAZACJ010000040.1:7257-12440 GCA_964483385.1 uncultured Pirellula sp. | reverse complement strand
CCAGTGGATCAATCACAGCCAGCGGATCAAGCACAGCCAGCGAAGGAAATCCAAATCCTCCAACCGGCATGGGGGGCGGATTGGTCACCTCGAACAATGTAGCCCGGCCGAGCGTGGAATCCCGATCCGGGTTCAATGACGAAGCTTCAAATAACAGCAACATTTCTAACGTCGAAGGTTCTCGTAGCACCTACAGTACTCAAGGCGCTGGCAAAGGTAGCGATTCTTTATCCGGCGAGGCTGTAGCTGAGACTTCAAGACATGAGACATCAAGACATGGAGCCACGAACACGAACGGATTGCCCGAGCGATCGGAAGTCGCGGCTGGGTTTGAAAGGAGCGAGGTTGCGACGGTTCCTTTGTTGAGGCTCGATGATCTTTCGTTGACGGAAAGACCTGTGCGTGCATTGATTATTGAACAAGTCGATGCGATGATGAATCGCAGTGCAGCAGCTCGGCACCGACTATTCAAGGACGCGATTTGGGCGGCTCATCCAGTCGCGGTCTTGATCCCACCAGCCTTAGGTTGGGTTGAAGCCAGTAAAGGACGCTCGCAATGCATCGACGAACTTAAGCAACAAGGGCTTGAGTGGATCGATGAACTAGAAGTCCTTACCCATCAATCCGCCATCAACTTCGAGTTTTGGACCGGTTACGAACCGGAACTCGATTCGATTCGCGAATCCCTAGAAGAATATCTGCAATGGTAACACGCCGCGAATTCCTTACTCACTCTGCCAACGGCTTCGGCGCAATGGCGTTGACTTCCATGATGCTCGAGGCTCAAGAAGGGAAAACCCATTTCCCCGCCCGAGCCAAAAGCGTCATCTTTTTGTACATGGATGGCGGGCCCTCCCAGGTCGACACGTTCGATCCCAAACCGTTGCTAACCCAATATAACGGTCGCAATCCTGGCGAGCTTTTCGAAGTTGCACCGACCCAGTTCAACAACAATGGGACGGTGATGGGTAGCCCTTGGAGTTTTGCCAAGCACGGGGAAAGCGGCATTGAAATCAGCGATCTGTTCCCAAATATTGCCAAGCATGCAGACAAGCTAGCTGTGGTTCGTTCGATGACATCGAAGTTTCCCGAGCATACCTCAGCGAACTATTTCTTGCACACCGGCCATGGTCTTCAAGGCCGTCCCAGCATGGGTGCTTGGATCACCTATGGTCTGGGTTCTGAATGCCAAGACCTACCTGGCTTCATTATTCTCAACGGAGGTTTGATTCCTCCTGGCGGATTAGATTGTTTCGGAAGTGGATTCTTGCCGGCAACATTCCAAGGTTCCGTATTGCGACCTTCGGGCAACAGCCTAGCCAACGTACGGCCTTTGGAACCGACCCAGGAATTGCAGAAGCACAAACTGGAGTTGCTTCGTCAACTCGATCGCCAGACCATCGATCGTTTTGGAGAAAACGATGCTGTCGAATCTGCGATCGCAAATTATGAGTTGGCCTTCAAGATGCAAGGTGCTGTTCCGGAGGTCTGCGATGTATCTCAAGAGACGGCGCAGACGCAAGCGATGTACGGTTTGGATCACGAATATGGGCCGACCAAGATTTTTGCTCGCGAGTGCTTGATGGCGAGGCGGTTGGTGGAGCGGGGTGTGCGTTTCATTCAGCTGACTTGTCCGAGTTGCGGGCATGACCGTTGGGATCAGCACGCGAATTTAAAAGCTGGCCACACGCAAAATGCACTCGCTGTCGATCAGCCTATCGCGGCTTTGCTATCCGATCTGAAAGATCGCGGACTGCTTGATTCCACGTTGGTCGTTTGGGCAGGTGAATTCGGCCGAACGCCATTTGCACAAGGCGCGGATGGGCGAGACCATAACCCATTCGGGTTCTCTATTTGGATGGCTGGGGGTGGTGTGCGAGGTGGTACTGTGTACGGTGCCACCGACGAATGGGGATACAAAGCGGTCGAAAACAAATGTGAAATGCATGACTTGCACGCGACGATGCTCTACTGCTTGGGACTCGATCATACCCGTTCGACCTTCCGATTTAGCGGACGTGACATGCGGCTGACCGATGTACATGGGCGTGTGATCTTCGATATCTTGACGTAAACTCTCATGGGGACGCGGAGTGATCATGCGTCACTCATGAGCTCTACACCGTTTATCTATAGGAGGCTTGTGCTGTGTCGCGATTGCTTACGGCTTGCGCGTGGATCTGTAGTTGCACCCTTGGATTGCAAATTCCGCAATCGCTTGCTACTGATGCGAATTCGATCACACCGAACACAAACAGTGCAAAAGCACAAAATGCTGTCGCGACTTCCAAACCCAACATCGTCTTGATTTTTGCAGATGATCTTGGATATGGTGATTTAGGATGTTATGGTGAAAAGCGGTGGAAGACCCCTGCGTTAGATTCGATCGCTACAAACGGCGTTCGCTTTACCGATTTCCACTCCTCGCAACCTGTCTGTTCTGCATCTAGAGCTAGTTTGCTGACCGGCTGTTACGCGAATCGAATCGGCATTCACGGAGCTCTGTTTCACGGTAGCAAAAACGGCATCCATGCGGACGAAGTTCTCCTTTCGGAGTTGCTTCGAGACCAAGGGTACAAGACCTGCGCTGTCGGCAAATGGCACTTGGGCCATCACGAGCAATTCCTACCGTTGCAACATGGGTTCGATCGCTACCTTGGACTACCGTATTCCAATGACATGTGGCCGCATGGCAAAGTGGTCAAGCCTGGGACATTTGTTGAGCTGCCACTGATACGCGACAACACTATCATCGATGCTGACGTGGATGGTAAGGATCAAACGAAACTCACGCAGCAGTACAGCGATTTTGCTGTCGAATTTATCGAAGAGTCGAAACAAGCTCCGTTCTTTCTGTACTTCGCGCATACCTTCCCACACGTGCCTCTTTATGCGGGAGATGAGCATTCGGGTAAATCGAGCGCTGGGATCTACGGGGATGTACTCGAGGAGTTCGATGGGGTGGTTGCCAGGATCCTGGCAACTTTACGCAAACATGAATTAGAGAAAAACACACTCGTGATTTTCACGAGCGACAACGGACCTTGGTTGACCTATGGCTCGCATGCTGGCACCGCAGGGAAACTGCGAGATGGCAAAGGAACGATCTACGAAGGTGGAACGCGCGTACCGATGGTCGCGCAGTGGCCTGGCGTCATTCCGCCTGGATCAGTGCAAACCCAGACGGCGATGACTATCGATGTCCTTCCGACGATTGCCAAGATTGTCGGAGGAGAGCTACCCAAACATCCCATCGATGGTCTGGATATTTTTGATTTACTGATAGCGAAACCAGGAGCGAAATGTCCACACGAAGCCTTCTACCACTATTTCCGCGTCAATGAGCTCCAAGCGGTACGCAGCGGACCTTGGAAATTGATCCTGCCGCACACCGCGTATTGTTATGACCCGAACGAAGTTGGTAAGGATGGGATGCCGGGGAAATCAAGGAGTATCAAGATTGAGCAAGCCGAGTTGTACAACTTGGATGACGACTTAGGAGAAACCACCAATGTAGCGTTCCAGCATCCGGAGGTGATCAAGCAGATGATGGTACTCGTGGAGCTCGGGCGTAATACTTTGGGAGATTCCCTGACAAATCGAACAGGGAGTTCCGTGCGCCAAGCAGGAATGGTATCGCAAGGCGAAAAATAAAGATCTTCTGTGACTAAAGATACAATTGCATGAAAAAAATTGGGTGGCTTGGCTCGCCGGATGGATGGTATATCCGAGACCTACAGCGCGCAGCGGCATCAGAGACTTGGTCGGAACAGATCACCGTCATGTCTTTAGCTTTCGAGGATCTTCGAGTCGCCTATATGGGAGGCGAAGAGAGTCGCGTGCAGATGGATACGGCGGATTGTGGACAGGCGCTTTCCGAGCCGCAACAGAACTTCGATGCGCTATTGGTTCGCACCATGCCACTCGGGTCGCTTGAACAGACGATTTTTCGAATGAATGCATTACATGTCGCGAATCGTGCCGGGGTGAGAGTGGTCAATCCCCCAAGGTCTTTAGAGATAGCGATCGACAAATGGTTAACATTGGAGACGGTACGAGAAGCTGGGTTACCAATCCCCAAGACCATTTGTTGCCAGACCCGAGAACAGGGTATGGCGGCTTGGGAATTGTTAGGTAGGGACGTTGTGGTCAAGCCGATATTTGGAGGTGAGGGACGGGGTATTGTGCGAGTGACAGACCCGGACATGGCTTGGCGAGTTTTTTCGACCCTTGAGCAGATACGAGGGGTGATCTACTGCCAAGAGTTTTTACGGGGACCTGGATACGATCTAAGGTTGCTAGTGATTGGGGACGCGGTGTTTTGCGTGAAGCGACAAAGCATGGGAGATTGGCGAACCAACGTGTCGCGTGGAGCGCAAGCAATCGCCCATGAGCCGACGTTTGAGCAAGTTACAATGGCATTTCAAGCGACTCGTAGTGTTGGTGCTTGGATGGCTGGAGTTGACTTGATGTTCGATGAGGATGGACGCGAGTTAGTCATCGAAGTCAACGCGGTACCGGGATGGAAGGGAACGGCAGCGGCATTAGACATAGACATTGCTAGAGTAGTCTTGGACAAACTCTTCAGTTCACTCTAGCTGAATTCTTCTTCATCCAATCCCATAAGGATTGGAGCCCCTCTGCTTCGCTAGCCGTAGCGGATTTGTTCGCGTAAGCTAGCCGGCTGTAGATCCACCCAAGCTGCGTCATTGCTTGAGACGCATCACCGTACTTGCGCCCAAGTCGTTTGAGAAATTCGTCAGGAGTTTCGTCGTCATGCCTCTCGACGCGATGCTCCCTGCCCCATAGTTCCGTAGCATGAAAGACCTGACGAACCACCCAGTCCGGAGTCTTCCGCGGATTCAAAAAGGGATTGGCAAGATCCGCGAACGACTCTCGTTGTTCCTGTGAATCCGTATCCGCGGCCCGCTCGAAGCCAGAGCTTGCACCCGAATCGTTCGTGGAGCCAAAGAGTAAATTCCACAAAGCCTTAGCATGACGAATTCCAAGGATGATCGTCGCGAGGAGTAACACACCGAGCAGTAGCCACCGGAATGTCGCCATGAAATTCCAATCGAAAGAGGAGTTTTGCCGTTGTTCGGCCGGCTGCTGAGGGGCTTGCGTTTGCTGATTCGCAGGTTGCTGTCCATCAGGCTGCTCGCCGTTGCGCTGCTGTCCATTCG
>CAZACJ010000040.1:0-7157 GCA_964483385.1 uncultured Pirellula sp. | reverse complement strand
CGATTGCTGATTCGGTTGCGATTGCTGATTCGGTTGCGATTGTTGATCTGGTTGAGGCTGAGGTTGAGGCTGAGGCTGCGACGAAGCTCGTTTCGACGTGCCTTGCTCGGACGCCAAAGACGTTTCATCTTGATTTGACTGTTCTTGTTGATTGGATTGTTCTTGTAGAGTTGACGGGGCTTGCTGATCGGACGGGGCTTGCTGATTGGACGGGGCTTGCTGTTCGTTAGCCTGTTGCTGCTGATTAGGGGGCTGTTGGTTAGGGGGCTGCTGTTGAGGAGCTTGGAGTTGCCGGTCTTGCACAGCACCATTTCTAGCAGCCTCCTTTCCCCAGCCGGTTTTGTTTGCGGTCGTATCGTTGCGACTGGTGATACGGAAAGGAAGTTCCCAGCGGTTTGCGTCCATCATCGGCAGAGGAAGCAGAGCCATAAGTAGCACTAGTCCGAGGACAGAACCGATTCCGGAAGCGAGCCAGACGAAGGGCATTTCATCGGGCATTTCTACATCGCGTTGTCGCACGTATTGTCGGATGGAAAGCAAGGAGATGACGACTAACAGGCTTAGGGCAGACACGAGGTAGACGATTAAACAAGCGAGGGCGAAGCGTTGGGATGCGGGGGAGGGCAAGAAGAATTGACCGAGGCCGAAGAGTGGCAAAGCGAGCAGAGCAAAGTACAAAACCCAAACGCCGGGATTATGTTTTCGGTTCGAGTCAACGTTGGGAGAATAAGTTTCGGAGCGACGAAAAATCCCGAGAGACTGTAGTAAACCTTCCCCGTGGGAATCGGAAGCGTTATCGACGCTGGTTGTATCCATCGTAATCCGATCTGCGAGGAAAACGATCAGCGCTAGGAGAGCGATCAGGATAGGGTAGCGGAGAGGTGCAAGCCAACCTTCGAGCACAAAATAAGGGGGTGCTACAAAGAGGGTCGCGGCGCTGAGGAGGGCTAGGTACGTGAAGGACTGCAAACGAGATTGTTCGATTGCAATACGAGTGATGAGCACTGAAGCCATCGTGAAAAGCCCGAAGAGCCACATCAGGCGTGCAGGGAATTCGCCGCGATACAAAGTAAGAACAAAGAAATAGACGAGCGACCCGATCATGAGGATGATCAAGACGGGAGAGAGTGCTGCGAGTGCGTAATCGAAAGTCGTCGGTTTGAGTCTTTTCTCTGCCATAGCGTTCTATGGTACCTCACCCGCATCTTCAGGTCAGCACACTTCGCGACTATACCTTGCACAGCTGCACGGCTTCTTCCAAGCTCGTCATCGCATCGCGAGTGGGGATAAATTCGTGCGCTACATACCCATCAAATCCCGTCGCAGCAATCGCTTCCGCAATCGCGGGATAATATAGCTCTTGCGTCTTGTCGATCTCATGGCGACCGGGATTCCCGCCTGTGTGGTAATGACCAAAATACTGATGATTCTTTTGAATCGATCGAATGATATCCCCCTCCATGATCTGCATGTGATAGATATCATACAGTAACTTGAAGTTCCCACTCCCTACTTCTTTGCATAATTCAATGCCCCACGCCGATAAGTCGCACATGTAGTCGGGGTGATCGACTCGACTATTGAGCAACTCCATGTTGAGAATCACTTTCTTCTTCTCGGCTACCGGAACAATCTTGCGCAGTGCTTCCGCACAGTTCTTCAGACCTGTCTTGCGATCGATTTCTCTTGCGTTGCCTGAAAAACAAATCACGTTGCGATAACCCGCCGCCGATGCCGCTTCAATCGATGTATTCAGAGTCTCCAGGGCTTCATCCCAATACTTCGGCTCGCACAAACCGTCGGTCAATTTGTGCGAGGTTACCATCGTGCATACCAACCCATGCTTCTTGAGCGTGTCAAAGTCTTTGGGACCTAACAAGTCGATTCCAACCAAGCCCAACCGTTTGGCGTGCACACATAGTTCCTCTAACGACAACTCCTTGTCGTAACACCATTTGCACATCGATTGATTCAACCGTCCTCGCTTCGCTTGCGCATTTGCATCGTCTCCCTGCGGCTCGGTGGCTTCCACCCCCAAGCCCTGTACTGCTAATCCTTGGCCTACCGCTGCTGCGGTTGTCCCAATGGCAATCGCACGTTGCGCAAAACTACGTCGAGATACTCTCTGCAGCTTATTCAGACCGTCGGTGGTATTCGAGGTATCGTTGGTTGATTGTCTCATGATGCTTTCGGTGATTATGTCCAAGAAGATGCGTTCATTACCGCGAGACTCCCTAAGGTCTCGGTGGTAAATGATGAAGTTATTTCGATGCGTTTACCAACGGCACGCGAATCAATTGTTCGTCATTGCGTACGTAGATTGAACCGTTTGCAAAAGCCGGTGCGCACCAAACCACATCCCGCCCAAAGGCCGCGTTTGTCGGTTCGATGATCTTCGTCCGACTGATTTCTTCGTATCCCTTCGGAGACATCTTCGCAATTAGCAACTCACCCGATTCGTTAAACAAAAAGAACCTATCTTCATGCCTTACAATAAAAGCGGTTCCACTCCCTTGCGGCCGAGCACTAATCGGCTTGCTCGTCTCCCACAGTCGCTCTCCAGTGGCAATGTCAAATGCCATCATCTCGCCACTCTGGTCGCACCCATATACGATGTTGTCGATAACCATGGGCTGCACATTCACCGGTGACATCCCCTTCTTGGCTTGATCACGCCATAGCTCCTTCGCCTCTGGTTTGTTCGGATCTAATTCGATCAACAAGTTATGATTTGAATACCCACCGACAAACAAGTACTTTCCGGAATGAATTGGAGTCATGATGATCGAGCCATTATCCGCTGTGTACTTAATGCTCCAATACAACTTGCCAGTCTCTGGATTCACTGAATTGACAGCTTCGGGATTCGGAAGGATCAACTGCCGAACTCCGCCAGCTTGAATGATTAAAGGAGGGCAGTACCCGGTCTCAGCAGCGGTTCCGAATCTCCATACTTCTTCACCGGTTTTCTTGTTCAACGCCACCGTCTGTGATCCTTGCCCACCGGCAAGCGTGATCAGATTCTCTCCGTCGATTAACGGATGGCCAGCATAACCCCAAAGAGCCGAATTGGTTTTGTAGACCTCCTTGAGCTGTTTCGACCAGACAACCTTGCCCGTTGCAGCCTGGAAACAAATCAAGTCCCCTTCGGCACCTAATGTGTAGAGTAAATCTCCGTCGACCAGTGGTGTGCAACGTGGTCCGGCAGGATACGAGATTCCGTACTCAACCGGATACTCGTGCTGCCACAATATCTTGCCCGTACCGTTGTCGATGCATAAAACCCGCTCCGTTCCTTGCATCTTCTTTCGGCCAAAATTGTCACTTTTCGTATCGCCGGTGGTTACCAAATCGGTCACGTAAACGCGGTCACCGACCACGGCAGGTCCCGCATACCCACCCGCAATTTTGGTGCTCCACATCGGTTTGAGCCCACTCTCTGGCAACACTTTCGGTGCGCCTTGAACCTCCCATACGTTGTTCCGCTTGGGACCCATCCACTGTGGCCAATCCTCAGCAAAGAGCGTAGTCGACAGGCACATATTCATCGTCAAAGCAGCCAGCAGGAGCGATTTACGCATGGGATTTTCACTCGACTTTTTGAGGCACTTGGAAACCTCCCACCCACTCGAATCGTGAGTAAGAAGCAATCATTCACAGGACAACTGCAAGTATACCCGAAACGACGTAGCACCTAGTAGCCATCCCGCAGGCTCAAATCGTGCAGTTTCAGCCCCTGAATTGTGACTTCGGGGAGCTGTTTTGAAGTTTTTTCGACAAATTGCTCCATCGGCAGTCCAAGCGATTCCGTAAACTAATGAAGAAGGTTAACGGAGTCGGCAACAGGTGATGGATCCACGTGGTGCGTGTAAACTTCCGAGGAAAAGGCGATGCAATTCAACTTTAACAGCAAAAGCATTTCCCAAGCGACCCGCGTGGCGGGCATGAGCATCATTGCAACAAGCCTCTGGTTCCGATGCCAGAATGTTGCACAAGCCGATATTGTTGAGCTGAAAGACGGTGGAGTGCTCTGCGGCAAAGTTCTCAATCCAACTTCCGGTCAAACCGTACAGATTCAAACCGACGATGGGTCGATCATCGAAGTGGATCGCAAGCTTACCAAGATTCGAATTTCTCTCGAACGAGACTCGAAGTACTTGGATATCGTCGCAAACAAAGGGGATTCGCTTGAAGATCACCGCAAAATCGTAGAACAATGCTCTGCTCAGCAGATGCTCGCACTGGCGAACGCCCACCGTGAACGCATTGTTGAACTCGATCCGAACGACAGAGCAACTTGGGAAATCTTGCGTTACTATCCCGACGCCGCAACCGGCAAATGGATTCGTCGCGATGTAGTGATGTACAATCGTGGAAAGATCAAAGGAGATAAAGGACGCTATTTTACTTGGCAAGAAAAAGCCTTGATTGACTTCGACGAGAAAGTGAAACTGCAGAAGCGAGATGCCGAGCGGGAGTTCGATGGAAAGCTGAAAGCATACCTATCGGGTAACGGACGAGTCAGAGCGGAAGCGGAAGCGTATTTGCAAGCCCTGAACAATCCACTTTTGATTGGGCGGTTGGCCAAGCTCTTTCGCGAAGGCAACGCCAACGAACGCGGGTTGTATATGCAATTGCTCAAGCAGATGCCGATTCGATCTGTAGCCCCGGCGATGGTCAGTATTGCATTAGAAGACCAAGACATGAGTGCGGTAAGTGAGGCACTCGATGCGTTGCAAGCCGGTGATGAAATGATCAGAGAATTAGCGGTGACTAGCTTCGCGATGAAGCTTGCGAATCCCGCAACGCGGGATCGAGCAGCTTACTGTATGATTCCGTTTAACGACAAGCGTTTTATCAGCATGCTGATCAATCATTTGGTTTCAACCCAAGTGGTTCGGCCTGCAGGTCCTCCGGGTGGTTTGAATGCGGGCACCGGCAGTGGCGGAGTTGGTTTTACCGGTGGGGCCCCACAAGCTCAGAAGAGGCTGGTCCAACACAAAGACGTCCTCTCGGCCCTTCAATCGCTGACCGGCGAGAACTACGGGTTCAATGTCGATGATTGGAGACGCTGGTTCGCGACGAGTTACGCAGTTCAGAACTTAGACCTGCGCCGCGACGAATATTGATAGACGTGCAACTCCGATGTCATAAGTCCGAGCCAAAGCAATTTTAGGGCTCGAGTTCGCTGTGACGATCAAGCAAATCGCTACGTCGCTGGATCGTGCGCTGCACGGATTGCTCCGCCCGCCACTGCGCGATTTTTCCGTGGTCTCCACTCAACAAGATTTCGGGCACACGGTGTCCTTGGAATTCGGGAGGACGGGTGTATTGCGGAAACTCTAACAACCGATTTCCTCGCGAGAACGAATCATCCCAACTACTTTGTTCATCTCCGAGCACCCCGGGTATTAATCGGATGGTCGCATCTACCACGATCATTGCCGCTACCTCGCCGCCATTGAGCACAAAATCTCCTACACTCAATTCGGTAGGTTGCAAGATATCGATTACGCGTTGGTCAAAGCCTTCGTAGCGACCGCACAAGAGGATCAAGCGGCCTTTGGGTGCAAGCGTTTCGACCAAGGGTTGATCGAGCCGTTTTCCTTGCGGCGTAAGCAAGAGGACTTCCGCAGGCCGTGGATCCATAGCTCGGATTGCTTCAACACATCGCACGACGGGCTCGACACAAATAAGCATCCCCGGACCGCCACCGTATGGCCGATCGTCGATTTTATGATGCTTAGGATCCACCGACCAATCGCGAAGGTTGTGGATATGGATCTCGATGAGCCCCTTGTCGATGGCTTTGGCCAGCAAACTTTGAGTTAGATAGCCAGAAAAGATTTCTGGGAAGAGTGTGGCGACATCGATTCGGAGGGTTTGGGGAGTCGCCGATGGAATGGACACACCGGCCAGTTCATCTGGATGCAACTTGCCTGAGGGCATGGCGTTTTAGACTCGCTGTAAGGATGTGCTCGCTTGAGGTCGAAGCAGCAGTAAGGAAAGGACGAAGCAAAAAAGAACCGGCCGGGCCTTTTGGTGGGTGGGGATGAAAGGCACGGCCGGTGGGGTAATTTGTTTCGCAAGCGATTCGCTCGCGTGTTGTGCTTTATTTTCTCGCCAGCTTTCGTTGCCAGCGTTCGTTTTTGTGGTGCTACGGGGACATGTTGAAGTTTCAGTATTCTGAACCGACAGTCCACGCTCAGCTTTCAATCCTTAAATTTCACTCCTCGGATTTTACGACCGAAACGAATTGCTCTGCAAATCTGCTGTGCTGTAAATCTTGCTGTACTTTGAATCTTGCTGTGTACATCGGAAGCCGATGCTAGCGAACTTGAGACCCGCTGACAATTTCCACTTGGCCCAAGCTTAGCCGATTGAATCGACTATTTGCCTTGTGTATTCAATTGCTTGGATCCGTATTGGAGCGGCAACCGCCAACAGGTCTGACGAAAGCGTAGTTTATTCAGAACTGGAACGAATTGCAAGAAAAATGGCCTGGTACGACTCAAAAAATCCCCGCGATCCGTCCTTCGGCCGCTTACTCACCTGCTCGACTATACCCTAAACACTTCGTGTTACGGGTTAGCTAGCGGCAACCGGATCCTTTTTTACGCCACGCCCGAGCCGAGCAAGTGCTTGCTCTTGGGCTGCCAAATGCGTCCCTTTGGTCCCGTATTTCTTGATCAACACAGCTGCGTTTTCGCTCGGTTGAGCTCCCACGCTGAGCCAGTAATCAATCCGCTCACCCTTGAGGATCGCCCGTGCATCGGTTTCTTTGCACTTGGGGTCGTAGTGTCCGAGCTCTTCGAGAACGCGACCGTCACGAGGACTGCGTTGATCAATTGCGCACAAACGATAAAAGGGTCGATTCTTGCGTCCCAGACGCTTCATTCGAATTCGTACCGCCACAGATCGGATCTCCAAGCATGGATAAACAATGAAAACTTGATGCACCAAATGGGGTGTAAATGATAACTTCTACCATCGATCAGTGGGAGACGGAAAATTCCACAGAAATTCGATTTTCTTCT
Organism: uncultured Pirellula sp.; assembly: GCA_964483385.1. Taxonomy (GTDB): domain Bacteria; phylum Planctomycetota; class Planctomycetia; order Pirellulales; family Pirellulaceae; genus JBKCUI01. Next base: position 120 of record CAZACJ010000040.1, on the reverse strand, counting down.
GCTTGCACGCCAAGACCACCCGGAGCTCGCGCATTCCGGCTCAAAACACCCGGAGCTCGCGCATACCGGCTCAAAACACCCGGAGCTCGCGCATTCCGGCTCAAAACACCCGGAGCTCGC
>CAZACJ010000039.1:0-42146 GCA_964483385.1 uncultured Pirellula sp. | reverse complement strand
AGGGAGATAGAGGGGATTTGAACCCCCGACCTTCGGAGCCACAATCCGACGCTCTAACCAGCTGAGCTACTACCTCCGTCGAGTGGCTAAAGTGTAGTGGCGGTATCGAGTTGCGTCAACGGTATCGAGAACCCCTTGATCGGAAATGCTTGGGCGATTGAAAAAAATAGCGATCTGTATACGATTAAGTTGGGGAGAATTGAAATTTTCCCTCCTGGAACCCCACCCGCAACTCGATTCTTGTTGCCATTCGTTCCCGGTATTGCTTGATCCTCAGAACACTCTCTCGAAAGTGTAGAATCGGTGTTAAAGATGAAATGGTCGATGATCGTAGCTCCAGTCGCGCTGGTGTGTAGTAGCGTGGTAGCACAAGCTCAGGATTGGGCGGATGTAACCATCAAGTTTGTTTTGGACGGCGCAGCGCCGGCCGGAACGCCGGTTAATGCGGGCGCAGATGCGTTTTGTGCGAAGCAGCAGATTCCTGCGGAGAGATTGGTGGTGGATGCGGGTAGCAAGGGAATTGCCAACATGGTTTTCATGATTGATGGCAAGCAGACCAAATTATCTGCGGAGCAGATACACCCATCGATGCGAGAAGTCCCTTCGGCGAACCCAGTTTTGGACAATGTGAATTGTCGATTTGTGCCCCACATTCTCCCGATTCGGGCCGGTCAAACGGTAGAAGTGAAGAATTCGGACAGCACCAGTCACAATGCGAAGTTTGTGTTTTTCAACAATGACGAATGGAATCAAGTCATTCCAACGGGTGGAAGCAAGACTTTGCAGATCAAGAAGGCTGAGAGTGGCCCATCGAAGGTTGAGTGCAATATTCACCCATGGATGACAGCTTACCACGTCGTAACGGATCATCCTTACGTTGCAGTAAGCAACGAAAAGGGCGAGATCAAGATTGAGAAGTTGCCTGCTGGTGTTGAATTGACATTCAAGTTGTGGCACGAAGCGCAGAACAAGTTCGATGAGGTAACGGTTAATGGAAAGCCGGATAGCTGGAAAAAGGGGAACGTTAAGTTCACCTTGAAGCCTGGCGCGAACGACTTGGGTGTTGTCGCTTTGAAGCCCGACAAGTTCAAGCCCTAGTTTCAATGGGCTGACCTGCGACTGACTGTCTTACAGCCGTTAACTGGAAATGTTGAAAATCCTGTGGACGTGTTGAGGGTTGGTTGAAGAGAATCACGGGGGTAGGTTTGAATCTGGATTCAAGCCTACCCTTTTTTGTTTGGGGCGATGGAGATAGGCCAGGCCGGAGCAAGTTACATACACGGTCAGTGAAAACGTTGAGTTAAAGGACGGAAGGAAGCAGATGAGTCGAGTAGCATCAGGGGCGAGCGGGAAGCGAATATTGGTTGTGGGTGGTGTAGCTGCAGGAGCTTCGGCTGCTACGCGTGCACGGCGCTTAGATCCACGGGCGGAGATTGTAATTTTTGAGAAGGGGCCGGTGGTATCGTTTGCTAATTGTGGGTTGCCATACCATTTAGGTGGTGAGATAGCGGATCGCAAGAAGTTGATCGTTGCGAGTTCTGAATTGTTTTGGAATCGGTTTGAGATCGAGGTCCGAACGAAGCATGAGGTTACGAAGATTGATCGGGCGAGTAAGGCGATTACGGTGATAGATCGTTCGCAAGGAGGCGAGGAGGTTCGCACGGAGAGGTATGACAAGTTGATATTGGCGATGGGGGCAGAGCCCTTTTTGCCAGCATTTGCCAAGCCATTACCAGCGAATGCGTTTCAACTGTGGACGCTTGCGGACATGGATGGCATTTTAGCTTATTTGCAAAGCAATTCGGTAGGGCGAGTTGTGGTCGTTGGGGCGGGGTTTGTGGGTGTAGAGGTTGTCGAGCAACTACATCATCTGGGTAAGGCAGTTGAGTTGATAGAGTTATCACCGACGGTTCTAAGTCGTTTGGATCGAGTATTCGGTACCATGGCAGGTGGGATATTGAAGTCTCATGGGATTGGAGTTCGGACGGGGGTATCGATCGAGCGGTTTGCGATGAACGATGTCAAAGCTGTTGGTGCGGTTTTATCGGATGGGCATACGATCGAGGCGGACTTGTTTATCTTGGGGGTTGGAGTTCGACCTCGGACGGCATTAGCGGCAGAGGCTGGAATTGAGTTGGGTGCAGCGCGAGGGATATCAGTAAATACATTTCAGCAGACGAATGATCCGGACGTGTACGCGGCGGGGGACTTGATTGAGTACACGCAGGGGGTAACGGGTGAGAAGGGTTTGAATCCATTGGCGGGGGCAGCGAATCGAGCTGGACGAATCGCAGGGGAGCATGCGGTAACCGGCGAGAGTACAGCGATGGGAGATGTTTTGGGAACATCGATAGTCCGGCTATTTGAGTCCACGGTCGCCATGACTGGAATGAATGAACGGGGGCTTGAGCAGCAAGGGATATCGTATCGAACGGCGATCATTCAAGCATCACAGCATGCTTCTTATTTTCCCGGAGCGGTGAACATGCAACTAAAAATTTTGTATGAGGAGCCGAGTGGAAGGTTGCTTGGAGCGCAAGCGATAGGTGGAGATGGGGTCGACAAGCGTATAGACATCTTGGCCACTGCGATGCATTTCGGTGGAACCGTTTACGATCTTGCGAAGCTTGACTTAGCATATGCGCCACCGTATGGCTCGGCGAAAGATCCGATCCACATGGCGGCATTTACCGCGATCAACGATCTCCGGGGTAGGCCGCGTTTACTTTTGCCAGATGCAGATTTAGCGGGGATGCAAGTTGTAGATGTTCGAACTTCTAAGGAACGGGCGGAGTTGCCGTTGGAGGGGAGCATTGCCATTCCGATCGATGAGTTCCCCAAGAGGGTTCAAGAGTTGGACATGGGTAAGCCAACGGTAGTGGTTTGCCATAGTGGCAAGCGAGCGCACGTGGGAGCTTGTCGTCTGAAAGGGATGGGTTTTCGGGAGGTGTATAACTTGACAGGTGGCATGTCGATTCGTTCGTTGTGCATGCCGAGAAGTCGTTGACAATTAGTTTGCGACAGAACTTTGGCTCATCGGCGATACATTGAATCGAGTCGGTCTTTACCTTGTTGATTGAGCATTTCGTATTGAGGGTCGCGATGCTCATAATCAACGATTTTCCATTCGTCTTGATATTGTTCGAGGAAGATTCGTACCCATCTTGGCACGGTTCCGGAGTTGCCTGCTTGGCTACCTTCTACGATAACGTTCATTCGTATGGAAGCTGATTTCGGGTGGGTAGATTTTCCGATGTCGATGCCGTGAATTTTTTTGATGGAAACGTGTTTGAATTCGACATTTTGAATGCGGTTTTCTAGGTTTCTCAGTTCAACACTTGCGTCGGGGTGGACGCGTTGCGCAATTGCTTGGAAGCGATTGTTTTGCAAGTCGTCTGCGAGGTCTTGCATCAGCGCCGTTAGTTTTTCGCGTTCGGTTTGGACGAACAGATTGACGCAGAGGAGAAGGGCACCGACAAGTCCGGCGCCGGCAGTTGCTTTCAGGAGGCTAGCCACACCCGAGTGGATCCAAGCGAAGAGAAGGACGCCGACGAGGATGACGGAGAGGGTGCCGATGAGCCAAGGGGATTCGAAGAGTATTGTTTGCACGGCGTATCTATTCCTTGGTGTGTCTATTCGTTGTGTGAATGAATTAGACAGCAACAGGGGCTTTAATTAACGGAAGCGGATCGTAGTTGATTAGTTCAATGTCGTCCCAAGTGTAGTCTAGTACGGATGGTTTGAGGTTCCGCACGCGAAGCGAGGGCGCAGGACGAGGTGAGCGTCCAAGTTGTTCGGCGACTTGATTGTAGTGATTGCTGTAGATATGCGCATCACCGAGCGTATGAATAAACTCGCCTGGCTCGAGTCCGGAGGATTTTGCCATGAGAACCGTCAGGAGTGCGTAGGAGGCGATGTTGAACGGGACGCCGAGGAACATATCGGCGCTGCGTTGATAGAGTTGGCAGCTCAGGGTGCCTTTTGAAACATAGAACTGAAAGAGTGTATGGCAGGGAGGGAGTTTCATCTTAGGTACATCGGCAACATTCCATGCGCTGACCAGGAGTCGTCGCGAGTCGGGCGTTGTTCGAATCGCTTGTTCGACTTGGGTTATTTGATCGATGGTTGAACCATCTGGACAAAGCCAGCTCCGCCATTGTTTTCCGTACACGGGGCCGAGTTCTCCGTGTTCATCGGCCCATTCGTCCCAGATCGAAACTTTGTTTTCTTTGAGGTAAGCGATATTTGTTTCGCCTTTGAGAAACCAGAAGAGTTCGATGGCAATATGGCGAAAGGGGAGTTTTTTTGTTGTTAGGAGGGGGAATTCGTTTCGAAGATCAAAGCGCATTTGTGCGCCGAAAAGGCTGCGAGTGCCGGTACCTGTCCGGTCGGATTTCTCATCACCCTCTTCAAAGATCTTGCGCAATAGGTTGATGTATTGCATTTCTTGCATGGTTCATATCCCTTTAAAGTGCCGCAGGATAAGGTTTGCGGTAAGCAAGAGTCCAGTGTCGATCGCTGGTCATTTGAATTGCGTCGGCGGGGATACCAAGGGGGGCAATGATTTCTGCGATTTCGTGGACGCGATAGCCAGCTTGGAGGCTTTGTCGGAAAAGTTGTTTGGACCGTTCGTTTTCGTTAGCTGCATGCAGTTCTAAGAGTCGTTCGACTTCGGTTTCGTTTTCTGGTCGAAATAGGTCTCGAACGAAGAGTAGTCCGTTGGGGCGGAGAACGCGGAGGGCTTCGGCGAAGAAGTCCTTGCAATCGGGTAGGTGGTGAACAAGAGAGTTGCTTAGAACAGCGTCGAAATACTCTTTGTGAAAAACGAGTTTTTTTGCGTCTCCGAGATGGAGTTGGACTCGATCGAGCATGTGAGCGAGTTCGATGTTGTAGCGGGCGAGTTCTAGCATTTCGACAGAAGCGTCGCTAGCCATAACGCGGACGCTGGGATGTTGCTTGCAGAGCTCGACGGGAATTCTGGCCGTCCCTGTTCCGAGGTCTAGGACATCTTTGCCTAGGCCATTGATCGTTTCAGTTGATGCGTTTTGGCTTTGTACTTGGGGTTTGATTGCCGCGAATGCGAGCAGGTCGTTGACGAAAGCGCGGTTGACTTCGGAGAAGTCCATTTCATTGTATTCGACTGCTTCTTCGAGGTTATTCATAACCTCAGGCTCGAGAATTCTTTGCATGGCGGTTTTGTTTTTCTAGCAGCAATCGTCTACTGGAGCATCCTGAGCGCCACGTCGTCTGGGTCCTGGGACTTCTCGTCCCGTGTAGGTGATACGATTACTATCGTCGACGAAGACGACTTTGGGTTCAGGTACGCGGACTTCTCCTTGGGTTTCGGAGAGGAAGCCGAAGGTGGCGATAATGATGATATCACCTGGGCGGACCAAATGTGCGGCGGCTCCGTTGATGCAGACGTCCTTGGACCCTTTTTCGCCGAGAATTGCGTATGTTTCCAGCCGAGTTCCGCGGGTCACATTCCAAACATGTACCGACTCGAAAGGTTCTATCCCCGCCGCGAGCATCAAGTCTGGTGGGATGGTCAATGAACCTTCGTAGTGCAGATCTGCTTGGGTGACCGTAGCACGGTGAATTTTAGAGCGCAGGAACTTTCTTAACATGCCACTATTGTGATAAGTCGCTTCGGTTTGGGCTACGCCAAATCACATGAAACTCAGCGTCCTGCCCCGATTTGGCGATTAGGCTCAGGCTGTGGTTGCTTGGTGCGTTCGCGAGCGATTTGCTTGGCAATTTCGAGGCCTTTATCGAGGGTTTGGTCGTTTGCCGTTTTTGGAGTCGGGGCTGGACTTGAGAAACTTGGACGTTGTGCGGTCAATTCGTTCCCAGGGACTTCGGGTTTCAGGGCTACGAGACTCCCTGTTCCAGCTTGGGGATCCTCGTCGACGAGGACGTGGGGAGTGATACCGCGTTGGCTGATGGGCGTTCCACTTGGAGAGTAAAATTTCGACACGGTCAGTCGAAGGCCGCCGATCCCTCGATCATTGGGAAATACACCTTGGACACTTCCTTTTCCGTAAGAGATTTGTCCGACGACGTAGCCGCGGTTGTGATCGCGGATCGCACCAGCAAAAATTTCGCTGGCACTTGCGCTATCGCCGTCGATGAGTACGACGAGAGGGATATCCCAAGTTCCTACTGTTTGTGCGGTGTAGCTGCGGTTCTCGGCGGTGTTTCTTCCTCGGGTCGAGACGATATTTCCACGAGCTAAGAATTGGTCTGCGAGATCGACGGCGGATTCTAGAAGTCCACCTGGATTGCGTCGAAGATCAATGACAAGCGATTGCATCCCTTGTTTTGAAAGTTCGAACATCGCTTGATTGACTTCTTGTACGGTGGTTTTTTGGAAGTTGGTAATCCGTAGGTATCCGACGTTTGCATCGCGTATTTCGGCGACTGGGACACTTGGGATATCCACACGTTTGCGGATGGCTTCGATAGCTGCGGTTTGTTCTCCACCTGAGGAGATAACCAGTTGAACGCGGGATCCTTCGGGGCCACGCAGAAGATCGGCGGCACGTTTCGCGCCAATGCTCAGGACAGCTTGTCCGTCGATTTCGAGAATGTAGTGCCCTGGCAGCAGTCCAGCTTGAGCAGCTGGGCTACCTTTGAACACATCGACGATGCGGAGTTCGGTTCCTTCGGCCCATAGCTCTACGCCCAAGCCGATCAAGTTCCCTTCGATTTGGGCCATGATTTCCCGGTATTCGCCTGGGGTGAGGATAGACGAATAGGGATCGAGCAAACCGACGGATCCGCAGACGAATTCGAAGATGGTGGCTGTAGGTTGTAGTCCGATACTTTGTTGAGCTTTTGCAGCGATTTGCGAGACGAGACGGACGAGTTCTTCGCGGTTTCTGATTTGTTTTCCGAACACATCGCGATGGATATTGCGGCGAAACTCTTCGACGCTTGCGGAGGGCGCATTGGGCACGTGGGTGAGCAGGAATTCTTTTTCGGTTAGGGCGACTTCAAGGAAGGCAGTGCCGTAGAGAGCAAGTTTGTAGTAGTCGATGGGGTCGACGTAGTAGGTTTCGAGTTTGCTGGTTACGTCGCGGTAGACTTCTAACGCTTGTGCCGGCGTGGAACGTTCCACGCTTTCGAGAAACGAGCGATCTGAGTAGCGACGCGTTACATCGAGGTGAACGCGAGCGATTTGGAGTCGTTCGGTCAGTGACTTGTTTCTGAGATGTTTCTTCAAGGAGCGTTCGTAATGCAAAATCGCTTCTTGCCATCTCTTTTCGGATTCAAGGGTTTTTCCGGATTGAAGCAGTTCGGCGATTTCGTTGGCTGATTCGTCTACTGGAGCCGGGCCTAATTGAGCCGCTCCGATTGGGTTCGTTGGGGTACCACTGGAGAGGTCTTGTGTGAACCCAGGGTTTAACGCTGCGAGGCTTGTGGCCCAGAGTGTTAGGAGAGTGCGGCAAGCGGTGGCTATCCTTCCATTTCGAATGCACATCCCTGCAAGTCTGTAACTTGGTGGAGCGATCGAACTGGGGATGGAGCGGTGCATGCGAGTCGAACGTAGAGGAGGAAGCATAGGAGCAGGATGTAAATCAGTACGCGAGTATAAAGCACCGATCGTGTTGGTCAAAAAACGCCGGAAAGATTCTGGCGTTGCAATCAACACAACCGTCAGGCTTTCTCAGATGAGTGCTCGACGTGCCGTAAAATGGGGTGGTGACGCGAAATGGGGTAGTAACGACCCAGAATCATTTCAAACCGCCAGAAGAATGGCGATGGCTTCCTGCAACCGGAAGTGGGTGACTTCCGCTACCGAACTGTATTCAGAGTTAGGTAAGAGGGCAAGTTCGCGCGTAGAGAATTCGCGTTCTTGGGGCTAAGCTGCGCGGCGAGAGTTTTTCTTTAGTGGGTAGATTTCGACGGAGGGTTGATCGTAAGCTTGTGTTAGGCTGATTTGATTGGTTATACGTGTTGCGATTTCGAGTGCATAACAACCAGCGGAAGCATTGACGATAGGGTCAGCGCCGGTGCGTATTGCGTTGAAGAAATCGTCGTGCTCTGAAGCGATCGCGTTTCCGGGGTGTGTAGTGATTGTGTTGCGATGGATCCAGCGCGTGAAGAGTTCGTCTTTAACTTTGGCTCTCTCTAGAGGCGATAGGGAATCGGCTAGTAGGCCGCCGGGACCAGTACCAGGAGCGTTTTCGACGCAGGTCAGTGAGTTGGATGCGAAGTCGATTTCGAACCAAGCGGGTTGTGGATTTGAGTGTTGGGATAGAGGGTTTGTCTTGCAGTGGACTTCCATACATCTTGCGGTGGAGGAAGAGACTCGCGAGGCGCGGAGATGAGCGACGGCTCCATTTTCGAAGAGGATATCAGCGATGGCAATATCTTCGTGTTGACCGAGCAAGCAGTGTCCGGTGGCATGTATGTCGATGATACGGCTTGGGATTACGCTGAGAATGAGATCTAGGTCGTGGATCATCAGGTCCATGACAATTCCGATATCGGTGCTGCGACCTGTGTATACACCTTCGCGACGCGCGACGATCCGTTGAATGGAGTCTGGAGCGACATGATCACGGAAAGCTTTCCAGACGGGGTTAAAGCGTTCGACGTGTCCGATTTGCAGAGGGGCTTGGAATAGGCTTGCGAGACCTTCGAGTTCTTGGGCTTGTTGAACGTTGCTAGCGATTGGTTTTTCGATAAATGTCGCGATGCCTTGTTGCAGGGCCCATTTTGCGACTTCGTGGTGCAGAGTTGTTGGGGTGGCGATGACGACTGCATCGATAGCCCCTTCGAGGTGTTGGTAGTATTCGACGACAGGCAGATTTAGATTTTCATGGATCCAATCGCGGGAGGGTGCGAATGGGTCGCAGACGGCGACGACGGAGCAATCGGTTCGATTGTTGAGAAGTTTAGCGTGGATACGGCCAAGATGTCCGGCACCGACGACTGCAACGCGCAGAGGGTCATGAGGATGCAGGTCCATGGTCGCAGTTCCGTTCTTGGATGGAAGATTAAATGGTAGTGATTGGGTTAAGCGGCGGCGGAGCGTCGATCTCGACCTCGGCCGTGGCGGCCTTCGGAGGAGTTTTCGATGAATGCGAAGAGTGTTTCTAGTTCGGGCAAGAGGATTCCGTCCCCTTGGAGAATTTCCCGAGCGTGTTTGATACCGACTTTGGATCGATAGAGAAGTTTGTGAGCTTCGCCGATAGCGCGGATGGCGGCGGTTGTGAAGTTCTTGCGTTTCAGCGCGACTACATTAACGCAGCGTGGTCTTGCGGGGAAGCCTTCTGCAAGCATGAAGGGTGGAACATCTTGGAGGACGCGTGAAAGTCCGCTGACGAAGGCGTAGCAACCGATTGATGCGAAGTGGTGAACAGCGACGCCACCGCTGAGGGTTGCGTCATGTTCGACGCGGACGTGTCCGCCGAGCATGACATTGTTTGCGGTGATGACGCGATCTTCGATGATACAATCGTGGGCGATGTGGCTTGTCGCCATGAAATAGCAGTTGTTACCGATAGAGGTAACGCCAAGGTCTTTTTCGGTTCCGCGGTTAACGGTAACAGCTTCGCGAAAGACGTTGCAGTCTCCGATAACGACTTGCGTTGGTGAGCCTTGATAGGAGAGGTCTTGTGGTTCTCCTCCGATGACGCAACCGGGGTGGAACTTGTTGTCGCGACCGATGGTGGTATGACCTGTTAGGGTGACGCCATTTTCGAGGCGTGTTCCACGTCCGATGCGAACATTTGGACCGATCACGCAATGGTGCCCGATGCGTACATCCTCATCGAGTTCAGCTCGAGGATCTACAACTGCGGTGTGAGCGATGATCGTTGACATAGGGGATTCCGCTTTCTGATGACCGGTAATTCTTTTCTGTGTTTTATTCGGGAAGTGTATTCAGTGACACTTTGTGGGTTGGTTTATTGTCGTGGACGCAGAGCTGTTGTGATTTAAGCGACGCGTTGCGAGGGGGTTTCGAATGGACTGGACGATGTTTTGGATGGATTGACGGTTTTGGATGGATTGACGCCTGGAAGGGCTTTGGGGTTAGCGTGGTTTTGGGATTTCATCAAAAACTCAGCCATGCGTCCATTGAGTTGGTGACCGCTGCGATGAGCGAAGACTTTTCCATTGATACGCATGCCGCAGAGTGCCAGATCGCCGATTAGGTCTAGGAGTTTGTGTCTTGAGCATTCATCGGGGAATCGCATTTGGTTTTGGATTGGACCGAATTCGCCGAAGATAAGCAAGTCGCGGGTTGTAACGTGTTGAGCGACGCCGGCGCGTTGTAGTTGTTCGGCGTCTTGGATGGTCAAGAAGGTACGAGCCGGGGCGATCGAGTGAAGGAACTCGTCGGGGCTAAGCAAATAGGTAGAAGATGTGGAAGGGATAGGGCTGTTTTTACCGTAATCGAGGTGGTACATCAGGGTTAAGCCTGAATGTTCGGGTGGTGCGATTTGGACATGGGCTCGGTCGTCGCCAATTTTTGCACCACATTCGATGTGGTGAACTATGGCTGGAGCTTCAAGGGAGCGTGTGCCGGCGTGGAAGAGTGCCAAAGCGATCGCGTAGGCGCTACCGTCGAGACCGGGCATTTCGGAGGCATCGCATTCAACGATGCAATTATCGATTCCCATTCCGTAGAGTGCAGCGAGAACATGTTCGACCATTTCAACGCTGGCTCCTTGGTGTACCAACCGAGTTCGTAGCACAGCGTCGCTTCGATACGAAGCGAGGGCAGGGATCTCTGGTTTGCCAGGTAGATCAATACGTCGAAATCGAATACCTTCTCCAACTCCAGCGGGCAGGAAGGTAAGTGTGATTTTCTGTCCGGACCAATAGCCCCTGCCACTGACATGTGTGACGTGAGCGAGTGTCTGTTGGTTAGGGGCTTGGTTCATTTCGACAGGAAATCCGTTTCCATACATTTAGGACAGGTATACTGACGCTATGCCTTTAGCATCTACTTTCGGAGGGTGCCTGCAGCAGCGCCGCCATTGGCCGTCTGAGGAACGCCTGCGCCAGCGGTTGGAGCCGCAGCGGGGATATCTCTCTTGAGCATGGCGATCACGGTGTCGGTCAGATCATGAGAAGGATTGAAATAGATCACTTCGCGATCTGCGCCGTAGATAACCGTTTGAGGTTTCTTTGGGCTCATTTGGTTAGCTTGTTTGCGATTGTATCGAACGACGAGATCGTACTTGTAGTACTGAGCTGCACCGGCGACACCACCGACGATTTGGTTATAGGTTTCGAGCATCAATTTTGCTTGGCGCTCGTCGAATTCCTTTTGTTTGTTGACGGCTTCGAGGCGCATCTTGCTCTCGCGGCTAACAATAGCTTCTTCCTTTTGCTTGAACTCAGGGGAGTCTGCAGCTAGGGTAGAATTGAGTTGTTGGAATTCGTTTGCAAGTTCCTTGCGGCGCTTTTCAAAGTCTTCCATGGTCTTTTGAAATTCACCTTTCATCGCTTCCATTTGAGCGGTGAAGGTAGGGTGGTTGTCGAGCACGTGTTCCATGTCGACGACCGCAATTGGGGTCATTTGCGGTTGGGGATTTTGGCTTCCGATTTGGGCGAATCCCACGGAGCTTACCGAGCCGGTAGCGAGGGCTAGGGCTGCCACAGACAGGCCAGCGGAACGGAGGGTAGAAAGCAGGTTTCTCTTCAACAGCACGTTTTGCACTCCTTGCGTACGTATTTCCTTGCAGGCCAATCCAGCCCGATTGCCGGGCATTCTGACGAAAGATGCTTGTGGCGTAAATACCGATCTGAGGAAACTTGTTATTTTGCTGTTTTGCTTGTTTATATCGCTGTAGTTTGCTTGTTTTTGGAGGTCTTCGGACGGCCCGCAGGAGAGTGTATTTGCTACAATGCGGCCCGGGTGTGGAAACCGCTCAAGCACACTTTTTTAGAATCTTATATGTCCACGAAACCACTACGCGTTGTCTTGATGGGTACCGGTCCGTTTGCGGTTCCTTCGTTTCGTCAGATACACAGAGCAGGTCATACGATCTTGGCGGTTGTTTCCCGTCCCGCGGTTGAGAAGCCGAGTCGGGACAAGTCACCGGCGGAAGGTCCCGTGATGATTTGGGCCAAGGAGGCTGGGTTGGAGGTATCGACACCAGCTTCCATCAATTCGGATGAAATGGTTGCTTGGCTCCAAGGTCTTAAACCGGATCTGTTGGTTGTTTGCGATTATGGGCAGATTCTTTCTAAGGAAGTTTTGGGAACAGCGCGTTTAGGTGGCATTAACTTGCACGGCTCGCTTTTGCCCCGGCATCGTGGAGCTGCCCCCGTGCAGTGGACAATTCTGGCGGGTGATCCAATTGCTGGAGCAAGCGTGATTCACATGACTCCCCGATTGGATGCTGGGCCGGTGATCGAAACGGTTCAAACGGAGATTCGCTTCGGAGAATCCGCGGAGGAGCTTGAGCAGCGATTGAGTCAGCTTGGTGTAGCACCGACCCTTACTGCGATGGAGCGTTTGGCTGGTATTCGCGATGGTGAGTCGCTTCCTGGGGTTTTGCAAGACCAAGGTTTGAGCACAAAAGCACCGAGACTCAGCAAATCAGATGGGCAACTCTCATGTCGTTATTCAGTGGCATTGATTGACCGACAGGTTCGCGGTTTGCAGCCTTGGCCTGGCGTTTTTGGAGAACTTCAACTGGCGAATGGCAAATCTGTACGGATGATTGTGCATCGAGCTATCCCTGTAGCGGATCCGGATCGATCGATTGCAGCCAGGCTAGCACAAGCAACTGAAGCGTTTCCGCTTGGTAGTATTATCTTTGGGCAAGATGCCCAAGAGTTGGGGGTGCCAATCGAGCACCCTAAGCAGTGGGTAGGGGTTGTGGTGAGTGATGGGATTCTGGCTTTGGACTGCGTGCAGCTCGCTGGCAAAGGGGCAATGCAAGCGAAAGACTTTGTGCAGGGTTATGGCAAGCACGTTGGCCTGCGATTTCAAGTGCCGAGCGATCCGCATCCACTATTAGAGCGGATGGCGAATTTTTCTTCGCAAAGTGTTGGGCATCGTGTATCGGAGGAAGGCAAGGCAGGATGAGTATTCACCAAAGCGGAGCGTTAGGGCTGTTGACGTTGGTATGTCTTGTTATCGGCAACATGATTGGGGCTGGGGTTTATATCTCGACGACCTATGCGTTGGGTGCCCTTGGGGATGCAAGGCTCGTACTTGTGGCATGGGCCATCGGTGGCTTGCATGCGCTTTGCGGTTCGATCGCTTATGCGGCCCTTGCACGTCGAGCGAGTTTGTCAGGTGGCGAATACACATTTCTTACTGAATTTGTCCATCCATCGGTGGGGTTTATGGCTGGCTGGATCTCGATCATTGCGGGCTTTACTGCACCGATAGCAGCGGCGGGTATGGTCTTCGGTGAGTATGCGTTAGGTGAGACGACTGCGACGGTTTCGGTACGTTGTGTTGCAACTGTTTGGATTGTGTTGTGTGCATATCTTCACTGCATAGATTTGAGAACTGGGACGCTGGTGAACAATTGGGTGGTTGCGAGCAAATTCTTGGGGTTTGCTTTATTCATCGTTGCGGCGTTAATCTTTGTCGTTTGGCAGGATAAAGAACCAGGCTGGGAGCCTGCATTGGACAAGAGTTTCATTGCTATGGATTACTTGGGTCGATTAAGCGAACCTGATTTATTCAAGACCATGTTGATACAATTGTTTTTTATTTCGCTCGCGTACACGGGGTTCAATGCGAGCATCTATATTTCGGGTGATTTGCCTTCTGCACGCTGGGTACCATTGTCGATGGTTTTGGCTTGCGCAATTGTGACGGCAGTTTACTTGGTGCTCAATGGCTTATTTCTGATGGGTGCAACCAGGGAAGTGATCCTCGAGGGTGGGGACTACTTCGTTTCGTCGGTCGCGAAAGAGATTGGTGGATTACCGTTGCAGTGGGTCATGCGTGTGACGATTGCATTGTCGTCTGCAACGAGTGTTCTTGCGATGTTGGCGACTGGGCCACGGGTATTGACGATGATGTCGCGAGACGGATGGTTACCGCGCAGATTGGATGAGTCCCCCACCCCTAGGTTTGCGATTCTCGTTCAAGCCGCTGCTAGTTTATTGATCGTTTGGTTTGCTAATCTATTGGATTTGATCAGTTACTTGGGTTTGACACTAACGTTATGCGGGGCGTTAGCAACAGGCACCTTGTGGTTTGCCTTTACGGAGATGAATCGCCGACAGCGAGTGAGATGGTGGGAGCATTTAGGATTAGCGATCTACGTTGCTGGAGCGGTTGTATTGATCGTGGTTGCATGGTGGGTGAAAAGAGAGCAGTTTTGGTTGACTCTGGGGACGTTTGCAAGCGGTATTTTTGTGTACCTGCTCGGTAGAAGAGCGAAGATTTCGCGCGCACTGGAGAAGAGTTGAGATGCCATCGCAACGAAAACTTATTCTAAGCTCAGCAAATTGTATTTCGCAGTTTTTGGCTTCGGGACCTTTGTTGTTGGGAAAACGGTTGTTCGTCGGATTGTTTTTGTGGTCTGTTGTTTTGCATGTTGGTTTGGGACAGCAAATCGGTTCGGGAGAGACTCAGAGTATTGGTTCTCCATCGGTACGAATTTCCCGTTTGCTTCGGCAGCTTGAGTCTCCGGTTTTTGCGGATCGTCAGCAGGCATTTTTGGCATTGGTCAATGCGCCGAAGGAATGGGAGGAGGAACTGCGTAAGCAGTGTGAGACTTCGGAGAGCATGGATGGTTCGGTTGGGGAGTGGTTCAGTGTTTTGCGGTCGCTTCCGGGCTCTCGATCCCTGCGTAATCAATTGATTCAGGATTACCTGGCACTGTCCAAGGGAGATCCGGTGTCGTTTGTGAAATATACCTCGAAGGTGGATCTATCAAACTTTTTGGCGTTGCTGAAATTGTTGCCGGCGGAGCGGCGAGAAACGTTGTGGCATACTCTGTTTGTTCAAGCGTTTTTGGATCAGATGTTGTATCGGGAGTGGGTTGCAGGTGGGACCGAACATTTCCCGCAGATGCTTGAACTCCTCGTTCCGAATAGTCCTTTGCGACTTGGTCTAAATCACTCTTGGAAAAGCATTGGGATGCCGGCGAATTGGAAGCTGACGCTGCCACAAGTATCGGAGCAAACAAGTGACTATCGAGTGATCGAATTTGTTTTGGATGGGAAGGTGAGTGAAGCACTTGCACTTGCGGATAAAGATTCAGCGTCACCGCTTTCGGAGTTATTACGGATACGCTTTGCCAGGTGGGATGAGTGGATCGGCTTGGATCCTGTGACATTGCGAAGTATTTCTCCGATTTGGTCGGACGTACCAAAAGCGATATTGCTCGAATCGCTCGACCGCCATGAGGAGGCAGAAGCATATTACAGTGTTCGCAAGTTAAGTGTTCGCAGGCAGTCGGGGGATTCCAAGCAGACACAGCGCATAGCTACTGCATTGTTGGCTCTAGTTGTTGGGGATCAGCAGGCATTGGACGACGCGTTGCGGGAGAACGCTCCTCGGGGTTGGCGTGACATGTTGTTTCTTCAGAATCGGGTGGATGACTTATTGGAACTCGAAGGGTTGCAAAAGAGGGATTCGCAGGTACTTGCCGCTTGGATTTCGAAGAATCTTAGCGAGAGTGTTCGATCGGAAAAATGTGTTCGATTTATCGCTTTGTTTCATCGGCTTGGAGACTTGGAATCGGAGCAGCAGATCCGCGAGGCGGTGATGAAGGATATTGAGAAGTACAGAGCCGAAGATCGTTTGGCTCAATGGCGAGACTACTTGAAAAATCTGCAGCAGTATGGACTCGATGAACTGCGTGCGGAAACGATGGTGCGGGCGTTAAAGGACTGGCGTTGGGATGTGGAAGAGGTGCGGGTGCAACCCAATTCGGTTCCAGGATTTCCTCAAGCTGTCGCTAAAGAAGAAGTGACGTTACAGAATGTCTTTGAGAAAGCCTATCCATTTATTCCTAATTCAGCTTTACGTGTTTTTCGCGCGGTCTCGGAGCGTTATCCCGAATTGACACTTCGGGAGCGACTGGACTTGTTGGAACGGATTCACGCGGGAAGGGCTTTGGAGCGAGTTTCGGTAGATGAGTTAGTGGTTTTATTCAGGATGGTTATTGCGGAATCCAGAACGGGAGATTTTGGTGTAGCGGGATCGGATCTGATGCTGGATATGGTTGGACGTCCTGAAACCATGGCGGCTAAGATCGCTTGCGAGCTTGCGAGCACGCTGGTCGTGATGGGGCATTTGCAGCAAGCGATAGATTTGTTGGAGCCGTTTCCTCACTCGATGATTGCCGCGGCCAATCGGGCGTTGTTGCTTAAAGATATGGGAAGGTTTTCCGAGGCGAGAGCGTTAGCGTTAGAGTGTTTGCAGAAGAATCAACAGGGGGATTGGGCAGTACACATGCGCGTTTCCCGACTGTTTCGGGAATTGCAGGAACAGCAGTATTCGAGTGGCTTAAACAAGCTTCCGCTTTGTCAGCTTGAGGGGATAAATCACTTCGATAGTTACAGTCGCGCAATGCCTCCGGTTCTGCGAGCGGAGATGGATCCCGCGGTGGAGTATTTTCTGCAGCATCAATGGGACACATGTTCGTTTTTATGGACGGAGCAATTGCCGGCAGCTAACTTGTTCGCGTGGAATACGTTAGTTCTTGCCAATCAGTACCACAAGGTATCTGCCAAGCAGCCACAGAAGGTTAATTTGGCGGTTGAATTGCAGCGGGCGAGTTGTTTATTTGAGTTATCTTCGTCTTTAGATGGGAATTATTTTCTTGGCACTGGTGAGTCAAGCAGTTTGTCATGGGAGATTGATTGGAGTCGGTTAAGTGCGGTTTTTGAGCGAACGGTTGCTATGGCTTTTTGGCAAGCGGTTTTGGATGGGAATGAGGAGCGAGCGGATCGGTTGTTGCGTACGGCTTATAGGTACAATCCGGAGCAAATCAATACATTGATCGATATCATTCCCTGGATACGAGAAAAGTTTCCTGAGGCTACCTTGCGCAAGTGGTTCGACGTCTACTATGTTCCGATGTTGAAACATTTGGAACGTTATCCTGACGATCTTCTGATTGGTAATAACGCAGCGTGGCTTGCCGCTAAATGCGGATTTGAATTGGATACAGCGCACACGTTGGCGACGAAGGTCACGCAGAGGGATGCTACAGATACGTATCTTGATACGTTGGCTGAGGTTGAGTATGTGCGTGGGAATCGAGAGCGAGCGATTGAGATTTCTATGGAGTGCAAGCGGTTGAATCCTCGCGATCCGCATCATGCTAGGCAGATCAAGCGATACTTTGATTCAGTTCCACTCGCGAAGCCATAGTTCGAGCATGAGTAGATTCCAAAGACGATAGCCTTGATTCGATTTTCCGGACATGTGTTCTTGGACGATAGAAGCGACGGATTCTGGGCGAAAGAACTGTAGGCAGCGAGCATCGTTACTTAGGAGCAAGGCTTGAGTTTTTGATTTCAGGGAGGATCGAAACCATTGGGCGATTGGAATACCGAATCCCATTTTGGGGCGATACCAGACTTCGTCAGGAAGTTCTTTTCGGAACGTATCGTAGAGTAGCCATTTGCCACGTCCGTTTCGCATTTTCATAGATACGGGAAGTCGCATGGCCCATTGTACGAGGTTGTAGTCCAGGAAAGGCTGTCGGGCTTCGAGTGAGTGACGCATGGAGGCCATGTCGACTTTGGTCATCAAATCGCATGGAACGTAGGTTTGCAAGTCTGCAGCCATGGCGCAACTCATCGGGTCACGGCGTTTTGGGTTTGCCTTGTTCCATGCTTGTTCAAGGAAATCGAATGGGTCGTGGTTTGGTAACTGCTCGAGAAAGGTTTCGTTGTAGAGTTGAGCGCGAGAGGACTCACCGAAGATTTGGATCCAGTTCATGTACCGATTTGGGGGAGATTGTCCGAGAGCTTCGCAAAATCTACGGATGCGTCGCCCGAGTGATCTTCTGGCGGATGAATCGGGAAGTTTTTTGATCAGGGGATTGCTTGCGAGCCATTGGGTGGGTAGCCAATTTTGGAGTCTTTCGCTGAGTTGCAGTGCGCGGTAGCGTTCGTAGCCACCGAATAGTTCGTCACCGCCATCGCCGCTCAGTGCAACAGTGACGGATTGGCGAGTCAGTTCACATAGGTACCACGTAGGTATCGCGCTCGAGTCGCTAAAGGGTTCATCGTAATGGCGAACGAGATCATCGAGGATTGCAACCGAATCGGCTTGGACTTCGAATCGACGATGATCTGTTTTGATTGCATCTGCAACTTTCTGAGCATAGCGGGTCTCGTCAAAGTCGGCTTCAGCAAAGCCGATCGAGAAGGTCTTTAGGGGGCTTGAGAGCTCTTTTTGTGCAAGAGCGACAACCAATGAGGAGTCGATACCACCGGAGAGAAAGGCACCGAGGGGTACGTCGCTTCGAAGGCGCAAGCGAATAGCTTTTGTCAGTTCGTAGCGGAGCTCTTCTTTTGCTTGAGCTAAGCTGATGTTGGTTTCTTCTGCCCAGTTAAATTTCCAGTAGGGTTGGACATCGATTTTTCCATTGCGGAAGATTAGGTAGTGACCTGGTGGAAGTTTTCGAACGCGACGATAGATGGTTTCTGGGTGTGGGACGTACGAGTAGGTCAGGTATGCATCGACGGCGTTTGGGTTGATTTCGGTTGGGAAGTCTGGTAGTTGGCGTAGGGCTTTTAGTTCGCTGGCGAAGAAGAGTCGGTCGGCGTCGTGCCAATAGAATAGTGGTTTTTTTCCGAGGCGATCCCGTGCAAGGACAAGTTGTTCGGATTTTGCATCCCAGATTGCGATTGCGAACATCCCGTTGAAGTGGTTGAAGCATTCCGTTCCGATATCTTCGTAGAGATGTACAATCGTTTCGGTATCGCTTTGCGTTGCGAAGTGATGAGAGGAGGCTTCGAGTCGATGTCTTAGATCTTTATAGTTGTATATTTCTCCATTAAAGACGACGCGTACGGAGCCGTCCTCGTTGGGCATGGGTTGGCGACCGGATTCTAGATCGATGATTGAGAGGCGTCGGAAACCGAGCGCTACGGCTTGTGATGCTGGTCGATCGACGAAGTGTTCATTTCGTCTGCTTGGCGACATCCAGAGGCCTTCGTCATCGGGCCCTCTGTGTTGAATGCTATTGGTCATTGCACGGAGTTGCTGGATGGAGATTCCATTTGCATCGATTCCCCAGATACCTCCGGCGATACCACACATTCCTAAGTTAACTCCACAGAATAAAAGCGAGACATAGACCTGCGTATTGTAGTTCCCGATTCGTCAGGTGGTTAAAACGAACGCATGGAATCGGCCAGGGAGCTTTCTGGTAATTCAATCAGCGCGATGGATTCGACGAGGGTGTCAGAGGTAATTTCCGTAGTTGCGAGAATTGGTAGCCGAGGGAAGGTTTCTCGTAGGGTGCGTCGCATTAGGGTGCGGATTTCTGGGTTCACCAATAGGACAATTGGTTTCGTGTTGCTTACGATCGGGTTGGTACCAGTGTGGGACTCGATTGGGAATTCGCGTAACTGTTCGATCAGAGCACGTTTTAGGCTTGGGGGAACCAATTGTGTGCCTTGGCGAGTCGGAGCATCGAGAAGTGATGCGAAGCCATCTTCAATGGAGGGGTCGAGGGTGATGGCTGAGATTCTGTTTCTAGAATCGCGTAGTCGATGGCATAGTGTTCTTCCAAGTCTTTCGCGGACACGTTCCGTAAGCCATTGGGTGTCCTTTCGATCAAGTGCAAGGTCGCCTATGGTTTCCAGGATGAGGCTCAGAGGGCGGATTGGGACTTGTTCGTCGAGAAGGTTGCGGAGAATTTGCTGGACTTCGGATAGTTTCAACTGATTGGGTATGAGTTCTTCGACGATTGTGGCATGTGTTTTGTGTACTTGGTCAATTAGTTGTTTGGTAACTTCACGTGTCAGTAATTCCGCCGCATGATCTTCGGCTATTCGATGAAGGTGGTTAGCGATGACTTGGGCGCAATCGAGAACACGGAAGCCGGTGCGTTCTGCGACGGTGCGGTCATCTGGTGCGATCCAATACGCGGGGCGTCCCGTTGCTGGATCGCGGGTGGGATCACCCTCGAATTCGGGGGATTTGTTTCGATTGGAAATAGCAAGCAGTCGTTCGGGGACGAGCGACGCGGATGCGATGACA
The DNA here is from genome assembly GCA_964483385.1 of uncultured Pirellula sp. Classification (GTDB taxonomy): domain Bacteria; phylum Planctomycetota; class Planctomycetia; order Pirellulales; family Pirellulaceae; genus JBKCUI01. Next base: position 21,979 of record CAZACJ010000039.1, on the reverse strand, counting down.
TTGCCGAGCAATGAAATTTCGTATTGATAACTTGGGAGATTCAGACGGTCTTTGATTCGAACCATAGGGAGCAGAATGCCCAAGTCGCTTGCCAAGTGCGTTCTGACAGCGGTGATTTTTTTCATGATGTCGCTACCGCGAGCGGGGTCGACAAGAGGAATAAGGCTAGCGCCGAGTTCGAGACGGATTGCATCTTCGTTCAGGTAGTCTTCTGTCTTCTTCTCTGTGGTGCGAGCGGTGGATTCTTTCAATCGGTCTGCTTGAAGTTGAGAGCTAGATGCTTCTTTTAGTTGGTTTTTTCTGAGTAGGAAGGCTATGCCGATGGCACCGGATCCAAGTGCAAGGAGAGGGGTGGCGGGTAGCGAGGTAAGTACGAGGAGAGCTAAAAAGACTCCTGCGATCATGAGCGGAAGTGGTTTTGCGAACAGTTGTCCGAGGAATTCAGCCGAGAAGTCGCTTCGGTGAGCGGAGCGTGTTGTCAGCAAGGCGGCTCCGACGGAGATCAGGAGTGCGGGGAGTTGCGTTGCGAGTCCGTCACCGATTGTGAGTTTGCTGTAGGTCACTGCGGCTTGTGGTAGGGATAGGCCGAAGTAAGCGACACCTACATAGAGGCCGCCGAGGAGATTCAGTGCGGTGATGATTAATCCGGCAACGGCATCTCCTCGGACGAATTTGCTGGCACCATCCATTGCGCCGTAGAAATCGGCGTGGCGAGTTACTTCGATGCGTCGCTCGTGGGCTTGGGAGGCATTGATCAGACCTGCATTGAGATCGGAGTCTATTGCCAGTTGTTTTCCGGGCATTCCGTCGAGAGCAAATCGTGCTGCGACTTCGCCGATCCGTGTGGCACCTTTGGTGATCACAACGAAGTTGATGATGAAGATGATCACAAACAAAAGTAGTCCGACTTCGATTTTATCTCCGGTCATGAAATTGCCGAAGCCTTCAACGACATGGCCAGCGACAGCGGTCGGGCCGCTGGAGTCTTGGGTGAGAATTAGGCGCGTCGTAGCGATGTTTAGTGCGAGACGCATCAGGGTGGTTGCCAGAAGTACACTTGGAAAGATGCTGAACTCGACGGGCGTAGCGACTGACATGGTGGTCAGGAGCACCAAGACGGAGATGGCGATATTGCTAACGAGCAGTAGATCCAGCAGCGCTGGGGGCAACGGAATGAGGACGACAAGAATACATCCGAGGATTCCCATCGGGAGGATGAGGTTGCGATATTTAAGGAACAGCTCGACTAGTTTTTCCATCGTTGGAGTATTTCTGAATGCTGTTTCGCTGTGTGATGGTTGTAGGTGAATATCCCTAATTTGGGTTCGCCTGGGTAACTTTTTCGATCGGCGGGGCGTATCTCGTTGTAAGCGGGGTATCCAGCGAGTTACGTTTCTTGATACAACCCAGATCGCTCGGTGCGAGGTGGAGACTACCTTCCCCCAGTCCGTAGCGTCCATAGCGATTACGGTTCCATGTGCGAAACGCGTCCGAACGATGGCAAAGACAGAGACGAATAAACCGCTGAAATATCCGGCTTGGATGCCTCGTTTTTGGCATGGGATGCCTCCAAATGTTTGGTTTCGCACGATAGGCAAGCATTTATCGGGAATCAGTTTTGGTCGATTGCATCATGCGATTGGCGTATCTTTATTTTCGCCGATGAATGCAATGCTAGCAGTCTCGCAGCATTTGTTATGGGGTAGGGCGATTGCGAGGACGGAGTTAGTAGCGCCGCCGGTATTTGTATTGGGACACTGGCGGTCGGGTACAACGTTGCTCCATGAGTATTTGTCGTTGGATTCCCAATTTGCGACACCGACGACGTATGAGTGTTTTGCGCCTTGGCATTTTTTATTGACGGAGCGTTGGGTCAGTCGTTTCGGCGGTTTTTTGCTTCCTCATCGCAGGCCGATGGACAACATGAAAGCGGGATGGGATATGCCGCAGGAAGATGAGTTCGCTTTGGTGAACCTTGGTGCGCCCTCCCCGTATTATCGAATTTTGTTTCCGAACGAAGAAGTGCCGTATACCGATACGTTGAGCACAGCAGATTTTCGGATTGAGAATTTAGTGCGATGGAAAGAGTCTTTTCTGTGGTTTATCAAAGCGTTGACTTTGCACAATCAGAAACGGATGTTGCTCAAGAGTCCGCCACACACGGGGCGATTGGGAGTTCTTCAATCGATTTTGCCGGGGGCGAAGTATGTTCACATTGTTCGCGATCCACGGAAGTTGTATCCATCGACGATGAATTTATGGATTTCGTTGGATGCACATCAAGCATTGCAGTCGCCGACGGATCGAAAACGGTTGCATAAATTTGTGATTGAGTCGTTGAAATCGATGTACCGAGCATTTGAAACTGATCGGGCAACGATTCCACGGGGGCAGATCCTCGATGTTACTTATGAGTCATTTGTTTCAGATCCGATTGCGACGATGGAACAGATCTATCGTCACCTAGAATTGGAAATAACGGACGATTTGAGGGGGCGGTGGGAGGAAAAGCGACGGCATGAGCAGGGATATCAGACCAATCGATTAAAATTGGATGAGGATGAGGAATCGATGATCCTCAGGGAATGGAAAGATTACGCCGAGCGTTATGGTTATTTAGAGCATGCGGGGGCAAACTCGGCGAGTGCGCGTTTGATTAATTCAGACCAGACGGCGTAACCTTGTTGGTTGAGGTGCAGTTTATCGTCTTTGAAGTACTCTGCGCGAGGCAATCCATCGGCGTCCAGGAAAGCGGTCGCAGTTGGGATATAGTGTACGTTTTGAAGTTCTACAGAGAGGCTTTTGAGCATCTGATTGGTCTTTTGAATTCTGGGCCAGTATTCGTAGCGTGAAGGAGTGGGAGTTACTGCGAGTAGAAAGACTTGTACATTCGGTTGTTCGCGGCGGAGTTGTGCGATAACTAGGTGGGCAAGTTTGCGGGTGGTTTCCGGTGGTGTGTCGTCTTCTTTTCCGGTGATATCGTTCGCGATGAAGATCACAGCGCGATTGAATTTCATTGCTCGAACAAGTTCTGGCGTGTGGATCGCAAGATCGCGAAATTTCGCTCCACCATAAGCTCTTTTTACGATCGGGTATGGTGCTAAATCTGCAGGTAGGTTATCCCACAGGCGGAAACTTGAGCTTCCGATGAACAGAACGTGTTCGTCACCGCCGTCTTGCGTGTTGGTCGCGGAGAGTTTTTCGACGTCCTCGACCCATTTCTTGGAGGCTTCTTTGAAGGGAGCCAGCAATTCGGTGACTTGGTTTGAGTCGGAGGGGTCAAACGAGTTCGAAGTCGATGGGGCTTGGGATGGGTCTTGGGAAGCGACTTTCAGGGCGAGGATGAATGCCCATAGGAAAGTGGCATAAAAGAACTTAGCGAGAAACGTGATCGAGATATCTCTATTTTGGCCGGCCGATCTGAAGCTTAAGGCCGGTATGGAAATGAAGGGGTGTGGAAAGAGGACGGGGGGGAGAGAGAGGATCAAGGTCCGGATAGGGGTGCTAAGGAGACAGGGATACATAGTTTGGATCGTTCTCGTAATACGACGACTTCGACGGGTCGGGAAGTGCTTGTAAGTCCGACGAGTTGAACGAGGTGTTCGTCGTTTTCAACGAGGGTACCATCGAATTCGAGGATGATATCGCCGTATCGAATTCCTGCGACTTCCGCAGGGCTATTGGGTTTTACGACTTTAACGAAGGCACCTTTGGCTCGATAGGATTGTACACCGAGTTGGGGATCGACATTGAAAGCACGCTCGACGCTCACACCGAGATAGGAGCGTCGCAGTTCACCTTGTTCGACAAGTTGTTTTGCAACGATCATGGCGAGATTGATAGGAATCGAGAAACCGATTCCTTCGTTGCCGCCCGAGTTGCTTGCGATTGCGGTATTGATGCCGACGACTTCGCCTCGCATGTTCATCAAGGGGCCCCCACTGTTTCCGGGGTTGATTGCCGCATCGGTTTGGATGAAATCCTGGTAGACGATAGCTTTGGTTCCAAGCTCTAGATTTCGTCTTCCTTTTGCGCTGATGATTCCGTAACTGACGGAGTGGTTGAGTCCGAATGGGCTTCCAACTGCGAAGACATGATCACCGACTTCTATCGATCGACTATTACCGATACGACAGGTGGGAAGATCTTCTCGCCCTAGATCGATGACGGCTAGATCGGTTGAGGGGTCTTCCCATATTTTCGCGATTTGAAGCGGGACGCCATCGAATGTTTCGATACGAATGTTTTGCGGGGTGGCGGACTGTATGACGTGGCGATTGGTCAGAACGTAGTTGCGTTGATTTATTTCAACGACAACTCCGGAGCCAGCTTCTTCGACTTTGCGAGTTTCACCGCTGGATCTTTCGGTGCGATTTGATCCGTTGGCGGGTTCAAGCACGCTTTCTTCTTTGATAGCTTCGATATGGACAACGGTTGGTGTTACGATCCGGACAGCTTTGCGCAGCAATAATGTTTGGCGTTCCCACTGGGTGACTTCTTCGGCTAGCAGGTCGTATTCTTGTTGTCGGGTGCGGATAGGTACGGTAGCGTTTGGGTTTTCGGTACCGAGGGATTTGGGCAGGCCGATATTGGTATCTTTGTTAATCGCCACCACGGGGCGTCCCCCGGTATTACTGGGCAGAGCAGGTGGTTGTGCGAAATTGATGTCTTGCGAGAGCCCTTGGGTTGGTCGGTGTGCTAGGCTGGCTAGGCTCATGCAAAACAGTGCGATGCACGTAGAGGGGCGGCGTTTGAGCGACGAATGATTTGACTTTTTCATGACGAGCTCTCAAGTACCAAGAAACACTTTTGTGTGTCTCGGATTATTCCCGCGCGTGCTCAAGCGGGAGTGGAAGAACTCTATGGGGAATCAAAGAAGCTAGGTTGAGGTTGCTTAAGTCTCGGAAGATAGGGGATGTATCGGGTATAACGTGAGAGACGAATGATGGGGTCAGATACGGGTTTTGATTTGGGTTGGGTGGTTGGGGCTTGGGGGGCTGTATTTTACAGTACTGGGCTGCGAGGTTCTTCGGAGCGAGGGCCGAGATTTCCGTAGCGGTGGTAATCGAACGAGACACTTTGTTCTAGGACGTACCAAAGCAATTCATGATCATCGAGGCTGACATTTTGCTCGGCGATGAAGACGAAGTTTTTTGGCGCGACACGTCGGATGGCATCGGGGACATCCTCGGCGCCGTCATAACGAAGGCGTTGGACTTCGCCGTTTTCGATTGCCTCTGCTAATTGCTGGTCGGATTGTTCGATAAATTCCAGCTTTCCTGCGAAGTTCAGGGTGAGTTTTTCTAAGGTTTCAACGATTTGGTGATCGACGGCGGGATGAATGCTGACGATGGCGGATCCATTGACGGCGATTGCAGCGGCGCAACGAGCGAGAAGTCCCCAGCAGGAATCACCTTGGGAGAATCGAAGGTGGATTGGTGAGACGGGAATATATCGTCGATTGTTGTCTTGTCCAACGAGGCGGAAGTGATCGTGTTCAAGTGCGATTTCTTCGCGTGCATATCGGTCGTAGGCGAGGATTGCGACGCGCAGTTTCAGCAGGTCGTTGGCTTGAACATCGGGCAGGCTCAGCAGAAGTCTGCTAGAGTTGTCGAGTTTTTCCCATAGTTTTAGAAGCATCGGCAATTGTGGTTTCGCGGAGCTGTCGGGAGGTTCGATGGAGTCGGGCTTCGAGAGGTTATGGAGCATGGTCACGTAGTTTGGCCCGCCAGCTTTGGTGCCTGGACCGAAGGAGCTTTTTCCGATCCCGCCGAAGGGTTGACGCAGCACGATGGCGCCAGTGGTAGGTCGGTTGATGTAGAGATTTCCTGCTCGTATCTTCTTTTTCCAGATTTGTTGTTCGCGGTCGTCGAGGGACTCGAGGCCACTGGTCAAGCCGTAACCTGTGGCATTGACAACATCGATGGCTTGTTCGAGTCTGTCGTAGGGAAGGACCCCTAGGACAGGTCCGAAGAGTTCGGTGCAGTGGGTGAAGCTACCGGGAGAGACGTTCCATTTTACTCCAGGGGTGTAGAGGTTTGGGTTATCACCGACCTGGGTTGGCATAACGAGCCATTTTTCACCGCGTTCAAGTTCTTTGAGTCCTCGTAATAGATCTCCGCTTGGTGGGCGGATGAGTGGGCCCATTTTTGTGGAGAGTTCCCAGGCGGAGCCGACTTTCATTGATTGGACGGCATCGATGATTTGCTCTTGGAATTCTTTGCTTTCGAAAATTTCGCGTTCGAGCAGTGCAAGGCTTGTCGCAGAGCATTTTTGTCCAGCGTGAGAGAAGGCGCTGTGCAGTAGATTTTTTAGGGCGAGGTCACGATCGGAGAGGCCGCTGATGATCGTTCCGTTTTTGCCCCCTGTTTCGGCGAAGAGTTGAGTATTCGGATTTGATTCAAGGATTTTCAGAGCCGTGTCGGTTCCGCCGGTGAGGATGACGCGTGCGATGGAGTGATCGTTTAGCAGGTGCTTGCTGATTGCGGAGCCGGAGGCGGGTAGGAACTGCAGTGCTTCGCGTGGCACGCCGCCGCGCCAGAAGCATTGGCAAAGTAGGTAAGCGGGCAGGACGGTATCGGAGGCGGGTTTGAGGATAACGGGATTTCCGGCTGCTAGTGCGGCGGCGATACCGCCGCAGGGGATAGCGATGGGGAAGTTCCACGGGCTGATGACGACAACGGGACCTGCAGGGTTTGCTCGTGAGCCATATCGTTTTTGAAGGTCGAGTGCACTGCGGCCGTAGAACTCGACGAAATCAATAGCCTCGCTGACTTCGGGGTCGCTTTCTGCAATGGTCTTTCCGCCGTCGAGAATTGCTGCACCGATAAGGTCACCGCGAGCGCAGCGAAGTTCTTGTGCGACTTGACGCAGCACTGCATAGCGAGTTTCCGGGGACATTGTTTGCCAGCCTGCGGGGTCTTGTTTTGCACAAGTTAGTGCAAGTCCGATTTGTTTGGGGCTTGCTTGGTGATACTTAACAGCGACCACACCGGGTCTGGACGGATCGTGGGAGACCATGGAGTCTCCTTGTCCGTCGACTTCTGAGTCTGCGATGGATAACGGTACGACTTGAGCATTGGAGTCGCATTTATCCTTCCAGCGTTGGATGATCTGGTTGGCCCATTGTGAGTTTTGAACGAGTGAGAAATCTGTGTCGGGTTCGTTGACGAATCTTCTCCAGTTCGAAGGTTTTGGTGGTTGTGTGGGGGGCTCAAGACGGTTTTGGGTTCGGCGGGGTAGCGCGGAGACTTCTGGGATGCGTTGTACGGATTCGAGGAAACTGTTTTCGAGGCGTTGCCAGGTGGAGCTACCGACTTGGATTCGAAACGCGTGCCTGAGAAAATTATCGGGGCCAGTGTTCTCGTCGAGTCGTCGCACGAGGTAACCGATTGCATTGATGAATTCTTCTCGATAGCAAGCGGGAGCGTAGAGAAGTACGCGGCGGGATAATTCGAGCATGGCTCTGCGTTGATGGTTTGCCATACCTTCGAGCATTTCGAATTGCACGCAGTCGAGGGCTTGCATGGCCACGGCCAGGACCATGGCATAGGACAGGTCAAAGAGGTTGTGTGATGCGATACCTAGATGAACGGCTTGCAAATGTTCAGGTTCCATGCCGAAACGGAGCATTCTTTTGTAGTTCGCATCGGTTTCCATTTTGGAACGATAGGGAGCTTGAGGCCAACCTCTCAAGGAAGCTTCTACGCGTTCCATTTCCATGTTGGCCCCTTTGACGATTCGGATGGTCACGGGTGCACCGCCGCTTTGGATACGTTGCATGGCCCATTGGGTGATTTGTTGTTGCACGAGGGCCGAATCGGGTACATAGGCTTGTAGAGCGATGCCACCTTGGACTTTTTCTAGACCTTTTCGGGAGAGTGTTTGCATGAAGATCTCAGCGGTGAGACTCAGGTCTCGATACTCTTCCATGTCGAGGTAGACAAATTTCGGGACTTTTTTTCCGTCTGGGCGGACGAAGGATTCTTTTGCTGCGGCACGGTAGAGGAGTTCCAAGCGGTCGGCTACTATGCGGATGGTGTGTTCGCGTGAGAGTGCGGAGATTTGCGAGTAGAGCGTTGAGATTTTTATCGATACGCATTCGATTTCGGGCATTTGTAGTGCAGCGAGATAGCGATCTAATCTTCTGCGACTTTCTTGTTCACCTAGGATTGCTTCGCCGAGAAAATTGACGTTCATTCGAACGCCTTCTCGGGATCGCTCTTTCAGGTGTCCTGTTAACTTGTCTTGTTCTGCGGGGAGGATAACGTTTGCAGTCTCCTTGCGCATCTTTTCTTTGACCATCGGTACGGCGACACCGGGCAAGTACTCTCCGAAGGACTGAAAGCCTTTCAGGAGTGCTTGGTCGAATGCGCTGAAGAATCGCGGGACGCCTTGGACGTCGAGGATATGGACCATTTGGTCGACGACGCGACCGGGCGAGTTACTGCGGAAGCTCTGGTCGGTGATTTGGGTCAGTGTCGCTTTATCTTCAGGGTGCTGAAGCATGCGATCGAGTTCGGCTTGTTGTCGTCGCTCTTGAGGTGTTTGCAGTTTCGAGGCCCGTTGCTGTAGGGCTTTTGCGAGTTCGAGGGCGGCTTGAACGAGCCTTGGATCGGCGACTTCGACGGGCTTGTCCGGGATCAGATTGACGACGCTTTGTAGGGACAGGGCATCACGAGACGCGGAAGTTTCCATGGTAGCAATCTTTGGGTGAACTTGGGCGGGCTACTGGAGGGGCAGGATTTAGTCCAACCAGTCGTTTTCCCGTAATCGATCTGGAACGTATTTTTCGGTGACATAACTGATGTCGCGGCTGATCAGGGCTTCTACTTCGAGTTTGAAGTCGTTGGTCAGCATTTGTTTGATTTCGCTTTGCCATGGTTTTTTATCTGCAAACCACGGGTAGGATGCGATTTGTTTGGCTCGTTTCTTGTCTTTGTCGTCAAGTTTGATGGTGACATCTTCGCGCAATTGGCAACGTTCGTAGTCGATGCTGCGTAGTCCGAGGAACTTTGCATCGGGGATTGCCATGCGCATGCTTTCGAAGGCAAGGTTAATCGATCCTTGCTTGATCACTGAATAAATATAGTACCCCCAGGGATCGTTATCGAGCAAGCAGTAGACGGGGAGTTTAAATTCGTTGTGTAGGCGATGGAGCATTCGGCGAACACCTCGGGATGGTTGTCCTGCGCCGTGCGATACGATGCACTTGTGTTTCTGCCAGAATTTGTCTTCATTGAAGCGTTGCCAGACGGTGCCCTTTTCGACGTGCAGAATAAATTTCGCTTCGCATTTTTTGATTCGAACGCGGTCTGGTTCGACGATGCTGGGGATGGGATATCCTGCGGCCCCCATCTTTCCGGCGTCTAGTTCGTTTTCTCCATCGATGAACACGACGGGGCCGGCGAGGGCTCCTCGGGGTTCGGCATAGAGATGCAATTCTTCGCGCATTGCACCTGTGATGACTTCGAGGTCTTCGATGACGGCATCGGACTCGGACTGATCATTGAACGTGTTTTCTTTGGTTCCCTCGATCGTTTTCTTGAGCATGTAGTACATACCCCGAATACTCGTGGACTTTCCTTGTCGGATCAGCTTGGAGCATCCGCTACCGACCAAGATCGTCTGCATGTAGGAACGGGCTTGGTTCAGATTAAACAGCTCTCGTTTATTGGTTTTCGCTCCCATTTCGATCAAGCGTTTTTTCTTGTTGAATTGGGAGTTTGAGAGGGATCGGGATGGGATATCGAGGTACGGGTCGCGACGTTTCTTGGCGACTTCGGAGACAGCAGAGGCGAGCCTCTGTAGTTTGGCCATCGTGTCAACGTCTTTGCCCTTGATTGGTACCTCTTTTGTTTCCTCGAACGATCCTTGTTTTTTGGAAGATTTTGCGGTGGGGGCTTTTTTGGCCATAGGTTTTCCTCGTGAAAGTGCATCTGGTATGCTTTGTTTTAATGCGGTTTGGCGTTTCTGACTAGCACACAGGCACAGCGTACTTTTTTGATTGGAATGCGATTGAACATGCTTCTTCGTCTTCAAGCCTCCGGTCTTCAAGTATCGCAAGCTGTTGTGAGACGGTGGTTTTTGGTTAGTTGTTTGCAGTGGGGATGTCTGGTTTCGGGCTATCCTTTGGGGAGTGTTTGCGGGCAGGAGCAAGTTCGAGGGGGTGGGGGAGTTGAGGAGTCGAATGAGAGATTCGCGGCTTGGGTTGCCGACGCACCTCCTGGAATTCAGCGTCTGATTGAAGTAGGGCGGGTGACGTTCAAGTGTGATGATCAAGCTTTGGCGAAGGCTAGGAAGGTTGGTTTGACGCGGTTTGAGGTTCGTGGAGATTATCGTTTTCGGTACATGACCACCGCCGTGAGGCTTGAGCCAGGGAAACCGCAGCCTGAGGAGTTGCAGCCTGAGGAGCAGCGTCAGGAATACGTCACGGACGTTTCGGTTCGGGTCTTTTGGGCGGATGTCCAGATGACGCACGAAGTGGTTCTGGGCACAGATTTTCGCCCTGAATATCCGTGGAAGTCACCGTTAGTGCAGCACGAGTTTGACCATGTTTCCACGAGTACCGATCCGAGACTTCGCATATTGGTCAAGGAGTACTTAGGAGCTCCACTTCGCTTTGAGCATCGCTGGGAGGCTGATGCCTCCGAGGGCTCGCCGGTTCGGGCGAGCGAGGGGCGAGTGGATCGAAGGGTTGCTGGGCAGATCGAGCAATCGATCCGCGATCGACTTGCTGGGAGGATCAAGGAGGTCGAGCGGGTCATTCAGCGGCATTATGATTGGTTGGATCGAGCGACCGGGCATGGACGGCGAGTGCTCGAGGAGCGTGAGTTGTTTTTTGCGCCGTTCTACATGCCGAAGACGCTTGAAGAGATGGAATTTAGAGAATTCGAAGATTCAGCCATTGCCAAGAAACTACAAGCCGAGGTTAAATGGAGGGAGCACTATCAATGGAATGCTCTCCCCTAACGGCGTGTGGATACGCGACGATTCCTTGATAGTAATCCCGGAACTTCTTCGCACACTTTTTTCTTTTGGCAGTTTGATCGAATGGATTCAGCGACCGCGCAGGGCTTCTCCTGGGGGCCATGGCTACGTATTGGGGGAGCGTACTTTTTGCACTTCTGCTCTTTGGGCTTTGCTTCGTTTCCGTTGCAGACTCATTTGAGAAGTATTCATAGTGCGTCGGTGGGAAGTTTGATTGCGAGTGCTTTTCCCGTTGCAGCGATTTTGACCTATTTCTTTTTTCGTTTCGCCGAGGATCGTGGTTGGACACGTTCGCCAGGCAAGTTGCTCTTTGGTGTAGCGATTGCAGTGATGTTCATGCAGTGCCTATTGGGGTTGCAGTTAGAGATGGCTGAAACGAATAGTTCGATATTCGATCCTATTCTTGGGACGGTGCTGTGTGTATTGCTTTTGGGTTGTTCGCAGTCGACTTGCATGACGTTGCTGAACCATTTTGGGGTATCGGTGATGGGGCCGCATGCTTATTCCGTTCGAGCGGCGGGGAGTGCGGGTTACATGCTGGCGATTGTAGCTTTAGGAGTTTTGATTCCGCATTACGCATCGATAGGTCGATACCATTTGTTTTTGGGTGCAGCTTGCGCTTTGTTGCATGTAACTTTTGTTGCTTGGAATTTGCGCACATTGCGGCCCAAAGAAGTGGATCCTTTGTTGTCAGCGAGGGAGCCGGAGCAAGCCGAGCGGCGAGACGAGAGAGGCTCAGCGGTGCGCCTGCAGGGGATTGTATGGGCGGGCTTGATTGCGTTGGTATGGCTGGTTGCGTTCTGTGAGATGTCTTACGGCCTTTACTCTCATGAGTTTCTCACAACGATGTATCCGGCTTACGGGTATTATCTGTTTGCTGGGGGGATCTTTTTAGAGATCGTTTTGTTGGTAGTCTTGCCGCATTTTCCCAAGGTGCGCAGCGGGCTACTGTTTCTTGGGCCTTTGGGTTGGATTCTGTTGTTTTCGGGGTGTTTTCTCGCGCAGCAGGGATGGTGGCTGTTCGGAGCGTTGAACGTTTCACTGGCTTTGAATTGCCCGTTTCAGATATCTGCCAATGAGACATCTCATGCACTGCGTTCTAGTGTTCTCGGGGTTGCGACGATGATGCTTGCTCAATCGCTGGGATATATTTCCGCGACCCTTTTTGCGGCTGGCATTCATTACGGGGATTTTGCTCAGCCGGATAGAAATCTGTGGGATTTGCAGTGGGCAGGCGCTGTATTTGCTGCCGTTATTGGGCTTCCGTTGGCCCTCTCGGTTCGAGGGTTGGCAAAGAGATTGAAGGCAGCGGAGTCAGATAGTTGTTGTTAGGATTTTGCACCTGGCCAGCGATCCCACCAGGTCTTGAACTGAGTCCATTGTTGATGGATGAACGCTTGTTGGCTTGAGCTCAGCGCATCGGATTCGTTGAAGTGGTGTTGGTATTGCGGGTTTCCTTCAAGGACCATCAGGTACTTGTAATAGAGCACTAGATCTGGGCCTTCGTCGTATTTGGAAAGCACGGCTAGTGCGCTGTCGAGTTCGAGAGCAAGTCGTCGCGATTCGACGCAACCATTTGCAGCTTTTTGGCACAGTTCGATTAATCGAAGGACTTGGCGAGGAAGTGCATTCCCCACACCGGTGATCGCTCCGACGGCTCCGCATCGAACAAACCCGTGGAAGACTTGTGTGTCGACCCCGACCATGAGGGCAAGGTTTGGGTTGCCGGTGGTGATATGTTCAGCGGCATAGCTTAGGGATTCTGCGCCGCCAAATTCCTTGAATCCCACCAAGTTGGGAAACTGACGATGCAAATCGAAAAAGAGATCTGCTTTGGTCTGAAATCCGTAGTAGGGACTGTTGTAGATAACTGCGGGTAGATTTTTCGCAGCGCTGAGGATTCCGGCGAAGTGGCTACGTTGCGCGGAGTTTGAGGTGCCTCGGGATAGGACGCGAGGGATAACCATTAGGCCAGCCGCACCGACCTGTTGGGCATGTGCAGCGTGGGCAGCGGCGATTTTGGGATTCTGTGCACCAGTTCCCACGACCACAGGAACTCCTGCTTTGGTTAGTCTTGCGACTCCTTCTTGGCGTTGCGAATCAGTAAGCAAAGGCCAGTCACCCATTGATCCGCAGTAAACGACCGCCCGCATTCCCAATCCGATGAGTTCTTTTCCCTTTTGTACGAGAGCATCGAAATCGGGAGCCCCTTGAGGGGTGCAAGGGGTCATCAATGCAGGAATACAACCTTGGAAAACATCGGCCAAACGAGTCACGGAATTGCTCCAATGCGGGTATGGGTGTTGAGGAAAGTAGGATTGGCATCAAACGTGGTGATGCGTTTTGCGGTTTACGAAGTCTCAGTATATGCGAACGCATAGTATTTGCGAACGGAGAGAAATTCCCAATGACTTTGGGGATTAGCGGCGTTTGGATTTTGGCCGGGAGCGTTTTGGGAACCCTCTGGCAGGACCGGACGACGAGCGTGGTTTTACTTTGCGTACTTTTCCGCTGATCGAGCGACGTCGCTGTGTTCCGGACTTCTGTTCACCAGCGCTTTCTCGAGCACCTTCTGGGGTTGGTTTCTGGCCGCGTGATTCGGATCCTGATTTACCCGGTTTACCCGATTTACTGTTTGCTGCCCCCGACTTTGGGGCAGAGTGTTTTGTGGAGGTCGCGCCTCTTCTGCTTGGTCGAGACGATTTCTTGCGGCTGGGTATGCGGTAATGGCGAAGTTCTTCGTCTTCTGCATCGGTACTATGGAAGGGGTGATCGCGATCGATCGGAATGTTCATTCCGATGGTCTTTTGGATTTCTTCTAAGTACTTGTATTCATCTCCGTCGCACAGGGTGATGCTTTCGCCACTAGCACCTGCTCTTGCCGTTCGGCCAATGCGGTGTACGTAGGCTTCTGCTTCAAGTGGTACATCAAAGTTGATCACGTGGCTAATGTCATCGATATCGATACCACGAGCGGCGATGTCGGTGGCTACGAGCACTCGGACTTGACCATCGCGAAAGGCGTTTAGGACACGTTGACGAGCGTTTTGCGAACGTCCTCCGTGGATACCTTCTGCTGCCACCCCAGAGTGCATCAAGGATTTAAAGAGTCGATCAGCACCGTGTTTTGTGCGAACAAACACAAGCACGCGTGAGCGGGATGGATCTGCAAGTAGTTTGTCCAAAAGTTTGCGTTTGTCATCTCGTTTCACAAACATGACCGTTTGTTTGACACGATCGGCGGTTCGAGAGGGTGGTGTAACCATCACGGTGACGTGTTGGTGCAAGAGCGTGGAGGCAAGTCGCTCGATGGGTGCTGGCATGGTTGCCGAGAGAAACACCGACTGGCGTTTGCTTGGCAACATGTCAACGATTCGTTGCACGTCAGGCATGAATCCCATATCGAGCATACGATCGGCTTCGTCCAAGACGAAGTATTGGAGTTTGGCGAGCGAGCAATATTCTTGATCGATCAGGTCAAGAAGTCTGCCAGGGGTTGCTACAACGATGTGAACACCTTTGGCCAGTGCCATGACTTGTGGGCGTTGGCCGACGCCGCCGAACACGGTGGTATGTCTGACTTTGGTATGTTTGCCGATGGCTCGAATGTTGTCAGAGATTTGGACAACAAGTTCGCGGGTGGGGGCAAGGATCAAACCGAGAGGCTGGTAGGCACTTGCGTATTTTCCAAGTTGATGGAAGGTCTGCAGCATGGGGATCGCAAATGCTGCGGTTTTTCCGGTGCCTGTTTGGGCACAGCCAAGCAAATCCTTACCTTCGATCAGCGGGGGAATGGCCCCGGCTTGGATTGGTGTCGGAGTGACGTATTGAAGGGCCTGAAGGGCCGACTGGATCTCCGGAATGATTGGAAGATCGGAAAACTTGATTGACACAGACGCCTCTAAACCTTTACCTGCGAATCTAGAAGGGCCTGCAAATCAAAAAGGGCTGGCGAATCCAGAGGGGTAACCGCGATGAACAAATTCGAAAACGGAAGTGTAATCAAGTTTTGAGTTTAATATAAGTCCAATTGCTTTCCACGAACCATTCTCTTGGAAGTAAGAACATCATTGAAGCTGTCTGAGTAATCGTTTTGGCGGTAATGGTGGTTAGGCCAGAATTTCCTTAATAAGATTTCCATGGACATCGGTTAAGCGATAGTCTCGGCCTTGGGTGCGGAAGGTGAGGCGTTCGTGATCGAGGCCCAAGCAGTGCAAAAGAGTGGTTTGAATATCGTGGACATGAACTGGGTCTTGGATAACGTTGTATCCCAATTCGTCCGTAGTTCCATAGGTTAGTCCGGCCTTGATTCCACCTCCGGCTAGCCACATGCTGTAGGCCTTTGGGTGGTGATCGCGTCCACGTGATCTTCCCAGAGCTGCGTTGCTTTCAACCATTGGGGTGCGGCCGAATTCGCCGCCCCAGACGACCAAGGTTTCGTCGAGCAAGCCTCGGTTTTTCAGATCGATGATCAGTGCGGCGCTCGCTTGATCGGTCGCTTTGCAGTTACCGCGATGGTTTCCGACGACATCGCTATGTGCATCCCAGCCTTCGTGAAAAATGTTTACGTAGCGAACCCCTCTTTCGATCATTCGTCTTGCGAGCAGGCAAGCCCGTGCGAAGGAAGGGGTAGCAGGATCGCAACCATAGAGCTCGATGGTTTCTTTAGTTTCTGTGCGGAGGTCCATCAGTTCAGGCGCGGAGGCTTGCATACGGAAAGCCATCTCGTAGTTAGCGAGTCGAGTTGCAATTTCCGCGTCTCTCGTATATCGCAATTGTTCTTGGTTCAACGCGTTGATTAGGTCAAGCGTGTCTCGTTGTAGCGTTGTATCAAT
This sequence comes from uncultured Pirellula sp., assembly GCA_964483385.1. Lineage (GTDB taxonomy): Bacteria > Planctomycetota > Planctomycetia > Pirellulales > Pirellulaceae > JBKCUI01. Next base: position 6,155 of record CAZACJ010000039.1, on the reverse strand, counting down.
ACCTGTTGGATTGGTGACATTGAGGATAGGATCACCTTGGTTGCGAAAGCGAACGCCGGTATGGATACTGGGCAAGAAACCGCTGGACCAAAGTCCACTGCCACCGCTGATACCGCTGCCGGTGCTCAGCACGACAAAGGCGGGAAGATCTTTTGTTTCGCATCCTAGCCCATAAGTCACCCACGAACCGATGCTTGGGCGACCGGGTACGGCGAATCCCGTTTGAAAGAATGTCTGCGCAGGAGCGTGATTGAATTGGTCGGTATGGCAAGAGCGAATTAGGCAGATGTCGTCGACGATTTTTGAGTGGTACGGAAGGGCATCGGAGATTTCCATTCCCGATTGTCCGTGCTTTGCAAATTGGAACTGTGGGCCCATGACTGCAGCATCGGAGCGGATAAACGCTAGTCGCTGGCCTTCTGTAACCGATGCAGGGAGAGGTTTGCCGTCTAGCTGCGAGAGTGCGGGTTTATAATCAAAGAGTTCCAAGTGGCTCGGTGCGCCAGCCATGAACAAGTGAATTACCGCTTTGGCTTTGCCTTGAAAGTGAGGGGGGCGGGGTGCCAAAGGGTCTTGAGCCTGCAGTAATTCAGGATTATCGGCGGGTTGCTGTCCGAGCGCTCGATCTGCCAAGAGGCTTGCGAAAGCCATTTTCCCTAGGCCCACACCGCAATCATGCAGAAAGTGGCGGCGAGAGGGAGTGAGTTTTTTTGGGTCATTGGTCGTAATGTTCATGACTTACCTTCTGGTGACGAACTCGTCGGTATTCATCAGCGCTCGAACAACAGTGGTCCAAGCCGCACGTTGAATCGTGGAATCGCTGGGGCCATCACCAGCGATGCTTGCCGCTGCCTGTGGATTCGAGTTGAGTCGTTCGAATTGTTTTTGATAGAAAGTTGAAATTTTCGCAAGTTCATCATTTGTTGCTGGGCGGGAGAAACAGCGGTTGTAGGCGACGGTGATGCGATCTTCATGGGAGCCTTGCATTTGAGCCAACGATTTCCCGAGTGCTTGAGATGCTTCAATAATGGTGACGTCGTTGAGCATGGTCAGTGCTTGTAACGGCGTATTGGAGCGATCTCTTCGAACGATGCATCCTTCGCCTGTGGGAGCATCGAAAGTATTTGCAAAAGCAAAAGGAGCGGTTCGTTTGGTAAACGTGTAGAGGCTTCGGCGATATCTGTCTTCACCTGTACTTGTGGCCCAATTCATCGCGCCATAGGTTCCTTCGGTGGTAATGTTTGGTGGTTGTGGTGGGTAGACGCTTGGTCCGTACATTTTGCCGGATAATAACCCTGCGGCATGCAGCGCTGCGTCGCGGACTTGTTCTGCATCGAGTCGCACTCGGGGGCCTCGCCAAAGGAGGGAGTTCTCTGGATCCTGTTCTTCACCCAATGTATTGCTGTTGCTGGATTGCTTGTAAGTGCGGCTTGTTACGATACGACGATGGAGTTGCTTCATCGACCATCCGTCGTTCATAAACTCGACAGCTAGCCAATCGAGTAGTTGTGGGTGTGACGGTGGACTTCCTTGATATCCGAAATCTTCCTGTGTCTTAACAATTCCTCGTCCGAAGAACGCTGCCCAACTTCGATTGACGACGACGCGTGCTGTCAGAGGGTTGTCGCGGCTGACGAGCCATTTCGCAAAGGCTAGGCGATTTTTGGGAGACTCGCTGGGGATTGGATTGAGGATGGAAAGAACATCGGGATCGACGGTGTGTGTTGGTTGTGTCCACTCACCGCGATGATGCAGGTAGGTCTTGCGGGGATTCTCTGGTGGGCGTTCTTGAAACACCAAAGTTGTGAGCATGCTGGGCTCGCGCATCAGTGCATCTAACGGAGTTCTCGCGGCAGCTAGTTCCGGGGATTGCATAACGAATGCGTTCTTCAACGCAACCAGTTGTTCTGGTGTGCGGTTTGGTTGGTGGAGCAAGCTTTGCACATCGGAAGGAAGTGGGCTGGCTCGAACATCGCGAGGGTCATCGGTGAAACTGATTCGAAATTTACCGAGTGAGCAAGCGTAGTGTCGTCCGAATTGCATGACGATGGTCCAACGCTTGGCTTTGGTGGGTTGCTCCAAGCGGAATACGGCTTCGTGAGCTTTGCCCTGGCCTTGGGCGCAACTCCAACCCGTTTCAGGGTCACCATCGATTGCATATTTTGCTTCTGCTTGGTTTCCGAAGGTGTTTTTTGCGTAGCTTTCCGAGGCAGAAGCAATTTTCACGGGTTGGCCGTCGGCAAAGATTTGGAATTCTCCCATTAAGAAGTCACCTTTGGGGCCTTCGTAATAGGCCATGCCTGGTCCACGACCTGGGAGTCTCGGGTCCGGGAGAGCTTCGAGACGAATGGCGGTAATTGCATCGGATTGAACGTTATTAGCAGATAGTAGGGATAGATCTTCGAGTTCCAACGTGTAGGTATCTGACTTGGTAATATCACCAGTAACAAAAACAGTTGCATCTGGATTGATCGTCAAGAGAGGAAGATTTGAGGTGGCTTGCGTGGGGACGATTGGAAGCCACTTTGCGGTTGATTTTTGTTGAGATTCAATCCACTTGGACATCGCTGCATCAAATGCAATGCTACGGCGTTTCTCTAGATCTTCGGTGGGGATATCCGATGTACCAAAGCTGACTTTCAATCGTCCGATAGTATGTTGCGAGCCATGAGTTTGCCGGATGATCAATTGCGTATCACCGGTAGAATCAAGGGTAGTATCGAACGAGAGCGTAAGCGACTTGTCGCTATGAATGTCTTTTCCATCCGCGTGTACTGCCCAGCCTGTATTCTCGTTGCCGTCGAATGCTGCGGAAGCAGGATAGCCGTTTTGTTCGACATTTGCTGAACCGCTAGAAATGTTTACGGCGTGATTTGCGTTGCGAACTGAGATTTCGCTTAGGACAAAGTTACCGTGAGGAGTTCGACCGGGGCCGGTTCCCGGAAGGGATTTGTCGGTGAGGGCTTCGATGCGCAAGTGTGAGAATTTACCGTTTAGGTTAGGGAACTTGACTGTGAGTATCGCGGACGCCGGTCCGGGAGCATTGAATAGGATCGAATTGTCCGGAAGAATCTGGAAAGGCTCGGTGGGATTGGTATCGAGCTGTGGTTCTGGAGTGGTCCAAGTAATATTTGGATCCTCGATAGGCCATTTGTTTGGCAGAGCAGCCAGCAAGGCTTCGGCTTGCTGTTGGCGGTTTTGCTCTTCTGTTTGACGAGCGGATCTGTTTGCCGTCTCTGATTGACTTGGGATTTCTAGATCCAGTTCATCTGCGTTATTAAGTAATGCCATGAAAGCGTAGTATTCATTTTGCGTAATTGGATCGTATTTATGGGTATGGCATTGGCAGCACTGCAAGGTAAGTCCAAGCCAAGTTGCGCCTGTGGTAGCGACACGATCAACCATTGCATGGAAGCGAAATTCGAGTGGATCGATACCGCCTTCTTCGTTGAGCATCGTATTGCGATGGAAGCCGGTAGCAATGCGTTGGCTCAGAGTTGCATCGGGCAGCAGGTCACCAGCAATTTGTTCGATCGTAAATTGATCGAAGGGCATATCTTCATTGAGGGCTCGGATCACCCAGTCTCGATATGGCCAGATGGAGCGTACACGGTCTTTTTCGTAGCCGTTGGTATCTGCATAACGTGCTAGATCTAACCATTTGCGTGCCCATCGTTCACCGTATTTGGGGGAATCAAGCAAACGATTGACCGCTTTTTCGTAGGCGTCGGCAGAGGTGTCAGAGAGGAAATCCGAGAGTTCTTCTTCGGTAGGAGGAAGTCCGATAAGGTCGAGCGAAACTCGTCGTAGCAGCGTCGATTTGTCGGCTATCGGCGATGTGGGTAAGCCAGCTTGTTTTAGTCTGTGTTCGACAAACGCATCGATTGGGTTGTGTGAATCGGAATCAGGGACAGATGATTGCGTGGGAGAGGTAAACGCCCAGTGTTTCTCGTAGTTTGCACCAGCGGCTATCCATTTCTCAAGAATCGCAACTTGGTTCGGAGTGAGTTTCTTCTTTGTGTGCGGCGGTGGCATACATACATCGGGGTCGTCGCTGTGAAGGCGCTTGATCAATTCGCTGTTGGCGGGATCACCTGGAACGATAGCGGGTTGCCCGGACTCTCCACCTTTGAGGGCTGCCTGATAGTCGCTCAGGAGCAAGTCCCCTTTTCGGCCTTGTTCGTCTGGCCCGTGGCAGGAGAAGCACATGTCGGAGATGATGGGGCGAACATCGCGACTGTAGGAGATTTCACTCTCTTGGGCTTGAGCCGACTCAAAGCCTAGGATGAGGAAAAGTGTAACCAGTGCAGTTGGTAGGCTGGTAGTGGATCGCATGAAGGGTCGGGAGGGATAGCGGCATAGAAGGCTCGGTGGGGCCCTAATGGGCTTGATCCTTGGCGGATTGAAATCATCCGTTCAAGGATCCATTCAGTCAGTTTAGTCTGGTCGAGTCGAAGCCGCCATGGAGATTGTTGATTTAGTAGTTGAACTGGAATTGCATCCGCAAAATGTCTCCCACAAACTGGCCATAGTTTAGGGCATTTGTTTGCGAACGTGTAGAAGTGTTGGTGCGATCGGCGAAGGTGTATACAGTAGTTAATTCTGCCGACGAGTTCATTTGCCATTCGACACCGACTTCGAAGTCGTCGACGCGGGCGTAAGGAGCATTTCGTTCGGTCTTATAACCGCCGCGATAGTATTGATACCGCAAAAAGGGAAAGAGCACTCCGTAGTTGCTTTTGTATTGGTACATGGTTTGGGCGTAGCCACCTTTGACGGAGCGTTCTTCTACGGCATTTTGTGCGGCATTCAGTGCGGGACCTGTTCCTACGTTCCATTCGGCTTGGAATCCGATCGGTTGTGGGTAATAAACGCCGGTCCATCCAATCCGTTCATCGGAGTATCCACCCGGTTTTGAGAACGGGTTGATTAGGCTACCGGTACCCAGGGGAGCGATAGGGCTGGTCAACACGCTGTAGTCTCCTGTGTATCCTTGGATACCAACTTCGTAGAGTTGTCCATTTGCTAGTTTGCCGGGGAGGGTAAGTCGCGCGACAAGGTGGAGGTTATCGTTTTGTTCTCGGAAGGAACCACCTTGACCGTTATATACCCCGATACCAAAGATCCCGTAGTTCCCGGAGCCTTTAAGTCCTTCGTCGACCGTGTACTTGAAGAAGTCTTGGGCTGGTTTCGGAGTCCAGTAGTAAAAGACGCCGAGGTCGCGTTCGTTTCGAGCAGCGCTATTGAAAGCATCGTTTCGGTCGAGTGACAATCGGTTCGAGCTGGATTGCATGTTCTCCCAGCCGTAGGGAATTTTCGACTGGCCAATCCGCAGTCGGTTTACTTTGTCGGTGGTCAGGTACAAGTCGCTGTACCAGTCTCGAATCTGAACGTACTTGATTTGGTCGCTGACGCCTGGGATGTTGGCAGCGAAGTCTGGTTGCAAGTAGATACCGAGGTGTTCGGATACATCTCCGGAGATAATGAGCCGTGCCCGACGTAAGAGAAAGCTTTGGTTATCTCCGACAGAAGTGTCACCCGGCAGGTATGCCGGAGCTGAATTCTCTTGTAGGTCCAAGGTTTCGTTGATTCGAAACTGTGCGTAGCCACGGATGGTGTATTTTTCGAACCAAGACTTCTTTTTCTTTTCGTCTTTCTTCTCATCCTTCTTGTCAGATTTCTTCTCGTCCGACTTGCTATCTGACTTCGCGTCCTGTTTATCGGTTGACTTTGGGTCAGCGGACTTGGAAGTCTCAGAGGGGTTTGCTACTTCGTTTTTGTCCTGTGCGGTCGTTGAATCGGACGTCACGAAGAGTGTGTCTTCGTAGTTTGCATTCGCTTCTTCTAGGGCTTTGAGTCGTAGTTCGGTTTCACGAAACCGAGCTTCGAGGACTTCCAATGGGGTCGGAGGGTCTGCGAGTTGGAGCAATTCTTGAGCTTGGCTGGTAAGGTTGCTACAGCATATCAAAGGGACTGCCCAAACTTTGGCCTTCAGTGGTGCATGAAGAAGTTTTTGAAGACTAGAGAGTATGTTGCGGATGGTCTGAATCACGAATCACGTCCTTAAGTCGGGCGGGTCCTACAATCGTTAAAGGTTACCCAGGCCGTACCATCGGCAAGGAAAATTGGTGGATGTAGAGCAATTCGCGATTTGT